>CAYWKS010000009.1:0-98768 GCA_964458935.1 uncultured Planctomycetaceae bacterium
CCAGCCCTCCACCCCTCTTCCCCTCCCTCCAATCTCAGCCAACAGCCCGAACGAATCCAAGAGCCCCGGCAGTCGGATAATGTATGTACATTATTGGATCCCGCACCACCAGTCAATCCGCTCGCGTCGCCGCCTTCGAACCGCGGCCGGTTGAGCCGCGGCCCCGCCATCAGCTCCGGCCCCGCCATTCATCGTCGGCCCCGCCATCACGCATGCCGCCGCTGGCGCTCCAACACGGTCTATCCCGCAATCGCAACACCGCCGCGACGCCGCTGTCTCGCCGCGGCTGCTGCGGTCCGGCCAAGCCCATCCAGCCAGATACCGGAACAGGGGCTACGGGGTTGCTCCGATCGCCATACCTGCGCCCGCGCACCACCCCGGAATGCCCCGGAATGCCCCGGCATTGCCCCGGCATTGCCGCGGTATGCCCGAAGAAAATCCTGCAAGGCCCCCGAGTACTGCCGGGGTCGAATCCGGTGGGCACTTCTCGTCTGCGTGGCTCCAAGCGTTCCGCGCACCGGCGCGCCGCACCCCGACGCTGCGTTTTCGCCGCTCTCAACCGTGTTTCGACGCCCTGGCGCGCGGCGACCTGACGCGCCGTCCACGGGTAGAGGCCCACATGAACATCACCGCGGCCATCCCGTCACGCCGGGCCCGGGCGAGCCTGCGGCCGACCCGAAGCAATACCCCGGCACCCCCGGCACCCCCGGTGCCGCCGGTGCTCCCGGCTGCCTGTCCGCCCGGCCACCCCCGGCCAAGGCCCAAGTCCAAGCGCAAACTACTTGAAATAAATGGTTTATCGCTCAGCGACACGCTCGGAACACCCCCCACACGGACACGCGACGTCACCGGGCGCATCGACCGGTCGTTTGCCTGTTTTTCGTTGAATAGCCGTGGCCGCGTGGCTGACCGGCCCGGACACCGCGCGTCGCGTGGCCGGCGGACCGCCTCGCCCGGGTCAGTACAGCAGCCGCACCCGCTCGGGTCTGGCCTTGCGGATCACCGGCACCTGGACCTTGATGGACGGGTCGCGCTGCAATCCGACGACCTGCACGAGCACGCGGCGGATGTGCCGGCCGTGCGCGTCGTACTGGTCGACGCTGACCTGCCCCCGCGCCAGCGCTTCGAGCGTCAGCCGCCGCGTCATGTCGTCCGCGGACGCCGCCCACGCCGCCGCCAGCGCCGGCTCGTCGGCCGGATAAGACTCGGTCCGCGCCAGCTCGATGACCAGGTACTCCCGGCCGTCGATCGCCTCGAGGGTCTTGCCCGCGATGGTGAGGTAAGGCTCGAACGGCCCGGGGTCGACGCCGATCGCCTCGAGGTCGATCGGCGTCAGCCGCTGCGCCGCCTCGCCGAACATCTTCCCGTATGGCACCCAGATCGCCGAGGCGGCGATGATCACCGCCGCGATCCCCACGCCGATCCCGATCAGCTTCAGCCGATCACGCAGCTTCAGCGGCTCCGCCGGGGCCACCGTCGGCGCCTCGACCGTCCGCTGCTGGCATTCGACCTTGCCCCCGGGGCCGATCGCGTAGATCGTCTGCACCTCTTGCCCCGAGCGGTACTCGGCCGACCGCAGCGTCGAGAACACGCCCGACCGTTGCGGCGGGGTGAACGATTGCAGCAACTGGTCCAGCAACTGCCGGATCGTCTCCGCGGGGTCCGGGCCCAACCGCTCGGCGGGGATCGGGTCGGCGTCGGGCAGCAGGCTGAAGCTCGCGCCGTCGATCTCGACGCTGAACCGCAGGTCCGCCCGCTGCGCGAACGACACCCACTCGCGGAGCCCGTCGGCGACCGACTCGTCGTCCGGCGGCAGATGCCCCTCGACCAGCCCGTCCAGCTCGATCGTGCCTTCGATGTTGCGCGTCATGATGTCGGTGCCCGGAACTCCGGCAGCGAACCCGCCGTCGTCCAGTCGCTCAGTCGCTCGGTCCACACGAGGCTCGTTCCATGAAGCCGGCCTTCATCCATGAGCGTCCGGATGTTGTGAACCGAGGTCGGCCCGATGGCCTGGCCGTTCCGCTCGTAGTACCAATGGCCGTTGCCGTCGGCGTCCTGGGGCCCGGTCGCCTCGAGCCGGTTCGGGCTCGACGCCGGGTCCGCGGGCAAGTGCCCGGCCGACTCGTCCGACGCGGTCAGCAGCGGCTGGTTGGCCGCCCGCGTGTCCAGGCCCAGCGACTCGTCGTGCCGGTCCAGCCGCGCCGTCGCATGGCGGCGGAACGCCTCGTTCTTCATCCGTTCCTGCCGCAACTGCTCGCGCAGCCGACGCGCCTCCCGTTCGCTCTGTTCCTCCCGCGCCCGCTGCTCCTTGAGGTTCGGCAGCACCGCGACGATGATGATCCCGATCAGCCCCAGCAGCAGCCCGCCGAAAAACCACCCGATGACCGAGCGGCCCTTGACCGAGGCGATCGCCGCGGCAATCGCACCTGTGATCAGAAAGATGATCAGTTCCATGACCCGTCCCGTGCTCGCGACCGGCGAGGCGACCCGCCGGCGGGACGCCGACTTCGATCGCGACGCGGCCAGGCTCTGGTCCGTGCCCCGAAGACGCCGCCGACCGACCGCCGACGTCAACCGCCAAACATAGCCCGCCCGCTAGAACAATTCAATCACGATCAGGTTGTGCAGAAAGTGGATCAGCATCGACGGATACAGCGATTGCGTCTTCATCTTCGTCCAGCCCAGCAGCACCCCGACCAGGAACAGCACCGGCAGGCTGTACAGCGACAGGTGCACCGCCGCGAACAGCGCCGAAGCCACCACGATCGCCCCCAGCGGACCGATCGCCACGCCCAGCCAATGCTGCATCAGCCCCCGGAACGCGATCTCCTCCGTCACCGCCGGCACCACGCAGAAGCTCAGGATCAGCATGGGCCGGCCCAACTGCTCGGTCAACCGCTCGATGGAGTCCACCGTCCAGTTGTCCGGCAAGCCGCCCAACCACTGCGGCAAGACCGCGTGCCAGAAGTAGTTGATCACCAGCACCAGCGGCAGCCCCAGCAGGACCGCCACCCACGCCTCGCCCTGGAAGAGCCCCAGCCGCCGAAACTGGACCTTCAGCGAGCCCCAGTACAACGCCGCGAAGATCGCCGTCACCAGGATGATGACACCATCGGCGAAGAACAGGGCGAAGTGAGGCTCGTCCTCGTCGAACGCCGCCATGTTCACGATCGCGATCAGCAGCACCGCGGCCAGGTAGGTCCAGAACAGCGGGGCGACGTTCGGCGCCCTCAGCGCGACCTGCTCCTCGCCGGTCAGCCTCCGCGGGCGACGCGGCGGGATCACGTTCTCGATGCGCTTGTAAGGCGTCGCACAGCGCAGGCAGAAGTAGAACAGTGGATGCAGCTCGGCCCCGCAATACGCGCAGTGCTCCGGCGGGGCGTACTCGCGCACCGCGCCGCCCGCTGCACCCTCGCCCGAGGTGGACATCATCGATCGCGATGCGTCAGCCCCGGACGCCGATCTGGACTCATCGGACTCGGCCACGCGGGCATTGTAACCGCCCGCCGCGATCGAGTGGGGCGCCAAAGCCATCCCCGCGCGAGCGTGGGGTCGGTCGACCGGGCGGAACACGATGCCGGAGAACGGCGCACCCAGCGCGTGAAGTGGACTGGGCCATGCACGGGGTGTGAGCCCGCAAACACCAAAGAAAAGCGTCTCCAGGGCGCGGGCCCTGGAGACGCGAGTGAATGCGGGGGTTGAAGCGGAGACGGCCTATTGCATCTCGACCGTGATGCTGGCCACGTCGGTGATGGCGGACTTGTCCGTGCCGTCCCTGTTGCCGGCCTTGACGTAGGTGGTGGTGTTGAAGACGTCGTAGAAGCCGCTGGTCCCCCAACCGCCGCTGGCGGACTCGAGCGAGTCGGCGCCGGCGATGTTCAGGTTCCAGCCGCTGGCATTGACGATGACCTCGATGGTGAAGCCGTCCTCAAGCTGGCTGGTGTTGAACGAGGTGTCCTCGTGCAGCTTGTCGCGGGTATTGAGGCTGTCGACGTCCTGGGCGAACAGCCCGAACGCGGCGCCATCGTTGCTGAGCTGGACCGAGAGGCCGGGCAGATCGGCGGGGTCATAGCCTTTGCCGGCCAGGCCGGTGTTACCGCCGGTGGGTTCCAGGGCGAAGGCAAGCATGGTGGGCCGGTCACTGCCGGTCCAGGAATCCACGACGATGGTCCACTTGATCTCGGGCTGAGCCGCGCCGTCGAACGCGTTGTCGCTCCACATCATGACGTGCTTCCAGTTGCCTCCGCTGTTCGAGGCATCCAATGTGGCGTTGCCCGCCGACTCGTAGACGCGGGATGTATCGGTGACGCTGAATCCGGCGATCACATCGCCAGCGCCGCCGACGCTGATGTCGCCATCATCGAACGTATCCATGAACAGCGGCATGGACGATGTGGTTTGGGTCATCGCGCTGACGAAGTTGGAGCAGTCCGAGGTAGCGCCACCGTCATACGCGAGAACGCGGTAGTGGTACAACGTGGCCTCGGACAGGCCCGTGTCGGAGTAGCTGGTCACGTTGGCTCCGACGGTGGCGATCTCGGTCCAGGTGCTGCCGTCGGGCGATCGCTCGATGCGGTAACCGGTCTCCGAGCCGGCGTTGTCCGTCCACGACAGATCGATCTGCGAGGTGGAGGCCGCGGTGGCGGTCAAGTCGGTCGGCTTGGCCGGCAATTCGGCGTTGACCGTGATGCTGTCGATGACCGCCTTGGCGGCGTGGAGCGTGCCGTCCATGATCGAAGCCTTGACGAAGGTCGTGCTGTTGAACACGTCGGCGTAGCCGCTGGTGCCCCAACTGCCGCTGGCGTCTTCGACGCTGGGAGCGCCCTCGACGTCCACCGACCAGCCGTTGGGGTCCAGGGTGACGGTCACGACGAAGCCGTCCTCGAGTTCACTCACGTTGAAGGAGGTGTCCTCGTGCAGCTTGTCGCGGGTGTTGACCCCGCCGACGTCCTGCGCGAACAGGCCGAACGCCGCGGAGTCCTTGGCCATCTGCAACGAGACCCCGGGCTGACCCTCCTTGTCGTAGCGGCCGCCGCCGATGGCCGACCAACCGCCGGTCGGCTCGAGCGCGAAGCTCAGGTCCTTGTTGTGGTTGGACCCGGTCCACGAGTCAACCACGATCGTCCAGACGATCTGAGACTCGGCGGCGCCGTCGAAGGCGTTGTTCGCCCAGAGCGACGTCCGGGTCCAATCGCCGCCGTCGGTCGAGTCGAGCGTGAGGAACCCTCCGGCCTCGGTGGCGATGGCGCGGCCGTTGTCGTTGAACGTGAAGCCCGCGTTGACATCGTCCGGATCACCCGTGGCCAGGTCGCCGTTGCAGAACGTGTCCCTGAACAGGGCGGTGATCACTGCCGGCGTGGTCACGACCGCTGTGTTCGAATAACCCGAGTACTCCGTTGCGTCGTACGCCGCGACGCGGTAGTGATAGGTGGTCCCGCCCGAGAGCCCGGTGTCGGAGTAGCTGGTGACGTCCGCGGCGACGGTCATCACCTGGGACCAGTTGCTGCCGTCGAGCGACCGCTCGATGACCTGACCGGTCTCGCCCTGGGCGTTGTCAGTCCAAGTCAGGTCGACCTGGGTCTCGGAAGCGGCGACTGCGGCCAGGCTCGTCGGGCCGCTGAGGGTCACGCCACTGACCGCGATACGCTCGACCTCAACCTTGAGGTCATGGTCCGTGCCACACTTGAGGGCCGCCTTGACGTAGGTCGAGCTGCCAAACACATCGCCGTAGCCGTTGCTGGGCCCCCAGCCGCCGCTGGCGTCTTCCATGCTGGCCGCGCCAAGCACGGTCCAGGTCCAGCCCCCATCGCTGACTTCGACCTGGATGGTGAAGCCATCTTCCAACTCGCTGCTGTTCAGCGAGCTGTCTTCATGGAGCATCTCGGCCGGGTTGGCGCCGTTCACGTCCTTCGCGAACAGGCCGATCACGCTGGCATTGTTGGCCATCTGGATGTAGAGGCCCGGCCCGCCATCGTTGCCGTAGGCGCTGCCGATATCACTCTGGCCACCCGATGGCTGCAACGCAAAGGCGACCAGGTGAATGGAATCGTCAGGCACGAAGGAGTCGACGACGATCGTCCAGACGAGCTTCGATGCGCCGTTGGGGTCAAAACCGCTCTTGCTCCACATCCTCGCGGTTTCGTAGTTGCCGCCGTCCGACGCGTCGAGCAGCACGTTGCCGCCGGACTCGATGACCCGGCTGGCCTTATTCACGTGGAACCCGCCGTTGACGTCGCTGCCGCTGCCCGAGCCGATGTCGCCGTCCTCAAAGTCATCGCGGAACAGGGCAATCCCCGTCTCAGGTTGCACGCTGATGTTGATCGGGTCCGAAGTGCCGGTCAATCCGTCGTTGTCGGTGGCGACGGCGGTCAGCGTGTAGTTGCCGGCGGTGACGTTGGCCCAAGAGATGCTGTACGGCGCGGACGCATCCGTGCCGATCGGGCTGCCGTTGGCGTAGAAGTCGACCTGGCTGACGCTGCCGTCCATGTCAGAGGCGTCGGCCGCGACGGTGACGGAGCCCGCGATGAACTCCTCGCCGGGGTTGGGCGCCGTGATATCCACACGGGGTCGACCGGAGGTGTACAGATCACTCTGAACGATGGGCCGACGCGCCATCGCGTCGCTTTCCCACTCGAAGTCCACGCTCGGCGTCCAGCGATCATTGGGCGCGACGTAGTGGACCATCTCGATCGGGTGCAGCCCCGCACGCAGCGCCACGTCCACGCTCCGCATGGCGTGCGTGCCCGCCTTGGGGCCCGCGTTCGGGTCGTCGCGGTAGTACTCCATCGGCAGCACATCGTCCCCGTCGAGGGTCAGGCCGCCGGCGAGGTCGGGGCGATAGTGGATCGTGTACACACCGTCGGCGGGCACGTTGAGGTAGCCGTCGTAGTAGAACCAGGCGCTTTCGCCGTGCGGCAGCAGATGATCCTTGAGGAAGGCATCGATCGTGAACGTCGGGACGATTTCCTGCTCGACGGCTGGGCCGTTCTCGCTGTCGCTGCGGATACGCGCGAGGCCCGGCGTCAGCTCGCCCATGGGCACGTTGGTCGCGTCCTTATCGAACGTGAACTTGTACTCATCGGGCACGGCGGTCTTGAGGCCGTCCGTGTCGACCGAACGCACGAGCAGGGTGGTCTCGCTGTTGATGTTGATCGGCGCGACATAGAGGTTCCACGACACCCCGTCGTCGAGCGAGTAATGCACGTCGCCACCCTCGGCCGCCGTCGTGCAGGTGACGCTCACCGGTTCGAGGAACGCACCGCCGGCCGGTGTGACGTACACGTCGCTCTGATTGGATGCCTTGGTGTGAATGGTGTACGTCGTGGCCCCGGGGAACGACCGGTACGGCAAGTGCCACTCGGTCAGGCCGTTCGGATCGATGCGCAGGCCGTGGCTGTCCGCGGTGTAGATCGTGGTGACGCCCCCGGCGGTCTCGACCCGGTCGATCTCGGCGCACCAGCCGCCGCCATTGCCGCTGCTGTAGTTGCTCAGGAGGACCCATTGGCCGTTCAGCGCGGTGCCCGTCGGGATCGCGGTGTTCTCGGGGACCACGATCGCGTCCTCTTCACCCAACCACCGACTGGTCGTGTGTGACACGGTGCCGGTGTAAGCGTCGGTGGTTCGCGTGAGGTTGACGTTGGCGGAGGTGTCGGAAAGCAGAGAGCCGCCGACCAGGTACGCGTCGCGCTGGCCGGAACTTGACTCGGCAATGACGCCCAGGCGACCGCTGAACTGCAGGTCGTCCTTCACGAAGTTGACGACCTCGCCACTGGTCGAGAGCAGCACGCGATCCGTCCGGTCGCCCAGGTCGATCTGCAGCGCCACGAGGTCCCGGATCGCGAATCGGCTGTCGAACTTGTCAATCGCCAGGGGGGACAGGCTTGACGCGGCGGGGCTGACCTTCACCGAGTCGAGCACCAGCTTCGCCGTCTTATCCGTGCCGTCGTTCACCAGGCACTTGACAAAGGTCGTGTCGCTGAAAACGGTGTTGTAATCGTGGGCGCCCCACGCGCCGCTGGCGCTCTCGAAGCTCGCCGCGCCGGTCACGCTGATCGACCAACCGCTCGCATCGGCCGACAGCGTGACGGTGAACCCGTCTTCGAGTTCACTCATATTGACGTTGAGGTCCTGGTGAAGCAGGTCTCGTGCGGTCGTGTCGTCGCCGTCCGTGTCGGCGGCGGTGAGCACAACGTCGCCCTTTTGACCGTTGATCTGCAGCGCCAAGCCCGCGACACTGTGCTGGTCGTTGACGGATAGGCTGAGCCCGTTGTTGTTCGGCCGCAGCGCGAAGGCCGTGGTCCGGTCCCGATCGGTGCGCTGGAAGGAGTTGATCGTGAACGTGGCGGAATAAGCACCGGTGCCCACCGCATCAAACGGCGAGAGGCTGGTGACCTCCGCCTTGCCCCAGTTGCCGTTTGCCACATCGCAGTCGAGGGTGAGCGTACCGCCCGCCTCGTACACCTGAGCGCCGTGCGAGGTCTGATTGATCGTAAACCCGGCCTCCACGTCGCCCGATCCGCCGGTGGCGATGTCACCGTTGTCGAAGTTGTCCAGCAGCAGATCGCCGGCGCTGGCCTCGATACGGATCGTGTTGTTGCCGGCGTTGAGGTCGGCGTCCAGGTCGTAGGTGGCGAACGTTGTCTCGCCACCGGTGCCGGGGAAACTCAGCCCCTCTTCGACGACCGTGCCGTTGACCGAGATGTTCACCGGCCGAATCCCGCCCAGACCATACCGGAACGTCAGCGTATGATTGCCCGTGATCTGGGCGTTCACGGTCCACTCCGCCCAATCGCCGTCCGAGGGGATGCTCAGGTAGCCGCTGCCGGTGTAATCGCCGCCGGTCAGCACCTGCGTGCCCGACTGATTCGCGTAGTTTTCGCCCTGGTGTTCGGTCGTTGTGCCGAGCGTGGAGATGCTTTGCACGCTGTTGATGTGCGGTGAGCCGGCCCACATCTCGTGCACCACGACAAACAGCGTTTCCTCTTCTTCGGGGCGGACGTCGCGCAGCATGAGCTTGGGAATCTTCTGTTCATTGACGTAATCGCTCTCGGGCAACCCGTCGCTGATCCTGGCCAGCCAAGGCACTTCGAAGAGGTAAACGTCCATGTTCGGCTGGGCGATCACGTGGTGGGTGGTCCCGATGGCCGGCTCGCTCGACCACGAGCCCGCTGTCGCGCGATACGGAAGCAGGGTGTTGTCGGGATAGGGGCCCTGGTCGAGCCACTCCGGCCAATGGAAGTTGCCCGTGGGCATGGCGGGCCACGGCGTCTGGCATTGGTAGGTCAGCTTGAAGTCACTCTCAGCCGATCCCTTCGTGGGATTGTAGAAGTGCGAGTACGTCGACTCGGTCGTGCTGCTCATTGACGTGGTGATCGACGCCGTTTGGCGGTGCATCGACGAACTGCGGAGCATGTAGTCTCGCGTCTGGTTGGTGGCGGGCGCGCCGACGTCGCGTATGCCCTTCACACGGAACACGTCGACGACGTAGGGCCGATTGATATCCACCGTGTTGAGGATCAACGTCCGGGCGTAGTTGTTCGGCTGGCTCCCGAACTGGTAGCCCTGGGCGTGGTACGCCTTGGCGGCACCCACGCTGACGACGCTTACACCGGGCATGGTCGGCTCATACATCAGCGGGTCGCCGTCCTCATCACCATCCTGCTGGCTCTGATTCAGCGTGACCGTGTTGTGGGATTTGGTCTGCTGATGCCAGTTCTCCAACGCGCCGAGGTCGCGCGGAAAGTCGTTGATCAGGTAATGGCCGTTGTCGTAGATCTGCATGTGCAGCGTGTCTTCATGGGTGTGGTTGCGGGAGGTGCCGAAGCCCATGTGCACCTGCACCTGCTCATCCCCCACGCCGTCGCCCAGCATGACGTGCTTACCGCCCCAGAGCATCACGTTCTCGCTGCGCTCGCGGGGCGCGCGATGGGCAAATCGCGCTTCACCCAATTGGCCGTTCGAGGCATCGTTCCAGATGACCTGCCCCGAGTCGGGCAGGCTGATCTTGTCGAAGGACGTGAACGTCTTCTTGACGAAGTCCTCGTAGGGGCCGGGCGGTGGGAAACGGAAGTTGTTGTACAAGCTGTACCCATTATGCGGCGGGCCGTGCGGCGCCTCGCTCTCGGTCAGGATCCCTGTCGGCGGATTGATCACGTAATCGTTCGGGTCGCTGTAACCGTTCATCTCCCGCATCTGCGCGTAGTTCAACTGCTGGATGCCCGCGTAGCCCGGGCCTTCCATGTACAGTCCGTCAGCGCCGTAGCCCATCGTGAAAGGCGATTTCTCGAACGCCTGGGGGATCTTTCGCAGCAGGTCGATGTCATTGAACACCAGGGCCACCCGCTTGTGCCGCAGACCCGGCATCGTCTGACCATCCTTAGAGAATCCCGTCATGCCATAGTTGCGCTCCCATCCCTCGACGATGAAACCTTCGTAGCAATAGTCCACAATGTTGCCCAACGACCCGCTGACACTATCGGAATAGTTCTGTACTGCCTGCGAGTCGAAGATCAGGTCCATGGTCTCCAGGCAGGTGCCCGGGCCATTAATCTCGGGCGCGGCCCGACGCAGGACTCGCGTCTCATCCCATTCGGCCACCCAGCCCGATTCCGGGTAATCGGGGTAGGTTGAGGTGTACCGCTTACCGTAGTTCGCCACCAACGGGTATCGGGGATAGGCATCCGCATAGGCCTTCAGCGCGACGGCCGCCGCATGCGCGTACTCCTCAGCCAAGGCCGGGTCCGAATCGCGCAACAGGATGTACATCTTGCCACAGGCGACCATGCGCGGTTGCAGCCAGTCTTCACGCAGCGTGTCAAGCATGCCGAGTTGGTATATCTCGTAGCCGTCGGTTTCGCTGTAGGGGTACGTCACGGTCGACGGCGTCTTGGTCGGATGACCCGGCGGGTGCGTCGGGCAGGTCGGCAACTTGTGCGTCACGCTCAAGGTCATCGGATAATTCGGGTTATCCGGGAAGGTATTGCCGCTGGCCACATGCGTGAAATGGTTCGGATCGACCAAGGGGTCGTAGTGCAAACCACCGTCTCGGAGTTGCTTCAGGTCCACCGGATTGCGGACGAGAACCATCTCGCCCGGAGACTTGGGGACGATATTGATGATCTGCTCATCCGTCATGCCGCGCAGTTCATCGGCCTGATTCTGTAAGCCTTGCGACCACGTGATGAAGTCGGTGTTATACAGCGTCGGATGTGCGAAGAAATCGGCTTCTTGGCTGTGTGCGGTGCTCATGCTCGCGACACACAAGCAAGCCACGGCCAGACAGAAACGCGTGACGATGTGCGGTTGACCTGACATGGTTCTATTCTCCTGTTGCCGATGCGTGGTGTTTTTGGGGCCGTGCCGCGCCTCAATTGCCTCAAGACCCCTTGCGTCCGAAATGTTCTGGCCGAATGGCCGTCAATGGAATTGGAGTGACTACGTGAAAAAGATCAGGTTGCCGGTAAGCACGACGAGGCCAAGGACGCCGGATGCGACGTACCCCACCTACCGCGGCGGCACCCCGGGCATCAATTGCAGACTGACATGGGGAGCCTCCACTGGATGTTAATGTTGTTTGACGGGATGCGGTGGCCGCGCCGCGGCAAGTGAATACAGCGACACCCGGCGTTGTGCCCATCGGGCGATAGAAGGCAAGGGTGCGGCCCAATCGCGATCATTGACGGCCCCGCGTGACGTTTATCAAAACCTGCAGAGAAGTTGAAGAATTCTGACGGACAATAATGCCCGGAAAGCCTGTATACCCCGTTGTGCGCACCGATCAATATGGACCGAAATAAAAGTTCAACGCACCAACGTTATAAACCCGCAAATGATTCAACGATGCTCAACCGACGTGAGACCTCCACCAAGCACTCGGTAAGTTACCCCACAGCAGTGACAAATGCCAGACTAATTCTGAGGCTCGGGGGAAAATCTTGCAACTGCTCGCCGGCATTGCGTTGGCGGTGGGCGATCGTCGGCACAATCCTTCGCTGATGGAGTCAAGCGGTGGTCGTGTACGGGTCGCTCAACGCGTGCTTTCGCAGCCGAGAAGGCCGAGCCTGTTCGACCTGAGTCTGCTGCCGATACCCTTTGCGGTTGAGCCGCGCTGCAGTCTGGCGACCTCGGCTTGCCCCTGGCGGCGAACGCCAATGGCGAGCGGGCCAACAAACCCACGGGCCCGACCCAGCCGCCTGCGGCACTGCTGCACAGCAGTCTCGCGGATGGCCGTTGCGGGCAACGCGCATGAACACCGATCTGGCACAACTCTCGGACTCCAAAGGCGACGGCGTGGTCTTTCGGTGTACGGCGGGTGTCCGCCGATGCGTCGGGGGTGACAAAATTGTGGCACTCCGGCCCGCGTCGAGTTATACTGATGGCATCAGTGGGGAAGTTCGCGCGCTGCGCCGCGTTGCTGCCCCGCGTTAAATTCGCCCCCGGAAGCCCGTGTCGTTCCAGATCTGGAGCGGCGCGGGTTTTTCTGTGCCCGCCCCCCGCCGAATCACATTGAACCTTTCCAGACTGGCAGTTATGTTAAGACAAGGTGTGTGTCTGATGGGAGTACGCGATGGTTCGCGGTGGGGTTCGAATTGGGTTCACCCTTGTAGAATTGCTCGTTGTTGTGGCTGTCCTTGGGCTGCTGCTGACGCTCCTGCTGCCGGTGTTGGGCATGAGCCGCGAACTGGCCAAGAAGACGGTCTGCTCATCCAACCTTCGCGAGATTGAGATCGGCTGGGTCGGCTTCATCACTCATGAGAACAACGGCACATTCCCGTATACCAAGTCCGTGCATAAGCACCCGAACTGGATCGACGCCCTGGACACGGCCTATCCCGAGGCAGTCAGCCAATGGGGCACGGACGCCCAAGCCGTGAGCAGTTGTCCGACTATTCGCCACGAGTACACAAAGATGTACTACCCGGGTATACGCTGGGGCTACGCGATCAATGTGTGGTGGAAGGGCGTGCCCTCGGAGTACAATGAATTGCAGGCTTGGGCGCACGTCGAGAAGCCGGCGTCCTATCCCATGTTCATGGACGGCGAGGTCGCGAAGTTCGGCAGCGGGCATGGCATTCCGCCTTACGTCCCGCTGTCGTCACGCGGGTCGCCCGACTGGGGTGTGGGAGCGGTCCACGGGGACGGCCAAATCGTCAACGTGGCGTTCGCCGACACGAGCGTGCGTGGGGTACAGATCGACCAAGTCAGGCAAGGCATGCTCGCCGCGGACCAGTATCCGTGGCTGCAGAACTGATGACGCTTCAACGGTGTCGTGACGCGCGCCACCGCGTCAGCGGAGTCACAGCCAAGGCGAACAAGGCCAGCGATCCGGGTTCAGGCAGCGCGACGTGGCGGATGGTGAAACTGGTCAGCTCATCCGGCACATCGAGGTAATAACTTGCGCTGAGGTCTGAGCCGTCGTACGTCGTCGCGCCGCTCCATGACAAGACGTATGGGGAAGCGTCCAGATCGTATCCCTTGTTACCATCTGCGACGGTATCATCGGGATTCCTTATCGCTCCGGCTTCCCAGCCGAAATCCAGAGCTCCCGAGGTGAATGGCACGAACGAATCGATTCCCGTTGCGGGATCGATGGTCCCGCTTCCGAGGATCAGGTCGAGACCTGTGATCGGTGTCCCGGTGAGGTTGTTGATAATGGCTTCCACGACCAGAAAGCTGCCCATGCCGCCGCTATCGGCCGTTTGCACTACTAAATCGAAGGGCTGTGCCGCAAAGATTTCGATGTCGTAGGCACCGAGTGCCGCCCCCGGGAAGAGGGGTAGTTGGCTGACGTCGACGGACTTCACCCCCGCGCCTGCCGCACCCGAAGCGCCGGTGACCATGCCAGCTCGAACCAGGCCGCCACATGCCAGGGTTACCGAGCAAAGCAGAAGGACAAACAATGCCCATTGTTTGGGACGGATAGCCCTCACCATCATCAGGCCTCTCTCTCAAGCCCACACGATACGTGGATGCTGGCGGACCTGCCACATCGCCGCACTTGATATGCAGAGAGTACCGCCCGTGGCAGGTAGTGTCAACATATTGTCACTCGGGTGGCATGCAATTGTCCGTTCGGGGCGCAGGATTCGCAGCGGAGCCGTGTAAGGAAGTGTGTCAATGACGGGCTTCCTAAAGGGGGCGGCCATCTCTCACCGCGTAGGATGGTTGCCATAACATGTGACCGGCCGAGCCGTACGGGCAAGGCATTGGACTTGACACTTTCACACAAAGGGGCAAGCAGGATATGTCAACACCCGGTTCTGTAACAGCATCAGTAATCGAGATCGGCGGGACTTCTTGCGGTACGCTCCATGCCCGCATGGATTTCGACTCGACCTCGCAGCCCCCTGAGTACTACCTGGTCAGTGGCGACTTCGCTTATGCCCGGCTCTGGCAGGTTGATCTGGGCGGAGGCAGCGTCACCTGGCAACTGAAGGTTTACGTTGGCTCCGGACAGTGCGCGGGGCTTCACAGTTTCCGTTTGACTACCCCCGCAGCTAGTCCACTTGGTGACTACTGCCTTTGGGATGGCTCAAGCACAAATTGCGATAAAGGCCAGGCGGCAGTGATCGAGGCATGACAGCACTCCGGTGAGCTCACCGATGTGCGTTAGGAAGCCACCGCAGGACAGCATCGCGTTGCGTAGCCCAGACGCCGTCGTCGTGATGATCGAACCTGGCATGGCTGACTCGATCTCTGCGGTTGGGGTTAGGCAGTTCCAGCAGGGCGAGGCCCGTAGTGGTATCCCACAGCCTCGTGGCCATACCGCTGGTCAATAATCGCGAGCCATCCTGGTTGTACTCGAATGCCGCCCAGCCCGCGAAGCCACGGTGGGCATTGAAAGTCATTGCGACTCGGCGGTGCTCGCTGTCCCAGATCTTCACGATCCCCTTCGTGCTGACCAGCGCGATATGGCGACCGTCCGGGCTCGCGGCAATCGACTGAAGCGAAGGAAACTCGAATCGGCCCTTGGGCTCTACATGGTCGCCATCTGCAGACCACCGTTGTAGCGCCACTTCGGAGTCTCGGTGAGCGCGGGTGGCCGTCCACAGTGTTCCGCCGCTTCGTGCCCAAGCGAATGCTCGGGCGTGCTCGACCTCCAGAATGCGTCCGGGCTCGATCACGCGATAGACCTCGACACCTCGCGTGGACTTTACCGCAATGAGACGTCCCTCAGCGTCGAGGCCCACGCGGGTGACCTGCCGATCACCGTAGTCGACTATCGTCCGGGCTTTGGAGGGAGTCACTGGCTCGTGAAGAAGAACGGTTCCGTCGAAGCTCGATGAGACGATGATGCTGGCGTTGGCGTCGCAATCGACGGACGAGACGTCCCCTCGATGTCGTCCATCGAGTGTCGTCGCAGCTCGAACCCGCGGGGCAATGACCCTGACCGACCCGTCCGCACAGCCGACGATAACATGACCTGTGCGCTTGGCTGCAGCCAGCGCCAACGTCGTTGCGCCGTCGCCGACGCGGATGCGCTGCGGGATGCTCGATTGCTCAAGTCGCCAGGTCTTGACGGTGCCCGCCTCGTCAACCGACAACGCTTCGTTGCCGGTTGTGCTGAACCGTAGCAGCGTCGGGTCTGCGGCGTGGCCGCACCAGAGCGCGACTTGCTCGCCGTCATGCGTGTCCCAGACGCCGATGCTCGCATCGCCCGAAGCCGCCGCAAGCAAGCGCCCGTTGTGGCCGAAGGTCATGCAACGCACGCTGTCCAGACCTGCGATGCTTTGCGAAAGCTGCGGCGGAGTCACGGCAAGCGACCATATCTGAATCCGCCCCTCGCGTGTACAGGTCGCCAGGCGTTGGCCGTCGATGGAGAACGCCGCTTGCGCCACGGTGCCGTCGCAGTCCAAGGTGTGAGATGTCAGACGTCCATCGGTCCAGTAACTGAGATAGCAGCGGTCGTCGTCACACGTGACAACCGCAGTCGCGGTGGAACTGACGGCCATCGCGAAGATGCCCGGTGCCTGAGGCCACGCCTCGACGCGGCCTTTGTCGATGTGCCAGACGTGAAGCACGCCCTGACGGGTGCACCATGCCGCGTGGCGGCCGGACGGGCTCACATGGACCTTGAAGGCGCGGCGAATGGCCGCATGCTCGATATGCACTGTGGTATCCGAAGCGTAGTTCCACGCTGTCAACTGACCATCCGACGGGGAGCCAACCACGACCGGCGCGTGGGTGGCTGCCGAGAAGGCGAGCGCATCGCCCACGTCACGATGGGCCGAGCCCAGGGGTTCGCCATTTCGAGCGTCCCATGCCAGTATCTGACCGCTGTGAGTCAGCGCACTCAGACGCATGCCATTGTCCGCGAACCACGCGACCGCAACTCGGTCGCCGGCGGGTGACTGGAAGGTCCGCACGCTGCTGTCGCTGGCGTGCAGCAACCATCGCCATTCCCACCTGCGTTCAGCAGGGGGCGTCTGCATAAGTATGCGGCGTACTTCGGCGGCGTCGCCCTCTGCGAGGGCACGCCGCGCCGACATGATCTGGTTGACATAGAGGGAATGCCTGGCATGACGAGCTTCGGTATCGGCGCGGGATTTCGCCGCCGTCCACATCCCGTAGGCGTAGATCGCGCCGACCAGCACCAAGGCGGATGCCGCGGCCCCCACCCCAAGTCGAAGGCGGTGCCGCGCAGCCCACTTGGTGAGAAAGTATCCAAGCGTCAGGCGGCGCGCGGATACCGGCTCGCCGGACAAGTAGGACCGGATGTCATCGGCGAGTTCTTCAACCGTTCGATACCGGCCCTGCCGGTCCCTGGCCACCCCCTTGGCCAGCACAGCTTCCAGATCGGCGTCGATGCCCGAGGCAAGCGCCGTCGCCCGGCGTGGCTCCTGCTCAATCAACCGCTTCCGCCGCTCGTAGACGGAGCCCTCTCGCGGATGCGGCAGTTGGCCGGTGAGCAACTCGTGCAGGATCACGCCCAGCGCGTATACGTCACACTGGGCGTCGATGGCGGCGATGTCGCCGGCCGCCTGCTCGGGTGCCATGTACTCCAGCGTCCCGGCCATCTCGCCATCGAGCGAGATGGCCGGGATGTCCCCGGTGACCTCCGCCGCCCGTGCCAGGCCGAAGTCGACCAGATGGGGCAAGCCCCGGCCGTCCACGACGACGTTCGAGGGCTTGAGGTCACGGTGGATGATGCCGCGTCGATGAGCGAACGCCACCGCATCACAGACCTGCAGAAACAGCTTCAGCCGCTCCTCGGTCGACAGATGCCGTGATCTGACGTGGTGATCGAGGTGCTCACCCTCGATCAGTTGCATGCTGTAGTAGTACACACCGCGGTCGACACCGCTGTCGTACACGCGAGCGATGTGCGGATGTTCCAAACGGGCCGCGAGTTCGATCTCGCGTGCGAATCGGGCCCGGATGCGATCATTCTGAAACGCCTGGCCGCTGATGAGCTTCAGGGCCACGTCGCGTTGCGTACTGGTTTGGCGGGCTCGCCAGACGGATCCCATCCCGCCGCGCCCGAGCTGCGCGATGATCTGGTAGCCCGGCAGCGAAGGTACCAGCAGGTCATCTGAGCCGAAGTCAACCGGGCCGCCGTCCAGACCTGTCATGGGGGGCAGGCGGCCGCCGGCGCCTTCAGAGCCATCAGGTTCATCACGATAGGTAACGATCCCGCCGCCTCCTTAACCCGACCCGGTTGGTGAGGCGACATCATTATGCCGGATCGTACGCGTCCGGGCCAAGCCCATCTTCAGCGGGATACCGATCGAGGATCTCACGGGCATTGGTGCACAGTTCGTGGATGTCGCGGCCAACCCATGCCTGCTCGCCGCACCAGGCGAGGCCTTCGTCCAACCCTTCGCGCGAAAGGCTGGTGATGAGGCGTCGGTGGTGGCACAAACCAGCCGCGATGGCCGCGTAGTACAGCACCGTACTCACCTCAGCAGGGACATCCGACATCCCACGTCGATGATCCTGAGCGAGTTCCTTCACCGCAACGCAGGACGACAGCGAGCTTTGGCTTGTCAGTAGAGCCTCACGGATCGTCATGGCGGATTCGTCTCCGGCAGCATTCGCCTGGGAAGTCGGTGCTGCATCGACTGCATTTACGGGCTTGGACAACGCCGCCGCCAGGCCATGCGACCAACTCTCGCCACCGGGTACGGCTATGGCCAACAGTGCTCCCAACTGTCGGCCCCCCAGATGGGTCAGGTCTGGTGCGGAGGATTGACCAGGAATACCAGCCATCGTTCACTCCCAATACACGCGGTCAATCCGAATCATGCGCCGGTTGGCTGACAATCCTCTTCAACTCGTGAATCTCCTGTTCAATGCCATCCTCGCCGTCAGCATACTCGGACACGACCGTACGCAGGATGCGGGCAAACATCCTCTTAGCGGTCACCAAGGCGTTCATCGCTTGCACTTTGTGGGCGTAACCCAATTGCTCGGCGAGGTCTTCATACAAGGGAGCCGCTTGACCATCGAACATCGGTCCCAACAGGCGTTGTTCGAATAACTGCCATAACTGTGCACGGGCTGTGCCAATGCATTCTGCGTGCATGCGCGACAGGGTGAGTTCCAATACGTACCGCGCCCACTCCGTCTCGAACGCGTGCCCGGGGTCCAGAGCCTGTTCACTGGCGCCTCGCACGGATTCCCGATCGCAGGTCATCGCGTCCAGCGGTTGCACGCGATGATCCCGCCGGCGGATGTTAAGCAGGTAGTTGGTCAGCGATCTGGCCAGGAAGGTTCTCAGCCGTCCTCGCTCTCTGTCCGCCCGATCGAGCAGGCCGGCCAGCACCACCTTGTCCACCACGAAGCCCTGCACGATCTCTTCCGCCTCGTCGGGACCAAGCCCGCGGGCGCGCACCAGGAACCGCTGCAGCGGCGTCTGGTAGGCGATCAGGAACTCGCCCAGCAGTTTCCGACGAGTCTGCTCGTCGGCCTGGACCGCCGCGATAAAGCTCCATCGAGTTGTGGGGAATTCCGTCATGGCGTAACCCGAACGGCTTATCCTAACACGCCGGCCTGTCTGTGGCGGCGCAGGATGGCTCCGTCCCACGGGTATGTACCTCACCAGTGCCGGACGACAAGACCAGAACACGATTGGCCCGGGTTCTCCGCATCGTGCGAAAGGTACGTACGAACCATTACCTGACCGCCGAGGACCTGGCCGATGACCTGGGAATCAGCAGGCGGACGCTCTTTCGTGACCTGAAGCTTCTGCGCGAGCTCGACATCTACGTGTTTTGGGACAATGAGGCCGGCTGTTCGGTTCACCTGCCCTCGTACCTGATCGAGCCTCGCCAGGATGGTCTCCCGACGAGCCCAAGGTCCATCAATGAACAGCGCGTGCTTACGTAGCCGCGGACAATCCGGCCCGCGTTTCCCCATCCCCGCCGATGCTCGGACAGTTGCGCCGTTGCGACATGAGCGAGCGCGTCAGGTTCCAATGCGGCGCGCACGTGGGCCATGTGACCGCGAGTCAGCGATGGCCGCCCGGCCTGTCAGTCTCTCAAGCAACGACGCCTCGCGACTTAGTGCGAGGCGTTGCGTCGTAAGTGGGCGGAGGAGGATTCGAACCTCCGAAGGCATACGCCAACAGATTTACAGTCTGTCCCCTTTGGCCGCTTGGGTATCCGCCCTGCAGCGAACGGTAGATTATACCGGCCTGGGCGAGCGGCGGAAAGCCCGGCCTGAGGCCCTCCCCCGCGGGCCGACGCGGAGTGGTTCGTCGCATCACCGCTCGTGTGCAACAATGGTGTCATGGACGGCAGCGGGATCAGGCACGATGCGGCCGCGACGACCGAGCTCGCCGAGGCCTTGGCGGCGGCGGTCGACGGCGAGGTCCGCTTCGACCCCGCGGCACGGTCGATGTACAGCTACGACGCATCGCACTATCGGCAGGTGCCGATCGGCTACGTCGCGCCGCGCGACGCGGCGGGGCTGGCGGCGGCCGTCGCGGTCTGCCGCCGGTTCGACGCGCCGATCCTCATGCGGGGCGGCGGGACGAGCCTCGCCGGCCAGGGCTGCAATCACGCCGTTGTCATCGACACGGCGCGGCACATGAACCGCATCCTTGATCTCGACCCCGAGGCGCGGACGGCGCGGTTCGAGCCGGGCGTCGTGCTCGACGACCTCCAGGCCGCCGCGGCGCCGCATGGTCTGTGCTTCGGGCCCGACCCGTCCACGCACGGCTGGTGCACGCTCGGCGGGATGATCGGCAACAACGCCTGCGGCGTGCACTCGGTGTTGGCCGGCAAAACCGCCGACAACGTCGAGGCGATGACGGTGCTGACGTATGACGGGCTGACGCTGCGGGTCGGGCCGACCGACGAGCCGACGCTCGCCGGCCTGTGCGAGCGGCCCGATCGGACCGGCACGATCTACGCCGAGCTCCGCGACCTCCGCGAGGCGTACGCCGAGCTGATACGCTCCCGCTACCCGAACATCCCGCGTCGGGTGTCGGGTTACAACCTCGACGAGCTGCTGCCCGAGCGGGGGTTCCACCTCGCCCGTGCCCTGGTCGGGACCGAAGGCACCTGCGCGGTGGTGCTGGACGCGACCGTGCGGCTGGTGCCCAGCCCGGCCCACCGCGTCCTGGTCGTGCTCGGCTACGGCGACCTGGGCGCCGCGGGCGATGCGGTGCCGGAGTTGCTGGAGCATCGCCCGATCGGGCTCGAAGGGATGGCCCGCAGCATCATCGACAACATGCGAGCCAAGGGGCTGGAATCGGCAGGGGTCGACCTGTTGCCGCCGGGCGAGGCGTGGCTGTTTACGGAGTTTGGCGGCGCGTCCGCGGCCGAGGCGTCCGACCGGGCCAGCGCCGCAATACAGGCGGCCCGGGGCACGTGGCTCAGCCCGTCGGTCGCGGTGCTCGACGATGCGGCCGCAGCCCGGCGGATCTGGCAGGCGCGGGAAGCGGGTCTGGGCGCCAGCGGTCGGCTCGCCGACGGCCGCAGCACCGAAGAAGGATGGGAAGACGCCGCGGTCCACCCGTCCGTGCTCGGCGACTACCTGCGGGCGTTCACGCAACTGCTTGACCGCCACGGGCTGTACGCCACGCAATACGGGCACTTCGGCCAGGGGCTGGTCCACAACCGTATCGACTTCCGCCTTGACACGGCGGACGGCATCGCTCAGTACCGCGCCTTCGTGGAGGAGGCCGCCGACCTGGTCGTCCGGTTCGGCGGGTCGCTGTCCGGCGAGCACGGAGACGGCCAGAGCCGCGCGGAACTGCTCGATCGGATGTTCGGCCCTGAGCTGGTCGAGGCGTTCGCTCGGTTCAAGGCGATCTGGGACCCGGACGACCGCATGAACCCGGGCAAGGTGGTCGCGCCCCGGAAGCTGGATGCGGACCTGAAGCTCGGGCCGGGTTATCGCTTGCCCCAGGTATCGACGCGGTTCGCCTATCCCGAGGATGACCGGCAGTTCGCCCGGGCGGTGGGTCGGTGCGTCGGGGTGGGCAAGTGCCGGCGACGCGGCGGCGGGACGATGTGCCCCAGCTACATGGTCACCGGCGAGGAAGCCCACTCGACCCGCGGGCGGGCGCGGCTGCTATACGACATGCTGCACGGGCGGCTGCCCGACGGCTGGGCGAACCAACAGGTCCACGATGCGCTGGAGCTTTGCCTGTCGTGCAAGGGCTGCAAGAGCGACTGCCCGGCGGGCGTCGACCTGGCGACCTACAAGGCCGAGTTCTACTGGCATTACCATCAGCGGCGTCGGCGGCCGCTGCACCATTACGCGTTCGGGTGGGCTCATCGGTGGGCGGCGGTGGGAACGCGCGCGCCGCGGCTGGTGAATGCGATGATGCGGCTGCCGCCGGTCAAGCGCCAGGCGGGCATCGCGGCACGTCGCCGCATGCCCCCGCTGGCCCGTTGGACGTTTACGCGGTGGTTCAGGCGGCACGAGCGGCATGCGTACCCGACGGATCGGCCGCGGGTGGTGCTCTGGCCCGACGAGTTCAACGACTACTTCGATCCGGCGGTGCTGCGGGCCGCGCTCGACGTGCTGGAGCACGCGGGGTTCGACGTGCGGCTGCCGGCGCGGCGGGTGGTGAGCGGGCGGGCGATGTACGACATCGGGCTGCTCGAACCGGCTCGCAAGGTATTGGACGATGCGCTGCACACGCTCGGTGAGGCGATCAACGCCGGCACGCCGATCGTGGGCGTCGAGCCGAGCTGCGTAGCGGTGTTCCGCGACGAGCTGGTCAACCTGATGCCCGACGACGAGCGGGCGCGGAAGCTGAGCGAGCAGACCTTCACGCTGGCCGAACTGCTGACCCGGCGGGCCGCCGGGTACACGCCGCCGCGCTGGCCGGAGCGGGGCGAGGCGCTGTTCCACGGCCACTGCCACCACAAGTCGCTCATGGGCGTCGACGCCGACGTGCAACTGCTGCGGGCGATGGGGCTGGGCGTGGCGGCGCCGGAGACCGGCTGCTGCGGCATGGCCGGCAGCTTCGGCTTCCGCGCCGAGCACTTCGACGTGAGCCAGGCGATCGGCGAGCGCGTGCTGCTGCCGGCGGTGCGCGACGCCGACGAACACACGCTCATCATCAGCGACGGGTTCAGTTGTCGCGAGCAGGTCGCCCAGGCGACGGGTCGGCGGCCCCGGCACCTGGCGCAGGTGCTCGCCGAGGCGCACCGCCACCGCGACGAGGCGCTGGGTTGATCGCGTCGAACGGCGGGGCGGCGGGCGATATACTCCGCCGCATGACACGTTTGTGCGTAAGCATCATGGTGGAGACGGCCGAGCAGGCCCGGGCCGCGGCGGCGCAGGCGGCCGAACGCGGCGCGGACATGGTCGAGTACCGCATTGACCTGTTCACGGCCGACCACGCGGCGCTGGCGGGCCTGGTCGAGCAATCGCCGCTGCCGTGCATCGTGACCTGCCGCCATGCCGACGAGGGTGGCGACTTCGACGGCGAGCCCGCCGATCGCCTCGCCGCGCTCGAGGCCGCCGCGACGCACAACCCGGCCTACCTCGACGTCGAGCTGGCCCATTACCAGCGCGACCCGGCGCTCCGCGATCGCGTCAAGGCGCTCGTCGATCACCCGGGCCAGAGCGTGCCGACGTCGACGGGGCTGATCCTCTCGACGCACGACTTCGACAGCCGGCCGGCGGACCTGTTCCAGCGGATCGAGGCGATGATCTCGTCGAGCGCCTGTCGCGTGATCAAAGCGGCGTGGACGGCGCGGAGCCTGCGGGACAACGTCCAGGCGTTCGAGCTTATCGCCGAGCAGCACAAGCCGACCGTTGCGCTGTGCATGGGCCAGTTCGGGCTGCCGTCGCGTGTGCTGGCGGGCAAGTTCGGGGCGCTGCTGACGTTCTGCGGGCTCGACGACGCCGCGGTCACCGCACCGGGACAGGTCGGCGTGGCCACGATGAAGCACCTGTATCGATGGGATCGGCTGGATGCGGCGACCGGGGTGTTCGGGGTGATCGGCTGGCCGGTCGCCCATTCGATGAGCCCGGCGATCCACAACGCCGGGTTCGACGCCGTCGACTACAACGGCGTCTACCTGCCCATGCCGATCCCGCCGGAGTACGAGCACTTCAAGGCGACCGTCGGCGAATGGCTGGACTTCGCGCCGCTGCACTTCCACGGCGCCAGCGTCACGATCCCGCACAAGCAGAACCTGATCCGGTTTGTCGAGGAGCGTGGCGGCGAGATCGAACCGCTCGCCCGGACCATCGGCGCGGCCAATACGCTCACCCGCCGGGCCGACGGGTCGCTGTATGCGTCGAACACCGACTACGCCGCGGCGTTCGGTGCGGTTTGCGCCGCCATGGGCATCGCCCCCGACCAGATCGCCGGCCGGCGCGTGGCGATCCTTGGCGCGGGTGGCGCGGCGCGGGCGCTGGTCGCCGCCTTCGTCCATCACGGCGCGACCGTCGTCGTGCACAACCGCACCGTTGATCGCGCCCGGCAACTCGCCGAGGAGTTCAGCCGGACGCATGACGCCAAGGTCGTCGCCGCCCCGCTCGACAAGGTCAGCAAGAGCTGCTGCGAGGTGTACATCAACTGCACGTCGGTCGGCATGCACCCCGAGGTCAACGCGACGCCGGTCCCCGACCCGCCGGCGTGCTGGGGGCCGGACGCCGTGGTGTTCGACACGATCTACAACCCGGTGCGGACGCGGCTGCTCCGCGAGGCCGAGGCGGCCGGCTGCCGCACGATCAGCGGCGTGGAGATGTTCGTCCGCCAGGGCGCGGCACAGTTCGAGCTGTGGACCGGCCGCGCCGCACCCGCCGAACTGTTCGAGCGGGTCATGCTCGAGCAACTGTCCGCGCCCGCCGACTGACCCCGGACCGGCACCGATCGCACGCCTATACTCACGCCGGTCGGATTCGCCAGCACGGGAGTCAGTCATGGACCAGCAGGTCGACATTAGTCGCTGTGTCTGTACGGGTATGACCTTCGCCCAGATCAAGCGTTTCGCGGATCGGGAGAACATACGCTCGATGAAGGGCCTGCGCAGCCGCCTGCCGATGGGCGCGTACTGCACAGCCTGCGCCCCCTACATCAAGCAGATGCTCAAGACCGGCCAGACCGAGTTCGACGAGCCCATCAACGAGTATTGACCGCGCCTCACCGGGTCGCCCGGATCACCACGGGGCGCGTCGCCACGCCCGGATCACCACGCAGCCGCACCGGTGTGGACCGCATGACACGCCGGCGTGTATCGCGTGCCCGGCATCCTGCCGGTGCATCCTCGGGCGCGCCTTGTCGGACGCCGGCGATTTCCTATCATGTGCATCCCCGCACTCACCCCCTGATCCAGAAAGGCCGCGAACATGCCTAAACGTGCGAAGATCTCAATCATCGGTGGCGGCAACGTCGGCGCGAGCTGCGCCATGTGGGCCGCCAGCAAGGAACTCGGCGACATCGTCGTCCTCGACATCCCCGATGCCGAGGGCATGGTCAAGGGCAAGATGCTCGACCTGGCCGAGTGCTCGCCCATCGAGCGGTTCGACTCGACGATCACGGGCACGACCGACTATGCCGATATCGCCGGCTCTGACGTGGTCGTCGTGACCGCGGGCCTGCCGCGGAAGCCCGGCATGAGCCGCGACGACCTGATCGAGAAGAACGTCAAGATCGTCAAGAGCGTCAGCGAGAACGTGAAGCAGCACGCGCCCGAGTCGATCGTGATCGTGGTGAGCAACCCCCTGGATGCGATGGTGTACACCGCGTGGAAGGCGACCGGCTTCCCGACCAACCGGATCATCGGCCAGGCCGGCTGCCTGGACGTCGCTCGGTTCAAGGCGTTCATCGCCATGGAGACCGGGTTCAGCGTCGAGGACATCAACGCGCTGCTGCTGGGCGGGCACGGCGACGACATGGTCCCGCTGCCGCGGTTCACCAACATCGCGGGCATCCCCGTCACGCAGTTCATCAGCGAGGATCGGCTGGCCGAGATCGTCGAGCGGGCCAAGAAGGGCGGCGGCGAGATCGTCGCGCTCATGGGCACCAGCGCCTACTACGCCCCGGCGTCCGGCGTCATCCAGATGGTCGAGGCCATCGTCAAGGACAAGAAGCGGGTCCTGCCCTGCGCCGGCTATTGCGACGGCGAGTTCGGGATCAAGGGCCTTTACGTCGGCGTGCCCTGCCTCCTCGGCGAAGCGGGCATGGAAAAGGTCATCGAGATCGACCTGGACAGCGACGAGAAGAAGTTGCTCGATGAGTCGGCCAAGCACGTTCAGGAACTGGTCGACGTGGTCAACCGCCTGGCGCCCGACCTGGCCTGAACCCGGCCGCCGGTGGGCTTGAACGCACAAGCGGCGAAGCGGGCAACCGCTTCGCCGCAATCGGCTGGTCGGGACTCGAACCCGATGACTTGGGCGGCTCCCGCCGCCAGCCACTGTACCCACCTGCGTGGCCCAGCCGCTACGGAAGTCATCGACCCGATCCGCCGCGGGCTTCATCGCCGCGGGGGCAATCGGACGAGAATATCCGTAAACGTAGCGGCCGCGCCGGTCTCCGTCAAAGCCGCACCCCGCGGCGGGGCGTTGGAAGGCCTGTTGCCGGGCCACTATGATACGCTCCTCGCAATCCAGGCACGGAGGCACCAGCCGATCGCCATGACAGACATTCCCTTCGATCCGACGCATCGCACGCGTCCCGGCCGGCCGCGGGTGGATCACGCCGCGCCGGGGCCGGGCCTGCCCATGGACCCGCGGAACCCGGTGAGCATGCCCGCGCCGCCCGGGTACCAGCGGTACCGCGAGATGACCATCGACGAGATGCTGCTGGAGAACCGCGTGATCTTCCTCGTGGGCGAGATCACCTACGCGTCGGCGACGGCGCTGATCATGCGGATGCTCTACCTGCAGAACCAGAACAAGAGCAGCGACATTCACCTGTACATCAACTCGCCCGGCGGCAGTGTCGACGACACGCTGGCGATCTACGACACCATGCGTTTCGTCGGGTGCAACGTGGCGACGTACTGCATCGGCCGGGCCATGAGCGGCGGGGCGATCGTGCTCGCCGCCGGCACCAAGGGCAAGCGGTTCATCCTGCCCCACGCCAAGGTCATGGTCCACCAGCCCTACGGCGGGATCTACGGCCAGACGTCCGACGTGCAGATCCAGGCCGAGGAGATCCTCAAGTCCAAGCGCATGCTCAACGAGCTGATGGCCGAACTGACCGGGCAGACGGTCGATCGGGTGACCGAGGACGCCGAGCGTGACAAGTACTTCGACGCGCCCCAGGCGAAGGAGTACGGCATCGTGGACGAGGTCCTGCAGACCACGCCCGAGGACCAGAGCAAGACCGGTTGAGGGCACGGCCCGGACGGGCCGCCGCCCCCTGTGAAGGATACGAGCATGTCGAACCTGATCCCGATGGTGATCGAGAAGAGCGGCCGGGGCGAGCGTGCGTACGACATCTATTCGCGGCTGCTTCGTGACCGCGTGGTGTTCGTGAGCGGCCCGGTGACGGATGACTCGGCGAACCTGATCATCGCCCAGTTGCTTTACCTCTCGAACGAGGACGCGAAGGCGGACGTCCACTTCTACGTCAACTCGCCCGGCGGTTCGGTCTCGGCGGGGCTGGCGATCTACGACACCATGCAGTTCATCCGCCCGGACGTGGCGACGTACTGCGTGGGTGTGGCGGCAAGCATGGGCGCGTGGCTGCTGGCGGCGGGCACCGCGGGCAAGCGGTATGTCCTGCCCAACAGCCGCGTGCTGCTGCACCAGCCGCTGATCGGCGGGGTCGAGGGCACCGCCACGGACCTGGGCATTCAGGCCGAGCAGATGATCAAGACCCGCAAGCGGATGTACCAGATCCTCGCCCAGCACACCGGTCAAACCCTGGAGCAGATCGAGCGCGACTGCGACCGGGACAAGTGGCTGGACGCCGAGGAAGCGCGGACGTACGGCGTGGTCGACCAGGTGCTCGAGCGGCTGCCCGAGAGTTTCACGCCCGCGCCCCAGCCCGACGACGATGACGCGTAAGCGCCGCCGCCCGCGGCCGGTCGGTTGAGCGGGCGCGGGTCCGGCCCGGTGGCCGTCACATGCGTGGCTCCGTGCCGCGGGCGAGGCGGGCGAGGTTGCCGCGGTGCCGCGCGGTGACCAGCAGGGCCATGGCGGCGGCGACGGCGGGGAAGGGCCAGGCCTGTTGCAGGTCGGCCCCGCGGAGGATCAGCAGGAGCGTGCAGTAGGCCGGCAGGAGCAGGGCCGCGACCACGCTGGCCAGCCCGACGTACCGCAGCGTGCCGACGAAGATGAGCCAGGTCACGAACCCGGCGAGCCCGGGGACGGCGAGCCAGGGCCAGACGCCCAGCAGCACGCCGAGCCCGGTCGCCACGCCCTTGCCGCCCCGGAACATGAGGTAAACCGGGAAGATGTGCCCGACGATGGCGGCGGCGGCAACGGCGAGCCAGCGTCCGGCCTGGTCGGCGGTGAGCGCCTCGGCGCCGATCCACCCGAAGGCCAATCCCGCGCCGAGTGTCGGGCCCAGTCCCTTGCCCACGTCGAGGGCGAATCCGATCAAACCCCACGTGCGACCGCAGACCCGGCCAAGGTTGGTCGCGCCGATGTTGCCGCTGCCGGCGTCGCGCAGGTCCACGCCCCGGGACTTGCCGATCAGCCAGCCGAACGGGATCGCCCCGATGAGGTAAGCGGCGACGACACACGCGGACAGTAAGGTTGGGCTCATGTCGGGCATGATAATTCAGTCCGGACAAGTTGCCTTCATTGCAGCCGGATCATCGCGTGGGCGACGGGTCGGTGCGCAAGGTTGTGGTGCGTGTCCGCCCCCGGCCCTCCCCCGGGGGCATGAAAGCGCAAGTTCTTTTTCTACATGTCCTTGCGCATCAAGCGGGGCATGTCCGCCCCTGGCCGGGCGGCCAGGGCGGGTCGTCCCGGCGGGCGGCGCGATCGCTGCATCAATGTGTTATGTGGCATGTTTTGGAACTCATCATGGCTGATGGTCTGTGTGACAGTTCGGCGGGCGTCGCGCACAGCCGCGTCGCGTGGGCCGGCCGGGCCTCGGGGCCGGGGGCTTGGGGCGGGCCATTCTGTCGTCCCCTACCCTTGGGCGCCGGACCGCCCGGCGGCGCACCGGTGCGTCGCACGCGTGGTGGGCCGCGGCGCTAAGTCCGTTTCAGTCATGGTGATGCGATTTTTTCAGGACATCGGCCGATCGGCCGATCGGCCGGTCTTCGCGGTGCGCGCCGTCCGGGCGGGATCGTCCATTGTGTAAGGCAGTTTCGGTGATATTACGGATTGTGCCGGGGTAGAGCGAGGGCGGATAATATCGCCGACGCGTCGTTGGGGATAATACGTGTATTTGCCACGGCCTGGGGCTTGTAGCTGGCCTCTTTGTGCAGCTTCATTTTATAGGGGCAGACGGATGGGTAGTTCGATGCTGCGGGCGGCTGGTGTGGCGGCGGTGATCGTCGTGTCCATGGGGCACGCCGTTCACGCCGCCTCGGTCGTGGAATTCGACTTCGACGTGCCGTTCCTGCGGTCTGGGGACGGCCCGGATCGGCTGTCGTTGTACATGAGTTTCCTTTACGGGTCGCAGGTGACGGCGACGGACGCGACGGTGGACGTGAGCCCATCGCCGGTGTTCGACAAGTACATCTACACGGACCGCTCGACGGGTCCGGCCGGGTCTGACCTGGAGATCTCGTTCGACGACCTGCCCATTCAGCAGTTCGGCTTCATCGGGTACGTGTTCCGTGCGACGCTGGGCGCGGACTTTCGCGTGCGGGCGTACAACAGCGACTACGACACGGGAACTTACAGCGTGTTCGGCTTTGACGTCCCGCATTCCCGGGGCGCACCGAACCCGGCGTCGCTGGTTCGGGATTTCAGCTACGAAGTGGGCGGCCCGTTTGCGACGGGTTTCGTGCCTGAGACGACGCTGCGATTTGACGAGCCGGTCGAGTTGCTGGTGATCAGCAACAGCGGGGTGCACGACGTGGGTGTGGACAATCTGCGCGTGAAGGCGATGCCGACGCCGACGGCGGCGGGCGCGGGGCTGGCGCTGGTGGCGGGTGTGTTGGCGATGCGTCGAGGCCGGCGGAGCGGTGCGAAGGCGTGACACGGGGCGTGAGGGGATGCGATGGGCCGCGTTGAGCGGTACCATCGTGCTATCGAAAAGCTCATGGACCTGTTGACGGACCCGTCCTGGGGGTGGCTGCGCGAGGCGTACGTATCGGCGGCGGCGATGGGCGTGGTCTGCTCGCTGCTGAGCGTGCTGGTGGTGCTGAAGCGGATGGCGTTCATCGGTCAGGGCGTGAGCCACGCGGGATTCGGGGGCCATTCACTGGCATTGTTCTTCGGGCTGGAGGCGGGTTCTGGGCCCTGGCAGGGCTGGGCGCAGCAGGCGGTGGTGGTGGCGTTCTGCGTGGGGACGGGGCTGGGGATCGGTCGGCTGGTCCGGTCGCGACGGGTGGAGGCGGACACGGCGATCGGCGTGCTGCTGGTGGCGGGGGTCGCGTCGGGCGTCCTGCTGCAGCAACTGCGGTTGGCGTTGCGTGAGGCGGCGTGGTATCGGCAACTGTTCGACGCGCCGCTGTATGCTCCGCCCTGGGAGAAGATGCTGTTCGGGTCGATGCTGACGGTCGGGCCGGAGGGGATGTGGACGGCGGTGGGGTTTGCGGCGGCGGTGATCGGATGTTGCGTGTTGATGTACAAGGAGCTGGTGTACTTTGCGTTCGACGAGACCGCGAGCCGGGTGTCGGGCGTGCCCACGCGGTTCATGCACGACCTGGTGATGGTGATGGTGGCATTGGTGGTGGTGGTGGGGATGAAGCTGGTGGGTTTTGTGCTGGTGAGCGCGTTGCTGGTGATCCCGGGCGCGGCGGCGATGCAGCTGAGCCGGCGTCTGGGCGTGGTGTTGGCGTGGTCGCTGGCGATCGGGACGGGGGGCACGCTGGGTGGCATGGTGATGGTGACGGTGTGGGGGGGCGGTGTGACGCCTGGCGCGGGGATCGTGGCGGTGCTGGTGGTGCTGTTTGCGCTGTCGTGGTTGGGTCGTCGCGCGGTGGTCGGGGGTGTTTGACGTCGGCGTCGGGGGGCGGTCCAATGCGGGGTTGATCGTGCAGGGAACGAGCGTATGACGTTGACGACACTGATCACGGGCGCGGCGGGTTTCATCGGGTCGACGCTGAGCGAGCGATTGATCGCGGGGGGCCGCCGCGTGGTGGGCGTGGACAACTTCTGCGACTTTTATGCGCGGTCGCGGAAGGAGGCGAACGTCTCGGGGTTGCGGGAGTCGTCGGGTTTCGAGCTGGTCGAGGCGGACATCCGCGATCGGTCGGCGATGCTGGGATTGTTCGCCGCGCACCGGCCGGACGAGGTGGTGCACATCGCGGCGATGGCGGGCGTTCGGCCGAGCATCGAGCAGCCGGCGTACTACACCGCGGTCAACCTGGACGGGACGGTGAACCTGCTGGACGCGGCGGCGTCGCACGGGGCGAGCAAGTTCCTTTTCGCTTCGAGTTCGAGCGTGTACGGCAACAACCGCAAGGTGCCGTTCGCCGAGTCCGACCGCGTGGATTTCCCGATCAGCCCGTACGCGGCGACGAAGCGAGCGGGGGAGCTGCTGTGTCACACTTACTGGCGGCTGCATGGGCTGCCGATCTTCTGCCTGCGTTTTTTCACGGTGTTCGGCCCGCGTCAGCGTCCGGACCTGGCGATCAGCAAGTTCCTGAGGCTGATGCACGCGGGCGAGCCGCTGCCGTTCTTCGGGGACGGTTCGACCAGCCGCGACTACACGTACATCGACGACATTGTGGACGGTGTGGAGGCGGCGCTGGCGCGTTGCGACCGGTTCGACATTTTCAATCTGGGTGGCAGCGCGCCGGTGACGTTGAGCGAGTTGGTGGCGACGATCGAGGGCGTGACGGGGCATTCGGCGGAGTTGGATCGGCGTCCGATGCAGCCGGGCGACGTGGACCGGACGTATGCGGACCTGAGCCACAGCGGTTCGGAGCTGGGATACGCGCCGCGGGTTTCGCTGGCGGAGGGGATCGCGCGTCAATGGGCGTGGATGCAGGCGGAGGTATCGGGCGCGGGCGAGGCGGCGTCGGGGGGGCGTCAAGCGTAGGGACGGGGGGGCCGATATACTCGGTATGAACGGGCGAACGCGAGGGCGGTGGGTGCCGCTGCGCCCGTGTCAGGCATGGACCAGGAGTGACGACCGATGCGGATCAGCATGGTGGGGACGGGCTACGTGGGCCTGGTGACGGGCACGTGCCTGGCGAACACGGGCAATGACGTGACGTGCCTGGACATCGACGCGGGGAAGATCGACAAGCTCAACGCGGGGGTGAGCCCGATCTACGAGCCGGGTCTGGACCAGTTGATCGCGCGGAACGCGCATGCGGGCCGGCTGCACTTCACGACGGATCGCCGGTCGGCGTACGGTTCGGCGGAGGCGATCTTCATCTGCGTGGGGACGCCGCCGGACGAGACGGGCCACGCCGACCTGCGGTTCATCTTCGACGTGGCGCGGGACATCGGCGAAGCGCTGGAAGCGGCGGCCGGGCCGTGCGGCGGCGACGACGCGGACGGCGACGAGCCGAAGATCATCATCATCAAGTCGACGGTGCCGGTGGGGACGAACGCGCGGGTGGCGCGGGAGATCGCCCGGCACACGTCCAAGCCGTTCCACATGGCCTCGAACCCCGAGTTCATGAAGGAAGGCGACGCGATCCACGACTTTGCGCACCCGGACCGGGTGGTGCTGGGCGTGGCGGACAAGGCGACGGGGAACAAGCTGCGCGACCTGTATGAGCCATTCGTACGGCAGGGCAACCCGATCTTCCTGATGGACATCCCGTCGGCGGAGATGGTCAAGTACGCGTCGAACACGATGCTGGCGACGAAGATCTCGTTCATCAACGAGATCGCGAACCTGTGCGAGGCGTACGGGGCGGACATCGACGAGGTGCGTCGTGGGATGTGCGCCGACGGGCGGATCGGCCGGGCTTTCCTGTACCCGGGGCTGGGTTACGGCGGGTCGTGCTTCCCGAAGGACGTGAAGGCGTGCATCAGCATGGGCGAGCGAGCCGCGGCGCAGGCCAGCCTGCTCACCGCGGTTCACCAGGTCAACCAGGCGCAGCGTTTCGTGTTCATCAAGAAGATCCTGGACCACTTCGGCGGTGAGGTGCGGGACCGGCGTTTCGCGTTCTGGGGCGTGGCGTTCAAGCCCGGGACCGACGACATCCGGGAGGCTCCGGCGATCACGCTGATGCGTCACCTGCTGGAGCACGGTGCGGAGGTGACGGCGTACGACGAGGTGGCCGCGGACAACTGCCGCGCGGTCTTCGGCGACCAGGTCACGCTGGCGGCGGACATGATGTCGGCGCTCGACCGGGCCGAGGCGCTGGTGATCTGCACCAACTGGGGCGAGTTTCTTCATCCGGACTTCGACGAGATGCGGCGGCGGATGGCGGGCCCGGTGATCTTCGACGGCCGGAACCTCTACCGCCCCGACCAGATGGTCGAGCAGGGTTTCGTGTACTACTCTGTGGGCCGCAGGGCTGTGGGGTCGGCCGCGAGCGTTGGCAGTTCGGCCGGTCCGGACGCGTCTTAGTGGCCGGTATGATCATTTCCGCAACCGCCGAAACCGAGGCCACGAGGACATGACCGGCGTGACCGAGCAGACGATGGAGACCGAGCCCGCCGCCGCGTCGCCGGCAGCGAAGACCGGCGTGGCGGGGCGGCTGGACGGGTGGCTGGCGGCGCACCCGTGGCATCCGCGCGTGGTGCCCGAGTTCGCCTACCTGCTGCTGATGTCGGTGACGATCTTCGCCCGCGACCACCTCGCGGGCTGGATGCTCATCCCGCTGTACGTGGTGCAGTGTGGGGTGACGGCGTGGCTGCTGTGGAAGTGGCGCGGGCGCCTTCCGGAGTTGAACTGGCGTTTTCACTGGTCGGCGTTGCCGGTCGGGCTGGGCGTGTGCGCCGCCTGGGTCGCGCTGGGGCTGGGCACGATCCACCTGTTTCCCTCGATGGGCCCGACCGAGGCGCAACGCGCCGGCGAGGAGCCGGTGGGCTTCGCCGCGTACTTCCCCGAGGACGCGTACGGGGCGGCGGCGCCGGTGTTGACGTGGGTGGCGCTGGGGCTGCGGCTGCTGGGCATGTCGCTGGTCGTGCCGATGTTCGAGGAGCTATTCAACCGGTCGCTGCTGCTGCGTTCGCTGTCGCATCCGCGGCTGACGGCGATCGGGGTGGTGAACCTGGTGCACGACATGCCGCTGATCGACGAGGTGTTCGGGGACACGGACCTGGCCCGCCGCGCGGGCAAGCATCACCGCGTGTTCGGCGATCGGTTCGAGGCGGTGCCGCTGGGCAAGCTGACGGTGTTCGGTGTGCTGGCGTCGACGCTGGTGTTCATGGTGGTGCATGCGCCGGCCGACTACGCGGGGGCCTTCGTCTGCGGGGTGGTGTACTGCCTGCTGGTGGGCTACACGAACAACAGCCGGCGTCGGCTGGGGCTGGGGCCGGTGATCTGGGCGCACGCGATCACCAACGCGGCGTTGTGGGCCTGGGTGGTTTACGTGGACGAGCCGTGGGGCTGGCATTTCATGTCGTGAGGCGGTGGGGCCGCGTGGGCCGGGCCGGGCCGCGCTGCGCTGGCAAGGTCATTGCGACGCGACTCACCCGCGGTCGAAGTGGGTGGGCGTGATCATGCTCACCGTGCCGCCGCGGTCGAACGAGTTGGTCTGCCCCAGCCGATCGAACGTTTCGGGGGTCGGCTCGTGGAGCGGCGCGGCGGAGGGGGCGACGACCAGGTTCAGGCTTTGGGTCGGCTCGGCGGGGCTGAAGTGTACGATGACGCGGCGTGTGTCCTGGCGCAGGGTGCAGATGAACGCCTCACCCGCCGTGCGGGTCGAGACGCTCAGCGGCAGCGGGGCGGTCCGACGGGGGTGCCGCGCGTCGGCGACCGCCGGGGTGATCGCGACGGCCTCGGCGTCGGCCTCGGCGAAGGCGGCGGCGTCTACCTTGGGGCGTGTGTCCGCCGGGGCACTGTCGGCCGCATGGGCGCCGCCGGCGAACCCGGTCGTCGAAGCGCAAGATACGATCAGAATCATCAACCGGTTACGGCATGGTTGAATCACGGTGCTCGCCTCCCTGACGCGTCTCGTTGGGGTCCTAAGCCACGGGCCCCTCTCTCCACACCACGTCCAGGAGGATCGTCGGGCGTTGCGGTCACGCCCTCGGATGCTGTGTCTAATGGATACCACAGGCCGGGCCGATGTCAAGTTAAGACGCGTTGAGTTCAGTCTTAGTATCGAGTTGTTATTGGTCGGTAGCCGCTCCGCGCTGATCGACACTGACCGCGAGCGGGCGGTTTGCATCCGACGCCAGGTAAAGCGTTTGCGTCGGGAAGGCGAAGTCGATGCCCGCCTCGGCATATCGCCGGAACAGCTCCAGGTTGAACTTCTCGCAGTGTTCGAGGTAAAGCCACCAGTCGGCCGGGCGATGCCAGTAGTAGACCACGATGTTCAGCGACGCGGCGTTGTAGTCGCTGAAGTAGACGCGTGGCGGGAGGTTGGCCGGGTCCTCGGGGTCCTGCTCGGCGTAGACCCGCTCGCGGATGCCCTCGGTGGCGAGGATGTCCTTGATGATCTGGACGGCCTGCTCGATCTTCTCGGCCGGCGTGTCGTAGGTGACCGTCACGTTGAGCACGCGGCGGATGTACGGCCGGGCGCCGATGTTCACCACCGGGTCGTTGACGATGTTGCCGTTGGGGATGGTCATGAGGTGGCCGTCGAGCGTCCGCATCCGCGTGGATCGGAAGCCGATCTGTTCGATCGTGCCCAACTCCCCGGCGTACTTGACGAACGAGCCGACGAGGAACGGCCGGTCGAAGAAGATCGTGACCGACCCGAACAGGTGCTTGAGCGAATCCTGGGCGGCGAGACTGACCGCGAGGCCCGCGATGCCCAGGCCCGCCAGCCAACTGGCGATGTTCGCCCCGAGGATGTTCTGAGCGATGAACAGCACCGCCAGCACCACGACGAACAGCCGCAGCGCCCGCCGGAACAGCGGCACGACCATGTCGTCCAGGTCGCTGTCGGTCCGCCGGGTCAGCCGCAGCGCCACCACCTCGATCACGCCGACCAGGTTGTACACGTACCAGAACCCGGCGATGACCAGCAGCAGCGCGAGGATGTCGTTCGCGAACGCCCGCACCGCGTCGGTCAGGTTGAGCTGAAACAGCCCGACGCCCAGGCCCGCCGCGAGGATCGCCAGCGCCGCCGGCGACGCCAGGTCCGCCGCCAGGTGCGCCCGGGCCGGCCACGGACGCTTGTCCATCTGCCTGCCGATCGCACGCAGGACATACTGCACCACCCGGCCGGCCACCACCCCCGCGAGGATCGCGCCCAGAAGGAAAAGCCACTGCGTCACGCTGTTCGATTCCCACATCTGCCGCACGTCGAGCTTGTCGACCAGGTCCTCGGCGAAACGCGCCACGTCGACCACCGGGCCGGGCACGTTGGGATCGCCCGCGGCGTTGGGGTCCGCCGGCACCGGGGCGTTGGGATCGGTCGCCGCGTCGGCCGCGGCATTGGCGTCGGACCGCATCGACCAGAGCGTGGACCGCAGCGCGCCCTGCGCCATCGCCGGGGACGCCGCCGCCCCGCATAACACCCACAACGCCATGCCGATGATTGCCGTGAGCCGACCCACCATGGCCGACATGATAGATCGTCGCGGCGGAAAGAAAAAACCGCCTGCGGGAGGCAATCGCAAGCGGCGCTCACAGGGAAAGGATGTGCAAAGTTCAGGGCGTCGCGAGGGGCCCGCCTCACCAGGCTCGGGCCCGCGGACGCGTCGAAGGGGCGTCCCGCGGAAGTCGGCTCCTCCGCCCCGTTCGACAGGCGCAAATTATCCCCGCGTCGTTAGCCGTCCATTAGCGGCATGTAAGATGCCCAATAAATCGGCCCCGCGCGATCGGTTCGCGCTGGACCGCCGCGCTGGCCCAGGCCGATAACCTCCACATCATCCTGTCGCTTAAGGCTTAACCCGCCGCTCACACGCCCACGCTAATATCACCGCTTCACCCACACGCCCGTTCTGTGAGATCGACATGAATGGATCGACCGACACCGCAGACGCAACGGACCCGACCCGGCGAGAAGTGCTTCGCTATGGCTCGGCGAGCGCCATCGCCGCCGGCGCGGCGCTGTTGCCCGGTTGCGGCGGCGGCAACGGCCAGGCCGCCCAGGCCCCCCACGCCGTGACCGACCGTCGCCGCACCAGCCGGCCGGCCAACGTCATCATGCTCGTGAGCGACGGCATGTCGCTGGGCGTGCCAACGCTCGCCGAGCCGTTCAGCCGACGGGTCCGCAACGGCCGGGGCACGACGTGGGCGCGGCTGCTGGCCAGCGGCAAACCGACCCACAGCCTGCTGCACACCGCGTCGGCCAACTCCATGGTGACCGACTCCGCCGCTGCCGCCAGCGCCTGGGGCTCGGGCGAGCGGTGCAACAACGGCTCGCTCAACGTCACGCCCGACGGCCGCTCGCACCGCGCGCTCGCCGAGCGGCTCGTCGACCGCGGCCACCGCTGCGCCGTCGTCACCACCGACCGCGCCACCGGCGCGACCCCATCGGGCTTCGCCGTCCAGTCGGCCGACCGCAACGCCTACGAGCGGATCGCCCCGCAGTTCCTCGATCGCTGCGACATCGTGCTCGGCGGCGCACGGGCGCACTTCGACCCGGCGTCGCGCACCGATCGCCGCGACCTGCTCGCCGAGTACCGCGCCGCCGGCTACCGCGTCTGCACCGACAAGGCCGCGCTCAGCGCCGCCGCGGGCGAACGCCGGGTGCTCGGGCTGTTCGCCGACGGGACGCTGCCCTACACGATCGATCACCGCCGCGACGCGGAGCTGCGCCGAGCCGTCCCGACGCTCGCCGAGATGACCGACGCGGCGCTGCGCTCGCTGGCAGCGGGCGATCAGCGGTTCTTCATCATGATCGAGGCCGCCCGCGTCGATCACGCGGCACACGCCAACGACGCGGCCGGCATGCTCTGGGATCAGCTCGCCTTCGACGACGCGGTCGCCGTGGCCGTCGCCTTCGCCCGCCGCCACCCCGACACGCTGGTCGTCGTCACATCCGACCACGGCAATGCCAACCCCGGGCTGAACGGCATGGGCGCCGGGTACGCCGACACCGACGACCACTTCGCCAACCTCGCGCGGTCCGACGCGTCGTTCGAGTGGCTGGCCCAGGCGGTCCGCCGCCGCGCCGCCACCGGCGAGGACCCGGCCGACGTGCTCGTCGAACTGGTCGATCGGCACATGGACGCGACGCTCGATGCCGACGTCGCGGCGCAGGTCGGCCCGGCGATCGTCGGGGAGACCGAGGTCCGCTTCGACCACGAGCTGGCCGTCCAGCAGCGCAACTGGTACGCGGCGCTGGGGCAGGTGCTGGCCAACGTTACCGGCGTGGCGTTCACCGGCGTCAGCCACACCGCCGACCACGTGCTGCTGACGGCCGCCGGCCCCGGCGCCGAGGCGTTCGCCGGGCTCCGCCATCACCGCGACGTGCACGGCTACCTCGCCGAGACGTTCGCCGCCCGCGCCGCCCACGCCGGCGCGTGAGCGGCGGCGGTCCGGGCCGACACGCGCTGCGCCGCCGCGGCGATCGTGGTACGCTCACCGTCATGCGGGATGCTTCGAGCACGCTGCCGGCGTTGCGGCGATCGCGGTTCCGCCGCCGCTTCCAACTGCGGCCGGCCGACCGGCGGTACCTGGCCGAGCGCGGCATGGACACGGTCATGCGGCACGCGCGCGACTTCATCGACCGGCGGCTGGCGCCCGCCCACCCCCGCAACGACGGCCGGCAGACCCCGATGCGCGGGCACCCGGTGTTCATCGCCCAGCACGCCACGGCGACCTGCTGCCGGTCGTGCCTGCGGCGTTGGCACGGCATCGCGCCCGGCCGCCCGCTCACCGAAGCCCAGGTCCGGCACCTGCTCGCCCTGATCCGGGCCTGGTTGCGCGAGCAGGTGGAGGGTGGATCATGAGCGGCCGACGGGCCCTGGGCATCGCGGCGTTCATCGTCGTCGCCGCGGCGCCGATCTGGTGCTACCTCGGCGGGCCGCCGCTGACGGGCAAGTCGGACGGCCGGTACGCCGCGGTCAGCCGCGACGTGGCCGACCACGATCACTGGCTGGCTCCGCGATTGGGCGAGCGGCTGCACCTGACCAAGCCGCCGCTGACCTACTGGGCCGAGGCCGCGTGCATCGAGGCGCTGGGCGCGACGGAGTTCGCGGTGCGGGCGCCCTCGGCGATCGCGGGCTCGGCGCTGCTGCTGGCGGTGTTGGCGATGGGCTGGCGGGTCGGCGGTCGCCGCGTGGCGCTGCTGTCGGCCGGCGTGCTCGCGGTCATGCCCATGCACGTGGTCGTCAGCCGGCTGACCCTGACCGACGGGCTGCTGCAACTGTGGTGGTTCGCCACGCTCGCCGGGGCGTTCATGGCCGTCCGCCAGCCGATGAAACTCCGCTGGCCGCTGGTGCTCTGGGCGGCGGTGGCGCTGGGCTGGCTCACCAAGGGCCCGATCGCGCTGATCCCGGTCGCGCTGGTGGTCGCGTGGCTGGGCCTGGGGCGGCGGTGGCGCGAGGTGCGGTCGCTGCGTCCGGTCTGGGGGTTCGTGCTCTCGCTCGTGCCGGTCGCCGCGTGGTTCATCACCGTCGTCACGCAGGTGCCCGGCGCGTGGACGCAGATCGAGGCCGAGCTGAGCGCGCAGGCCGGCGGCGGCACCCACGCCAGCGGATCGCTGGGGCAGTACCTGCTCGAGGTCGTGTACTACTACCCCGGGCTGGTGCTGGTGACGATGTTCCCGGCGACGGCGATGCTCAACGTCCCGCCGGTGAACTACTCGATGAAGGCGGCGTGGGGGTCGCTGCGCGAAGGCCGCGACGCGGGGCTCTGGGCCGTCGCCGCTGTCGGGCCGCTGATCATCTTCTCCCTGTCGCCGAGCAAGCTGCCGGCGTACATCACGCCGGTCGGCGCGCCGCTGGCGTTGCTGACCGGGTTGATGCTCGACGGCTGGCTGAGCGGACGGCACGACGACCCGCCCGCGGGGTATCGCCCGCCGGAGGTGCGGCGCGCGCTGGCGGTCGTCTTCACGCTCGGGGCGATCGGCGCCGCCGCGACGTTGGCGCATGCCGGCATGAACTGGCTGTTCTACAGCTTCCCACTGTTCGCGGCGGTCGCGGCGGGGTGGTTCGCCGTGCTCACCTGGTCGGATCGGTCGGCGCGGGCGGGCGCGATGGCGCGGGTGTGGATCGCGCTGGTCGCCTGCTGCCTGTGGACCGCGGTCAGCGCCACGCTCTACCTCGACAGCGTCCACCCGCGCCTGCTGCTCAGTCATGCGCGCGAACGGTTGCCGGGCGATGACATGCACGTGGTCACGTTCGATTACACGGACAACGCGCTGAGCTTCTATCACGGTCGTTACGTGCCCCGGCTGGACAACCCCCAAGAGCTGCTGTCGCTGGCGCGGCGGCATCGTCAGTCGCTGGTGGTGTTCGCCGACGCCGGCGACTGGCGCGAGACGACGCGCCGGCGCCCGGCCCTGAAGGACGATTTCCGCGTGGTGTTGGAAGTCGGCGCCGGGCGGCCGCTGGTCAGCGAGCGGCTGATCCTCCTGCCCGTGCCGCGTGGCGATTACGACGCATCGCCGGAGCGGTCCGATTCGGACTCCTGATCCTCGGGCTCGAGCCGCAGCGCCGCGGAGTTGATGCAGTACCGCAGGCCGGTCGGCTGGTCGCGGGCGTCGTTGAAGACATGGCCGAGGTGGCCGCCGCAGCGGCTGCACAGGACCTCGGTCCGCATCATGCCCAGCGAGCGGTCCGCCTCGGTCTCGACGTGATGGGGATCGACCGGCTGGTAGAAGCTCGGCCAGCCCGTGCCGCTGTCGAACTTGGTGCGGCTGTCAAACAGCGCCTGGCCGCACCCGGCGCACAGGTACTTGCCCGCGCGTTTCTCGTTCCAGTAGGCGTTGCTGAACGGCCGCTCCGTGCCCTTCTCGCGCAGCACGTGGTACTGCTCGGGCGTCAATTGCTCGCGCCATTGCTCGGGGGATTTCGTCACGGGGTAGCCCTCCGCGTGTTCGCTGTGCGATGACGAGGCCTTTTCTTCCGCATGGGTCGTCGCGGTGTCGCAACCGCCAAGCCAGGCCGCGCCGCTGCCGCATGTCACAATAATAAGCATTGTAAGGATTCGCATGCCCCTTGGATGCCAGGCGTGGGCGTCGGGTCACGGCGGGCGGTTCACGTCGCATTCGAGGCGACTCGGCCACGCGCCTATACTGTGGCGATGTCCGAACGGCTGACCATCAATTTCAATCGTCCGATCCCGTTGTTTCCGCTGCCGGGGGCGGTGCTGCTGCCGCACTCGGTGATGCCGTTGCACGTGTTCGAGCCGCGGTATCGCGAGATGACCGGCGATGCGCTCGACGGGCCGGGGCTGATCGCCATGGCGCTGTTCGACGGTGAGGTGGGTGAGGACGATTACTTCCACGGCCGGCCGCCGCTGAAGTCCACCGCGTGCGTGGGTTACGTCGAGCGTTACGAATCACTGGAAGACGGGCGGTACCTGATCCTGCTCCGCGGGTTGTGCCGGGCGGCGATCACGGCGGAGCAGACCGGCCACGCCTACCGCACGGCGATGCTGCAGCCGACCGAGTGGCCGCCCGCGGCCGACGAGGACCTCGCCGATGTCCGCGAGCGGTTGCACGGGGAGTTGGCGGACCCGACGTTTGATCGGCTCGAAGCGTTCGGGGAGCTGCGCAAGCTGTGCGAGCAGCCCGTGCCGACGGTGGGGCTGATCGACCTGTCGATCGCGGCGGCGACGGACAAGACCGCCGACCGCTACGCGATGCTGGAAGAAGTCGACGCGCGGGCGCGGGCCGACTGGCTGATGGATCGGTTGGCCGAATTGCGGGCGAAGATGGCGTCGACCGGCCGGGCCAATTCCTAGGTCGGCCGGCGATCGTCTGACCGGGGATTCAACCTTCGAGCAGTTCCAGCCGTGACAGCGCCTCGCGCTTGCCGATGCCGCGGATCCCCGCGAGCTTGGCGAGCTGGGCCTTGCGGGGCTTGGTCTTGCCGTGCTCCCACATGTAGATCGACTGACCCGTCACGCCGATCAGCTTGCCGTAGTTCTCGGCGCTGAGGTCGAGCTTCTCGCGGTGGCTCCGCAGCCAGCGCGGGCTGAACCGGATCTGGTCGGGGTCCTGCTCGGGGGCCGGCTTGCTCACCCGCTTGGATTCCTGGCGTTCGAGGAAGCTGACCCGCTTCTGCAGGTCGGTGATCTGCCGCTTCAATTCGGCGATATCGCGACGATACTGCGCCGACGACCGCTTCAAGACTTCGTTGTTGGTCTTGACTTCCTTGCGCGCCAGCCGAAGCACTTCGTCACGAAAGGTCTGTGTAAAGTTGGCCAAAGCTCATCCTTTCTAATACCCGTAGGCGGTGATTCTCCCCGTGAACGCCTATCATACACCAACTGACGGGTAGCAGCGAGTCGAGCGGGGATCAACACAAGGGATACAGCGCAATGAAAAACAGCACTTATGCATGGATCACCATCCTTTTCGCCGTGGCGTTCATCGGCCTGGGCTTCGGATATTACTTTGGACTGGGCGGGTCGGATGCCGGCGTGAGCTGGACCGCACTGATCCCCGCGATCCCCGGCGCGCTGCTGCTGGTCTGCGGACTGGCGGCGTTGAAACCGGCGTTGCGCAAGGCTTTCATGCATATCGCGGCGGTCGTGGCGCTGCTCTCGGCGCTCGCCGGCACCCGCGCGTTCATGGTCTGGTCCGCGGAAGACACCACCGCCCGCAACGAGATGCTGGCCATGTTCGGGCTCGGGCTGCTGCTGACGGTGATATACGTCAAGAGCTTCATCGACGCGCGGCGCGCCCGGGCGGCCCCAACGCCGGGGTCATAACCTCAGCCGACCGCCCAGCCGCCCATCCGCTCGACCTTGCGACGGTTGCTCAGCCACAGGTACGCGATGCCCGCGAGCAGCATGGCGACGCTGAGCAGTTGCCCGCGGGTCACGCCCAGCATCGCGAACTCCTGGTCCTGGATGTGCAGGTCGGGCCGGCGGAACTGTTCGTCGAAGACCCGCACGATCGCGTAGAGGATGAGGAACCACCCGCCGATCACGCCGGGCTTCCGGGGCTTGCGCCAGAGGATGAACAGCGAGGCGAACACGAACGCCCCTTCGAGCATCGCCGCGTAGAGCTGCGACGGGTGCCGGGCCTCGAGGATCGGGCGGAGCTGCGCGACGACCTCCGCGGCCAGCGGGGTCTTGAGCTGCGTCGCGTCGACGATCCGCTGGAGCACCGCCCGGACCACGCCGGGTTCGTACGTCAGCCACCGCGCCGGCTCGAGGCCCAATGGCTCGGGCCCGAGCGTGTGGACGATCGGCGTCAGTTGCGGCAGCTTCTCCGGGGCGTAAGCGGGGTAGTCGAGGATCTCCTGGGGGAACTTGACGAGCCAGGGCAGCTTCATGTCGGCGGTGCGGCCGAGCAGCTCGCCGTTGATGAAGTTGGCCACGCGCCCGAAGAAGATGCCGATCCCCGCGCTCAGGGCGCACAGGTCGAGCAGGTGCAGCGGGCTGAGCCGGTGCCGCCGCGCGTAGAGCATGCTCGCGGCGACGATGCCGAGCAGCCCGCCGTGGCTGGCCATCCCGCCGTCCCAGATCTTCACCGCGCCCCACATCGGGACCTCCGCGCCCCACAGCGTGATCGGCGAGAAGTCGGCCAGCAACCGCGGGTCGTAGAACACGCAGTAGCCCAGCCGCCCGCCGACGACCGTGCCGACCGCGACGGCCACGATGAAGTCGGCGATCTGCACCACCCCGAGCTGCGTGCGGCCGCGCCGGGTCAGCCAGCGCATCAACAGGTACGCCGCGACGAAGCCGGCGATGTACGACAGGCCGTACCACCGCAGCCCCAGCCCCTCGCCGAACTGCAGGGCGAACGGGTCGAGCGTGTGGACGTAGGCGTCGGCGAGCGTGGCGATCATCGCCGCCAATTTACGCCATCCCCGACGGATCGTCTAAGATGGCGGCGAACAGGTCCCCGGGCGCGAGCGACGAAGGGTTAGATATGGAGCCTGTACGGCTGGGCGTGATCGGTTGCGGGGTCATCGGGCGGCGTCACATCCGCCACGCCGCCGAGGCGGCGGACATCGACCTGGTGGCCGTGGCGGACGTGGACGCGGACAAGCGTCGCGCCGCGGCGGCGGAGCACGCGGTCCGGCACCAGCACGACGACGGCGAGTCCCTGCTGGCCGACGCCGACGTGGAGGCGGTGGTGCTGGCGTTGCCGACCGGCGTGCGGGGCGAGTTGGCGGTGGCGGCGCTGTCCGCGGGCAGGCACGTGCTCATCGAGAAGCCGGCGGCGATGAGCGTCGCGGAGCTGGATCGGATCATCGCGGCGCGCGGCGATCGGACCGCCGGCTGCTGCAGCAGCCGCTTCCAGTTCACCGAATACGCGGCGACGGTGAGGCAGACGGTGGCGTCGGGGGCGCTGGGCCCGCTGCGGGCGCTGCGGGTGCGCGGCAACGCCGCCTGCGGCCCGCCCAAAGACGACCCGCCCGCCTGGCGACTGAGCCGCGCGGCCAACGGCGGGGGCATCCTCGTCAACTGGGGCGTGTACGACCTGGACTTCCTGTTGTCGATGACCGGCTGGCGCGTGCGGCCTCGGCGGGTGTTGGCGCAGACGTTCGGCCTGGCGGCGGAGCTGGCGCAGCACGTCGCACCCGGATCGGACGCGGAGACCCACGCGATCACGCTGATCACCTGCGACGACGGGGTGGTGATCACGATCGACCGGGGCGAGTACCTCGCGACGGCGGGCGAGGCGTCGTGGCAGGTCCTCGGCGAGCGGGGCGCGATCCGCGTGCCGATCGTGCCCGCCGGCGAGGTGACGATAGAGCTGGACACGGTCGATCCGGCGTCGGGCGTGAGCACGCGGGTGCTCTGGTCCGGCGAGGCGGACAACGCGGTGCAGCATCGCGGTCCGGTGCGGGACTTCGCGGCGGCGATCCGCGAGGGCCGGCCCCCGCGCACCTCGCTCGAGCAGGCCCGGCTGATTCAGCAACTCACCGACGCGATCTACCGCTCGGCGGAAACGGGCGAGGCCATCGACGTCGATCCATAGCGACACATGACGACCGCTTGTGCGGCGGCCGCCTTAGGATAGGCGTATGGGCACCCGCCATCTCGTCCTCGTGCTCGGCGACCAGCTCGACGCGGACAGCGCCGCGTTCGACGGGTTTGACCCGGCGGCGGACGTGGTCTGGATGGCCGAGGCGTACGAGGAATCGACGCACGTCTGGTCGACCAAGCCGCGGATCGCGGTGTTTCTGGCGTGCATGCGGCACTTCCGCGACGAGCTGCGCGAGAAGGGCTACACCGTTGACTATCACGAGCTGGATGTGAAGGACCGTGCGAGCCGGCTCGATTCGCGGCTGGCGTCGAGCGTCCGCGCGCACAAGCCCGAGCGGCTGATCGTGATCGAGCCGGGCGAGCACCGCGTCCGCGAGGCGATCGCGGCGCAGGCCGATGAGCTGGGCGTCACGCTGGAGGTCCGCGCGGACCGGCATTTCCTGAGCACCGTCGAGCGGTTCAACGCGTGGGCCGACGGCCGCAAGCAACTGCGGCTCGAGAACTTCTACCGGGTGATGCGGCGGGAGACGGGCATCCTCATGGACGGCGACGACCCGGTCGGCGACCAGTGGAACTACGACGCGGAGAACCGCAAGTCGTTCGGCAAGGGCGGGCCGGAGGACCTGCCCAAGGCCCGCTCGTTCCGTCCCGACGACGTGACCCGGCAGGTCATCGCGCTGGTCAACGAGGCGTTCGCCGAGCACCCGGGTACGCTTGACGCGTTCGACTGGCCGGTCACGCGGAAGCAGGCGAAGCAGGCGCTCGAGGACTTCGTTGCGCATCGGCTGTGGCGGTTCGGCGATTACCAGGACGCGATCTGGACGGGCGAGCCGTACCTGTATCACTCGCGGCTGAGCAGCGCGTTGAACCTGCACCTGTTGACGCCGCGGGAGGTGATCGAGGCGGCGGAGGGCGCGTATCAAGCCGGCGAAGCCCCGCTCAACGCGGTCGAGGGTTTCATCCGGCAACTGCTGGGCTGGCGGGAGTACGTCCGGGGCGTGTACTGGCGGTACATGCCCGAGTACATCGAGCGGAACGCGCTGAAGGCCGACGGCGAGCTGCCGGGTTTCTACTGGACCGGCGAGACGGAGATGGCGTGCCTGCATGACGCGATCGGGCAGACGCTCGAACACGGGTACGCCCACCACATCCAGCGGCTGATGGTCACGGGGTTGTATGCGCTGCTGCTGGGCGTCGACCCGCGCCGGGTGCACGAGTGGTACCTCGCGGTGTACGTCGACGCGGTCGAGTGGGTGGAGCTGCCGAACGTGCTGGGGATGAGCCAGTACGCGGATCACGGGGTGATGGCGAGCAAGCCCTACGCCGCCTCGGGCAAGTACATTCGCCGCATGAGCAACGCGTGCGGGCCGTGCCGCTTCAACCCGGACAAGGCGACGGGTGAGGACGCCTGCCCGTTCACGACGCTGTACTGGGATTTCCTGGCGCGGCACCGCAAGACGCTGGCGGGCAACAACCGCATGCGCATGCAGGTCAGCAATCTCGACCGCAAGAGCAAGTCCGACGTCGCGTCGATCCGCAAGCAGGCGCAGGGGGTCCGCGGCGGCGGGTGAGTCGGGGCGGCTTCACGACTTGCGCTGCGCCTTGTCCGTGAGCGTGTCGCGGTCAAGCCAGTCCGGCGGGCTGACGCCGTGCGACTTCGCCCACGCGGTGCGGTAGAGCGAGGCGGTGAAGCGGACCGCGGCCCGCAGCCGATCGACGGCGAACGCCTCAAGCGCTTCGTCGGTGATCGTCTCGCCGGCCGCGTCGATCGCGTCTTGCAGCTCATACAGCCGCTCGACCTGGCGGTGGCTTGCGCGCAGCTCGGCGACGACGGCGTCGAAGAGATTGCCAAAGGACGCGGGCTCGAGGTCCCTCGTCAGGTCGACGAAGTCGCCGTCGAGCTTGCGGAGCAGCGCGTCGGCCTTCATGTGGATGCCGGTCTTGGGCGAGGGGTCGCCGACCTGGTCGACCCGGCCGTCGTAGTGCACGGTGGTGTGCAGCGGCTGGGCGAGGTCGGCCGCGTAGTGCGCCAGCAGGCCCGCGTAGACGAGGCACTTGCGTTGGATCGCGTTGTCGCGCGGCCGGGCGCGGTGCTCGGCGAACGCCATCGTCAGCTTCTGCGCCCATTCGGTCACGGCGTAGGGCAGCGTCCCGATGTGTCGCGGGTCCAGCCCCCGCCGATAGCACCAGTGGTAGTAGTCGTAGCGGAGCGGCGGCAACGCCTCGCCGTCCAGGTACTCCAGGTCGAAGAAATGCTCGGGGAACTCGGCGTGGTCGAGTTGTTCGAGCTTGCGGAGCTTGAAGATGTCCGGATCGACCGAGCATTGGGCCGCGTCGCCCGGCAGGCCGTCGATGAAGAACCGGGGGATCGGATGCTTGACCCGGCGTGGCTCGCGGTCGAGGACTATCGCCGCGGCGGCGACGATCCCGCCGTGCTCGATCTCGTGCCAGGCGGCGGCGCGCTGCGCGGGGATGGCCGTGACGAGCAGGACGCACGCGATGCTTGCGAGGGTTGTGCGGTGCATGGGATGTTCCGTGATGAAGTTGGGCGGGGTGACCGGGGATAGTTTAGGGGGCCATGGCGGCTGAAGCCGCGCCTCGCCCGCATGAGGCGGCGTCGGCGCGCGACTTACATGCGGAAGATCGCGCCGAGGCGTTTGCCCATGAGCAGCGAAGCGCCGACGAGCGTGAGCGTCAACAGCGCCATGCCCCAGACGCCCATGGCGCTAGCGACGTAGAGCCCGTCGCCGAGGCGGTCGAACAGCACGAAGATGGCCTTGGTGATCGGGTAGTGCTCGCGAGTCTGGGCGAGGATGAGCGAGTCGGAGACCTCGAGCATGGCGAAGCTGAACGCGAGCAGTCCGCCGGCGATGAGGTTGGCCATGATGAGCGGCCCGATGACGCGTCGCAGGCGCGTGGCGCGGCTGGCGCCGAGCACCGCCGCCGCTTCTTCCAGTTCGACCGGCGTCTGCTCCAGCCCCGCCGCCGCCGACCGCACGACGTAGGGCAAACGCCTCACCGCGTAGGCGATCACGAGGAACAGCACCGGGTTGGGGTTCTCGCCCATGATGGCGAGCAGCGGCGGCGGGTCGAGATCGTTGGCCTCGAACCACTGGACGAGGGTCGTGCTCATCGCCACGTAGCCGAATGCCATGACCAGCCCGGGCACGGCGAGCGGGAGCATGGCGGCGGCGTCGAGGAGGTTTCGCCCGAGCACCCGCCCGCGCACCACCAGCCAGGCGATCGCCAGGCCCAGCACGATGTCGACCGCCATCGCCAGCACCGCGTAACCCAGCGAGTTGCGGATCGACCCGACGGCCAGGTCGTGCTGGAGCGCGCCCTGTTCGCCGACGTAGTGGTCGAGCGTGAACGCCTCGGGCAGGGCGGTCATGTACCACGCGCCGGGCTGGGTGAGGCTGGTGACGACCACGCCGAGGTGCGGCAGGACCGCCAGCGCGGTGATGATCACGAACGGTGCGGCGGCGAGGAGCCCGGCGGGCGCGCCCAGCCGCCGCGTCGCCGCCCCGACCGACGCGCGGGTCGTGGCGGTGTACGACCGTCGCCCCAACGTCGCCCGACCCAGCAGGTAGCACGCCGCCGAGATCGCCAGCACCACGACGACCAGCGCGAACGGCCGGGGCGAGTCGATCTCCTGGATCCCCCAGAAGATCTGCACGGGGGCGACCTGCGTGTACTCGAACATCAGCGGCGTGCCCAGCTCGGTGAACGACCAGATGAACACGATCGTGGACCCGGCGAACAGGCCCGGCCGGATCAGCGGCAGGACGATCCGGCGGAACCGCGTCCACGGCCCGGCGCCGAGGTTGTCGGCGGCCTGCTCCATGGCCGGGTCGAGATTCGCCAGCGCCGCGGTGACGTTGAGGTAGACGATCGGGTACAGGTGCAGCGCTTCGATGACGATCACGCCCCACAGCCGCGCCCCGCCGAGGAAGTCGATCGGCGATTCCAGGCTGACCCACCCCGCGTCGATGAGCAGGGCGTTGATCGTGCCGTACCGCCCGAGGACCTGTTGCATCCCGATGGCGCCGACGAACGGCGGGAGGATCAGCGGCACCAGCAGCAGCGCCGAGAGCAGCGCCTTGCCGCGGAACTCGAAGCGTGCGGCGATCAGCGCCAGCGGCCCGGCCAGCGCCAGCGACAGCGCCGTCACCGCCGCCGCGATCACCAGCGAGTTGCCCAGCGACCCCAGCAGCACCGGGTCGCGGAAGACGTCGAGGATGTACGCGAGGGTGAACTGGTCCCGGCCGTCGACGCGCTCGACGAACGCGTCCCGGACGGTCAGCGCGACCGGCGCGACGAGGAAGGCGGCCAGGAACGCGAGGCACGCCGCGTAGAGGCTGTATCGGAACCAGACGCTCGACCGCATGGCCGGGCATTGTAATGCAACGCCGACCGCCGGGAGTTGTCGCGATCGGTGCGTTGACAGCGGCCCCGGCCGTGCTAGGTTGACGGGATGGAATACCGAACACTTGGCCGCAGCGGTCTGAAGGTCAGCGCCATCTCGCTCGGGTCGTGGGTGACCTTCGGCCAGTCGATCGACCAGGGCGCCACGCGGGCGTGCATGGAGGCGGCCTACGACCACGGCGTCAACTTCTTCGACGGCGCCGAGGCGTACGGCGACGGCCGGGCCGAGGCCGCCATGGGCGAGGTGTTCAAGGCCACGGGCTGGCCCCGCGAGACGCTGGTCATCTCCACCAAGATCATCAAGTGCGGCGAGGGCGAGGTCCGGCGGGGCATCAGCCGCAAGCGGCTCGTCGAAGGCGTCGACGGTGCCCTGCAGCGGATGGGTCTGGATTACGTGGACTTGTGCTTCTGTCACCGCCCCGACGGCGTCACCCCCGCCGAAGAGATCGTCCACGCCATGAACGAGCTGATCGGTCGCGGCAAGGTCCTCTACTGGGGCACCAGCGAGTTCCCGCCCCACGTCCTGCACGACATGTATGTCTACGCCGAGCGGCACGGCCTGGTCGGGCCCACCATGGAGCAGACCAACCACTCGATGGTCAATCGCAAGCGCGTTGACGGCGAGCTGCGGCCGCTGTTCGAGCGGTTCGGGCTGGGCACGACGATCTACTCGCCCCTGGCCCAGGGCCTGCTCACCGGCAAGTTCAACGACGCGATCCCCGAGGACACGCGGCTTGGCCGGCACAGCCCCGAACGCCAGCAGCGCAGCCTCAGCGAAGACAACCGCAACAAGGTCCGCCAGCTCACCGCGATCGCCCACGAGCTGGGCGTGAGCATGGCCCAGCTCGCCCTGGCGTGGTGCCTGAAGAACCCGCACGTGAGCACGGCCATCGTCGGCGCGACCCGGGCCGAGCAGGTCGTCGACAACATCCAGGCCGTCGACGCCGTCGACCAGCTCGACGATGCGGTGATGGAGCGAATTGAGCAGGTCCTGGACAACCGGCCGTGATCGACCGGGCGGGCATCGGGTGCCCGGCGGCGGCGAACCCGCGACGCGGTGGCATCGCAACGCAAAAGCTGCTTCTCACCGGGCGACCCGCACGCTAACATGCCCTATGGAGTCACGCGCGGCTGTCTCGGGCAGTGCGATGTGAGCACGCGCCCGCCAGTCGTCGGTCCACGCGTTCACCCTCTTTTCGAATCGATCACGCCATGACCCAGACCATCCGCTTCATCGATTGCTCGCTCCGCGACGGGCACCAGTCCCTGCTCGCCACCCGCATGAGCACCGAACAGTGCATGCGCGTCCTGCCCATGCTCAAGGACACCGGCTACGGCATCCTCGAGCTGTGGGGCGGGGCGACGCTCGATTCGGCGCTGCGGTTCACCGGCGACGACCCGTTCGACCGGCTCGACCAGTTCCACAAGGCCCTCGCCGGCGACGTGTCCATCCGCTCGCTCTGCCGCGGGCAGAACCTGTTCGGTTACAACCCCTACCCGGACAATGTGGTCATGGAGTTTCTCAAGGAAGCGGTCCGCAGCGGCAACGACCGCGTCCGCATCTTCGACGCGCTCAACGACCCGCGCAACCTGCAGACGGCGATCATGGCGACCAAGACCTTCAACGGCCACGCCGAAGCCGCCCTCAGCTACACCACCAGCCCGGTGCACGACCTGGACCTGTTCACCCAGTTCGCCGTCCGCGCCGTCGACAGCGGCGCCGACTCGATCGCCATCAAGGACATGGCCGGACTGCTCCACCCGGCCGACTGCTTCGGCCTCGTCGAGGCGCTCAAGCAACGCCTGCCCGGCGTCGAGTTGACGCTGCACAGCCACTGCACGAACGGGCTGGCGAACGCGACCTACGTCGCGGGCATGCTCGCCGGTGTCGACTACATCGACACCGACCACGGCCCGATGGCCGGCGGCACCGCCCAGCCGCCCGTCGAGCTGATGGCCCGCTTCGCCGAGGCGCTGGGCTTGCAAACCAACATCGACCTGCGCCTCCAGGACCCGATCGACGCCGAGCTCCGGCAGATCCGCCAGGAGCTGCTCGACGCGGACAAGGACCCCGACCACTTCGGCCGGCCCTGGTCGACCGCCGACCAGCCCGCGCTCATGAAGAAGGTCGAGCAGGCGGCCAAGCTCATCCAGTCCCGCGACCCCGACCAGATCGAGCAGGCCATCGAGATCATCGAGGACCAGATCATGGTCGAGCAGGGCTACCCCCCGACCGACCGGACGCAGCGCGAGGCCCAGGTGCCCGGCGGCATGATCAGCAACCTCCACAAGCAGCTCAAGGATCAGGGCAAGCTCGACCAGTTGCCCGACATCCTCAAGGAGGTCCCCCAGGTCCGCGCCGACACCGGGTACGTCCCGCTGGTCACCCCGACCAGCCAGATCGTCGGCTCCCAGGCCGCCTTCAACGTCATCTCCGGCAACCGCTACAGCATCATGACCACCGAGTTCAAGAACCTGGTCCTCGGCAAGTACGGCCGCACACCGGGCGCACCCAACCCCGAGGTCGTTCAGATGGCCAGCACCGATGGCTCGACGTACGCCGATCGGCCGGCGAGCTACGCCCCGCCGGTCGACCTAAAGAAGGTTTACGACGAGCACGGCGACGTCATCCAGAGCCACCGCGACCTCTTGCTGATCCTGCTGTTCCCCGGCCCGGCGCGGGCGTTCCTCGAGAAGCGCGGCGCCGCCGCCACGGCCTAGACCTCGGCCGCGAACACCTACGGCCGCTGGCGGTACTGTCGGCGGTAGTGCGTGGGGGTGGTGTGCTCGATCTGTCGAAAGACCGCGGCGAGCCGGTCGGCGTTCTTGAATCCCGACCGCCGCGCCACCTCGGGCATCGGCAGGTCCGTCTCCGCGAGCAGTTGCCGGGCCTGCTGCAGATGGACGCGTTGGATCTCGGCCTGGGGAGATCGGCCGAGCTGCTCCCGGAACCGCCGCTCCAGTGAACGCCGCGAGATGGTGACCGCTTCGAGCACGTCGCCGACCTGGATCGGCCGATCCGCGTGCTCGCGGATGTAGCGGATCGCCGCGACCACGTCGCGGTCGGCCATAGCGAGGATGTCGCTGGACTGCCGCGCCCGCACGCCGATCGGGTCCAGTTCGATCGGCTCGGTGGGCGCGGATCGGCCGGCGAGCATCTGATCGAGCAGTTGCGCCGCCTGCTTGCCGGCCGCCTCGGAGGGCAGGCGCACGCTCGACAGCGGCGGCGTCGTCAGGCCGTGGTACAGGTTGTCGTCGTCCGCCGCGACGACCGCCACGTCGTCCGGCACGCTGACCGGGGCGTGCGTCGCCGCTTCCAGCACGTCCCGCCCGTACTTGTCGTCGCAGGCGAACACGCCCACCGGCTTGTCCAGCGACACCAGCCATCGTGCCAGGTGGTTCATCTCGACCAGCCAGCGGGTGGACTGATCGGTCGCCTGGTACGTCGCGCAGGCGATGCCGGCGCGGTGGGCGGCGTCGATGAACGCCTCCTGTCGCGCCACGCTGTAGCGTGCGTCGGATCGCCCGGCGAACGCCACCCGTTCGAGCCCGCGCTCGTGCAGGTGCTCGAACGCGGCGCGGCCGATCGCCGCGTTGTTGAATCGCACCAGGGGGAACGGGGAGTGCGAGTTGCGATCGTGAACGTTGACCACGGGCACGTGCAGGTCCTGCAACTGTTGCTGCATGGCATCGTCAAGAACCTGCGCGATCACACCGGCGAAGTCGATTTCGGACAACTGGTCGGCATGCCCGCGCAGGTCGGGCCGCCGCACGACGAACACCCACCGGACGCCGTTACGAGCGTAATCGGCGATGCCACGCAGCAGCCCGCGTCCGAGACCGGTGGCGGCGTCGATCAGCAGCGCGATACGTTGAGGGCTGGACATGAAGTGCGGCAAGCTCCAGCTTGTGGCCCGCGCTCCAGCATAGACGAATCTGAGGACGGGTGATCGGGCTGAAGGCGGCCTGACGCAAAATGTCTGGTTTTTTGCGCAAGTTGATGTGGAAGCTGGAGCCGCGTCACTCGATAATTGTTTCATAACACGACTCGACTTCTTCAAACGAGCGTGTATCATGCTGCGATTGGGCGAAATCGCCCGCTTTAATTTGCCCCCGGAAGCCCGTGTCGTGCGATTTCTCGCACGGCGCGGGTTTTTTTCTGCAACCACGTCGGTCGTGGCTTGAACGATGCAATGAAAAGGCGGCCGCCTCGCGGCGGCCGCTGTGCGACGTGCGGAACGTAAGCCGAATTCTGTTCCCCGAGCGGGGGGCGACCATTCATCTGGGCCCGCCGTTGCCGACGGGCTCGTGCAGCCTACCCGCGCTTCAAACCGACCGGACCAGCCGGTTCCCCTGACGGGGATCAGCGCTGCTTGGCCTTGCACGCGGTGGGGTTTGCCGTGCCTTCGCCGTCGCCGGCGAAGCGGTGCGCTCTTACCGCACCCTTTCACCCTTGCCTGTGCCCTGGCGGGCCATCGGCGGTTCGCTTTCTGTGGCACTGGTCCCGCACGCCACCGTCGCCGATGACGCGGGTGGGCGTTACCCACCACCGTGTCCTGCCGTGTTCGGACTTTCCTCCAAGCCGGTCCCGGCGGGATCGGCTCAGCGGTCGCCTCGTCCGCACGTACGTATGCATTATACGTCATCGGCGGGGTGGCGTTCGTGGTTGGGTGCGGGGCGTTGTTCCGCCGCGGGCGGCGGTCTGATAACTTAGCCGGGTGATGATGGCCGACGCCGTTGCACAGGAAGTGCTGGTCTGGACCGATGCGCCGCGCGTGCCGCTGGTACGCGACGTGCTGGGTCGCATGACCGACCTGCGGGTGTTGTCGGTCGGCGGGTCGCGGCGGGCGGAAGTGGCGGAACTGGCCGAGGCGTTCGGCGCCGCGGCGGGCGACGACCTCCGCCGCATGGTGCTCGATACGCCCGGGTCGTACCTGCTGCTGGCCAGCCCGTCGGGCGTGGCGCGGGACGACCTGGCGCACGCCTTGAAGCTGGGCATCGACGTCCTGAGCATCGAGCCGCTGGCGCTGCAGGCCGACCAGGTCATCGCGCCCAGCGGCGAGACGGCGTCGACCGGGCGGTTGTTCCAGGCGCCGCTGCTGAGGTTCAGCCCGGCGTACCTGGCGGCGGCCGAGCCCGAGCAGGCGCTGGGGGCGGTCCGCTCGGTGAGCGTGACGGCCATCGGTCCCCAGGCCAGCGGGTCGCTGTTTGCCCGCCTGGCCGATGCGATGGACATGCTCGTGCATCTCGCGGGCATCCCGGACGAGCTGTACGCCACGCTGACGGGGCCGCTCACCGAGCCGCCCGACGATCTGCGCGGGATGACCGGGTACGTGACGGCGGCATGCACGATCGCCGACCGGGCGGCGGCGACGGTGACCGCGAGCGACCGGTCGACGGCGTTCTGTCGCCGCCTGCTCGCCGTGGGTGAGACGGGGCTGCTGGACCTGGACGACCTGACGTATCGGCTGCACTGCGATCCGGCGGCGGAAGCGGCGGTCGAGGCCGACGCCGCCGCGGCGCCGCCGCCCGGGCCCGCCGAGCCGATCCCCACGAGCCCGGCCGACCTGATCGCGCGCCAGTGGCGTTGGCTGATGGCGCGGCGGCATGTCCGCCCGACGGCCGATCGTCGCGCCATCATCGCCTGCTGCGAGGCGGCGCTGCTGTCGGCGCGGACCGGCCAGCCCGAGAGCCCGCACAAGCTGCTGCGGCTGCATGCGTGAAGCCGACGCTCATCGCGACAGTTCCCTTTTTGACCGCTTGTGAGGCGGTTTCTACTATCGCCGACGATGGTCGGCCACGCCTTGTCCCCCGATCCGCGACAGACGATCGACCCGCGGCTGCACGAGCGGCGCGAGCGCGTGTTTCTTATCCTCGCCGGCCTGTTCCTCGGCACGCTGGCCATGCTCAACATCCTGGGCATCAGCCGCTTCCTCGTCCTCGCCAGCTACGGGCCGATGACCGAAGGCGGCGACGCGCTCTGGCGGTGGGGCGAGCCCAACTTCCTCTCCAACGTCAACTTCGCTATCGCGGTGGGCGTGTTGCCGTATCCGTTGACCTTTCTCTGCACCGACCTGATCAGCGAGTTCTACGGTCGGCGTCGGGCGAACTTTGTCGTCGGCGTCGGCGTTCTGCTGAACCTGTGGGTCGTGTTCATCCTTTGGGCGGGGACGGCGCTGCCGGGTTTCGCCGAGATCGACCCCCAAACGGGCATGCCGCCCCAGCCCCAGTGGGACCCGGACAAGCAAGCCTTTGAAGAGACCGGCTGGACGTTGTTCCAGGTCCGCAACCTCGCGTTCGGCGCGGTCGCGGCGAGCATGATCGGCTACATGGCCGCCCAGTTCTGCGACGTGTATGTGTTTCACTTCTGGAAGCGGCTGACCCGGGGTCGCTACCTGTGGATTCGCAACAATGGCTCGACGCTGATCAGCCAGTTCGTCGACACGTTCGCGGTGATCACCATCACGCACTTCTACGCGCACGCGCTGCCGGTCGACGAGTCCGAGCCGACCTGGCCGCAGTTGTGGCTGTACATCGGGACCGGTTACGCCTTCAAGGCGGCGGCGGCGCTGTTCGACACGGCGCCGATCTACCTGCTGGTCAGCCTCTTGAAGCGGTACCTGAAGATCGACCCGACCGCCGAGCACCACGCCGATCGTGAGGAAGCGGCGCGACCGGAGGGCGGCGCGGCGGATTGACCCGGCCGGGTGATCGGGACGCGGCGAGACGCACTGATGGCTTTTTGCCGGATTGCCGATATACTGTGTGGCAACAACTGTTCTGTTTCGATCCTTCAAGCGGCCCGCATGCCGCTACCCCCACGATCGCAGCCGAGCTTTGGTTGTGTCGCTCGAACCGGTAGGACCGCGGTGTCATCGCGGCCGGGGTGAGCGAAACCCCGGAACCCCCCGGCCCCTCGCCCGATGAACAAGCGGCGGGGCACGCCGAGGAGCGACGCCGGTCCAGGTACCGGGCGCCGGTTCCACGACACGAGATGGCGGCGGCGGCGGTCGGTCTGCACGACCGCGGCGGCGGGTGTCTCGGAAGGATGTTTCCTCATGAAGTTTTCTGAGCTGGGGCTGAGCAAGCCCATCCTCGCGGCGGTCGCCGGCGAGGGCTACCAGATCGCCACACCGATTCAGGCGCAGACGATCCCGCACGGCGTGGCGGGTCGCGACGTGCTCGGCTGCGCCCAGACCGGGACGGGCAAGACCGCGGCGTTCGCGCTGCCGATCCTGCACCGGCTGTCCACCGAGGTCGGCGGCAGGCCCCAACGGGCGCGGTCGCTCGTGCTGGCCCCGACGCGGGAACTGGCCCAGCAGATCGCCGCGAGCTTCAAGACTTACGGCCGGGACACCGGCGTGACCGGCACGGTCATCTTCGGCGGCGTGGGACAGAACCCGCAGGTTCAGTCGCTTCGGCGCGGCGTCGACGTGATCGTCGCGACGCCGGGCCGGCTGCTCGACCTGGTCAACCAGGGCCACTGCGACCTGTCGGGCGTCCAGACCCTGGTGCTCGACGAGGCCGACCGCATGCTCGACATGGGCTTCATGCCGGACATCCGCAAGATCATCGCGGAGCTGCCCGAGCGGCGCCAGACGCTGTTGTTCTCGGCGACGATGCCGAGCGAGATCAGGCGGCTGGCCGACGCGCTCCTGAACGACCCGGCGCAGGTCACCCTGAAAGCCGAGACGCCCGTTGTCGAGCTGATCGACCAGTCGGTCTACCACGTGGACAAGCCCAAGAAGCCGGCGCTGCTGGTCAATTTGATGGAGACGACCTCGATCGGCCGGGCGATCGTGTTCACGCGAACCAAGCACGGCGCGGACCGGGTGGCCAAGCAGTTGACGCGCGCGGGCACGGGCGCCGAGGCGATCCACGGCAACAAGTCGCAGAACGCACGCCAGCGGACGCTTGATCGCTTCCGGTCGGGCGCCCTGCACGTGCTGGTCGCCACGGACATCGCGGCGCGTGGGATCGACGTCGACGGCGTGACGCACGTCTTCAACTACGACATCGCGCGCGATGCGGAAAGCCACGTCCATCGCATCGGCCGCACCGCGCGGGCCGGCGCCTCGGGCACCGCGATCAGCTTCTGCGATCGCGAGGAATTGCCGTATCTCCAGTCGATCGAGCGGCTGATCCGGATGAAGATCGAGGTGGTCGGCGACACGCCGTCGCACGTGACCGCGAAGTCGACGTCGGACCGGCCGGCTCGGTCGGGCCGGCCCTCGCGCTCGCCCGGCGCCGGCAAGGGCTCCAAGCGCGAGCCGGCGGCCAAGGGCGGACGCCGATCGCCCGACCCGCGCGGCGGCGGCAAGCGCGGCGGCCGACGCCGACGCAACAGCGCGTCCAACTGAACAATATGCCGCGCCCCCTCCGCCGGTGCGTCACGCGGTTCGCTCAGCCGTTGACGGTCATCAGCCTTCGGCCTCGATCTTCGCCGGGGCCCGGCGTTGCGTCACCGACTGCGGTTCATGCGCGAAGTCCGTCGGCGTGACGGGCCGGCGGTCCAGCCCCGGGCCCTCCCACTCGAACTCCGACGACGGCCGCCAGCGATCGCTGACGCGGGTGACGTCGATGATGAAGTCGATGGGGACCAGGCCCTGCTTCAGCCTGGCCTTCGCCACGCGGGGCACGGGCGAGCCCACGCGCCCGGTGCGTTGGACGATGGTCCTGCCGCCAAGGTCGAGCGAGCCGTCCGTCCCCGGGCGGTAGTGGAACGTGTACACGCCATCGCGCGGGACCTTCAGATAGCCCTGGAACCGGTGCACGTGGCGCGTCGGCAGGCGGAAGAGCAATCGCTGCATGTCGACGTCGGCCAGGGCCTCGGCGTCCTTGTCATCCACGGCGTGGAGGATGCCCGGCTGGAGCTGTGGCGGGGCCTCGGCCTGCGCCACCTCGTGGATGACGGTCGTCTCACGCAGGTCCTTGAGCGGCTGGGTCGAAGCGGCTGTGTGGACCCACCATTCCGTGGCCTTGTCCTGCATCTTCCGATGGGGATAGAACCGCTCCTCGCACATATCGCGATCAACCTTCAGGCCATGGTCGTCCTTCGTGAGGATGAAGGTACGGCCGTCGTGGACCGCGACGCGGTCGATCTCGAACGCCCAGCCGCCGCCGCTGTCGTGGATGGCGTCGACGCGACGCTGGCCGCGGAGCCAGTGTGCGACCTCGGGGTGGTCGGTCTTGTCAAGGCCGATGCCCTTGACGCGGTCCCGGGAGCGTTCGTGATACTTATCTTTCCACTCGTCGTAGTCGGTGGGGCACAGCCCGTCGGGGATGTTGTTCATGACGCCGCGGTTCTTGAGCACGATCCACGCGCCGTGGAGCTGCTCGCCGGCGGGCGGGAGGTGGCCGCCGGTCACCTCGAACCCGTCAACCGGCAGGTCATCCCATTTGCTCATGCTCTGGACGATCTCGCCATGGTACCGGGCGGTGTCGTTGGTCAGATCGACGCCGGCCGCGCGGTCTCGGAGCATTGTGCCGCCGACCATGGCGCCGACCGGGTCGCCGCTGCGCGGGCGGCTGACCACGGCGAGGCGCGCGTCGGTCTCCAGACCGTCGTGCTCATAGACAGCGCCGTCGGCGAGGTTGAGCACGATGCGATCGACCCGGCCGGGCATGCGGACTTCCAGCGCCACCGTCCCGGCGTCCGAGGGCAGCCGCTTGACGTCCTGAATGGCCGGGGCGCCCATGAACGGCTCGTGGACAGCGATGAACCGCGACTCCTCGCCGCCGCTGTCGTTGCGCAGGATGAAATGGGGCATCTGCTTCAATTCGATGAGCGGCTTCTTGCCGCTGGGGAAGCGGGGGATGTCGGTGAGCATGGCCCTCATGTTGGGCGAGCCGATGAAGTGGTGCTTCGTGCCGACGTTGGGCTTGTCGGGGTGCTGGTAGAGCGCGTGCTTCGTCCAGGGCTGCTCGACCTGGTAGGTGAGTGTGAAGTCCCGGTCGGCGCGTGCGGCGCGGACGTTGGTGAAGATGCCGTAGTGGTGCGAGACGCCGACGCCCTTGGGCTCCTCCCACTCGGTCCCGGGCCGCATGAGCGGCCGGTCGCCGGGCAGCTTGCGCAGGTTCAGCGAAGCGCGTGCGGTGCTCGGCCAGTGCGAACTGCTGAGCAGCATGTAGTCGTGCACGTCGCCGCCCTTGACGCGGAAGATGTCCACGACGTAGGGCCGCTTGATGTCGGTCGTGACATTCACGAGCGTGCGCTCGTAGACGTCGGTGACGCCGGTGTAGGCGCGGGCGGCGTCGACGGTGACGGCGGCGATGCCGGGGATGCGCGGCTCGTACAGCGTCGGGTCCCCGTCGACCAGGTGGGGCCACTGCGCACGCTCATCGACCGCGACCGTGTTGTGGAACAGGCTCGATGAATACTCCGGCCGCAGGCGGTGCTTCGGATACTTCATGTCGTCGATGAGGTAGTGGCCGAAGGCGTAGATCTGCAGCCCGAGCGTGTCGGTGTGCATGTGCTTGCCGCCTTCGCCGAAGCCCATGTGGGCCTGGATCTGGTCGTTGCCGGCGCCGTCGCCGAGCACGACGTGCTTGGTGCCGTGCTTCATGACGTTGATGCTGCTCTTACGCTTGCTGCGGTCGAGGAACGGCGCGCTGGGATACCCGCCGTGCGTGTCATTGAAGACGATCGCGCTGCCGTCCGGGCGGCGGATGTCCGGCCAGATGCTGTAGGCCTTGCGGTAGAACGTCTCGTACGGCCCATAGGGGAACCACCAGTGCTCGTATCGCTTCTCGCCCTCGGGGACGGGGTAGTTCTCCGGATCGGTGTACCCGTTGAGCTGGCGCATGTTCATCTGGTTGAACAGTTGGAAGGCCCCGTAGCCCGAGCCCTGGAAGAACCCGCCGTCGGAGGCGTGGACCTTGAACGGGGCTTTGCGCTGGCATTCGATGAAGAACCGCAGGAACCGCGGCTCGTGGAGCAGCTTGCCGGCGACGATCTTCTCGCTGCCCGGGCAGGCCTGCGTCCATTTCGTACGCAGTGGCTCGTCGCTGAACAACTCGGGGTTGGTGAACTTGACGACGTTGTCAATGTATTTCTGCCGCAGGTCGCGGCCGATCTTCTCCGAGACGCGCCGCATGCCCTCGCTGTTGTAGCAGATGTCGTAGACCATGCGCATCTGGCCCCCGCCGAAGTTCTCCGCCCCGCCGCGCCGGCCCATCCGCGTGTCGTCCTGGTCCCGCCGCGTGCCGGTCGGGTATGACTTGTACCCGTCGCCGTAGTCGTCGCACATCACCCAGTGGGGAAACACGTCGCACATCGCGTCGAGCATGATGCTCGCCTTGTAGGCGTAGTCCTCGTCGCCGGTGATCAGGTAACCCTGGGCGCAGCGGACCAGGTTGTTCTGGTACCAGTCCCAGCGTGCGGCGTTGAGCATGCCCCGCAGGAAAAACTTCGTCCGCTTGCGGTCGTGCTTCGTGTCCTCCCAGTAGGGCAGGGTGATCTTCTCCTGTGCGGGGTTGACGATGGTGATCGACTTGGTCATCGGGTACTTGGGATTGTCCGGGTAGACCTCGCCACACGAGGGGCAGGCGATCTGGTCGGGCTTGCGGGGGTTGAACCGCCAGGAATAGGAATGGGGCAGTTGGCCCTTGCGATTCCACGAGCGGCCCTTCTCGCACTCCCAGTTGGGACAGCCGACGTTCATCAGGCCCGTCTGCTGCGGCACGGCGGCGCGGATCTGCGCCTCGGTCATCGTCATGGCATCGAGCCTGTCCTTGGCGTAGTCCTGGGGTCGGACCCGATCGGTGTTGTACTTGAACACGGGGTGCTCGAAGATCGGACTCTCGTAGGGCTTGTCGGGGGCGTCGGCGGCGATCGCCGCGCCGGTCAGGCCGCCGAGCACCACGAGACACGCCAGGACTTGCTTGCTGATTGCATGCATGAGGGATGCCACCTGTACATGGGGCAGGGCACACGAACGTTTCGTATGGTCTTGTACATTGTAAGACGACGCCGGTGTGGGATGTAGTTCAGGCCCGCCGGGCCGGCACAAAAAAGCCCGCCGGGGATCGGGTGATCGCCGGCGGGCACTTACGTAGGGGGAAGCTGCACAGGGGCAGTTCCGTCGAGCTGCTAGCTGTGCAGCCCCTTGATACAGTCAGACACTGGATCACCTCCTTTCGAGAGAAGTCGTCCCAGCCGTCGCCTCGACCGAATGGCTGACTGGCCCAATCGGCCCCGGCCGCCGGGTTTTCTCCGCCCCGGGCCGTCACCCAGGGCACCGCGCTCGTCGGGTGGAGGGAACCGAACCCGACGCTCGATCGCGTGGGCGCCGTGAAGCTTCGTGGCGGTGTTCTTCCCGCGTAGGCTCCAACAGACCCATGCGCGACACCCGTATTATCGGCTTGATGTTCGGCCGGTCAATCTTTTTTTGGCGAGAGAAGTCGGCGTCACTCGACGCCGCGGCGCCGACCGGGTAAGAATCAACGCACCGAACCCGAGGAGCTGTCTCATGAGATACCGCCGTTTCATTCTGGCGTTGATGGTCTGTGCGATGGGGCTGATCGGTTGCGAAGGCGAGCCGGCCGGCGAGCCCAACGCGCCGGAGCGGGCCGCCGCCGCCGTGCTTACGACGCATGCGTTCGAGGTCGAAGGCATGCATTGTGAAGGTTGCGTGAACGCGATCCGGATGTCGGTGGTCGAGCTGGCGGGCGTTCGATCGTGCGCGATCTCGCTGGACGCCAACACCTGCACGGTCGAGGTGAGCGATCCGCAGGTGGCGACGGCCGAGGCGATCGTCACCGCGATCGAGTCGAAGGGCTTCAAGGCTTCGCCGATCCCGGCGGGCGGGGGGCGGCCCGGCGCGGGCGGTTGAGGGATAACAGGCCCATGCGGATCGCCCTGGCGCAGATCAACCCGACGGTCGGAGACATCGCCGGCAACACCACGCGGCACGAGGCGGCTATCCGGCAGGCGAGCGAGGCCGAGGCGGAGGTGGTCGTTTTCCCCGAGTTGAGCGTGATCGGCTATCCGCCGCGCGACCTGCTGATGAAGCCGGCCATGGTCGAACGGTGCGCCGCGGCGCTGGACCGGATCGCGGCCGGATGCACGGCCGTGCGGGCGATCGTCGGGGCGCCCCTGGCGAATGATCAGCCGGGTCGGCCTCTGCGGAACGCGGCGGTGCTCTGTGCCGAGGGTCGCGTGGTCGACCGTCGTTTCAAGAGCCTGTTGCCGACGTACGACGTGTTCGACGAGCATCGCTACTTCGAGCCGGGCAAGCACACCGACGTGACCCGGGTCGGGCGGACGCCGGTCGGCATCAGCGTCTGCGAGGACCTGTGGAACGCCGCCGAGCACTTCGAGCGGCGGATCTACCATGACAACCCGATCGACGAGCTGGCGGCGGCCGGAGCGCGGCTGTTCATCAACTGCTCCGCGTCGCCCTACGTCCGGGGCAAACACGCCAAGCGGCTTGCGATCATGCGCGGGCTCGCCCGGGAGCACGGCCTGCCCATCGTCTTCGTCAACCAGGTCGGCGCCAACGACGAGCTGATCTTCGACGGCGGCAGTTGTGTCATCGACGCCAACGGCCATCCGGTCGGCCACGCCGCCCAGTTCGCCGAGGACCTGGTCGTCGTGGACGTGGACGTGTCCGGCGAGGGGGTCGGGCGGAAGCCGGAGGCCGGACCCCTCGTCGCGGCCGATGCCCACGACGACATGGCGTCGGTCTATGCGGCGCTGGTGCTGGGGATTGGCGACTACTGCCGCAAGTGCGGGTTCGACTCGATCGTTCTGGGCCTGAGCGGGGGGATTGATTCGGCGGTGACCGCCTGCCTCGCCGTCGGGGCGATGGGGGCGGCCAACGTCACGGGCGTGACCATGCCCTCGCGGTACAGCTCGGCCGGCTCAACCGGGGACTCGGAGCAGCTGGCCGCGCGGCTGGGGATGACCCTGCACACCATCCCCATCGAGAAGGCCCACCTGGCGATGGAGAAGACGCTCGAACCGCTGTTCGCCGGGACGAAGCCGGGCATCGCCGAGGAGAACATCCAGGCGCGGCTGCGCGGGCTGATCCTGATGAGCCTGAGCAACAAGTTCGGGTCGCTGCTGGTCACGACCGGCAACAAGAGCGAGATGGCCGTCGGTTACTGCACGCTGTACGGCGACATGGCCGGCGGGCTCGCCGTCCTCAGCGACGTGCCCAAGACGCTCGTCTACGAGCTGGCGCGATGGATGAACACCCCCGAGTGCGAGCTGCATCGGCGGGCAGGCGGCCCGCCCATCCCGCACGGCACCATCGACAAACCCCCCAGCGCCGAGCTGCGACCCGACCAGAAGGACATCGACAGCCTCCCGCCCTATGACGTGCTCGACCAGATCATCGACCGTTACGTCGAGCGCGACGAGTCGGTCGACCGCATCATCACCGAGACCGGCTTCGATGCCGCAACCGTGGAGAAGGTCGTGAAGCTGATCGACCGCAACGAGTACAAGCGCAAGCAGACCCCACCGGGCCTGAAGATCACCGGTAAGGCGTTCGGCATCGGCCGCCGAATGCCCATCGCCCAGCGTTTCGATCCGCTGGGGTGATGTACGAACCGGGCACCGGGCGGCATGCGACATGACCCGCGATGCTTGGTGCTCTTCGCGTTCTCCGCGGTCAATTATCGCCCCCGATGACCGCCAGGTTCTCCAGCACCATCTGCGCGCAGCGCCGCCAGGTGAACTGCTCGGCGTATGTCACGCATTCGGCCCCGTCCAGGTCCAGCGCCCGCAGGCACGCGGCTCGCAGGTCCGTGTCGATCGCCCCGACCTTGCCGTCGACGATGATGTCCTTCGGCCCGGGCACGGGGTACGCCGCCACCGGGAGCCCGCACGCCATCGCCTCGATCATGACCACGCCGAACGTATCGGTCAGTGACGGGAAGACGAACACCTCGCCGCACACCACGTGGCGGGCCAGGTCCTCGCCGGTCTTGTACCCGACGAAATGCACACCCGGGTACCGCGCCTTCAGGTCTTCCAGTGCCGGCCCGTCGCCGACGATGATCTTTGAGCCCGGCAGGTCCAGCTTGAGGAATGCTTCGAGGTTCTTCTCAACCGCGACGCGGCCGCAGTACAGGAATCGCGGCCGGGGCAGGTCGTCCAGCGGCAACGCCTCACCCGGCCGAACCCGAAACCGGTCGTGCTTCACCCCGCGGGTCCAGACGACGATCCGATCGGCCCGGAAGCCGTGCTCCGCCAGGTCATCGCGGATCGACACGGTCGGCACGAGGATGCGCTCGGCCGGCTTGTGGAACCAGCGGACCCAGGTGTACGTCGCCGCTTCGGGGATCTCGAAGTAGGCCTTGAGGTACTGGGGGAAACGCGTGTGGTAGCTGGTCGTGAAGGGGATGCGGCGTTTGACGCAGTAGCGCCGCGCGGCGAAGCCCACCGAGCCCTCGGTGGCGATGTGGATCGCGTCGGGTTGCATCTGCTCCAAGGCCCGGCCCAGCCGCCGGCCCGGCAGGACCGCCAGGCGGATCTCCGGGTACTTGGGGGCGGCAAAGGTGCGAAACATCGCCGGGTGGATCACGTCGAAGCGGTGGCCCTGGCCGGCCAGTTCCTCGCGGACGTGGTTCCACGTCGTAACAACCCCATTGATCTGGGGATACCACGCGTCAGTGACGAGGCAGATATGCATGACCCGCTAGCGTACCGGCTCCTCGGCGCCGGGTCACGCCTCACCCCTTCGGGCGAGATAACTCCGAATAAATCTTGCACTATTGCGTTTACGCTGTATAGTTCCGGTGGGACGAGAGGGAAGCCATATGGCCTCCCTCTTATTTTATTGGGTGCCAGTGGCTTCTCTCTTGATGTTCCCGGTCGGGAATAATCGAAACATATCCCGTGGTTGGGCCAGTTCGCGTCGAACGACCACGAGCGGGAGGTTGCTGGAGAATCGTGATGAAGAAGATTGCTGGCCTTGCCATTGCTGCCGTTCTTGCTGTTGTGTCGAGTGCTCACGCCGGCATTGACGGACCCTACAGCGTCAATATCCCCACGACGAGCATCGGCGATCCCAATGTGACCGTGCAACTGCCCCAGTTCGACCCGTCGATGGGCACCCTCGTCAAGGTCACGCTCACCCTCGACGTGACCACCACCGGTGGCACGATCGTCCACGACAACGAAGCGGGTTCGCCCAGCGACGTCACGCTTGGCGTCGGTGCGACCGTCGAAGCGTTCGCTCCGTCGGCCCTGACGGTCGTCGCCGTGCCCCTGCAGACCGACACCGGCTCGGTTGAGGCCGACAGCGACGCCGCCGCCGACTTCGTGGGCGACGACTCGTTCGCCATCGCCACCACCTCCGGTTCCGACGACGACACCGCCATGCTGCTCAACACCTTCGCCCCGTACGTCGGCACCGGCACCTTCGATACCGTCATCAAGAACACGATCGAGACGTTCCTGTCGACCTCCGGCGGGTTTGGCCCCAACGACGCCAACCCCGGCACGTTCGACGGCACCGTGACCGTGACCTACGAGTACATCCCCGAGCCCGCCTCGCTGGCCCTGCTGGGTCTGGGGGGCCTGTGCCTGATCCGCCGGCGCCGCTGATGAAGCATCGCGACGCGATCGACTGACCGCGATGTTCTGGAAGTTTGCAGCCTCAACCGTCGCCCCTTCTCGGGGCGGCGGTTTTTTTCGCATGCATCGCACCCGGCCGAGCGCCGTGCCGCGATGCGATAGTGCTGTAGCAGGCCTCCTACGCAGGCCCGGTCGCCGCCCGGCTACCGTCCGTTCGTGTTATACTCCATAAGCGCCTGTCCGACGGAGCCACGGCATGGATGCCGCCGACCAGTCCCAACCTCAATCCCAACGCGTGGCGGACGCCTCGCCGGACGCCCGATCCCCTGTCCGGCCGCGCAGCATCGCGCTGATGAACCAGAAGGGCGGGGTCGGCAAGACCACGACCTGCGCGAACGTGGCCGCGGCCCTCGCCGAACTTGGCCGGGCCGTCTGTGTGATCGACCTCGATCCGCAGGCGCATCTCACGCTGCACCTGGGCATCGACCCCAACGAGCTTGACCATAGCGTCTACGACCTGCTGACCGAGGATGGGGTCGGCGTGGAGCAGGTCGCCGCGGGAGTGGGTGATCGCCTGACGGTCATCCCCGCCGAGGTGGACCTGGCCGGCGCGGAGGCGGAACTGGTCAGCCGCCCCGACCGCCAGTCGATCCTCGCCCGCAAGATGCAGCCGGTCCTCGACCGCTTCGACTACGTGCTGATCGACTGCCCGCCGTCGCTGGGGTTGTTGACGCTGAACGCGTTGTCGCTGGCGCGGGAGGTGATCGTGCCGATGCAGGCGCATTTCCTGGCGTTGCAGGGATTGAGCAAGCTGCTGGAGACCGTGCAGTTGGTCCGGGCGAGCGTGAATCCCCACATCGAGGTGGCCGGCGTCGTGCTCTGCCAGTACGAGGGGCAGACGAACCTGGCCAAGGAGGTCGTGGCGGACCTGGACGCGTTCTTCGATTCGGCCCGCGGGCAGGACTTGCCGTGGCGTGGCGCGAAGGTGTATCAGCCGCCGGTTCGCCGGAACGTGAAGCTCGCCGAGTGCCCGAGCTTCGGGCAGACGATCTTCGACTACGAGCCGTGGTGCGCCGGTGGGCGGGACTACCGCCGACTCGCCGAGGCGATCGCCGCGGAGGACGGCCCGACACCGACCGCCGGGGGGTGAGGGGGGCGGTGGCGGCCGCGCGGCCTCGACCACGGCGTCGGGTAACCTGATCGATCATGCACCGACTCACCGCGCTGCGACTGATCCTCGTGCTGTACGCCGCGGCGCTGGCGGTGGGCACGCACTGGCCCCGGCTCCAGATCGCCGCGCCGGTCGACCCGCCGTTCGGCATCGACAAGTGGCTGCACGTCGGGGCGTTCGCCGGGCTCTCCGTGCTGGTCTTCATGTCGCAACTGGTCCGGGTGCGATCGTTGCGCCGGTTCGCGGCGGTGCTGGTCGCGCTCGCGGCCTACGCCGTGACGGACGAACTCACGCAAAGCCTGGTCCCCGGTCGCTCGAGCGAACTGGGCGACGCGGCGGCGTCCTGCTGGGGCGTCGTCCTCGGGGGCGTGGCCTGGGTGATCGGCGTGGCGCTGCGGGAGCCCGGTGATACGTTCGTCCATGACGCACGCACCATGAGCCTGCTGACCATGGTCAGTCGCGTGCTCGGGTTGTTCCGCGACTGGGCGCTGGCGTTCGCGCTGGGGTTCGGCTGGGCGTACGACGGGTTCGTCATCGCGTTCATGATCCCCAACCTGTTCCGGCGGCTGTTCGGTGAAGGGGCGCTCGCCGCGGCGTTCATCCCCCGCTACGCCCGGCTGCGCGAGTCGGATGCGCCGGCGGCCGAATACTTCGCCGCGTCGATCGTCGCCACGGTCTGGCGGTGGTTGCTGGCGGCGGCGGCGGTGATCTGCCTGGGCGCAGTCGGCGTGAGCATCTGGCTCGCCGGTCAGCCGTGGTCCGGTGTCCTGCCGGCGCCGCTGACGGCGATCACGATCTGGTACATGCCGCTGGTCTGCGTGCTGGCGATCCTCGGCGCGGCGCTCCAGGTGCGCCGGCGCTTTTTCATCCCCTCGGCCGCGCCGGTCGTGCTGAACCTGGCGATCATCGCGGTGGCCCTGGCGGTCAGCCCGGCGGTGCTGGGCGTGGGCGACGTGGCGGCGGTGCACTGGATCGCCGCGGCGGTCGTCGTCGCGGGTGTCGCGCAGGTGCTCTGGGCGGGATCGGCCGCGCCGCGGATCGCGCGCGTGGGCATCAGGCCGCCGGCCGTGCCCTACGAGGCCGGGCGAGACGTCGACGCCGCTCGCCGCGGCATGTTCCGCCAGTGGGCGCCGATGACCCTGGCGTTGGCCGTCTTTCAACTCAACGTGCTGGCCGACGTGGTCATCGCGAAGCTGCTGTCGGGCGAGCCGGGCCAGACGTTCACACTGCTGGGCTGGTCGCTGGAGTACCCGATGCGACACGGCGCGGTCGCGGTGCTGGGCGCGACGGCGCGGCTGTACGAGTTCCCGCTGGGCGTTTTCGGGATCGCCGTCGCCGCGGCGATCTACCCGGCGCTGTCGCGGGCCAGCGCGGACAACGATCGCTTCGCCGCGCTGGTCCGGCAGGGCCTGCGGCTGACCCTGTTCATCGGTCTGCCTGCGAGCGTGGGGCTGCTGCTGGTGCGTGAGCCGCTGGCGCGGACCATCTATTACAGCCGGGGCCAGATCGAGTCCGGCGACGCGGCGCGCATCGCCTGGGTGCTGCTGGGCTATGCGACGGCGGTATGGGCCTACTCGATGAATCAGATCCTCACGCGGGTCTTCTACGCGCGCGATGACGCACGCACCCCGATGCGGCTGACCCTGCTCATGGTCGCGCTGAACCTGGTGCTGAACCTGGCGCTGGTGTGGGTGCCGGCGGCGGGCAACCCGATGGGTGAACGGCTGGGCGCGGCGGGGTTGGCGTGGTCGACCGCGATCACCGCCGCGATCCAGTGCGTGATCCTGCTCGTGCTCGCCCGTCGGCATGTGCGTCGACCCGTCGATCGGGCGGTCGCCGGCGGTTGGGCTCGCACGGCGCTGGCGACGGCGGTCATGGCCGCGGCCACCGCGACGCTGGTCAACCGCGCGCCGGGATGGCTGGGGATGGACGCAGACCGCTTCAATCATGTGCAGACGGCGCTGTGGCTGGCGGCGTCGGCCGGTGGCGGGGCGGGTGTATTCTTCGTCGTGGCGAGGCTGATGGCGATGGCCGAACTGCGGTGGATCGGCTCGCGCCGCGACCCGGACCCCGAATCGTGATGATCCTCGCCATCGCCGCTTGCGTCCGCCCCGGTTATATCGATGAATAGCGCCGTCGGGTTCACCACCTTACGCAGACAGCACGGTCGACAGCGCTTGGCCCGTTTACCCGGGCGGCGCAGGAGTACGACCGATGCGAATCTCCCTGGTCATCATGATCGTGCTGGCGGCCACCGCGGCCTGCGCCAAGGCCGGCCGTCTCGGCGAGGCGACCTCGACCGGCATCGAGGCGTTCATGCTCGATGCACCCCTGCATCACCGCTATCTGCCGGTCAGCGACGAAGCGGCCCTGCCGGACGCGTGGGCCCGGGCACTGTCTGAGCGGCGTGCGGCGCCCGCCCGCGATCGCGTCGCGGCCGATGCCCGCCGCGTCGCCGCCGCGGCGTTGCTGCCGAGGCCGACCGATCGCAGCGAGCCCGAGGCTCGGCGCGAGTCCGGTCCGGCCCGATGCCCGGCGCCGATGCTCGTCGCGGTGATGGCCACGTCCGTCGTCGGCGTGTTCACGACCCGCCCGGCACGGTGACGGTCCGCCACCATCGGAACCGAGAGACATCCGCACATCCCGCTTGCGTCCGGGCCCGTTATATCGGTTGGTCTTGTTGCAGCGATCGACACCATGGATCGCGACGCCGCCGACACCACACGGCGAACCCGTGCCTGCATCAAGTGAAAGCAAGCAACATGGCTCAATCGATCAGGGCAGACATGACTCGCAACATACTCATGGCCGCGCTGGCCTGCGCCGCGCTGGCCGGGCCGACCGCCGCCGACGTCATCGGTACGGACCTGAACGACTTCGCCGTGTACAGCGGCGGCCACTTCGGGGCCGACGCGGATGTGAGGATCGACGGCCGCATCGGCGCCGGCGGCCGCGCCCATTTCGGTTCGGGCGCGAGTGCGACGTCGGATGTCTACACCGCGTCGAGCTTCAGCAGCGACAGGGCAGTGACCATCGGCGGTCGCATCGTCGCGCGGCAGGGCGTCTCGGTCGATCGGGACGGCTCGGTCGGGTCCATCGACGCCGGCGGTGACGTGTGGGTCGGGCGAGACAGCGCCGTGGGCGGAGCGATCCAGGGCGGGGGCGGGGTGAGCCTCGAGCGCGGTGTCCGCGTCGGCGGCCACGTCGCCTACAACGATGCTTACTGGGCCGACGCCTCGGCGACGATCAACGGCTCGGTCACCGACAACGCCGGCCCCGATCGCTGGGATGCGCTGACGCTGAGCAACCCCGGCCCGGCCACGCCGAGCGGGCAGTCCCAGTGGTATGGAAGCAACAGCGACGAATCGCTGGCCGCCGGCGACTTCGGCTCGATCAGCACCGATCGCGACGTGACGCTGCGGCTGACCGCAGGCCAGTACAACCTTGCGAGTCTGTGGCTCGGCCGCGACAGCCGGCTGATCGTGGACACCTCCGCGGGCGATGTGGCCATCAACGTCGCAGGCGCCTTCAGCGCCGACCGCGGGCTGGTGATCGACAACGTCGGCACCGGTGAACTGGTCATCCAAACCGGCGGCAACCTCTCGCTCAACCGCGACAGCCTCGTCGAGGCGCAACTGCTCAGCTTCGGCGGAGCGAGCATCGATCGTGACTCGCACATCGATGGCACGCTGCACGCCTTGCGCGACGTGTGGCTGGATCGTGGTGTGACGGTCACGGGCGTCGGCGCCGGCGCGGCGTCGCACGCGGCGGTTCCCGAACCGGCCACGCTCGCGCTGTTCCTCGCCAGCGGCGCGTGCCTGCTGCGTCGGCCCAGGCGCCAGGCGGCCTGAGACCGGCCGGCGTTCAGTGGCCGCCGTCGCCCTGCGCCGCGCAGCGGTCGCAGCGGCCGTACAGAATCACCTCATGATCATCGAGCACGAACCCGCGCGGCAGGGCGGGTGCGTGCGTCAACGCGCAGCCGGCGACGTCGAAGACCCGATCGCACTGCGTGCAGTGAAAATGGTGGTGGTGCTCAAGGTCGGCCAACTCATACCGGGCGGGCTCGCCGGGCAGTTCGACGGGCTTGAGCCATTCGGCTTCGACCAGGTCGTTGACAGCGCGGTAGACGGTGGCGACGCCGAGCCGCGGAAGGTCGCGCCGGGCCAACGCGTGAGCCTCGGGCACACTCAAGGGTCGTCCGGCGTCGCGGAAGGCCCGCTCGATGATCTGGCGTTGTTGGGTCTGCCGCTGCATGCGGGGAATTGTACCTTGACACTTGTTGATAGCGCGTTATCATTATCGCTCGGTGGCCGCGGTGCGGCCCGGAGTGATAGTGGTGATGCTCGAGCACGCGATACGCCCATCAAATTCGCCCGTCTCGGCCGGCTTCACGCTCGTGGAACTGCTGGTCGTTGTAGCGATCATCGCGCTGTTGCTGGCCCTGCTCATTCCCGCGCTGGGCGAGGCGAGGCGGCTGGCGCGGGCGGTGAACTGCATGAGCAACATGCGCCAGCTCGAGATCGCCCACCACAGCTACGTCACAGCCCATCGCGGCACGATGATCGACGTTGGCCTGGCGCACGGCGGCCTGCACGGCGACGAACAGTCCACCTGGGTCAACACCCTCAAGGACTTCTGGACGGATTACGAGGACGCCGGCGCCGGCGAGCAGATCCGCGCCCGCTCCCCGTTGGACGACAGCCCGCACTGGGGGCCGGCCCCGGCCGGCAGGCCCTTGCCCGGTTCGTCCGACCCTAATCAGCGCCGCCGCACCAGCTACGGGCTCAACGATTACCTCACCTCCGCCGCCCCGACCCAGCAACAGAGCCACCGCCGTATCGAGCATATCGCCTCACCGGGCAGCACGGTCCACGTGCTGATCATGGGCTTCGGCGCTTACCCCCAGTTGGGCGTGGAGGGCGACTTCGCGGGGGCTGACCACGTGCACGCGACGGGCTGGTTCCGATCGAGCGGCCCGCCCGCCCACGCCCGTGCAGCCACCCAGGCGCAGACCAACGCCGTCAACGGCGACCTCGGCGCCGCCGATGCGGTCAGCAATTACGCGTTCCTCGACGGTCACGTCGAGAAGGTCCCGTTTTCCGAGTTAGGCACCGGTCCCGATCACAACATGTTCAACCCCGATGTCGGCCCGTAGTCGGCGTCACGTTCCAAGGAGTTTCGAGATGACAGATACCGTGAAGAATCCCACCCGCCATGCCCTTTGGATCACCGCCGTCGTCGTGCTCGCCGTCGGTCAGGCATCGTTCGCCCAGCACAGCGACATCGAGTTCGACTACCAGAACAACAAGATCGACGTGAAGTTCGGCTCGGAGGGGCAGGTCTTCGAGGGCGACTTCGACACCTCGGGCTTGTTCGAGCAGTTCACCGACGACCCGGGCTTCGCTTCGGAAGCCGATGAGGGCCTCGGCGTGAATCCCGGCGACTTCATCGACTACAACATCCTCGGCCCGCTGGAGTACCACGACGGCAGCGGTTTCGCCGCCGTGCCGACGGGCGCGAGCATCGACATCGGCGATAATCCCAACGGCGGGCTCTCGGTGACCGACGCGACGGCCGGACCGGTCAGCGGCACCGGCGTGGTCGGACAGGCCGACGGAGGCGGTGACGTACACACCCACATCGAGTTCACCCTCGCGCCCGGGTCACTGGATGCCCCCGAGTACGGCGCGTATGGCATCCTCATGGAACTGACCACCGACGCGTCGGGCATCGGCAATTCCGATCCGTTCTACATCGTGTTCAACTTCGGGCTGGACGAGGAGACGTTCGAGGGCGCGGTCGAAGACTACGCCAACAAGATCCCCGAGCCGACGTCGCTGGCGCTGGCGGGTGCCGGCGCGGTGCTGGTGCTGAGTCGTCGTCGGCGCACGCCGACCGACTCGTAAACAGCGCAAGTCAGCAACCACGCTCCTGTACTGAGCTGCCGGCGGCGCGATCCTGAACGGTCGCGCCGCCTTTCTTATTCGTCAGGTCCGAGGTATTGGGCATGGATAGGCGACTTCGACTGACCGCGCTCTATCTGATCTTCCTGCTGTCGGGTGTGGCGGGACTGGGTTATCAGATGGCGTTGGTGCGTATGTTCAGCGTCGGCCTGGGCCACGAGATGCCGGCGGTGCTGGCGGTGGTCGGTGCGTTCTTCGGCGGGTTGGCCATGGGCGCGTGGCTGCTGGACAAGCCCATCGCGCGCAGCAGGGTGCCGGGTCACTGGTACGTCGCGCTGGAAGTCGTGATCGGCTTGTGGGGTATGTGCTGCGTGTGGCTGGTGGGCCCGGCGAATGACCTGGCGCTGGCGTGGATGGGCGAGCAGCCGGGCGCGATTCGGCAATGGCTCATTTCGCTGGGCATCCCCTTGGCGGTGTTGCTGCCGGCGACGATGGCGATGGGGGCGACACTGCCTGCCATCGAACGCTTCGCCGCACCATGGGCCCCGGGCGGACGCTGCGTGGGCGGGTTGTACGCGGTCAACACGGCGGGGGCGATGATCGGCACCCTCGCCGGGGCGTTCTGGCTGGTGCCGCTGATGGGTTACCGCGATTCGGTGCTGGCCATGGCGGGCACGGACCTGCTGTGCGCTGCGATGATGCTGCCGCTGCTTCGCTCGCGCCGTACCGACGCGGGTGTTCCTCAAGTCCCCCCGGACCAGGCGGGTGAGCCCGACGATGCGCCTTCCCCGCCTCGCGTCATGGTGATCCTGTTTGCCACGGGCCTGCTGGGCATCGGTTACGAACTCGTCGGCCTGCGGGTGTTGGCCCAGGTCATCGAGAACACGGTCTACAGCTACGCCGCGGCGCTGGCGATCTTCCTGATGGGCACGGCGATCGGAGCCGGGCTCTACCAGCGCCTGGCCCGGGGTCGAGGGTTCCATCGCCGGCTGGGCTACCTCCTGTGCGGGCTGTCGGTGACGTGCCAGCTTGGCGGGCTGGGCCTTGCTTATAGCCGCGAGGTCTACCAGGCCTGCCGTCTGACGTTGGGCGACAGTCTGTCATCGGTGGCGTTGAGCGAGATGGCGGTTGCCGCGTGTGTCTTTCTGCTGCCGACGATTCTGATGGGGGCGGTCTTCAGCCACCTGGTTCAATCGTTGAAGGATCGCGGCGGCGGCGTCGGTCGGGCGGTCGCGGTTAACACCGCCGGAGGTTTCGTGGCGCCGTTGATCGTCGGCGTACTGCTGATGCCGACGTTGGGCACCAAGTGGAGCCTGACCGCGGTCGCCCTTGGATACATGGCCCTGTTGACCGACTACGCCGCCGTGAGGCGATGGGTCTTGGTCGCGCCGTTCATCATGCTGCTGGTCGCGCCCGCCCATCTTCGACTGGTTCGCACCTTCGAAGGCCAACGCATAATCGACTATCGCGAAGGCGTGATGGCGTCCGTGGCGGTCATTGAGGACGCCAGGAAGCACCGCTTCCTGCGTGTCAACAATCGCTATCAGATGGGGGGAACGAGCCCCGATGCGATTCGGATGGAGTTGCGGCAGGGGCACTTGCCACTGCTGCTGCACCCTGACCCCGAGCGAGCGCTGTACCTGGGAATCGGGACGGGCGTGACGGCGCTGGCGGCGGCAGACCATCGTGGTCTTCAAGCTGATGCGGTGGAACTGGTCCCCGAGGTCGTCAATGTACTGCCCGCCTTTGCGGTCAAGGACACCGACCTGACTGAGGTCCCATCCATCCGCGTGCTCACCGCTGATGCGCGACGCTTCGTGCGGACGACCGACCATCGCTACGACGTCATCATCGCCGACCTCTTTCACCCGGCGCGCGACGGCGGGGGGATGCTCTACACGCAGGAACACTTTCGCGCGATCAAGGATCGACTGAAGGATGGCGGCCTCTTCTGCCAATGGTTGCCGATGTATCAGTTGGATCGGGACACGTTTGGTCTGATCGTGCGAACTTTCCTCCAAGTGTATCCTGATGCCCGCGCGGTGATGGCCGACCTGAACCTGCAGCATCCGGCCGTGGGCCTGGTTGCGGTCAATGGCGACTGGCCGGGATACGGTTCGACGTGGTTTACGGATCGCGTGACCGATCCTGCGCTAGGCCGGGCGCTTGAATCGATCGGGCTGACCGATGCGCTGAGCTTGATGGGCATGGGTATCGGCGGTGCTTCGGACCTCGCCCGGTACGCGGGCACGGGCGCGATCAATACCGACAATCGCCCGCTGGTCGCTTACCAGGCGCCGCACTTTGCGGCACAGCGCCGCCCGACGTCGTACGGCCGGATGATCGATCTCATTGATAGCATTGAACCCGGACCGGGGCATTGGACGGCCAACGACGAGTCATTCGCCGGCGAGCTTGGTCAGTGGGTGCAGCGACGCAACGACGCGTTTCGGGAGGCGATCGAGAACTCATCCCCGAAATAGTCGCGGCCAGTGGACAATAAAGTACGCCGCGCCGACGAGGGGTCGACGCGGCGCCCGGGCCGGGCATCTCCGGACCTCGGGTGTGCACCGTGAGTACGGCGGGCGCGGCGGAAGCCGTCCACGCGCCGGCCGTGCATTCGTACTGTCTCAGATCAGCGACGTGTCAGGACGCTGCTGTTCATGGCGGTGTCTGTCCCCAGTGCTCAGCGACCTTGGCTGGAAACCCCCTGGCCGCATATATGTGGATTACATTATCTATTATTGTACACCACTCACAACGGCGGCGACAAGAGGGGGCCTGTGGGGGCTGGGAAACGGTCTCAGGTCGACGCCTGCTGGGCGGCGACGGCCTGGCGGTCGGCGTGGTAGGAACTGCGGACCATCGGGCCGCTCTCGACGTGGACCAGCCCCATCGACTCGCCGACCCGCTTGTACTCGGCAAAGACCTCGGGCCTCACGAAACGCTGCACCGGCAGGTGGTGGGCCGACGGCTGGAGGTACTGACCGATCGTCAGGATATCGCAGGCGCCCCGGTCGCACCGCGTACCCTGCAGGAGATCATCCATGAGCTCGACCACCTCGTCGTCGGTTTCACCGATGCCGACCATGATGCCGGTCTTGGTGGCAAAGCCCTGCTGCTTGGAGCGGCGGAGCAACTCGATGGAGCGGTCGTACTTGGCCTGCGGGCGCACGGCCCGGTACAGCCGCCTGACCGTTTCGAGGTTGTGGTTGAGCACGTCGGGCCCGGCGTCGAGCACGGTCTGCAGGGCGTCCCAATCGCCGCAGAAGTCGGGGATGAGCACCTCGATCTTGACCTGGGGTGTGGTCTTACGGATCCGGCGGATCGTCCGCGCCCAGATCTTCGCCCCGCCGTCGGGCAGCTCGTCACGGTTGACCGACGTGATCACGATGTAGTTCAGGCCCATGATCCGCACGGCGTCGGCGACGCGTTCGGGCTCCTGCTCATCGAGCACCGGAGGCTTGCCGGTCTTGATGTGACAGAACCCGCAGCTTCGCGTACAGACCTCGCCGAGGATCATGATGCTCGCCACGCCGGCCGACCAGCATTCGCCCATATTGGGGCAGCTCGCCTCTTCACACACTGTGTGCAGCTTGTGGCTGCGTACGAGCTTGAGCAGGTCGCTGTAACCGTCACCGTGGGGAACCTGGGCGCGGAGCCAGCGGGGCTTGCCTCGCTTCACAAACCGCGAGGCATCCACCTGATTGTCCAGAACCTGGTCTGTGAGCGAAAAAGTGGCCATGGAATGGCAGTATAGCGGCAGGGCGTAGCATGTTCCGAGCGTTCGCGACAGCGCACCCCGGGCGTGTGGCCGCAATGGAAAACGCCCTCGGCCGGGGCCGAGGGCGTGGGGGTCGCTGAGGGGATATCGGGCGTGGCGGGCCTGTTTCAGCAGGCTCGACGGCGACGCCGCAGGAGGCTCACGCCACCGACGGCGAGCATCGCGAGGCTGGCCGGCTCGGGGACGGTGATCGACTGCAAATCGCCGAGCTGGTCGATGTGCGTGCCGAACAGGTCGCCGGCTCGCACGGAGTAGGCCAGTTGGAATGCGCCATTGCCCGGGGCCGGGATCACGTCCGACAGGTAGGACGAGGCGAGACCCAGCTCGAAGTCGGCGTCGGTCGAGACCATGTAGTCTTCGTCGGCCACACCGATCTGGTCGAAATCTTCGTCGACGAGCGAGACGGCCGAGGGGGTTGCGGCGCCGGTGAACTGTACGTCGATCTTGTACCGGAAGTTGAACGAGCCGTCGAAGAGGCTGATCGAGATCTGGGTGGGATTGGCCGCGGAGCCGGTTTCGAACCCGCCGCCGAGCGTATCGAAGCCCATGAAGAAGACGCTCGTGCCGTCGATCACCTCGTTGCGGAGGTAGACGAAGTCGATGTCGAGGTTGGAGTTGTTGAAGACGGTGGGCACGTCGCCGCTGTCCATGGACGAGACATCGTACTCATTGACGTTGATCGTGCCGTCGACAGTGTCGAACAGCCCGGCTTGAGCCGGTGCGGCAATCAATCCCAGGACAGCGAACAGACCCCCGGTCACAGTAAGAGCGCAACGACGCATGGCTCCATCTCCCTTCTTCTGCACGCGAAAACAGCACGCGATGCAGCAGGTTTCAAACTTATCAGGTGGAGTGCATCGCCGCAGCCAAGCGGTCGACAAGACGAGTAGCTCTCCCGTCCTCTCCACGAACAACAACTAAAATATAGCCGCCAGCCCAGCAAACGCAAGGGCAAACTGGGAATTAACTTATCTGGGCCCATGTCCCCAGGTGGACTATTTGCGTGATCCGGCGATGAGAGAGTCCAGCGCATAGCGGCCCGGGCCGATCAACAGCAGCGTTCCGAAGAGGATGGCCAGTTCGATAGGCCTGGAGGAAACCTTGCCGAAATCGTCGCCCTGGCTGACGTGCATGACGGAGGCAACCAGCATCGTGAAGAACAGCAGGAACGCGGCCGGGCGGAACAGCAGCCCCAGCGCCAGCAGGATCGCTCCGGCGAACTCGGCGAATGCCGCCATGAAGCCCCAGAAAACGGGAAGGAACACCGGCACCCCGAGCACACCGATCGCGTTGCCCAGTTGTTCCCACTTCTCCGGTCCGCCCGCCATCTTGGGCCAACCGTGCGCATAGGCGAACATGCCGCCCATGCCCAAACGCAGCAGCAGCAGCCCGAAGTCCTGGTAACGGTTCCATGAATGCAGGATCATGTGTTGGTCACTCCTGTGTGTAAAGATGCGCAAGGATGCGCGTGCGGATCAACGAGGCAGGCGAGGCGAGCGCCGCGACGGGGGCGTGCCCCGCGTTGTCAGCCGCCGGGGTCGAGGTCCAGCGGGTCCGAGCCGGTCGCGTTATCACCCAGCTCGTTCTCGCAGAGCAAATGGAACAACTTTCTGCGGAGCACCTGTCCGGCGAGGACATAGTCGTCGGTATGGATCACCAGCGCGCTGTGGCCGCGGGGTTTGACCAGGAGCGGATACATGTAGTGGATGTTGAGTTCGGTCGTGAGCAACGCTTCACAGAGGTCGCTGAGGCTGTCGTTGTCGGCCAATTCGGCGACGAGCACGTCCGCTTCGCAGTAGGCCAACTCGTGGCGTTGCAGCAGTCGCCTCGCCAACTCACTGCGTGAGGTGAGGATGCGGACGACGGCATGGTCGGTGGCGTCGATCACGGTCAAGCCCGCGACGGTCAGTGCCTGTCCGGAAAACACGCGGAGCAATTCCAGCATCTTGCCGACGCGCATGTCGAGGAAGACGCTGAACTGGACGTTGCATGGAGGTTGAAATCCGCGGCTGATCTGCTCTTCAACGGGGGTTTCGACCATGTGCTTATTGTTGACGGATCGGATCGGCATCGCCAGCACGGCGGGCGGAAATGTTTGGCCCCGATAACTGCGGGGGCACACCGAACGCTGGGGAATCGGCTAACGCTCACAGGCCAAATAACCGATGCAGTCATCGCGTTGGGGGCTCGCCGCCCCCGGTGCGACGCGGATTTGCCCGGTTCGAAGGGCCGTGATAGGCTTGGCCCGATTGCCGGAGCAGGGCCCCGGCGTGATCGATGCGGCAGCAGAATCCGCCGTACAGCCGGTCGAATCATTGTGTTGAAGGAGACCGCCTTGGATTGTGGTGACATGCAAGCCATCGCGTCGGTCCGTTCGAATCGGGCGGTATGGCTCGGCCTCGTGGTGGCGATGCTGGCCTGTACGGCGGGATGCGGCGTGGACTCGTGGCTTGACCCGTCGGTCACCGGCCGCTGGGAAGGCACCCCCGTCACCCTCCCGATCCTCGACCGCCTGGACATCATCGATGAGCCCGAGGAAGCGATCCCCGGGCTCAGCCAGATCACCAGCGCAGACCTCGTGCCACAGGTGACCGAGTATGTGCTGGGCCCGGGCGATCCGATCGAGGTCGGCGTCTTCGAACTGGTCCGCCCCGAGGTCCAGTCCACCTATCAGCGGACCATCGACGAACTGGGGTTCATCCGCCTGCCGTTCGTCGGACAGGTCAAGGCGGCGGGCCTGACGACCAAGCAGCTCGAACAGCAGGTCATCGATATCCTGCATCCCAACATCCTGCGCGACCCGACGGTCAGCGTGACCGCCCTCGACCAGCGTCAGAACACCTACAGCGTGATCGGGGCCGCCGGCGCGGTAGGCACGTACGTCTTGCCCAAGACGAATTTCCGGCTGCTCGACGCCATCGCCCAGTCGCGGGGCATCCCGGCGGAAGTGGAGACGTTGTACGTGATTCGCCATGTCCCGCTGGTCGACGTGGTCGAAGGTGAGCAGTACGACCGGGAGGCCGAGCCCGGCGAATATCGCCCGCCGTTGCAGCCCAGCGAGCGCGACACCGGCCAGCCTGGAACGGACGCCGGGGACGGGGGCGGTAACGGTCAACTGGATACCGGCAGCCTCTTGGAGCAACTCAGCGAGGGCATCGAAGGCGGCGCCGAGACCGAGGACGGTGGGGCATCGCCCTCACCCGCGCCTGAGCCCCGGATGCCAGAGGATGGCAATGGCCCGCCCCCGCCAGCCGGCCTGGGTGAGGCCCTGGAAGGGCGCGGAGCCGGAAACGGTCGCTGGATCGAGGTCAACAACCGGTGGGTCCAGGTCGAGCAGGAGCAGGTCCCGACAAATCCGCGGTCCGGGCCGAACGCCCAGCCCGCCGCCGAGAGACCAAGCGGGCTTCCCGCACCTGAGGAGATGGTCACGCAACGGGTGATTGAGGTTGACGCCCAGGAACTGATGAAAGGGGCGGCCCGGTACAACATCGTGATTCGACCGAACGATGTCGTGCACGTGCCGGTCGAGCGGCGCGGCAACATCTACGTCGGCGGCGATATCGCCCGGCCGGGCACTTACAGCCTGCCCGGCGAGAATTCGCTGACGCTCAAGCAGTTGATCATCTCGGCCGGCGGGTTCAGCCCCACCGCGATCCCCGAGCGGGTCGACCTGGTGCGGCGGCTGGGCCCGGACACCGAGGCCATGGTGCAGTTGAACGTGCGGGCGATGTTCGAGGGCGTCCAGCCGGATATCTATCTCAAGCCCGACGATACGATCAACGTGGGCACGAACTTGCCCGCCACGTGGCTGGCGATCCTGCGCAACAGCTTCCGCTTCAGCTACGGCATGGGCTTTCTGCTGGATCGCAACTTCGGAACCGAGATCATTGGACTGTAAGCACCGGCTTTTTCAGGCGGTTGCAAGCTTGATAGCGTGTGCGGCCCGGTGGTGTGCGATCGGGGATGGGGCCGCTGGCTGGGTGGTGAATTGAATCGTAATGCCCAGAACCATCGGGTCGCGCCGTGCGTAATGTCTCGGCGGCGGCGTGTCGGTGGCGACAGGACCAGGGAGGTTGGTAGAACCCTTTCCCGCATGCGGGTGAGTGCCGTACCGAAACGGACGACATGAGCACTGTGACTGCAACCAATCAGACGGCTGCGGCTGCCCCCGCAGGTCCGCTCATCAAGCCCCACGGCTGGATTCAGATCGCGCTGCTGGCCGCGCTGTTCGGTGCCCTGTTCTGGGACTTCCTGTTCCGGGCCTTCGGCGGGGTTATCCGAGACGGCGCGTTGGAGATGCGCGGCTACGCCTGGACCAATCCCAACTGGTCCCACGCCTTGGTCGTCCCGTTGATCAGCCTCTACTTCCTGCACCAGCATCGGCGGGAATTGCGTGAAGCGGCGGCATCGCCGCTGGTCGTTTCGCAACGCGACGCCCGGGCCACTTGGTGGGTGGTGCTGTCGGTGATTGGCATCGGCGTGGTGGGCGGCGGGCTGACGGCCGGCCGCGGCGCGATCCTCAGCGCCCTGCCCGCCCTCGAAACCGTCTTCGCCATGCGGCTGCATTTCGTCTTGGCGCTGCTGATCGGGCCCATCCTCGGCTACTTCGGCGCCCGAGCGATCATGCGACCGGCCGCGGTCGCCGCGGGGACCACCTCGCTGATGCGATCGTCGGCGGGACTGGTGCTGCTGCTGATGGGCATCGCGCTGTACGTGCTGACGCTGGGACCGCGCGCGTTCAACAACGACATGTTCAAGGGCTATGGCATGATCATGGCCCTGGGTGGACTGGTCTGGTTCATCTGCGGCTGGCCGATCGCGCGGATCACGCTGTTCCCCGTCGCCTACCTTGTGTTTGCGGTGAAGGTATCGCCCAAGCTCTGGACCGACATCGCTTTCGCGCTGCAGGGCATTGCCGCCAAGGCCTCCGGCGTGGCGATCAGCGTGCTCGGCGTGGTCATCGACCTCGAGGCCGAAGTGACCGGCAACACCATCAACCTGTACCGCCATGGGGTGGCGCTGGGCGAGGGGCTGAACGTCGCCGAGGCCTGTTCGGGCCTGCGCATGCTGATGACCTTCATCGCGCTGGGCGTGGCGGTGGCCTACCTGGCCCGGCGCCCGTGGTGGGCGCGGCTGACCATCGTGATGCTGACGGTCCCCATCGCGATCCTGGTCAACATCGGCCGCGTCACGACCATGGGCATGCTCTACCCCTTCAAGCCCGAATGGACCAAGGGCGAGACGCACATCGCGATCGGCATGCTCATGCTGATCCCGGCGCTGGGTCTGTTCAGCCTCGTCGGGTGGGTGCTGAACAAGATCGTGGTCACCGAGCCCGAATCACAGGAGGGCGGACGCGCATGAATTGGCGAGCGCTGCTCAAGACGCGATTCCTCGCGGCGGCGGGGGTGCTGCTCGTGGCCGCCGTGAGTCTGAACGCCGTCACATCGGCGATGAAGATCGTGTTGATCAAGGAGCCGATCGACCTGGCGCGGCCGCTGGCGACGATGCCCGAGCGGCTGGGCCACGACGGCCGGTACGTGCTGGTCCGCCGGGAGCCGCGCCTGCCCAAGGACGTCGAGGATGCCCTGGGGACCAAGACGTACATCAGCTACCTGTATCGCGATACGCAGATGGATGAAGACGCATCGGGCGCGTTCATTCGCATGCACGTGCCGTACTACACCGGTACGATCGATACGGTCCCGCACGTGCCCGATCGCTGCTTCGTGGCCGGCGGCGCGCAGCCCAGCGGCAAGCGTGTGTCGGCGCTGCGACTGACCTCGCCGCGCATCGCGGCCGACGACGACGGCAGGCTACAGGCCTTGACCGCGCTGGGCAACCTGGTGTCGCTGCCCGACCGCACCGTGCCCACGACACTCGTGCACTTCAAGCATCCCAAGGACGAGACCGCCTCGTACACGGTCGGGTACTTCTTCGTCGCGAACAACCAGTACACGGCCACGCCCGAGGGGGTGCGGCTGCAGGCGTTCAACCTGTTCGATCGCTACGCGTATTACTGCAAGGTGGAGTTGATGCCCGGAACGGGGATTCGGCCCGATGACGGGCAGGTCCGGCTGCTTCCGGACGTGGGTGATACCGAGGTCGCCCAGGAGATCATGGCCGACTTCCTGGCCGCGGCGCTGCCGGAGATCATGCTCTGCCTGCCGGACTGGGACCGTCTGACAGAGCAGCAGACGGCGGCGGCGCACCTGGGTGATGCCGAGGATGGAGTTTAGCGCTGTAGCGCGATGTGGAGGTTTCTATGGCCGCTTCTGTTAATACACGTTTCGTCATCATTCTCGCGGTCGTCCTGGCCGTGCTCGTCGGGGGCATCGGCGTCGTGAGCTACTGGGTGATGCGCCGCGACCCCGGTCGGTACATCGCCCAGGCCGAGGCGCTCATCGGCGAGGACAACTACCGCGACGCGCTGACGCAGTACGGCCGGGCCTATGCCCGCGAAGATGACAACGCGCGGAAGGTGCAGATCCTGCTGGACATGGCCAAGACCGCCCAGCAGATCGAGCCCATCGACACCACCGACGCCCAGCAGTTGTTCCTCAAGGTCCGCCAGTATTGGAGCAAGGCGGTTGACCTCGATCCGTCCAATGTCGAGGCCGCCGAGAAGCTGCTGACCCTCTACCAGCGCCAGGCCGAGATGCGCGACGCCCTGCCGCAGTGGGTGCAACTGCACACCGCCGCCGACGAGTTGCTGAAGTTCGCGCCCGACAACCGGCTGGCCACGCGGTACCGGGGCATCGCCAACGTGGTGCAGATCAACCGCCGCGGCCTGGGGCCAGGCGCGCGCGAGCAGGCCCGAAAGGACCTGCAGTCCACCGTCGACCACGACCCCGACGATGCCCTGGCCAACTACTACCTGGCGCGGCTGGACCTGATCGAAGCGGACGAGGCCGAGAGCACCAATCGCTTCGACCGGGCCCAGGAGCTCCGCGAACAGGCACGTCAGCGCGTTGATCGTTTCGTCGAATCGCACCCCCAGGACGTGGAGGGGCGGCTTTGCCAGTTTCGGCTGGTGCTGCAGCTCGGCCGCGATCTCGAAGACACCGACGTGGTCAACGAAGCGCGGGCCATGCTCGATGACATCGAGCAGCAACTGCTCAACGCCGACCTGCCCCGCCTGACACTCGAAGTGGCTTCGCGCGTCGTCGACATGAGCCGACTGCCCGTCGATGACGAGGCCGATCCGCAACTGCAGATGGATGATGGCCTCGAGCGCGCCGCGGCGCTGCTGACCCATACCACCAGGAACCATCCCGACGACGTGGCGGCTCTGGTGGCGCTGGGCACGATCCACGTGCGCCAGCGCGACATGAACGCCGCCATCGAACGCTTTGAACAAGCCCGCAAGGATCGCCCGATCCCCGTCAGCCTCGATGCCTATCGAATCGGCCAGTACCAGGTCCTCGCCACGCAGAAGCTGGCGGACGTCTACCTGTCCCGGCATGAAATGTCGTCCGACCCCAATCAGCGCGAGCAGGACCTGGCCGAGGCTCAACGCATGATCGAGGACCTGGAGACCAGTGCCGGGGAGGACTCGGCCATCACGCTCTGGATGCAGGGCAAGCTCGCCCTGATTCAGGATCGCCCCGCCCAGGCGGTCAAGAAGCTCGAACAGGCCGACACCAAGTACGAAGGTGAGAACGTCGAGGCGCTGCTGCTGCTTGCGTTGGCTTACAAGCAGACCGGCCTGACCGGCGCGGCGGCCGACGCGCTGACCCGACTCATCGAGAACCCGCAGGGCGCGGGCATGCTGCGGCCCAACCTCGAACTCGCCGAACTCCGCATCGCCGACCGCGACTACGCGGGCGCCGAGCGCATCGTGGACCGCGTACTGCGTGCGGCGCCTGACAACGCCCAGGCCCGCATGCTCAAGGGCCGCATCGAGCTGCAGCGGGCCGCCGAGGGCGGGTTGTCCCGCGAGCAGATGGTCGAGCGGGCCATCGCCCGATTTGCGCCCCTTGCCGAAGAGGGCGACCGGTCGGCCGTGCTGCAACTGGCCCGGCTGCACCGGACCGCCGGCGACCTCGACGCGGCGCGACGCTTGCTCGCCGGCTATCAGCAGGACCACCCCCAGGACCTCGCCATTGTGCAGGAGCGGGTCCGGGTCGAGCAGGCGGCCGGCGACCCCAACGCCGCCGCCGATGTCGTCGAAGCGGCCCTGGAGGAACAGCCGGACAACAAGATGCTCAACCTGCTGCTGACGACGATCCGCGACCGCGAATCGGTGGGCGATGAGCTGGAGCGGCTGATCGGCGAACAGGAAGACCCCGTCCAGCGGGCGCTGAGCTACTGGCGATACTATCGCCGCGCCGGCGAGCCGGAGAAGGCCGAGGCCGCCCTTCAGCAGGCCATCGACCAGGCACCCGACGATGAGCGGGTCATGGAGATCCGCTTCGAGCGGGCCCTGGCGGAAGAGGACTTCTCCGCGGCGGAGCAGATCGTCGAGCAAGCCGGCGCCATGAACGACGGCGAGGGACTCGACTACGCCGGCGGTGCCTTCTGGGAGGGGCGGTTGCAGATGGCCCGCGGCAACTTCTCCGAAGCAGCACGGACCCTCGAAGCGGGCCTCGAAGAGATGCCCAGCAACGCCCGGGCGCACCTGCTGCTGGGTCGGTGCCGCTATGAGGGGGGCGACATGAGCGGCGCCGAGCGCGCCGTTCGCCGCGCCGTCGAACTCAAGCCCGACAGCGCCGACGCCTGGCGGCAGTTGTACCTCGTGCACGACCGGATGCAGTCATACGACCAGGCCTTGGACGACCTTCGCCGCGCTCTGGCGATCACGCCCAACGACGCCGGGTTGTACATGACCTACCTCGACTACATGGGCCGCCACGGCGACCGCAACGCCGCCATCGAGGCCCGCGAGCGGATCGCCGAGTCCAACCCGTCCGCCCACGCCAACCGCCGTGAGTTGGTCAGGCTCTACCTGGACACCGACCAGTACGACAAGGCCCGCCGGCAGCTCGAGTCGCTGCTCGCCGAAGACCCCGACGCCATCGCCAACGTCTCGGCCATGGCCAGCTACCACGCCGAAACGGGCGACTACGCCCGGGGCCTGCAGATGCTGCGCGACGTGATCGAGGACAAGGGCGAACAGGCGACCATGGAAGATTGGCTGATCGTCGCCCGATACCTGCGAGAGGGCAACGATGCGGACGCGGCCATGGCGGCCTACAGCCAGGCGGCCGCCTTGGAGCAATCCGACCAGCGGGCCGCCACACGCGAGTGGGGGGACTGGCTGTTCGCGACCGGTCGCTTCGAGCAGGCCGCCGAGCAGTACAGCAAGGTCCTCGATGGCGAGGCGGTCGGCTCGGACGAACGGGCGCGGGTGTGGCGCCGGTACGTGGAAACGCTGGTCAATGCCGGCCAGCTCGATCGCGCGTCCGAGGAATTGGGCCAGCTCATGAAAGCCCATGGGGCCGAGGCGCAGACGCACATGATCGAGGCGATGATCGCGCGGCGTCGGCTCGCCGCCAATCCCGACCTCAGCGAAGCCCGTCGTAACGAGCTCCGCGAGCAGGCCGCCGCGGCGCTCGATCAGGCCGTGGTCGGCGCCCCGCAGTCGGCCATGCCGTACTTCCAGCGGGCCGCCTTCCGCTACAACCGCGACAGCGAATTGATTCAGCAGATGGTCCGCGACGACCTGCAGCGTGCGATCGAGCTGGACAGCCGATTCGCCCTGCCGCGGCAGATGCTGATCCAGTGGTACATGCAGCGTGGTGAACTCGGCGCCGCCGTGGAGGAACTGCAACGGTTCATCACGGCGATGCCCGGCAACATCGCCGCCCGCGAGCAGTTGGCCGAGCTGCTGCTCAGCCAGCGGCGTTTCACCGAACTGGACAGCCTGCTGAACGATTCGCTGCAGGCGCTGCCCGGCAGCCAGGCCCGGTGGTACGCCATGCAGGCCCGGATGTACGACGCACAGGGTCGAAAGGCCGAAGCTCGCGACGCGCTGGCCCGAGCCTACGAGAACGAACGCTCGGTCGGCCGCGCGATCGAGTACGCCACGCAACTGCTGAACACGCGGCAGCACGAGCAGGCGGCGCAGGTCCTCCAGCAGTGGCCCGACCAGTTGACGTCCAACGCCGTCATGCAGGCCATGCAGGGGCGGATCCACTACGCCGCCGGGCGTGAGGAGGCCGGTCGCGCCGCCTTCGAGCGGGCGCTCGACATGGCCGGCGCCGATCCCCAGCCGCTGAATGCTTTGCAGGGCCACATGCGCTCCGTCCTGCAGCCCGGCGAAGTCATCGCGATGCTTCAGCCCCGCGTTCAGCGCGACAGCTCGGGACAGATGGCCCTGCTGTTGGCCCAGTATCACATGATGGCCGGCCAGGTCGATCAGGCCATGCAAACGCTCCAGGCCATCGGCGGCCAGTTCAGCAACCGCGATTACCTGGAGAGCGTGCGGCAGCGCCTGCTGGCTCGAGGCCACTACGTGCGTAAGGACTACCAGGCGGCGCAGCGCGCCTACGAAACGGTCATCGAACTCCGGCCCAACGACGTCATGTCCCTGAACAACCTCGCGTACATGCTCGCGAATGACATGGACAAGCCCGACGCCGCCCTGTCGCTGGCCGAGCGGGCGCTGGAACTCGCCGGCGACAACCCCGCGCAGCGGGCCAATGTGCTGGACACGGTGGGCTGGGTGCACTATTGCAACAATAATTACCGGGATGCGGAGCAGACCCTCGAGCGCAGCATCCGCCTGAAACCCATGGCCGTGAACCACTTGCACATGGCGAAGGTCTTCCTGGCCCAGGATCGTCCGATCCCGGCCCGCGAACAGCTCATCGCCGCGCGCGAATTGGTCGAAGATGAAGAAGATCAGTCCGTTGGTGAAGAGATTGAAAGGCTGCTGGAGTCCTTGAACTCCGCCGCCGCGAACCTGGAAAGGTGACGAGGTGACGCCATGTCGCAGATGAATATGCCGCCGGGGCTGATGCCCGGGATGCCCGGTGCCAACCCGCAGCCCAGCGGGCCCGCACGCTTCACCCCGGTCGATCCCATTCGCATCGTCAAGCAGTACAAGTGGCTGCTCGTGGCCGCTGCGGTCGTTGGCGTCGGCCTTGGGTTTGCGGCCTATAAGCTCCTGGCCCGCTATGCGCCCGTGTACCGCGCCGCAGCCGCGCTCTATGTCCAGGCGCCCATGACCAACCCCTACTCGCCCGCCAACGGCGATGCTCAGCAGGCCGGCAACGCGCTGGAAATGTACAAGCTGACTCAGGCGCGGATGATCGGCTCCGAACGCGTCATGCGCAACGCCGTCAACCAGTTGGCCAATGAAGGCCGGCCCTGGTTCAACCAGTTCGACGGCGACAAGGATGAGGCGTACGAGGCTTTGGCCGAAGCCATCGTCGTCCTGCCCATCCGCGACACCCAGTTGATCGAGGTCGCCGGCAAGGCCCGCCAGAAACAGAATGCTGCCGACTTGGCCAACGCCGTCACCGACCAGTACCTCGACCTGGTCACCGACGAGTCCCGCGATCGCCGTGGTGAAGTCGAAGCCCTGTTCAACCGGCGCAAGGGACGACTCGAAGACGACATCAGCGTCCTGCAACGCCAGTTGACCGACATCATGGATCAGACCCAACTGTCGGCCACCGAGCAGAACTTCAGCGAGGTCGATCAGCGGTACCGTGACCTGATCGCCCGCCAGCAGGAGTTGGCCGCCAGCCTCGCCTCCGCACAGGAGGAGTACAAGCGGCTCACCGAACAGGCCATGGACGAGTCGGTCGAGTTCACCGCCACCGAGTTGGCCGAGGTCGAAGCCAACGCCATCATGAGGCAGATCAACGCGCGCATCCTCGGCCTGCGCGAAGAGCGGCGCGTCGCCTTGGAACGGTTCGGACGCGAGCACCGCTCCGTGCAGGACTTGACCCACCGCATCGAGGCCGCCGAACTTGAGAAGCAGTCCGAACGCCAGCGGCTGCTCGAACAGCTCCAGGAATCCCGCCTAAGCAGCGCCGAGAACGCCGTGGCCAGCCTGCAAGGCATGCTCGCCGAACTCGAAGGGCGGCTCGCCGGCGTCCGCGAACAGCGCCGCGAACTCAATCATAAACTCGCCACCTATCGCAACATCGAAACCAACCTCGATAACAAGCGAACCGCGCTGCTGCGTCTCGATGAGACCCTCAGCACCATGGACATCATTCGCGAGCACCCCGACGCCCCGCGCGTCCGCCGCCAGAACGTCGCCCAGCCACCCAACGAGATGGCTTCGCCCCGCATCAAGATCGTCGTCCCCGGCGTGACCTTCCTCGTGGTCGCGCTCGTCGGCGGCCTGGTCTTCCTCCGCGAGATGATGGACAGCCGCATCAAGAGCCCCGCCTGCGCCAAGCTCCTGCCCGCGTGCGACCTGCTCGGCACCGTGCCTCACGCCAGCGAAGACCCCAGCGGCTCCGGGCACATCGACCTCGCCGTGGCGCGCGAGCCCAATGGCCTGATCGCCGAGAGTTTCCGTCAGATCCGTATCGCCGTCGCCGGCCGACTCCAGCGCCAACGCTATCGCACGCTCATGGTCGTCGGCTGCCAGCCCGGCGGCGGCAACAGCGCCGTTGTGGCCAACCTCGCTTCGAGCTTCGCCTACAACGGCCGACGCGTGCTGATCGTCGATGCCAACTTTCGTCGCCCCGATCAGCACAGGCTATTCGGGCTGCCCACCGGGCCCGGCCTCGGCGACGTGCTCGCCGGCCAGGCCCTCGCCGATGACGCGCCCCAGGCCACCGAAATCCAGAACCTGGACGTGCTCACCATCGGCGACGCCCGCGACCACATCCTCGAACGCCTCGAGAGCGATGCCTTCATGCAGATGCTCCGTCAGCTCGAGGAGCAGTATGAGCTGATCCTGCTCGATTCGCCGCCGCTGTCCGTAGTCGGTGACAGCCGCGTCCTGGCCAATCGCATGGATGCGGTCCTGCTGACCGTCAGGGCATTGCAGGAGAAGCGTGGCATCGTCTCACGGCTCATCAACCAGCTCGGTGACGCCCGCGCCGAACTCATCGGCATCGTCATCAACGGCGTACGAACCAGCGCCGGCGGCTACTTCCGTCGCAACTACGAGGCCTTCTACGAGTACCAGAACGGCGGGCCGGACGAGCGCCAGCGACGCGGCCGGCGTCGCCGCCAGACGCAGAAGACGCCGACTTCAGACACTTAGGGCACGCGGGCGTGGGTAGTGCGTAATTTTACCCATAGCCAAAGTTAGTTTGTTTAGTTTTCTTGACCCCATGCAAATCATGGGGTACTCTCTAGCGTGCACGGAGGCACGTGTGTTTGCATTTCTGTCCGACGGAGCGGGCTGATACAGGCTGGCTGAAGAGTACCTACGGGTTCTGGGATTGCTGAGAGTGCTTGTCCGTTAAGAAACGTTTATCGTTTCTTAGCGTTTGCTTGGTGCGCTGTTTCCCGCGCTCAACGGAGTGCTTTTTGCAGTGTTTGCTCCGTGTGAAATCGTAAGTGTTCCCTCGGCAGGGCCGGCCCGGCACCCCGTCTCCCGCGACGTGCGATGCGCGGCAGTGCAGCCTGTCGAGCCAGAACCCGGATACACCCTTGTCATTTACCAATCACCCTTTTCAAGGTGACTTCGCGGGCGTGCTGGTGTAGAGAGTGTGTGTGACTACTGACGGATGGGTCGACCCCGCGACGGCCCATCCGTCGGTTTTTTTGCGCCAACTTGCCCGCCGTCGGCCCTGAATCCCCTCGCACAATCGCGTCGCACCTCCACGCCCCCTTTTCGGCTGCATAACCGCTGAAACGCCGGGCTCATGCGCAGCGTCGGTGTGCCGGACCCTTATATGGAGGGGCTGTTTCGGGGGCGACGGGTCGGCGCGCATGCCCGCGGTCGGTCGTGCGGCTCGCCAGTGGGGGCGGCCTTCGCGGCCGGCGCTGCGGGCGTTGGTGCCGCCGTGCGGCGGGCGTTGCCGTCGGGGCTGCCGCGGCTGCCGCGGCTGGCGTTGCGGCCGTCGCGCGGCCGTGGGGCGCGGCGGCCATGGGTGCTGCCGCTGTGGGGGCGCTGCCGCCGTGGGGGTGCTGCCGGGGCGTGCGGGCGCGGGGCGTTGGTTTGCGTCGCCGCGTCAGGCCCCCAGCCGCTGCAGGCGGTACACCGCCGGGTACAGCCCCGCGATCGCGTCCGGCTCGACCACCTGCGGCGCGAACGCCGGGTTCAGCGGTTGAAGCCGCACACGCCCGTCCGCCTCGAAAAACACCCGCTTGAAGGTCGTATGATGATCCGGCAACAGCCTCGCAAAACAGTCATCCCCCTCGCTGGGCGCCTTGGCCGGGCTGAAGACGATCACGTCCCCCTCGCGGTAGTCCGGGTCCATGCTCCTGCCCACGACCCGCGCCGCAAACGCCTGCGCATCAAATACATCCGGCACAGCCACGTACTCATCCGCCACCCGCGCCGGGTAGTCCAGGTCCGTGAACTCGCTCGGATACCCCGCCGCCACCTTGTTGATCAGCGGCACCTGGAACCCAACCCCCGCGAGCTTCTCGATGTTGGTCGCGTGCTCGTCCAGCCACCGCCGCAACTGCCCCGACCTGTACAGCGCATCGAGGTCCTTGCCGCCGTTGCCCCGGGCGTGGTCGGCCCCATCGAGCAGGGCGGCCATCGACCGGCTTCGTGCGGCGAGCTGAGCGACCTCCGCGCGGACTTCCGCGGGCGTGCGCTGCCACTGCGCCCGGCGAATCAGCTCGTTCGCCGCGATCTCCAGCGCCCGCTCGAGGCGTTCGAGCACGGCCCGGCTGGGGGGATTGCCCAGCCGCCCGGTCTCCACCCCCGAGAGGTACCCCTTGCTGCAATCGACGGCGGCGGCCAGTTCCGCCAGGCTCAGGCCCAGCGCCCTGCGGCGCTCACGAATGATCGACCCGACGGTTTGCATTGTGTTACCCCTGATCAAGGCCCGGACAGATGGTCCACGCCGCGGCGAGTTGCAACCCGCACTTGACGTTAGGATATTGTACGGTATATTATGCTGTCAAGTTCAATGGCTATTGAACCCTGATGCGAAGTTTGGCGGACACGTTCACCCACAATATTCCGGAGAAATCCCATGATGCCCACGTCCGAACTCGCCGAGGCCGCGCTCGCCGTAGCGCGGCAGATGCCGCATCAGACCGATACCCGCCATGCCTCGCGGCGGGGGTATGCCGATCGGGTACTGATGCGGGCCGACTGGCTCGACCCCGCCGAGCGTGCGCTGGTCGTGCAGGTGCTGGCGAACGGGGTGTCGCCGGCGGATGTGGCGGCGGTGGCGGGTGTCACGCGGCGGAGCGTGCAGCGGCGTGTGCGTGCGGTGAGCCAGCGGCTGATCAGCCCGTTGGCCACGGCCGTGCTCCAGGGCCAGGGCCGCTGGGACCGCACGACGGCGTCCGCGGCGTTGAACGTCTGGGTGCGGGGCTGCACGATGCGAGAGACAGGTCGGCGGTTGAGCCTGAGCCTGCACGAGGTCCGGCAGCATCTTCAGATGGCGCGGGGCCTGATCGAGGCGGACGTCAAGGCGGCCCTGGCGCGGCGTGCCGCCGCCGCGAAGGCCGCCCAGACCCGGCAGGCGCGCTCGCGCCGGCGTGAACCGCAGTGCCAACCCGCGTGAGCCGATCGGCCGCGCGCAACTTCCGGGGAGGACAGGCATGGACAAACGCGTGCCACTGACCGTGCGCTGTTCGTATGCGACGTCGGTCCAACCGACCGCGCGCGTCTGCGAACTGGCGTCGATGTTCGGGCTGGGGGTGGACGGGCGGCGTCGGATCGAGGTCGTTCCGCAGGTCACGCTGGCGCTGGGCCGCGGCGAGGTGGTCTACATCACCGGGGCCTCGGGCGGCGGCAAGTCGACGCTGCTGCGGCTGGTCGGCGAGCAACTCGGCCGGCACGCCGCGGCGTCGGTGATCGACTTCGCGTCGTCGGGCGAGGGTGAGACGGGTCGGCCGCTGGTCGAACTGGCCGGGCCGACGCTGGCGGACGCGACGCGGCGGCTGGCGCTGGCCGGGCTCAACGACGCGTTCGTGATGCTGCGTCGGCCGGCCGAACTGTCGGACGGTCAACGGTACCGCTATCGGCTGGCGCGGGCGATCGGGGCGTGCGAGGACCTGCCCCCGTCGGGCGACCGGTCGTGGGCGGTGGTGCTGGCGGACGAGTTCGGCTCGACGCTGGATCGGCTGACGGCGCAGGTGATCGCCCGCAACGTCCGGCGCTGGACGCGGCGGAGCGGGGCGACGTTCATCGCGTGCACCGCGCACGATGACCTGCTCGAAGCGCTCGACCCGGACACGCTGGTCGTGCAGGAACCCGGCCGGGCCATCGAGGTGCGCGAGAGGCCCGCCGGCGACGCGGCGCGAGGCTGAGCTGAGCCCGGCCGACACCGGGCGGCGTGACGGGTGAGGGGTGTGTGGAAGGAGGCAAGCGATGAGCGATCTGGTCGAGCGTCTGGTGTTGCGCGGCGGAACGCTGGCGGACTATCGCGCGTTGGCGGAGTTTCACTACCTGCGTCAGGCGCCGGTGACGGCGACGCGGGTGTTGACGCTGGTCGATCCGACGCCGGGGGTGCTGGAGCGTTGGGGGGATGCGCCGCGTGGCGACGGTCGGGTGGTGGGGGTGCTGGTCGAGTCCTTGCCGGCGCTGGGTTGCGCGTTGCGGGACCGGGCGTTGGGCGGTCGCTATCGGGGCTGGTCGGATCGGTCGGCGGCGGCGCGGTTGTTGAACGCGGAGGTCCGCTGCATCAGCCGGGTGGTGGTTCACCCGCAGTGGCGCGGGCTGGGCCTGGCGGTGCGGCTGGTGCGCGAGGCGATGTCGACGATGTCGACGCCGTACCTCGAAGCGCTGGCGTCGATGGGGCGGGTTCATCCGTTTTTCGCGCTGGCGGGGATGCGCGAGTACGAGCGTTGGCCTCACCCGCGCGACCAGCGGCTGATCGACGCGCTGCGGGGCGTCGGGCTCGAAGCGTGGGAGCTGGCTTGCGTCGAGCGCGTGGCCCGGATGATCGAAGACGAGCGTTGCGGGACCGCGGAAGCGGCGCTGGTTCGGCGCGAGTTGGGGCGCTGGGCCGGCCGATCGCTCGGGCTGCGCGAGCAACTGATCCGGGGGCGCGACCGGTTGCTGTGTCGGCCCGTGTACTACCTGACCCAACAACAGGAGCCGCGGAGATGAGCGAGCGAGGGGTGGTGACGATCGCGCTGGATCGGATTCGGGCGCACCCGTTGAACAGCAACGTGATGCCGGAGCGGCTTTACGCGAAGCTGAAGGACCACATCGGCCGCACGGGGCGCTACCCGCCGCTGATCGTGCGGCCGGCGCGGGACGAGCCGGGCGCGTGGCAGTTGCTGGACGGGCACCATCGCCGGCGGGCGCTGGCGGACGTGGGCGCGACCGAAGCGTCGTGTGTGGTCTGGGATGTCGACGACGCCGAGGCGATGGTGTTGCTGGCGACGCTGAATCGTTTGCGGGGCGCCGACGACCCGGGCCGGCGTGCGGCGTTGCTGGCGGAGCTGAAGCAGCGGACGGGCCGGACCCGGTCCCGGCTGGCGCGGCTGGTGCCGGACCGAGGCGCGGACCTGAAGAAGCTGCTGGCGCTGGAGCGGCCGCTCCCGAAGCCGGCGGCGGCGACGCCGCTGGCGGACGTGCCGCGGGCGGTTCACTTCTTCCTGTTGGACGCGGATCGGTCGAGGCTGGAGGCGGCGCTGGCCCGCGCGGGCGGACCGCGCGAGCAAGCGCTGATGCGCTGGGTGCAACAAGCCGAGCAGGAGGTGAGCGATGACGAGTGAGACGCAGGGCTGGCGGAGTCGGGCGCGGCTGATCGAGAGCCTGTTCCGCGGTGACGAGCAGTTGTCCGAGGTGGCGTCGGCGATGCAGGTCGGGGTGAAGGACCTGGCGAAGCTGGCGGACGACGAGACGATCGTGCGGACGATCGGGCTGCTTCGGATGCTAGGCGACGTGAAGGCCGAGCAGTATTTCCGCCCGCTGCGGCTGCATGCGTTGGCGCGGCTGGTGGAGCTGGCGACGCAGACGGACAACCCGGAGCTGGCGCGGAAGGCGTGCGTGGACCTGCTGAAGGTGGATATGGACGCGCTGGGGGGTCGGGCGCAGCCGGCGTGGGCGGCGCAGCCGGCGCGGGAGGTCGCGGACGATCCGCACCTGCTGCGGCAGGCGCTGGTGGTGCTGGACCGCCGGGGCGGGGCGGGGATGCGGCCGGCGATGCTGGAGTCCGACCCGGCCGGGGGAGGTGCGTGATGAGCGCGACGTTGCGACGGGCGTTGTGCCGGGTGAGGCCGCGGACGGCGTCGGAGCTGCGCGGCTGGGTGGGGGAGGTGCTGGAGGTGGACGTGCCGGCGGCGGGCCTGTGCGACGGTCACGCGGCGCCGATGGACTACCTGGCGCACGCGTTCTTCGAGTCGGGCGACGTGCTGGTCTGGGCGAACCGCGGCGGGGGCAAGACGTTCTACGGCGCGGTGGCGACGATGCTGGACCTGATCTTCAAGCCGGGCATCAGCGTCCGGGTGCTCGGGGGGAGCCTGGAGCAGTCGGCGCGGATGCACGGGTACCTGGAGCAGTTGCTGGACCGGCCGGGCCTTCGGGAGCTGGTGAGCGGGCGGGTGACGCAGCGGCGGGTGAAGCTGACCAACGGCAGCCGGGTGGAGCTGCTGGCACAGAGCCAGACGTCGGTGCGTGGCCAGCGTGTGCAGAAGCTGCGTTGCGACGAGGTGGAGCTGTTTGAGCCGGCGATCTGGGACGCGGCGCAGTTTGTGACGCGCAGCGCCTGGTGCGGGCCGGTCTACGCGCGGGGGACGGTGGAGGCGTTCAGCACGATGCATCGGCCGCTGGGTCTGATGCATCGGCTGGTGGAACGGAGCCGGTCAACGGGTCGGCCGCGCCTGCTGCAGTGGTGCGCGCTGGACGTGCTGGAGCGATGCGAGGCGGACCGCGATTGCGAGGCGTGCGCGTTGCGTGCGAGCTGCGGGGGGCGGGCGAAGGGCGACCGGGGCGTGCGCGACGCCGACGGGTATCGCGGGTTCCTGTCGGTCGACGACGTGGCGGGGCAGATGAGCCGGGTCAGCCGGGCGACGTTTGACAGCGAGATGCTCGGCTTGAAGCCGAGCACGTCGGACGCGGTGTACCCGAGCTTTGAGGTGGGGGCGCATGTGCGGGCGGTTGAGGCGGACCGGTCGCTGGTGTGGATCGGCGGGGTGGATTTCGGGTTGCGTCATCCGTTCGTGATGCTGTGGGCGCAGCTTCGCCCGACGGAGCGCGGGGTGTGCGTGGAGGTGGTCGACGAGTACGTCCAGCGGGAGCGGCTGCTGGGCGAGCACCTCGAGGCGATCGAGCGTCGGGGGTGGCCGCGGCCGCGTTGGGTGGGGGTGGACCCGGCGGGTCGTCAGCGGAGCTGTGAGACGGGGGCGTCGGCGATCGACCTGTTGCGGCGAGCGGGGCTGGGTGTGCGTTCGCGGCCGACGCCGCTGGAGGCGGGCATCGAGCTGGTGCGTGGTCGGTTGGCGCCGGCGGACGGGGGCGTGCCGGGCCTGGCGATCGCCCCGCGTTGCGAGCGGCTGATCGAGGCGATGGCGAGCTACCACTTCGACGCGGCGCGGCCGGGCTGCGCGGCGCCGGTCAAGGACGGCCACGACCACGCGGTCGATGCGCTGCGGTACATGCTGGTGAACCTGGCGGGCGGCGGTGGGCGTGCGCGGACGCGAGCGTACTGACGGGGGTGTTCATACGGCTTCGTTGACGGCCCAGAGGACGAGACCGGCCAGCGCCATGGCGGCGACGATGATCGCGGCGAGCCGGGCGGCCTCCCACGGCAGTCGGCGGAGGTCGTCGAGCTTGAGGGCCTTGTAGACCAGCGCGATGGCCAGGGCGATGGGGATGATCAGCCACATCCAGTGGTGGTGGAGGTCGAGCGGTTCGAGGAACGGCCGCCAGGCCGGAGCGGCGGTGATGAGCGGGACGAGATTCATGGTTCGTCTCCGCGTCGGGCGACGTAGCCGCGTGCGGGGGACGGGGCGTCGGCGGGGGGTGGGGCGTGGGCGCGGCGGTGGTCGAGGCGGAAGACCAGGTCGACGATGACCAGGAGGTTGAGCATGCCGGCCAGGGCGCAGTAGAGGGTGCCCAGTTCGTTGACGCGTCCGACGGAGCGGACGTAGGGCAGGCGGTCGAAGTCGGGGGGCTGGGCGGCGGGGAAGGCGCGATCTTCGAGGCGGGACTGGGTTCGGGTCTTCAGTCGCTGGCTGAGCAAGTCGAGGGTGAGGGTGGCGGGTCCGGCGAGGACCTGGCCGCGGTACCACCATTTGTCTTCTCGGCTGTCGATGACGTCGATGCCGCCGATGAGCAGTCCGGCGGTGTAGAGGCTGGCGAGGGTGATCATGATGACGACGCCGCGAGCGCGTTCGCCGAGGACGACGTGGCCGAGCCCGGGCAGGACCCACGCGGTGACGACGGCGAGGGCGGAGCGGGCGAAGCCTTGCGCGGCGGGGGCGAGCTGGTTCAAGGTCGGCTCCGGTGGCGGTCGGACGGGGTCGGGTTCGCGGTGGGGGTTGTGCCGATTGTGCGGGGTGTGACGGACCGGTTGAACGGGTGTTGACACGCCACGGGGTTAGGTTAGTTTACCCCGATATCTCAGGCAAGCGGACGCTGGAGCGCGCCTGCGGATGGTGAACAAGATGGGGTTTGGGGCGGGCGAAGCCCCGCGGTTGGAACAGGAGTCCACTCATGGTCACGTGTGTTGATGAGAAGGATTGGGTCCGCACGCTGTTGGAGTCGGGCGGTCGGGTGGGCGAGGGCCCGCGGCTGAAAGACGACGACGATGAGGTGGATTCGGAGGACTTTTATGACGATGAAGGGGACGAGGACCTCGACGACTTCGACGACGAGGACCTCGACGACGACTTCGAGGACGACGAGTTCGACTTCGAAGACGACGACGACGACTTCGACGTCGAAGAGGATGACGAGGACTGACCGGCGGTGGTGAGCCAGACGGCGCGCCCGCCGGGACGGGCCCGCCCGCTCAGGAGCCGCGCCATGTCAGACCGCCAGACCGACGCCCCCGCCCAGCCGCACGACCCCAACGCCACGCCCTCGCCCGACGCCACCCGCTCGGTCGTCGACCGGCGCAGCGGGCTCAACCGCAAGGTCGCCGTCGAACGCCGCTGCGGCGCCGATCGCCGCGACGCCCAGCCCCCCGCGGGCAAGGGCAAGGACACAACCGGCCTGCGGCGGCTCCGCGGGCCCGGCCGGCGACGCCCCGAGTTCAACCGCGCCGCCGAGGAGGGCGAGTTCACCGACGAGCAGTTCCTGTTCGTCATGGCCATCGAGGCCTTCAAACGCGCCAACCACAAGACCTTCCCCAACTGGACCGAGGTCCTCGAGGTCATCCGAAAGCTCGGCTACCGCAAGACCCAGCCCTCGCAGTTGAACTTGCCCAACACCGAGGACTGGCTCGAACCGCCCGACGCCCCGTTCACCCCGCTGCCCAAGCCCAACAAGCCCGCCGCGGCCAACGACGACGATGACGACGTCGGCGATGACGTCTTCGACGCCCTGTTCAATCCCTGATCCCTCGCCACCACCACCCCCAGGCAATAAACAAGCCCGGCGCACCACCGCGCCGGGCTTGATCGGTCCTCGCCATCGGACGCCGATTCAGGTGAAGTAGTCGGCGTTCTTCTGCACGTACTCGGCCCACTCCTCGGGAAGGTCTTCCTCCGGGAAGATCGCCTTCACCGGGCACTCGTCCACGCACAGGCCGCAGTCGATGCAGGTGTCCGGCTCGATGTAAAGCTGGTCGGCCTCCTCGAACTCCGCCTCGTCCTTCGTCGGATGGATGCAGTCGACCGGGCAGACGTCGACGCACGCGGTGTCCTTGGTTCCGATGCACGGTTCGGCAATGATGTGAGGCATGGCGTTGATCCTCGCTGGCACAAAAAGCCACTAAGGGTTGAGCGAATCACCTCACAGTATAGTCGGCCCATCGCGCCCGACAAGGCCCCGGGGGTCGCGGTCTCCGCGGCGGCGCGGCCCCGCGGCCGACCCCGCCGCCACCCACGAAAAAAGGCGTCCCTCGTTGAGGGACACCTTCTTCAATTCGCGCTCCGTGGCCTTCGTGAGGTGCGGGCGGCATGAGGTTCGGATCATCCCGCCCCGTCTCGGTGCCGACCGCACGACTGCGGCCGGCGACTTGCTTAACGCTCTTACAGGGTCGCCGCCGCGGGCTGCGTCGTACGCTTCTTGGTCGTCCGACGCTTGGCCTTCTTCTTCGTAGCCTTCTTCTTGGTGGCCTTCTTCTTGGTCGACTTCTTCTTGGTCGACTTCTTCT
>CAYWKS010000009.1:98868-124724 GCA_964458935.1 uncultured Planctomycetaceae bacterium
GTGGCCTTCTTCGCCATGGCTTGTGTCTCCTTTCACAAGGCCGGTTCGGAGCGTTAAGTCAATTTAAAGATGAGGCAAAAACCCTGTCAACCATTTTTCGCGGTCGTCGCAGGTGTTATCGTCGTTGTAAGTCGTGTCGCTTGAATCAAATCCATGCGTCCGCCGCGCGCGCCCACCCCTGCGCGCGACCGCGCGGCGCGCGTTGTGCCCGCTCGCGCTCAACCCTACAATCACCGCCCACACCCCCCCGCCCGTACGAGGAATCCGCTCATGTCCAACTCGCTGAGCACCCCCATGGTCGTCATCGTGCGCGACGGATGGGGCGTCAATCCCAACCCCGCCCATGACGCGTTCAACGCCGTGAAAATCGCGAAAACGCCCGCGTGCGACGCCCTGCTCGCCCGATATCCCTGCACGCTCATCCACACCAGCGGCGAGGACGTCGGCCTGCCCGAAGGCACCATGGGCAACAGCGAAGTCGGTCACCAGAACATCGGCGCCGGCCGCGTCGTCGACCAGGATTCGGTCCGCATCACCAAGGCCATCCGCCAGGGTGAACTGATCGACAACGACGCCCTGACCCACGCCGTCGACCGGGCAAAAAAAAATAACGCCACCGTCCATCTCATGGGCCTCGCGTCCGACGTCGGCGTGCATGCGCTGCTCGGACACCTCTACGGCTGCATCGAACTCTGCGCGAAGTTGGGCCACCACGACGTCGCCATCCACTGCTTCACCGACGGCCGCGACTCCGGCCCGTTCACCGGCAAGGGCTACATCGAGCAGATCGAATCGCGGTGCGCCCAGATCGGCGTCGGCCGCGTCGCGTCGATCGTCGGCCGGTACTACGCCATGGACCGCGACAACCGCTGGGAGCGGGTGAAGCGGGCCTACGACCTGCTCACCGGCCGCGACCCCGACCTGCCCCGCTTCGACACCGCCGCCGCCGCCATGGCCGACTACTACGACCACCCCACCAACGACAGCCAGCAGGGCGACGAGTTTGTCACGCCGCGCACCGTTGCGCCCGACGGCGATCCGTCGCGCACCCGTGTCCGGGACGGCGATTCGGTGATCTTCTTCAATTTCCGTGGCGATCGGCCCCGCGAGCTGACCCGCGCGTTCGTCATGGACCGGTTCCAGGGCGAGGTGAAGCCCTCCCCCGACAGCGGCGAGAGCGGATTCGACCGCGGCCCCAGGCTCGATCTGTGCTACGTCACCCTGACCGCATACGAGCAGGAGCTCAACGAACTGGTCTCGGGCGTCGCCTTTCCCAAGCCGCCCAAGATGGTCAACATCGGCGGCGAGTGGCTGGCGAAGCGGGGCCTGCGGCAGTTCCGTTGCGCCGAGACGGAGAAGTTCCCGCACGTCACGTTCTTCTTCAACGACTACCGCGACGAGCCGTTCGACGGCGAGGACCGCAAGATCATCCAGAGCCCGCAGGTCGCCACGTACGACCTGCAGCCGGAGATGAGCGCCCCGGGCATCCGGGACGCCGTCCTCGACGCCCTCGACCACGACTACGCGATGATCATGGTCAACTTCGCCAACGGCGACATGGTCGGCCACACCGGCAAGCTCGACGCCGCGGTCAAGGCGATCGAGACCGTGGACCAGTGCGTGGGGGCGATTGTCGAGAAGACGCTGGCGCGGGGCGGCCAGCTCATTGTCACCGCCGACCACGGCAACGCCGAGCAGATGTGGAGCCCGGAGAACGACTCCCCGCACACCGCCCACACCACGTACCCGGTGGAGTGCATCGTCGTGGACGCCCGGTACGCCGGCGACCCGAAGGCCGCGCTGCGTGAAGGCGGGCGGCTGGCGGACGTCGTCCCGACCGCGCTGCACCTGATGGGCCTGGAGCAGCCCGCGGAGATGACCGGGCAAAGCCTGTTGCCGTAAGCGCGCCCGGCCCGGCTCGCCCCATCCACCGAAGCCGGCTGGGCCCGGATCGCGGGGCGCGGCGGCGCCGTCGCAAGGGGGTTCGATCAGCACCGGACTTGCCACCGGTGCGCTGAGCGCCGACGATACGGCGGTTCGCCGTTGCGGAGATCGCCCTCATGCCCGCGCGTCTGTACACCGTGTTCACGGGTGACCTGGTTCGCTCCAGCGATCTGAGCGCGACGGAGCTGGCGGAGGCGCGGCGTGAGGTCAAGGCGGCGGCCGGGCGGTTGAGCCGGCTCAGCGCGAAGCTGGTCCGCGGCGAGCCCGACTTCTTCCGCGGCGATGCGTGGCAGATGCTGGTCACCGATCCGCGGTTCGCCCTGCACGCGGCGTTGTACATCCGGGCCGGCCTCATCGCCGGGGGCGTCGGCGACACGCGGATCGCGATGGGCTTTGGCACGATCAAGCGGGCGAACACCCAGCGGGTCAGCCTCTCGACCGGCGACGCGTTCAGCCGTTCCGGCGCGGCGCTGGACCAGATGCCCCGACGGGCCCGGATGACCGCGGCCCTGCCCGGCGAACCCGGCGGCTGGGTCGGCGCGGTGGTTCGGCTGTGCGACGTGCTGGTCGGCCAATGGACCGCCCGTCAGGCGGAAGTGGTGGGGTGGGCGCTGTTGAATCCCGACGCCACCCAGGAACAACTGGCCACGATGTCGGATGAGCAGGCGTCGCGGCAGGCGGTCGCCAAGGCACTCGCCGGGGCCGGCTGGGACGGTGTTCGCGCGGCGCTGGTGCAGTTCGAATCCTGTCACTGGAAAAGCCCAACATGACAATGCAACCAAAAACAGTTGCATTTCAAATAGCAACCAAAAAAGGTTGCAATGGGCGATGCGGCCCGACGGCCCGACGGGGACACGTCGCATGCTGAGTCGCCGAACCCAACCGGTGCGCGGGCACGATCGCTCACGGGGAACGAGGTCATGCTGGACACGCTGATGCTGCTGATCGTCGGGCACCTGGTGGGCGACTTCGTCCTGCAGACCGGCGGCATGGTCAAGCGGAAACGCAACGTCTGGGTGCTGCTGGGGCACGTGGCGCTCGTGACGGCGGCGTGCGCGGTGATGCTGGGCGGGCTGCCCGTCGTCGTGCTGGTCGTCCTGTTCATCTCGCACCTGGCGATCGACGCGGCGAAGGTGCACCTGGCGTCGGATCGGCCGGCCTGGTTTGTCGTGGACCAGGCGCTGCACCTGGGGGTGATGGTGTTCCTGGCGTGGGTCGATCCGCGTGCGGCCGAGCGGGTCGGCTGGATCGGCCGCCTGTCGCCGGAGCAGGTCGAGCTGTGCCGCGTGGCGGTGGTGTACCTCGGGGGGGTGGTGCTGTGCGTGCCGACCGGGGCGGCGGTGGTGCGGGTGTTCGTCAGCCCGCTGACCGATCAGTTGCACGACAAGCTGCTGGAGGGGTTGGCAAGCGGGGGCAAGTATATTGGGTGGCTGGAGCGCGGGCTGATCTTCCTGATGGTGATCATGCGGATGCCCGAGGGCATCGGGTTCCTGTTCGCCGCCAAGTCGATCTTCCGCTTCAATGACCTGAAGGACCCGGGGCAGCGGAAGTTCGCCGAGTACGTGATCATCGGCACGTTCCTGAGCTTCGGCTGGGCGCTGCTGGCGGCGCACCTCACGCAGGAGCTGCTCGCGGGGTGGGCGAGGTAAGGCATGTGGGATCGGCCTCAAGTGGCGCTGGGCGTGGTGTGGGCGCTGTGGGGCCTGCAGGCGTTGTGGTGCTGGTACAACGTGAACCTGTTCTTGCGCCGAACGCGGAAGCAGGGCATCCGCCAGGACGACAAGCCGCTGGAGGTGTACACGCCGCCGGCGGCGGTGATCGTGCCGGTCAAGGGCGCGGACGATCGCTTCGATGAGCACATCGCGGCGTTGACGGGTCAGGACTACCCCGGCTATCGCGTGCTGTTCGTGGTGGAGGGCGAGGCGGACCCGGCGTACGCGCAGTTGACGCGGTGGAAGGCGAGCCGGCCGACCGACGGCGTGCGCGTGGACGTGGTCGTGGCGGGGCTGGCCGAGGGCGAGGGGCAGAAGGTGCACAACCAGTTGCGGGCGTTGGAGGCCTTGGAGCCGGGCGACGAGGTGGTGGTCTTCGCCGATGCGGACGCGGTGCCGGATGGCAAGTGGCTGGGTCGGCTGGTGTGGCGTCTGCGGCGTCCGAAGGTGGCGGCGACGACGGGGTATCGGTGGCTGGTGCCGACGGACGGTCGATTGGCGTCGCGGCTGGGCTCGGCGATGAACGCGCAGGTCGCGACCTTGCTCGGGCCGGATCGCCGCAACCACGCCTGGGGCGGGTCGATGGCGATGCGGCGGCAGACGCTGGAGGCGGCGGACCTGGTGGGGCACTGGCGCGGGGCGTTGAGCGACGACTACCAGTTCACGCGGGCCGCCAGGCGGACGAAGGGCCGGCTGTACTTCCAGATGCGGTGCCTGGTGGCGTCGCCGGCGGCGTTCAGTTGGGCCCGGCTGTTCGAGTTCGGTCGGCGGCAGCACCTCATCACGCGGGTGTACGCGCCGGGGGTCTGGCTGATCGGGCTGATCGGCACGAGCCTGTACCTCGCGGGGTTGGTCACGGCGGTCGCCGCGGCGGTCGGGCCGTGGCGCGGGTGGGGGTGGGGCGTGGGCGCGCTGGCGGTGGTGATGGTGGCCGACCGGTTCCGCGGGGGTCGGCGTGAGGCGGTGGTGCGGGAGATCTTCGACGCATCGGTGGCGCGGCGGATCGAGCCGGCGCTGCGGCTGGAGCGGTGGGCCACGCCCCTGGTCATGGCGGTGCACTGGCTGATCATCGTGTCCAGCGCCTGGGGCCGGACGGTGCGGTGGTCGGGGGTGACGTACCGGGTACGCGGGCGGCAGCGGGTCCAGATCATCGCCCGCGCCACGCCGGAAGCCCCGGTCGAAAGCTGCTAAACTGCTGCGGACAAGCGACCGCGCGTGAGAACCCCGCCATGAGTGAATCCACCGACCAGTTTCAACCGGGCACCCGCGTGCGCATCACGCAACAGATCCCCCAGCGCGACGGCGATTGCTGGGTCACGGTCAACGATGGCCGCGTCGTCCGCTACGAACAGGCGCAGACCGGGTCGTGGTACGCCCATTCGCGGAACGATCGGCTGTGGCTGGACCGGCTGACCGTCCGGCGCGACGACGGCGAGATCAACGTCTATAACCTCGACCGGTACACGCACGTGGACGTGCTCGGCGAGGAGTCGGCGCCGACCGAGCCGGGCGTGGTCAACACCGAGATCGAAGGCGGGTTCGAGATGGAAGTGACCGGCCACCGCCCGCAGGACCAAGTCCAGGGCGAGGGCCTGCCCGACACGCCCAGCGGCGACCTCGGCACGCCGACCGAGCCGAGGGCCTGATCCCGGCGCCGGGCGCCGGCCTCATCGGGCCAACTCGCCCAGCGGCGTGATCGACTCGACCTGCTCCGCGGCGAGCACGAGGTGATCGTGCCGCTTGAACACCCCCCATTTCGCCGCACGCCGCAGGTACTCGGCGCGGCTGACATCGCTGGCGTCGGCGTGATGTCGATCCACGTCCAGCAGGACCACCTTCGCCTGGTCCGCCTCGTGGCATCGGCCGATGTACACCGACCCGTCGTCGGTCTCGACGACGACCGTGATCCCGTGCAGCGGGCCGAGATTATCGTGAAAGGTGCCCATCCCGGATTCAGCAGATCTCGTCGAAGACCGTGGTCAGGTCCTTCGCGATGGAGTGGGCGTCGCGGTTCTCGATACGGTGGCGGGGGATGTAATCGACGAGCTGGCCGTCCTTGATGACAAAGATCGACGGGCTGGAGGGGGGGCAGTCCGGGTAGCAGGCGCGAAAGCGGTCGGTCGCGTCGGTGTCCTGACCGGCGAAGACCGTGGCGACCTTGTCGGGCTTCTTGGCGTGCTCGAGCGACAGCGCCACCGCCGGCCGGGCCATCCCCGCCGCGCAGCCGCACACGCTGTTGATCACGACCATCGCCGTGCCCTGCTGGTCGGCCATGAACTGCTCGACCTGCTCCGCGGAGGTCAACTCCTGCACACCCAGCCGGGTCAGGTCTTCACGCATCGGTCGCACCATCAACTCGGGATAAGGCATCTTCGCGGGCTCCGGTTTCGGGGTTACAGGCATCGTCAAGTGCGCGAATGGTAGAGACAGGCGGTGGGCATTTCCACGCCGCCGGCGCTCGCGTCGCTTTGGCGCGCGCCGCCCGGCAGCGCGAATTGGGGGGTTGGAGGATTTCCGAAAATTTTTGTTACTGAGCCCGCCCGCGGGGTTTGCGCCACAGGACCCGCTCTCCGGTGACGCTTGCGTGCGCGCCGCCGGGGAGCGCCGCCCAAGGGTGAGAGCACAAGGGGAACTCGGCCCATGAACACCGCATCCGCACCCGCTCGATCCGCCGGCGTCGACAACGACCTGATCCAACTGCTCATCCAGCAGCACCTGACCCAGATCCGCCCGGCCCTCGAACGCCTCTGGGACTACTACCGCAACGAGCTGGACTTCCAGAGCCGCGACGCCCAGCGGTCGTATCGCGCCGCCCAGGCGCGCGGCCTGCCCCGACGGCTCACCCACGCCCACCGCGCCGGCCACGGCGACGACCTGGCCGCTCGCGAGATCGTCGTCGAGAACGATATCGCCTGGCGCATCCACACCCTCGTCGACTTCATGTTCGGCAAGCCGGTCGGCATCCAGTCGCTCGCCGACGACCCGGCCCGGGCCGAGCTGATCGAACGCGTGCTGCAAACGGTCTTCGACGCCAACGGCGGCGTGGCGTTCTTCCAGGACGCGGCGCTGCTGGGCAGCATCTACGGCTTCGTCGATCTGCTGGTCCGCCCTGACGGGCTTCCGGGGTCCTCGGCCAACGCCCAGGCGGCGGAGGCGGGCGCCGGGGCCGGGGCGGGCGATCGCTCCCCATCCGGGGCCCCGTCTAACCCATCCAACGCCGAGCGCGTGCTCGCACGCGCCTCGCTGCTGCAACTTGAGACGGTCGAGGCCTTGCGGGCGATCCCCGTCCTGAACCCCGGCGACTACCGCCGGCTCGACGCCTACGTGCTGCACTACACCCGCCCGACCCACCGCGTCGATCGCGACTCGGTGTTGGCCAGGCTGGTCGGCGGCGACGGCCGACCCCGGCATCGCCAGGCCACCGTCGACGTGACCGAGCACTGGACCGCGGACGAGGTCCGCGTCTACCACGACAACCGGCTGGTGCGTCGCGCGGCGAACGCGATCGGCCGGCTGCCCGTGGTGCACGTCCAGAACCTGCCCCAGCCGTTCTACTACGAAGGGCTCAGCGAGGTCGAGCCGCTCATCCCCCTCCAGGACGAGCTGAACACGCGGCTGAGCGACCGGGCCAACCGCGTCACCTTCCAGTCGTTCAAGATGTACCTGGGCAAGGGGATCGAGAACTTCCTCGAGCGGCCGGTCGCGCCGGGCCAGATGTGGACCACCGACAACCCCGACGCCCAGATCGAGGCGTTCGGCGGCGACGCGCCCACGCCCAGTGAGGAGGCGCACATCAACGAGGTCCGCGAGGCGATGGACAAGACCAGCGCGGTGACCGCCGTCGCCGCCGGCCTGCTCCGCAACAAGGTCGGCAACCTCACCAGCGAGAACGCGCTGCGGATCGTGATGATGGGCCTGCTCGCGCGCACCGAGAAGAAGCGGCTGACCTACGGGCAGGGCATCGAGCGGCTGTGCGAGCTGATCCTGCACACGCTCGACGTGGCCGGCGCGCTCTCGACCGATCCCGACGAGCGACGGGTGCGGCTGCACTGGCAGTCGCCCATCCCCGAGAACACGACCCAGCGGCTGCGCGACGCGGAGATCAAGGCCCGCCTGGGCGTGCCCCGCGACGTCGTGCTCGCCGAGCTGGGCTACGACACACACCAGCGGCAGACCGCCGCAGAAGGAGTCCACTGATGACCACGACGACAGAGACAGCGCAGCCGACGGTCGAGCCCGACCGCGAGCCGCACGACCCGCCGGATGCCGGGCGGGACGGGGCGGAGGAGAAGCTGGTGCCGGTGGGAGAGTCGATCCGCTATCGCCGCCGCGCCCAGCAGGCCGAGCACAAGCTCACGGAGCTGCAGCAGATGCTGGAGCGGTCGCAGGCGGAGCTGGGCGAGGCGAGGCGTTCGCTGGAGGAGGCCGAACGCCGACGCGGCATCGACCAGTTGCTCGTCGAGGCCGACGCGATCGACCTCGAGGCGGCGCGGCTGCTGACGGAGGCCGCCGTGGCGCAGATGGATGACGCCGACGTGGCGGAGGTGGTCGACGACCTGCGCCGCCACAAGCCGTACCTGTTCCGCCGTACGGATTCGGTCGGGGCGATGTCGCCCCGACCGCGCCGCGACGACGGCGGTCCGGCCGATGAAGCCGCGGCGATGGCCCTGGCCTCGGGCAATCGCCGCGACCTGTTGCGATACCTCCGCCTCCGCCGCGGCGCCTGAGCCCGATCCGCTCACGTCGCGGCGATGCGGGCCCTGACCGCGCGGGCAGAACATCACACCCATTATCGGGAGAACCACCATGGCATTCACTGGCAAGGCAACCTATGGCGCCGGCGCGACGCTGCCGGAAATCGCCGAAGACGTCGCTGACATCATCGGGATCGTCAGCCCGTACGAGACGCCGCTGCTCGATCACCTCGGCGACCCTCACCGCGTCGCCACGAGCACGCGGCACGAGTGGCTCGAGGACGAACTGCTGCCCAACGCCGACGCCGTCGCGACCGGGCACGCCTTCAGCGACCCCGACGCCGATACCGAGTTCGCCGTGACGCACGTCGACCGCTTCCGCGTCGGCGATCAGGTTCAAGCGGCCGGGTCGCGCGAGGTCATGCTCGTCACCGAGGTCGACGGCGGCAACGACACGATCACGGTGGTGCGGGGTTACGGCTCGACGACGCCCGAGGACCTCGCCGCCGAGCAGGTCCTGCGGGTCCTGGGCAACGCCGCCCTCGAGGGCGACGACGCGCCCAGCGCCCGGCAGACCCACCGCGTGCGCCGCAGCAACTACACGCAGATCTTCACCTCCGGCGTCGAGGTCAGCGGGACCCAGCAGGCGGTGAACACGGTCGGCGTGGCCGACGAGCTGGACTACCAGAAGACCGAGCGGCTGCGCGAGATGATCCGCGACCTGGAGAACTGCGTGGTCAACGGCGTGGCGCCGGCGTCGAGCCCGGAGGGCAGCGCGACCGTTCGCCGCACCATGAAGGGCATCATCCCCTTCCTCGGCACCAACGTCTTCACGCCGGGCATCGGCCCCATCCCCGCCGGCGGCGGGACCGGCACGGACGAGCTGACCGAGGCGGTGCTCAACGCGGCGCTGCGCGCCATCTGGGAGCAGTCGGCCGGGCAGATCGACACCATCGTCGTGAACGGGCTGCAGAAGCGGCGGATCAACAGCTTCGTCACGTCCAGCCGTGGGTTCGACGCGTCGGAGACGCGGTTCCGCGACCTGGTCAGCGTGTACGAGTCGGACTTCGGCGTCTGCCGCGTCGTGCTCAGCCGCTGGGTCCCCGCGGACACGATGCTCCTGCTGGATTCGTCGCGGATCGACGTGCTGCCGCTGGCGAAGCGGAGCTTCCACTACCGCGCCCACAGCGCCGGTGGCGACCGCGAGAGCGGCCAGCTCATCGGCGAGTACACGCTCGAGCTGCGCAACGAGAACGCCCACGGCCTGGTCCGCGGGCTGGCCGCGAGCTGACACCGTACCCCCTGATCCCGGTCGCGGCGCCCCGCCGGGGCGTCGCGGCCTTTCCACCACGGAGCGCTTCGCCATGACCAGCTTCGCCAACGATGCCGACCTCATGCCCTACGACCCCGGCGCGTTCATCGACCTCGCCGGCGTCGCGCAGACGCTGATCGAACGCGCCGACGGCCAGCTCCACAGCGTCACCTTGACCAGCGCGACCGGGGGGTTCGACGCCCTCAGCGTCGGGCACGTGCTGGTGATCCGCAGCGGGCCGGCCGCCGGCATGGCCGCGCCGATCGCCGCGGTCACTGACGCGAACACGGTCGAGCTGGCTTCGCCCCCGGTGGGGCTGGGTGCGTCGACGGGCCTGACGGTCCTGGCACGCACATTCGCGCCCCAGGCCCGGCAGGTCCACGAACAACTGCTCAGGTCGATCGGCATCGACGCGGACGATCCGCAGTGCCCGCTGACCGTGGAGGCGATCGTTTCGACGGCGCTGATGCGGCGGCTGGAGGCGCTGGGCACGCTGGCGATGGCGTACCAGGCCGCGACGAGCGCGGCCGAGGGCGAACCGGGCTGGGCCGCCAAGGCCGCGTCGTACGAGCAGCGGTTCGCGCGGGCGGTCGCGTCGGCGCGCGTGCTGATCGATACCGACGGGGACGGCTTGGCTGACGCGTGGCGCAGCCCGGTCGCCGGTCGCCTGGTGCGGAGGTGATGTCATGAGCAGCTTCAAGGGCAAGAACCTGTTCGGCTCCGGGCCGCACCGATTCACCGTGCACGGCCGCTCGCTGCGTCACGCGGCGCGGCCGTCGCCCGGCGGCGACGGCGTGCAGGTGACCGCCCAGGGCCGCGACGCCCGCCGCGTGGACCAGACCGGCACGCTGCGCGCCGACGACGTGGCGCGGATGCAGGCGCAGCTCGACGCCATCGAGGCGGAGCTCGACGGCGTCGCGGGCGAACTCGTCGACGATCGCGGCCGGGTGTACGCCGACGTGCTCATGCTGCAGTTTGCGCCGGGCGCGATCCGCGGCGTCGGTCGGCGGCTCGCCTTGGACTACACGATCGCTTACCTGCAGGGCCAACCGTGAACGAGCCGACCCAATCCATCTTCGAGCAGGTGCTGCTGCGGCACGTCGAGCCGGACGTCCCGGGTCCGGCGCTGCTGACCTGGCGGGCCGACGCGGGCGAGCACCTCGTGCAGGTGTACGTCAACGGTCGCCTGGCCGATGTGACGCAGCGGCCCGACCAGCGGGAGCTTTGGGTGCATCTCGACCGGGCCGGCGCGGCGCGCGTGGAGCTGATCGCGGTCGATCCGCGGGATCGATGGCGCGACAACGCCTCGCGGCTCGCGGGTTGGACGCCGAAGCACGTGCACGCGGCGGTGTTGCGTTTCGCCCGTGACGAAGCGCTGCCGATCGAGACGCGCGTGACGATCGACGTGGACGGTGAGCGGCACACGGTCGAACCCCTGTGGCGGGCGGCCGACCACCGCGGCGGGTTTGGCGCGTTGTTCGGTGTCGGGGAGTTCGGGCGGGACGCGGCGACCGGCGTGGGGCTCGGGCTGGGCGAGTTCGGCGCGGGGGGATTCGGGTGGGACGGGGCGGCGTGGCGGTGGCGCGATGAACGCCTGTCGCCGGGCGAGCACGTGATCGACTGCCGCATGACCGACGCGCACGGGCGGACCGTCGCTCAACTCGCTCAACCGGCGCGCGTGGTTATCGACGCGCCACCGGTCGTGGCCGGCGACCCCGCGATCGATGACCAGCTACACCTGACCTGGACACGTTGACGACGAACAGCGAACCGCCGGGCGGCGAGGAGGCTTGTGATGACCGAGCGATACCCATCCGAAGAGCAATTGCTGGCGATCGAGACGGACGCGGCGACGGGCGTGGAGATGATCCCCACCGGCGCGAGCCCGTACTACCTGCATTTCCGCAAGCTCGTGCAGCGGATGCTGCTGGCGTGCACCCGCTCCAACGACCTGCGCGTCTATGCCGACGGCGATCTGACGTTCGGGGTCCGGCCCGGGTCGTGCGTGATCGGCAACGACGCGGTCGCCTTCGACGGCGTGACGGCCCGGGCGGCGGACAACAACGTGACGACAAGCGTCTGGCTCGACGACGGGGGAGCGATCCAGACCGCGACCGACGGGTTCCCGGCGGATCGCACGACCCACGTGCCGCTGGCGGAGATCGTCACCGAAGCCGGCGCGATCACAGCGCTGACCGACCGGCGCGGCCGGGCGTTCCTGTTCATCCCCGACGTGTCGACGCTCGGCTTGAGCGCGACGGTTGCGGAGATCGACCGGGCGCTCGCGGGGGTCGACCCGACGGTCACGGCGGCGGCGCTGGGTGATCTGACGGCCGGGTCGCAGTCGAGCGCCGACGGGCTGCACCGGCACGATGCGATGACCCATGACGTGGCGGGTGAGGCGAGCTTCACGCTGGCCAACGTCAACGCGGACGCGGCGACGAACGCCGTGCTTCGGTTCAGCCTGCCCAGTCGCCTGCCGTGGACGCCGTCGCTCGCGCCCGACCTGGACAACGGCTGGCTGCGTCAGCGGCGCGGCGCGGACAGCTATGCCATGGTCGGCGTCGTGCCGGTGGCGTTCACCCATGAAGGCGCGTTGACCGGTTCGCTGACCGGCAAGCTCCTGGGCGTCGTCCCGGTCGACGGCGTGGTCAGCGATGTCATCCTTTCCGTGGGGGCCAACATCGTTTCGGACAACGCCGGCGACGGGGTGGCGGCGGTGGCGCGGGTCAACGCCACGGCGCTGACGACGGCGCACCCGGCGATCACCGACGCGGCCGGGGCCGGCTTCCGCTCCACCGCCCAGGGCCACGGCGCCGCCGCCGTGGTCAAGTCCGCCGGCGCCGAACGGGTCACCCGCGGGGATGTGCTGACTGTTGACCTGGCCCGTACGGCGGCCGGCTCCATCAGCCAGGAAGCGGCCGACGTGGTGGTGATGGTCGTGATCCGCGCCGCCGCGCCCGAATGAGCCGCATGCATAGGAGCTCGCGCTATGGGCGTGTTGAAACACATCGACTTCCAGGTCCCGGGTTTTGGCGAGTTCGCCGCCGGCCCGCAACTCCTGCATCGCTACGCGTCGCTGGTGCTCGAAGCGGGGCCCGTGGCGTGGTGGCGGCTGGATGAGAGCGACGGCGTCACGGCGGCCGACGCGGTCTCCGGGCTCGACGCGACCTACCAGCCCAGCGCCGGCGGCGCGTGGCTCGGCGGCACGCAGGCGGTAGCGGGGCTGTTCCCGTATGGCTCGACCGCCGCCGCCCGCTTCGATGGCACCGGCTATTGCGCCGTCCCATCGAGCGACCTGATCAACACCGCGCCCGCCTATGACCGCCGCACCACCGCCGCGTGGTTCAGCGTGGACGACGCCCAGGCCGACTGGCAGGTGATCTTCGAGGAAGGCGGCTACGTCAGCGGCATCAACCTCTACGTCCACCAGGGCCGCGTCTACGGGTGCCTGTGGAGTTCGACGCATCCGATCCTCACGCTCAGCGCGCCGATTCAGCGCGGCGCGGCGTACTTCTTCGTCACCGTCTTTGATGCGCCCGCCATGACGTTCACGGCCTACCTCAACGGCGTATCGATCGGCCAGGTCAGCCTGCCGGGTGACAGCGCGATGCCGACCCACGCCGGCGCGGTGCACATCGCCAAAGCCGACCGCACGACCAACCACCTCGGCCAGGGTCTAGACGACAAGCACTTTGCCGGTGTGATCGACCAGGTCATGTTGTACAACGCCGCGCTGGACGCGGCCACGATCCGGAGCATCTACCTCGCCGCCACCGAGCCGCCGCCCGTCCTGGCGCAGACTTCGGATGGGGCGTTTGTGGATCGACCGGCCGCCGGTGAACCACAGTCGCTGCAGTTCCACCTGGCGCCGGGACCAAATGTCGCTTTCCTCGAGCAGGACCTCGGCGGCGATCGGCCGGTGCTCGCCTCACGCCTGCTCGTCAATGCTGAGGCGGCGTCCGGCGGGGCCGCGACTCTGCTCGACGCCCTCGACAGCAGCGAAACGCCGCTCTACCGCGTTGTCTATGACGCGGTCCTGCACAGGGTCAGCCTGTGTGCCGCCGACGCCGACCCGGTCGGCCATGACCTCGTGGGCGGGCTGGCCTGGCATTGCATCGAAACCCGCCTCAATGCCGGTGCCCCATCATTGACGTTGCACGTCAACGGCAGGCTGGTCGCCCAGGCGCCCGCCGTGACCGTCCCGGTGCGGTCGCTGCGGCTTGGCGCGATGGACAAGCAGACCGACCTGGCTGGCTCGATCCTGATCGACGAGTGGATCATCGCCGACGAACCGATCGGTGTCGTCACGGCGAAACCGCGCTCGGAACACGCGGATGACCCGGCCCGCTGGCTGGTCATCTACAACACCGCGTCCGCCGACTCGGTGGCGTGGGCCGAGCACTACCGTTCCGCCCGCGGCGTGCCCTACGGCAACCTGCTGGGGCTGCCGCTGTCGACCGGCGAGACCGTGGCGGCGCACGACCTGCTGGACCTGCAATCGGAACTGACGGCGTATCTCGCCGACAACGACCCGCAGCAGGCAATCATGGGCATTGTGCTGGGTTTCGGCGTGCCGGGCTACGCCGTCATCAACGGCTGGGCCACGCCCATCAGCCCCATGCTCCAGTGCCTGGATGGCGATGACGAGCCGATCGCGAATCCGCTCGCAGGCCTCAGGCACTCGACGCGACCGACCCGCGCGACCATGCAGGGCCGCTTCCTCGTCGCACGGGTCGACGCGCCGGCGCTTGTGGATGCGATCGCGATGGTGGATCGTGCCACCGCTCTGATGACCGATGGACCAGGGGATGGGGCGGATGCAACGGTGTGGTTGGATGCGGTGACGCCCGGGCCCGTGTACGCGTCGATGCAACAGACTATGATCGACTGGTCACAGAGCGTCGACGCCCAGGCGCTGCGACTGCCCCTGATCGCAACCGCACCAGCCGATCCGCCTTCGGAGGTCCGTTTCGACCGCGTGACGAACGACGGTTTCTTCTGGGGTTTTCGCGATGCGGTGCCGAGCCAGGGGTTCTTCGGTGATCCCGCGGGCCGCCGTGTCTTCGCGGCTCAATTGAATGATGTAACGGCCACGGCACCGACGCTGCGGCAGGCGGACGATGCGAACTGGGCTTCCGCGTCGCTGAAGCACGGCTACGCCGCGACCATCGGCATCGCGCACCCGATCACCCTGACCGCCTGGCCGGAGGCGTGGTCGTTCTACAACGCCGTGCGCGACGGGTGGACGTTGGCCGAGGCATGGTGGGCGAGTTCGCCCCTCTGGCGTGCGGGTGTCATGTTCATCGGTGACCCGCTGCTCAAGGTCGAGTTGCCGTTGAACGGGTGGAACGTGTACGGCCCGTTCACCGATTGGGCCGGGGTGCGCTTCGATCAGCCCGCGGCCATGACGCGCGAATCGTCGACCCGCCTGCCTTTGCAGGGCGAACTGCTGCCGGCCGATGGTTCACCCGCCCTGTACGTCGTGAGGCATGTCGACTCGCATGGCCGCGAGTCATCGGCCCTGAAACACGTCCGCCGGGTCTACGAAGATGGTGTGATGTTGCGGCAGCCTGAGTTGCCCCTGTGGCCCGGCGATCCCGATTGGCGCCCGCAGCAGCACGATGCGGCATGGCGCATCCATGTATTCTGGGCTTCGGCGATGGACCGGAGCGAAGTCGAGCGGGTCCTGCTGCTCACTCAGCGGCCGGGGGAGGCAGCCGTTGTCGCCCATGAACTGACGCCGCCCCGGGACGCCAGGCAACTCGCAATTGACCATGTGCCGGCTGCCGAGCCGCTGCGATTGGCCCTGCGGCTGATCGGCCCAGACGGCGGCGTCGTGCAGACGACGTGGTCGGCCTGGTTGACGCGGACTACCGTCGCGCCGCGCAACCTCAAACCCATCCCCCCGGAGTCCGCTGAGTAAGGAGGTCGGATGAACGTCCTGGCAACCGCCACTTTGAGCGGTCTCGAGCGGCTCGATCGGGATCGGCGTATGACCGAACCGGTGACGTGGATCGAGGGTCGGCCGCGTCCCGACATCCGGGTGGATGCGATCGCCTTGGCGGGGCGGGCCGACCGGCGCACCGCGACGCTGTCATGGTGGCCGGGCGACGCGTGGGATGCGCCCGTCGCCGGACAGCGTGCGATCGTGCTGTATCCAGTCGCCCTGCAAGGCGGTGAAGCCCGGTGGATCGGCCTGGTTGCGGGCCGTATCACCAGCTCGGCACAACGCACCGCAAACGGCGAAGCTCGCGCGATCGCAACACTTGTGGGCGATTGGGCGGAACGCCTGGGCAATCCCGTGGATCGTGCACCCACCACCGCCACAGCGGGCGAAGCACTGAACATGATCGCCGCCGAAGTGGACCTGGACCTCGCGGCCTTGCCCGACGCGATCATGACCGCGCCGCGTCGGTCAACACGGTCGGCGGGCCATTCCCTGGGCGACGCCTTGCAAGACGTGCTCGAAGAGCTCGGGTTGAGTGTGCAGCGCGACATGGTCGTGCAAGCGGCCGGGCTCAGGGATCATCGAACCCTCCGCCGCGACGAGGATGCGCGGCGGATCAACCTGGAGGCCGGGGCCGTGGGAAACGCCGCGGCAACCGTCGCCGCGCTGCGGGCCGCCGCCGAAGCGGCCGCGCCCGTCAAGCTGATCGCGGCCGTGGATGGTCAGATCGTGGAGGGCACGTTCGAGCTGCTTCCCGCATGGAACCCGGCCCTGCAGGATGCATCGGACACCGAGTATGCCCGGGCGACCAGCACCGACTTCGACGCGTTCGCCGATGTGTTTCGGTTGTGGGTGCTCAATGAAGATGCGTCGCTCGATGCCCCGGTGTTTGATCTGACGAGCTTCCTGAGCAGCGACCGCACTATCGAGCCCCAACCGCTGCGTTTCGGACCGGCGCTCAGCGTCGGTGATCTCGGGCACAGCCTCGGTATCGTGGTGGAGCGATCCGTGGACGGCGGCGCGTCTTGGTCGCGCCAGCCGGGCCGCGCCGACGTGCTCGAAGACCGCGCCGGCATTCACCTCAATGACGACACGCTGGAACCGGCGCTGCTCGACGCGGTGCGGGCCGGCACGGCGAGCCTGCGGGTCACCGCGACGCTCCAGAGCCCTAACCCCATCGAGGCGGTCCGCTGGGTCGGCAACCCGTTCCGCGCGACACGGACGGTGCCCGCACGACGGTACGAACTGGGTTCGCGGTTCGCGGTGCGTCGCATTCACCCCGGCAGCAGATACGCGGCCGAGGTGGCCGCCGGAACACGCACCGCCGACCTCGCCGATCAGACCATCGAGCTCGGGGCATGGCTGACGGAACAGGCTCGGCGGGTGAACGCGCACGCCGCATCCGAAGTCACCGTGACGCCCACGCGATGCCTTTGGCACCTGCGGCCGGGCGATGTGGTTGAGCGGCTGGCGGGGCAACGCGCCGACGCCGTGATCGTCGCCATCGATCATGACTGGCTGCAGGGTCGCTCACGCTTGAGGTTGATCGGGTGCAGGGGCACCGGCTGAACGTCAGTCGCACCCCCCGCCTGTCGGCACAACACACCTTCCGGAGGATTCGTGATGTCCATCGTTCGTCGGGCCCCGTGGGTCATAGTCGCTGCCGCAGCGTGGCTGGCGGCGGGTTGCGGCTCGCCGCCGTCGGTCGTGCCGCTGCTCAACGTGACCGATCGTGTCCTCGCCATCGAGCAGCGGTCGCTCCAGGAGCAAGCCGGGCAAGTCGCCGCGCACTTCGCGCAAAGCCGGGCCGCCTTGACCGACGCATTCGAGGCGGACCTCCAGATGCGCAGCAGTCTGGAGAAGACGTGGGTCGCGGACCACGCGCTCGTCTACGCCGGCGCGTTGGAATCGCTGGCGCGGCAACAGTTCAAGCAGGAGCAGGCGCTGGCGACGCGGCGTGAGAACCTTCAGATCGCCCGCGATGTGCAGGCACGTGCGATCGAGCTGCTGCAGCGCCAGGACCGCTTGTTCGAGGCGGTGCCGGACGTGAGACGGCGGTCGATGCAGCTTCTTTCGAAGGAGGACGGCGATGAACGATAGAGCGAATCGGCATCGGTCGCTGCGGGATATCGTGACCGAGCGCGTTGACGTGAAGTGGGCGGAGTTCGAGGCCGAGCACCCGCACCTCGCCGCCGCTGTCACGCGGACGGTCATCATCGATACCGCGGTCGAACGGGTGGCCGACGACCCGGCGGTGCGGGATGCGCTGGACCAGGCCGCGCGTGACAAGGCCTCGCTCGCGGTCACCGAGCACGTTGTGGGTGTCATCGATCGATGGGTGCGTCGAGTCTTGGCGCTGTAAACAGCGGGAGGTTACGAACGATGAAGCGTTTCATGTCGCGGAAGTTCATCATGGCCATGGCGGCCCAGGCCGTCGCGGTCGTGGCGATGATCTGGCCGGAGCATCAGGATCGCGTCGGGGCGGTGATCCAGTCGGTCGCGGCGCTGGCGGTGGCGGTGCTGACCGCCATCGGATACATCCGCGCCGAGGCATCGGTGGATCGCGCGGGGCTGGGCAAGCGAACGGGCGAGCCGTGAGTCTTGCCATGCCGCCACGGCAGACGTAGGCTTGGATCATGCATGCAAGCGTGATTCGCGTGGCCATGGTGCTGAGCGTGAGTGCGATGACCGGTTGCCTGGGCCTTGAGCCGAAGGGCGGTCGCGGGCTGGAGGCCTATCGAGGCGCCACGACCTGGCCCTTCGTGCCGACCGGCATGCGGGTTCACCCGTTCACAAGCATCGAGTACGACGCACAGCGGAACAGCCATGTGCTCGAGGCGCGGATCGAGATGCTCGATCCCGTCGGCGACATGACCAAGGCCGTGGGTCAGTTGCGATTCGAGCTGTACCGGTTGGGCCGCCAGGCCTCGGCGGGGCCGTCGCAAGCACGCCTGCTGTATTCGTGGGACGCGGAACTGCGGACGATCGAGGAGAACCGCAGCCATTTCGACCCGATCACGCGGACCTACCTGTTCAAGCTGAAGCTCGACCGGCCTCCGGAGCAGGGCGAACACCTGCGCGTCGTTGCTCAGTTCACCGATCCCGGCGAGCGGCACATGACCGCCCAGGCCGAGCTCACCTACTCCCGGGACTAGAGACGAGCGTCGGCCTTTACGAGGACGCGTTGCTGATCACGCGGCGGGATTCATCCAGCAGGGCATGCGCCTCCGCTTCGCTGCTCGCTTCCGCGATGAGGCGCATGATCGGCTCGGTGTTCGAGGCACGCACATGGACCCAACCACGATCGCTGTCGATGCGGATGCCGTCCTGTTGATCGACGTGCTGGTCGGCGTAGTGCGCCGCAAGGGCCTCGACGGCGCGGTCGGCGAGCCCGGGCGTGATCGGTGTCTTGTCCTTCACGATGGCGTAGCTGGGTATCGACGCGACCAGGTCGCTGACCTGGCCGTCCGCGCCGGCGAGCAGCTCGAGGATCAGCGCGATCCCGGTGAGCGAATCGCGGACGTTGACGATCTCCGGCCAGATCACGCCGCCGTTGCCTTCGCCGCCGATCACGCATCCGTGCTCCGTCATGGCGGCCGAGACGTTCGCCTCGCCGACCGGCGTGCGGTGGACCACCTGCCCGAAACGCCGGGCGATGTCGTCGATCATGCGGCTGGTCGAGAGGTTGGCCGCCGCCGGGCCCGGCGTTCGGGACATCACCGCCAGCGCCGCCAGCGCCAGCGTGTACTCCTCGCCGATGTAGCGGCCCTTCTCGTCGACCAGCGCCAGTCGATCCGCGTCGGGGTCCTGGGCCATGCCGATGTCGCCGCCATGCTCCTGCACCGCCTGGCACAGGCCCGCGAGGTTGACCGCCGTCGGCTCGGGCACGTGTGGAAACAGCCCGGTCGGCTCATGGTAGAGATGGACCAGTTCCACGCCGAGCGTTTCGAGCAATTGCGCCGTCGCCGGACCGCCCGCACCATGGACCGAGTCCAGCACGACCTTGGGGCGCCGTCGGCGTACGGCGTCCACGTCGATCCGATCGAGGACCCGCTCGATGTGGATGCGATTGGCCGACTCGTCCCGCCGCGCGTCCTGCAGGTCCGCCACCGCGGCGTAGTCGACGCGCCCGGCGTGAAATCGGTCGATAATGGCCTTCGCCTGCGGCGGCGGTGGCGCGACCCCGTCACGTGTCAGCGGCTTCAGGCCGTTCCATTCGATCGGGTTGTGGCTCGCGGTCGCGACCATGCCGCCGTCTGCGCCGAGGTGATTGATCATGACCGCCACGGTCGGCGTCGCCACGATGCCCAGACACGTCACCCCGCAGCCCGCCCCGAGCAACCCCGCTACCGCGGCGTGTTCCACCATCGGCCCCGAGGGTCGGCTGTCACGACCGATCACCACGTGCGGATTCGCCCGGCCCGTCGCCGCCCGGACCTCCGACGCGAACGCCCCGGCGAATCGACCGGCCGCCTCCGGCGTCATCGTCGAACCGATCCAGCCACGCATCCCGCTGACCGACAGCATCAAGGGCGCATCTTCCAATGGCGAACTCCTGTCTCAAGCGTTGCCGTCGACGCGGCCACGCCGCCGTCCGGGCCGATCAGACTAACCGATTATCGGCCAGTCTCAAGCTCCGCCGCCCCCGCGCCGCCCCGATGACCGCCGCCTGATTGGCTGTTAACCTCAATCCCCGTCTCGCCGATAGCAACCATTGATGGAGTGCAGGCCGACCCGGCAGGGCGCTGACGATATGCGGGGGCTTTGGTTGCCATGAAATGGTTGCGTGTGACATCGATTCGCGAAGGGGATTGCTACCCGCAGGCTGTCTTCCTGCCACGGGGCCAGAAAGTCATCCCCCCCAACACGCCCATCACCGCCCGGCACATCAGAATCCTGCTGCGGCAGAGCGCAGCCCAAGTCGTCCTGGCCGATTCGGCCGATGAAGTCGCCGCCGCCGCTCAGCCCGTCTCGCCCACGGTGGAACCACCCGCGACGGTGACCGAGCCCCTGGCACCGCAGGACATCCCGGCGCCCGACCCCCAGGGCGAGCGGGCCCGCCTCCGCAAGCAGCGCATGGCCCGGGCCGATGACCTGATCGAGCAGCTCCGCGATCGCGCCGCGCAGGTGACGCCGCACTTCCCACCCGAGCAGGTGGAGATCTGGGACCGGCGACCCGAAGCGGACTGCCCGTGGCTGCAGGGTGAGCAGCTCGCTTTCTTCCGAGAGAAGCATGTCGACGCGCTGCGCGACCTGTACGCGGCCGTCGAGGCCGGCCAGGATGTGCATGTTGATGCTTTCGCCCACATCATTGACGCGCTCTGGCCGCTGCTGCTTCACCATCGCGCCCGCTTCACCCAGTTGGCGCTGCTCGTCGAACGCCGCGATGATTACCTGCCCGACCACGCCATGTGCGTGGCCGTGCTCGCCATGGCCACGGCCGCCCAGTTGACCTGGTCCGAGGCGCACGTGCGCCAGGCCGGCCTCGCCGCGCTGACCTGCGACATGGGCATGCTCCTCATCCCCCAGCGCATCCGCATCGGCGGCGAGCAGCTCTCGGACATCGACCGCGGCCGCGTCCAGCGCCACACCGTCTACTCGGTTGCCATGCTCGATGCGATCCAAGGCGTCGCCGACGTCATCCGGCTCGCGGCGTGGCAACACCACGAGCGCGAGAACGGCAGCGGCTACCCGCAGAGCCTCCGCGGCGAAGCGATCTGCGACCTCGCCCGCGTCATCGCCGTCGCCGACGTCTTCGCCGCCCTGACCAGCCCGCGGCACTATCGCCGCAACCGCCTGCCCTACGTCGCCATGGAGCAGATGGTCCGCTCCGCCGCCGCCGGCCAGTTCTACAAGCCCGCGACCCGCGCCCTGGTTCAGGCGGCCGGGCTGTTCCCCGTCGGTTCGTACGTCAAGCTCTCCGACGACCGGATCGCCCGCGTGCTCGCCGCCAACGCCAACCACCTCGACCGGCCCGTCGTGCAGCCCATCAACGACGCCGGCGAGGCGACCGGCCCGGCCACCGACCTGTCGGGCATGCCCGCCAACGCCCTGGCCGTCGTCCGCCCCGTGGCCGGCCCGCTCGCCTCCGCCCAGCCCGCGGGGGCCTGACCCGCCCGCCCGGCCCGGGCTGCTACCATGGGTCATGGCCATGTACCAGCTACACGTCGAGCGACACTTCAACGCCACCCATGCCCTGCGGCTGCCCGATGGCGTGATCGAGCCCGTGCACGGCCACGACTGGCGGATCACCGCCGTCGTCGCGGCGCCCGGGCTGGATGACTGCGGCCTTGTCGTGGACTTCCACGAGCTGGAGCGGCTGCTCGACGGCGTGTGCAAGACGCTTCACCAGAAGCACCTGAACGACCTGACGCCGTTCGCCGAGCACAACCCATCGGCCGAGCGGGTCGCCCAGCACATCGCCGACACCCTCGCACCGCACCTGACCGGCCGCGCCGCCCTTGTCAGCGTCACCGTCACCGAGGCCCCCGGCTGCGCCGCCACTTACCTGCCCGAGCGTTGACCGGCGTGGCCGGCTGACCCGTGCGCTCAGACCACGCGGAGCGGATCGCGGTCGGCCTTCGCCGTTCGCACCGCCACGCCGTCGCCCAGCGCCCGTTCCAGCCGCCGCCGCAGCCGCGGCAGGTACCCGCGCTCGGTGTTCGTGTGATCGGTCAGCACCACCGCCGCCCCGTCGGCGACCTTCGCCAGCACGTCGTGGTGCTTCATCTCGCCGGTCAGGTACAACTGCGGCCCGCTGAGCCCCTCGAACACGCCCGCGCCGGCCCCGGGGCAGACCGCCACGCAGTCCAGTTCGGCGCGGCCGTTCATGACGTCTGGCCTGGCCACGCGGACGTGCGGCAGGCGCAGGTGCTTCTTGATCCGCCCCACGAGCGTGTGGAGCGTGGCCGGGCGGTTGAGGATGGCCATGCGGCCCATCCCGCCACCGGGCAGCGGCGGGTCGATCAGCTCGTACGCCTCCCAGGCGGGCTCCTCGTACGGGTGGGCCCGCCGGATCACCGCCAGCGCGTCGGCCAGCGCCGCCTTGGGGCAGACCATCTCGAGCCTGACCTCGTCGACGCGTTCGACCCGGCCGCGGCGGCCGTAGGCGGGGTTGGACCCTTCGCCGCCCTTGAAGGTGCCGAAGCCCGGCGTGTTGAACGAGCAGTGCGTGTAGTTGCCGATCCCGCCGACCCCGCCCGCCTCGGTCGCCAGCGCCTCGCGGACCGCGTCGACGTGCTCGGCCGGCACGAACACGACCAGCTTGCACTCGAGGCCCGGGTCGTGCACGGCGGCCTGGTCGATCGGCTCGACGTAATCGGTCCGGCCGCACGCCTCGGCCAGCCAGTCGCTCATCCCCCCCGGCGCCGCGTCCAGCGCGGTGTGCGGCGAGTACACCGCGATCCGCTTGTCCATGGCGGCCCGGACGGCCGGCTTCAGCTCGCCGATCCGCTTGACCCCGCTGAAGATCGGCGGGTGATACGCGACGATCAGCTCCGCCCCCGCCTCGATCGCCTCGGCGGCCACCGCGTCCGTCAGGTCGATCGTGAGCATCACGCGGTTGACCCGCCGCGGGCGGGTCGGCTCCACGAGCAAGCCCACGTTGTCCCAATCCGCCGCCAGGTGCAGCGGCGCGATATGTTGCAGTGCTTCGACGATGCCGGCCAGTTGCATGCTCATGCGGGCAGTGTAAACGATGGCGACGCGTCGGGGCGCATGGCTGGGCCGCGTGTCCGCCCCGGGCCTGGGGGGGCGGGCAACTGAATTATAACGCTTTGTATGTGAACTGGTTGCGCATTGGATGGGGGTGTGTCCGCCCGTGGCCGACCGGCCGCGCCCGACCGGGCGCCGCGCCGGCGGCGCGGCGGGGGCCGGCCGCATGTCGCGGCGGCGCGGGGTGTTATGAATTGGGCCGGTCGGTGTTGGCATGCATCGTGGGCCCGGTCGGTGGCGGCTCGCGCACAACCGCGTCGCGGCGGCCGCGCCGCCCCGGCCGCCCCGGGGGGTGGCGGACAAGCTACCCGGCCCGCCGGCGGCAAAACCGCATCGCCCCCCATAGATAGGGGCGCGCCGACGCTTCGCTGCGCGCCGCCCCGTGCATCTTGCGGGGAATTAACAGAGAAAGTTCAGATTGTGCGGCGGCGGTGGTGATGGCGGCCGCCGGCGATGCGCCTACGCGCCCGGCCGGGGCGGCTGGTCGTCCATCGCGGCCTTGAGCTGCGCGGCCAGATCGTCGCCGCCGATCTGACGCGCGATCGCCAGCGGATCGCCGCCGACGGCAAGCACGTTGCGCGCAGCGGACACAACGTTCGACCCCCGTGGCCCGTGCGCGCGGATCACGATGCCGAACGCTTCTTCAACGCATCGTTTCGCGCCCTCCAGATCGCCCATGGCGTGCAGCACGCCGCCGATGTTGTTCACGTCTCGGGCCACGTTGGGATGGTCGTCGCCGAATGCGGCGCGGTCGATGCGCTCGGCTTCCTCGTAGCGTCGTTTCGCGCCCTCCAGATCGCCCATGGCCTGGAGCACGGCGCCGATGTTGTTCACGCGGATGGCGACTTTGGGATGGTTGTCGCCGAATGCGGCGCGGTCGATGCATTCGGCTTCCTCGAAGCATTCTGTCGCGCCCCACAGATCGCCCATGGCCTTGAGCACGCTGCCGATGTTGTTGACGCGGATGGCGACGTTGGGATGGTCGTCGCCGAATGCGGCGCGGTCGATGCGTTCGGCTTGCTCGTAGCGTTCTTTCGCGCCCTCCAGATCGCCCATGGCCTGGAGCACGGTGCCGATGTTGTTCACGCTGATGGCGACGTTGGGGTGGTCGTCTCCGAATGCGGCGCGGAAGATGCGTTCGGCTTGCTCGTAGCGTTCTTTCGCGCCCGGCAGATCGCCCATGTCCTGGAGCACGTCGCCGATGTTGTTCACGTCAGTCGCAACCTCGGGATGGTCGTCACCGAATGCGGCGCGGTCGATGCGTTCGGCTTCCTCGTAGCGTTCTTTCGCGCCCCGCAGATCGCCCATGGCCTGGAGCACGGCGCCGATGTTGTTGACGTCTCTCGCGACGCTGGGGTGATCGTCGCCGAACGCGGTGCGGTCGATGCGCTCGGCCTCCTCGTACCGCGCCTTCGCCCCCGCAAGGTCGCCCATGGCTTTGAGCACGCTGCCGAGGTTGTTCACGCAGATGGCGACTTTGGGATGGTCGTCGCCGAACGCGGCGCGGTCGATGCGCTCGGCCTCCTCGAACCGGGCCTTCGCGCCCGCAAGGTCGCCCATGGCGAGGAGCACGCTGCCGATGTTGTTGATGGCCGACGCTAGATTGGGGTGATTGTCGCCGAACGCGACGCGGAAAATGCGTTCGGCTTCCTTGAAGCATTCTTTCGCGCCCGCCAGATCGCCCATGGCCTGAAGCACGCTGCCAAGATTATTGACATCGGTCGCCACGGCAGGATGGTCGTCACCGAAGGCAGCGCGGTCGATGCGCTCGGCTTCCTCGTAGCGTCGCTTCGCCCCCGGCAGATCACCCATTGCTTCGAGTACGTCGCCGATGTTGTTGATGCCGGTCGCGACGTCAGGATGGTCATCGCCTAAGACGGCGCGAGTGATGCGTAGGGCTTCCTCATGTTTCCCTCTCGCTTCCTCGAACTGGCCGGCTGCGTTCAAGATGCTCCCAGTATTGCTAATGTCCTTAGCTAGCACGGGACTATGATCGCCGAGCGTGGCCCGACTAATCCTGTCCGCTTCGGTCAGCGCTCGCAGTGCATCTGGGAGCTGACACTGCTGCTCCAGAAGGTGCCGCCCCAATACCCGATACAGAGACGCCTTGGTGGCAGAATCCGGCAATTGCGAAACCAACTCCAGCAGTTCGTTGATGAAGGTGGAACGGTACATCGTCGCGTAGCTTGTATATCCGCTATCGTTCATGATCGTCCCTAATAACAGCCTTCACAAACTCACGGCACTCGCCATCGCGCAATTCCTTGACAGCGTCGCCCTTGAATACCAAGTGTACGCCGGTGGCCGTTCGCTTGATCTCCACGGCAGGCGGTTCTGGGTTGGGCGCGCTCGATGGGGGTGACTGCTGAACCCCATAGCTTCGATTTCGGCCGTGTCTGAAGTGGCCCCGTGAGATCAGGTCGTAGAGGCCGAACACCACAGCTGCGAGCACGAGAGCGATGCCGATGAGTGGCGCGCCGCTGAAAGCGATCTGGCCCTCGGCAACTTCTTTCCACTGGAACGTGGCGTTG
>CAYWKS010000010.1:0-116707 GCA_964458935.1 uncultured Planctomycetaceae bacterium
GAATCCGGATCGCGATTGGATGGCACAGCAGCACTCCGCAGGGATCATTCCCCGCCGGTTATGTATGCCCTGAACTGGCTTCGTGGGCGCGTCACGCTCAGCAGGACTCGCGGCAAGTTGCGTTCATCCGCAATCTACAGACAATTGACAGGGCTTTCGCTAAGCTGGCAGTTTCATCTTCTCCGAGCCAGTACACAGTGCACGATGTAGCTAGACGAGACGGTTCTGGCAACAAAGTAACGGATTAGACCGAAATGCCACGCAAGCACATTGACATTCAGGCCCGAACGTTCAAGCAGTTACTTGAGCATGTAGATGAAGGGCGATTCGCCATTCCGAAGCTGCAGCGTGAGTTTGTGTGGGACGGACCAAAAGCAGCCAAGTTGCTCGACAGCATCCTCGCCAGGATGCCCATCGGTGTGGTGATGGTTTGGGAGACGCCTCGCAGCCAAAGGCTCTATCTCCGTCAAAACTACAATGTGCTTCCGCCGTTCAACGCCAAGAACGGCAAAGTGTGGTTTCTGATCGATGGGCAGCAGCGCGTGTCGGTGATCCACCATGTTCGCGAGGGCCGCACGCTTAGCAATGCCCGTGGCAAAGAGATCAAGTTCCGTCGCGTTGTGCTGTCGTTGGAGAAAGAAGATGACGGGCAGCAGGTCCGCTACCGGCGGCCGATCCGCGGGCGGTATGAATCGCTCTCAGATGTTCTGCATCCACAGTGGCGATCCCGGCTGAGCCATCTCGGCAAACGGCAGAAGGAACGAGTGCGTAAGTCTCGCGAGCGTATTCTGCGCTACCCGGTGCACTTGATGTATGTGCAAGGCAAGCTCGACACTATTCGGGAATCGTTCCTCCGAATCAATACACAGGGCATGAAGATCACAACGGCTGACGCCATCTTCACGCGGGCCGAAGACCTCGACCTGCGCGACATACGCCATGAGGTCCACCAGCACATTGACGATGGATTCGGCAGCATTCCCGAAATGCCGATCTTGTTTGCCATGTCAGTTGTGCGAGGCGGCACAGAAGCCCGCGGCGAAGCGCTTCGAACAGTTATTCAACGCCTTGAGCGAGAGGCGAAGGCCGACCCCCGTCTGCTGAAACAGCTCGCGAAGCAATGGCACCAATTGGGCACGTGTTTTGGGAAGGCCGTCGACTACTTGCGACAGCATTTCTGTGTATTGAACCGAGAGTATCTGTATTCAGACTACATGGTGGCAGTACTCGCTCTGTTCTTCTTCTGGAACGGCCGTGGCCCTAGCGCCACGCAAAAGGAGCAGTTGCGACGATGGTTTTGGGCAACTGCTGTCGGTGGACGGTACTCGGGGCGGAACTTCAACCGTTGTCTGCCCGACGACGTCAAGTTCTTCAAACGCCTAGCAAACTCGGGGCGGGGCCGCTTCTGGTACACGCCAGAGGTGGAGCGGATCGACGTCCGCAAGTCGCAGTATGCATCTCGCACGGGCATCACTGCCGCCTACTACTGTATGCTGCTCCGTCGTGGGCCCGTGAGCATCCTAGATGACGGACTCAATCCGATTCCGTTGGATCGCTACACATCTGCCGCCAATAGGAAGGACCGCCACCATGTTTTTCCACGAGCGGTGCTTGCCCAAGCGGGACTACCGGCCGCTCTTTACAACAGCATCTGCAACATCTGCCTTCTGACCGCCGACGAGAATCAGTCGATCGGCTCACGTCGGCCCCGATTGTATCTTGCCGAGGTCAAAGAGGAGGGCACATACTTCAAGCGAAAGATGACGAAGCACATGATCCCGGTGCATGATGAAAGCGGCGTTTGGCGGAGTGATGTGAAGCGGGGGTTCCGGCAGTTCCTACAAGAGCGAGCTGATATGATCTGCAAGGGGCTGGAGGCGGAGGCCGGCATACGGCTGTTCCGACGAGACATGTAAGGCAGGAATCGGTAGCAGTTGTGCCCACTCCCAGGCGCAACCCCCTCATAAATCGAGCCCATGTCTCGGCTTGGTTATCAGAGACCTTGGATGCGATCGGGGTTCGGTGGGCGGAACGCGGGCCTGTCCGGTTATGTCTCTCCGGCGACTCCCGACCGGTGGATGTCGTCACGGTTGGCGGGACCTAAGCCGTGTTCATCAGAGGAACAGCGACGCCTCGACGTGGAACCGGTCGGTCAGCTTTCGCAGGTGGTCGGCGGTCAGTTTCCGCTCGCCCTTGAGAATCTTCGAGCCCATGCTCGGGTGCACGCCGAGCAGGTTCGCCAGGTCGGTGGCGGTCATGTCGTTCTCGTCCATCAGATACTTGAGCGAGTCGATGCCCGTGACGCCGGCGGTGTCGATCGCGTGGTGCTCCGATTCGTACACCTCGACGAGTTGCGTCAGTGTTTCGAGGTAGAGCGCCTGGCCCTTGGTCAGCTTCGGGATGGCCATGAGGCGATCGATCATCTCGGTCGTGTTGTCGAGCTGAACATCGTCGGCGATGGCCTGGGGCGGCATCAGCCGGACGAGGTCTACGAAGCGGCCGGGCAGCTTGTCTTGTTCGTGGCGGGTCTTGCCCATGGCTATTCCTTCCATTTGCCTGTGTCGTACTCGGCATGCGTCAACACGACGCGGATGTTGATCAACTGGTAGTCGTATCGGATTCGGGCGACCAGGCGGTACTTGTTGCCGCCGACGTTGAACACGGTCAGTGTCTCGCCGCGCTCGTTCGTCACGCCGTCGGCCGAGGGCAGATCGGCCCGAAAGTCTCGGATGCTCTGCCACCGGGCGTGGACGGCCAGCTTGTACCACTGCCGCAGCGGCGTCTGGGCGTCGGGATGCCGAGACCAGAACTCGCGCAGGCGTATGAGGCTGATCACTCGCACCTAGACATTTTGTCTAATCATCGGCTTGCGGTCAAGTGGCGAATAGCCAAAATGTCTAAGACCGGGGTGTGTGAACCGTTGCACCCACCATCAGGCCCAACCCCCCGATAAATCGAGCCCATGGTGTGTCTGCGGTGACGTCAGGCCGAACCGAATCGGAGGGTTCAAGCGGACTGGTATGGATCGCCACCGGCCCAGGTGCCTCGCCGGGTCACCCCCGTTTTCCCGCCATATCCCCGCACCCGGTCGTCCCGACGCCCACGTTGTGCTAACATGCGGCCAACCTGGTCATGGACGACCGTACGCAACGCCTCATACGACAGGACATCATGACTGACCACACCCCTCCGGCGAGCCCCCATCGGGGCGGCGTGCAGTGGCGCAATCTCAACTGGCACGTGATCATCGGCATCGGAATGCTCCACGTGCTCGCGCTGGGCGTGTTCCTGCCCCAGACCTTCACCTGGTCCGGGCTCGCCATCATGCTCGTGCTCATCTGGGTCAGCGGCGGTCTGGGCGTCACCCTCTGCTACCACCGCCTGCTCACCCATCGCTCCTTCAAGACCTATCGCTGGGTCCAGTACCTGCTTGCGCTGTGCGGCTGCATCGCCTGGCAGGGCGGGCCGGTCGACTGGGTCGGCGTCCACCGCCTCCACCACAAACACTCCGACACCGACCACGACCCCCACAGCCCCACCCACGGGTTCACCTGGTCGCACATCACCTGGACGCTCCACCGCACGCTCGAAGGCATCCACGGACCCGACGCCGCCAAAGACCTCCAACGTGACCCGGGCCTGCGGCTGATCGACCGTCTGTTCGTCTGGCCCCAACTGCTGCTCGCCGCCGGGCTGCTCGCCGCCGGTTGGGCGATCGGGGGCATGTGGGTCGGCATCTCCTGGGTCGTCTACGGCGTGGCGCTCCGCACCGTCGTCGTCTATCACGGCACCTGGTTCGTCAACTCCGCCGCTCACACCTGGGGCTACCAGAACTACGACAGCACCGGAGAAAAATCCACCAACCTCTGGTGGGTCGCCCTGCTCAGCTTCGGTGAGGGCTGGCACAACAACCACCACGCCCACCCCCGCTCCGCCGCCCACGGCCTGCGGTGGTTCGAGTTCGACCCCACCTGGTGGACCATCAAGCTCATGCGCAAGCTCGGCCTCGCCTGGGACATCAAACTCCCCGAGCCCGAAGAGATGCCCTCAGCCCAGCCCATCCCCGCCGCGGCGCCCCAACCCGACGCCAAGACCGACGCCGCGCCTGAAACACCCGCCACCGCGGTTTAGCCCCGCCGCACCCGCGCCGCTGGCCGCCCGGACACCGGCGGCCAAAGGCGGACTCACGCCGGCGAGCAACCCAAACCCATTCCAGTCAGCCACTTATGATCGATGGCCGGGGTGGGGGGATGCGGGGGGCGGACACGCGACCCGATCGCGCGCACCGGGCGGTCGTTTCCCGCTGGGCATGAAAAAGCCCCGACGCTTCCGCCGGGGCCGCCGGGTTGCATCGCTTGTTGCGGGCCGATCAGTACTTGGGCCGATAGCTGAAGCCTTGGCCGCCGATCGACGCATCCACCATCGCACCGCCGGAGTCGAACGTCGCCACCGCCAGGCCATCGCGGTAGCGCGCCTTGGTGGTGCCGCCCTTGCGGTCGATCACGGCGGCGGCTTGGGCATTCAGGCTCAACGCGCCGTCTTTGAATCGTTTCACCATGTCCTGGTCCTCGAAGAAGATGATCTCCGAGTAGGTCTCGCCGCCGACCTGGGCGCCGATCGACGCCTGCCTCAGATCGCAATAACCCACGATCGCGCCGTCCTGGAAGAGCACGCCGCGCCCGCGGGCGCCGCCCACGCCCACCGCGCCCTTCGTCACGGTCGGAATGACCGCCCAGGCGACCGCGGTCTTCTGGAACGCGTTGGCGACGGCCGGATGGCTCTGCTTGAACCGTTGCATCGTCATCACCGCCTCTTCCTCCAGCAGCATTCGCTCGCCCTGGGTATTCGGCGCCGTGCTGCAGGCCGACAACGCAGCGACGGACATCAGCATCACGGCAGTCAACGCGATACGCATGGCATTCTCCTTCTTGTATTCATGCTCGCGGGCCTGATCCGGCTGCATCATAACCGGCTCGCCCGCCGCCTCGCCAGCACCGCCCACGCCCACTTCGGGCATCGCAGCACCCGAGCCCGCCCGGACGCCGGGCCGGCAGCCCGCGACCGAACCACCGGTCGGCCGCCGGCTCACCACATGTCGAGCGGGCAGCGCTCCGACGCCAGTCGCGTCTTGAGATGGATCTGGCACCGGCACAGGCGGCAGCGGCTGACCGGCGTCAGCGCGTACAGGCCGAGATGGGTGAGGTTCTTGCGGCCGGACGCGTGCTCGCACGCCGCACAAGCCCGCCGACGCGCCTCGATGACATCCGGGTCGGCCGGATCAGCCCCCGCCGCCGCACGCGGGGCTGCTACCGCGCCGTGGGCGAGCTGGCGAACACCGGCGATGAATCGCTTGACAGGCATGCACGTCTCCCGCGGCACGAGCGGCGGCCGCTTGAGGTGGTATCGGCTCACCGCCACGCCGACTTCGATGTGGAAGCGCGATGCGCCCACCGCGACGATGCCACCGCGGAACCACAGTTGACATCCTTAACCGATAACATACAATTTCGCATCTACCAACGATGCGGGGTAGAGCAGCCTGGTAGCTCGTCGGGCTCATAACCCGGAGGTCGTAGGTTCGAATCCTACCCCCGCTATTTCCCGGCCGGTTGCAAACCAAACCGGCCCCACGGTTAACGCAGAACGCCGCCGAGACAATTCGGCGGCGTTTTCGTTTTCTACGCCAGTTCCCGCAAGGGTTTAGCGGAACGGGTCGGTCAGACCGACGAATGCCACGCGCCGGAGAGACATAACCGGACAGGCCCGTGTCTCGCCCGCCGACGCCCGATCGCGCCCAAAGTCTCTGATAACCGAGCCGAGACATGGGCTCGATTTATCAGGGGGTTGCGCCTGAGGGTGGGCGCAACTGAATGCGCACCAGCTTCGAACTGGATCACCAATAGCCGCGCTTGCGGGAGCCGCTCACAGATTCGCCGGTGGGGTCTTCCACTTGCCAGTCGGATTCAGCGTGTCGGCTTCTTGCGGACGATTGATGAGCTTTCCAGGGTCGATCTCAGCGAACGCAATCGACGCCTGGGGTTGCCCATGCAAATGGAACACCTGACGATGGTACGGGCTCTTGTACGGCATGAAGAAGCTGCTTCCCCCAAACTCACCGTTGTTCACCACCATTACGCCTTGGAACATGTGGTAATGAAGCCCTTCCGACATACGATCGAATGTGCCCACGTCCTTGTTCAGGGCGCAGACAATGTAGAGGTCGTTTCGCGACCGAAGATCAGCCGCCAGCGCCAAGTCAGTCGCATCGAAGCATACCGACGCAGACAGAGTCATCGGTCGATCCTGCTGCCGGTTACTCCATTCGTACCGAACCAGCCATTGGGCCGGCCGGAAACTTACAGGTTGCTCTGGTAGCGCCAACTCGTCGCTGGCGAGGTGCTTCTTCCCTTGCTCGATCTCGCGAAGCTGAAAACCGGCAGCCCTTGTCCATTCTGGGATGAGCCACAGACAGCTGTTAATCAGTGGCGCTCGCATTGCGCCAGGCTGCATGAGCGCTGCTTCCCTGTGATAGACCAATCCGCACAGAATCATGCACTTGTTGGCCCTTGCGAAGGGCACCAGCAGTGGCCGAATGTCCACGGGATGGACTGCCAATTCAGGAAGGATCAGTAGATCGATCAGGTTGCCATCGAAGCGCTCCTGCTCCTTGTGCGTATGGCGCACCCTCACCATTTGCAGCACGCCCTCGAGCAAAGCAGCGAGATGAGCACGCTGCCGCCGCCTGAAGTGCACATCAGCCAGCAGTTCTGGATCGCCCGAGTGTGCCACGAAGTCGGCTAGTGATGGAATCACCGACTGAACAATTCCCACCCGGAATGGACGTGACCAATCACCTCGCGGCTTCTCGTAAGGTGGTGATGCTCGCTGATCCAGAAATATCTGCCGCGAATGAACACCGCGGTGCCTGTCGTGCCATCGGAGCCTCTCCTTCACCTGCATACTCAGCGCATCGATTGACCGCACCGCCTCTCCCGGCCCTGAGCCTGGCCATCTCAGGAGCTCAAAGAGAACATCCTCTGTGAACGACGACAGTGGAATCCACGCCGGTCCGAATGCAGACCTTCCCTGGTAGCTGGAATAACGTTGCTGCTCCCAATGGGACACCGGACGCCGGTAGGTTAGCTCAGCCACGCGCGAAAGAACACGATGATCGCCATCGAATGCCGTAGTTCCTCGAATCGCGAACCTTAAGAGCAAACCAATCTGATAGCGCTGACGCTCCTCATCGCTCTCGCACCACTCCGGAGGTTGGAACAGGCCAGCCGCTGTCTTGTGCGACCTCACAAGCTCAAACGATTCGGGATCGACTGCACCGAAACCTTCCGAGTCTTCCTGAGAACACAGGCAAGCGACTTGCCACGGGGTAACCGGTTCTGAATGGACATCAGGAGAATGGTCCATCAACCACGCGGCCAACTTGAGCAGATTCTCTTCCTGCCAGAATGGATTTCGTTGGCGAGCTGCCAGGTCCGCCACTGTCGACCGTGATGATTGAGCCGCCCTCGCCTCCAGACCGAGTCTCTGGGCAACTCCCCGCATTCGATTGGACGCCTCGGGGCCTGCGTGCGCCCAAACCCGATCAGCGACCGAAGGAGATAGTTCGTTGACCTGTACCAGAAACTCCTCCGATACAGTCTTCCCCGCCAGCAGCCTGCGCACATCAGTTATGCCGAACCCAGTCATAGCGATGCCAAGGAATACGGATCGTTGCTCAAGCGACACCGGCGGCGCACCTGCGAGGTATTTAGCGAACAGGCGATAGTGCGCAAGCAACGGGCCGCCAGATGCCCGCAAGTCTGCGACTTCTTCTGGGAATGCATCGCGAGCAGTCAAATAGAGAAACACCTGTTGCAGCAGGTACCAGGGAAAGCGAGAACGCCTCGTCGGCGCTTCGAGATATGCTTTCAGAATGTCAACTCCCTCACGGATAAGCTCCTTGTGGTAGTCGGCAACCAAGAGATCATCCGGCAGGCACTCCCCATCCGGGACGATGCCAGTCTCTGTCGCACCGGCCCGAAATACCTCAGATAGGCAGTAGAGACGGACCTCGCGTTTGGGGCCACGTACGCCAGCGTCGCTCCACCCGGGTCGAAGAATGGCCAACACTTGCGACACGAAATCTGGACTTGGATACATGTCCAGTGCAACCCGCAACAGTCGTACATTGGCAGGATTTCCGGTCCACTCCTCTATCAGCAGTGCTGAGAACAACTTCGCACGCTCGTCGAGTTGCTCCCGTGTCAGCACTACATCGCGATGCGACCCCGATGCCGCGTCTTCACCGTCGCCGGCTTCTTCGTGCGTGGCATCATCTGCGTCTGGAAGAGACGTTGGCAGCAGTGGCCGAAGCGATCGGAACGTACGCCGAAACCTGCCGGCCGCAAAACGGGACGCCGTCTCGTCTCGCATATCCGAAACGCCAACCAGTAGCCCTGTTCTCCCACTGTCCTCTGGAGTGGACGATGATGAGTATCGTTGCTGCGTATGAAAGAATCCTTCGATGGCCCCGATCAGTTCGGTCCCATGCAGCATGTCGAAGCCACCAGACACTTCAGTCTGAATCCGCTGTGCTGCGCGTGCCTGCGGTACGAGAAAGCGGCGGTCGCGTCCTTCAACAGTTACCTCGGTCTTCTCCGGCTCTACTCGCAGCCCGGGAGCCGAGACTTCGAGTAGTGCTCTTGCCCAGTCTATGAATGCCTTTTCGATATCAGTTTCAGGGGTGCCGCGTGGGACGCGTAGGACGAGCCGCATGTCGTCAACGTAGTAGCAGGCATCCAGAAGAACGTAATTGCCTGCTTCGTCTATTGCTGAATCAAGAGCACCGCGAAGCGCTGCCTCAAAGTCGGTCAGTACAATGTTGGCGAAGAATCCGGAGGCAACCAGCCCTTGCGGCAAAGCAACCGACATGAAGTCATCGATGTCGCTTTGTTCTGCGTACGCTTCCGCTTCCTTACGATTCGCCCATTGCCACGATAGCACCCGTTCGGCCAAGGTGAAAAACTCTTCCTCGGACGCGTCCTGCTGCAGCCGACGCAACTTGTCGTGGAGGAGTGATGGCCTGACGCGATCATAGAACTTAGAGAGATCGCTCTGAACGATGGCGTACTCATACTCATGGTCGTCTATGAACTCGCCATGCTGTGCCAAGGGTTCAGCGACAATTCTCGGGCGCGTCAAGAACGTCTGGTAATCTTGAAAGTAGAGACGGTATAGCTTTGAGCTACCCCAACGGTGGCGCAGCTCGCCTCGGTGACGGTCACAGAACAGTCGATGGCCGTACGCCAGGACCCGCTGGCGATTCTCATGCTTCTCAATAGACAGCCGTGGATCGCCCAAGGCGGATTCAACTCGATCAGCCAAGCAGAGCAGCATGGCGGTCGCCACTACTTGATCACGTAGGGCGACATGAGCCAGGGGGCGCATGCGCCCAGCTAGACTTTCGTGTGGTTCCCATTTCTCGTTCCGGAAAGTCCAGTGCTGTGTCTTTGGTGCCGGAACCAACTCGAGTGGTTCTGATTGCCATTGTTCAGGAGCAGCCAGTTGATCTCTGATTTCCTTGATGAACGTCGGGATACGAAGGGACTGATAGTCAATACCGAGCGTGTCGGCGTACCAGCTGTGATAGCGCAGGTAGGAAGAGACCTTCTTCCATGACTGCATCAGCACGCATTCAAGCTGAAGATCATCCAGATGTGGCGCGAGATTCTGCTTCATGGCCTTGTCGGACCTCCGCCCTCTGCTGTGTCCCGGTTCAAGCGGACGAAACTGCCAGCTTAGCCCAAGACCCATCGATTGTCGGCGGATTACGGCTGAACGCAACTGGACGGGACCTGTACGTGACGTTCTGCGTCCACTGCGTCAGACCAAGGCATACATAACCCGCGGGGAATGATCCCTGCGGAGTGCTGCCGTGCTATCCAATCGCGATCCGGAATCCATGACATCTGACGAGCGCCGGCGCGAGGTCGCAGGCATCCTGGCTCAAGGCCTGGTGCGGTGCGTCCGAGCGTCGCGAGCAGGCGATACAGCGACCACCGACGCATCTGCCGAAGACGCGCAGATTCCACTTGATCTTCCTGCGGAAACGAGGCTCAGTGTGGCTCCGCGGCCCGCCGGTTAACGGCCGCGTTTCGGAAAACGCTGCTTGAAAGGAGCCAACATGCCCACCGACATCGAAGCCGAACTCGACACCCTGCACGACATGACCACCGGCGAACTGTCCGACCTGTACCGAGAACTGCATGGCCAGCCCTGCCGCACCCGCCACCGGGCCTATCTGATCCGGAAGAACGCTTGGCGCATCCAGGCCAACGCCGAGGGCGACCTATCCGAACGTGCCCGCAGGCGCGCAGCGGAACTGGCCAACGACGCCGAGGTGCGGGTCATGCCACCGAAGACGATGGTCTGCCCGCCCCCGACTGGCGAGACCACGACCATCACCAGAGCCGTGCGCAAAGATGGCCGGCAACAAGCGATCGACCCGCGTCTGCCCACCCCCGGCTCGGCGATCGTCCGCAGGTACAAGGGCCGGTCGTATCGGGTGGTCGTACAGGCCGACGGTCAGTTCGAGTTCGAAGGCCAGCGCTACCGCACCTTGAGCGCCGTAGCGAAACGCATCACCGGCAGCCACATCAACGGCTTCCGCTTCTTCAAGCTGGGAGCCCAGCGATGAGGAAGAGCCGAGCCAAGAACACCACCACGCCGGCCAAGCCCACCACGCGGTGTGCCATCTACACACGCAAGTCCAGCGAGGAAGGCCTCGATCAAGAGTTCAACTCGCTCGACGCCCAGCGCGAAGCGGCCGAGGCGTTCATCGCCAGCCAGAAGGCCGAGGGCTGGACGGCGCTGCCCGACCGCTACGACGATGGCGGTTACTCCGGCGGTAGCATGGAACGCCCGGCGCTGGACCGCCTGATACGGGACATTGACGCGGGCAAGATCGACTGCGTGGTCGTCTACAAGGTTGACCGTCTCAGCCGATCGCTGATGGACTTCGCACGCATCATGGAGACATTCGAACGCCAGGGCGTATCGTTCGTCTCCGTCACGCAGCAGTTCAACACCAGCCATTCAATGGGTCGGCTGACGCTGAACATCCTGCTGAGCTTCGCCCAGTTCGAGCGTGAGATCATCGGCGAGCGCATCCGCGACAAGCTGGCCGCTCAGGCCCGCAAGGGCAAGTGGACCGGTGGTGCCCCGGTGCTGGGTTACGACGTGGATCGCTCCGGCCCGAGTCCGAAGCTGGTCATCAACGCCAAGGAAGCCACGCGCGTGCGGGATATCTTCAGGATGTACCTCGCCGAAGCATCCCTGCTGCCGGTGGTCAAGGAACTGGCTCAACGAGGGTGGGCGAACAAGCTGCGCACCACGAAGAAAGGTAAGCAACTCGGCGGACGCCCGTTCGACAAGGCGACGCTGTACGTGCTGCTGACGAACCCCATCTACACGGGCAAGATTCGCTACAAGGACGAACTGCACGACGGCGAGCACGAGGCGATCATCGAACAGGACCTGTACGACAAGGTGCAGGCGAAGCTCAAGGACAACGGGCGAGCACGCGGTGCCGAGTTCCGCAACAAGTACGGGGCACTTCTCCGTGGTCTGCTGCGCTGCAAGACCTGCGACTCGGCCATGGCGCACACCTTCAACGGCAAGAGCAGCAAACACCGCCACCGCTACTACCGCTGCGTCAACGCGATCAAGAACGGCCGTGATGCGTGTTCGTGCGGAACACTGCCCGCCATGGAGATAGAACGTGTCGTGGTCGACGAGGTTCGCGCCCTGGGCCGCGATGAGGCGCTCCTGGCCCAAGTACTCGCCGACGCCCACGCCGCCATACAGGCGGAACACGTGGCCCTGCGCCGCGACCGTGACGACCTGGCCGCCGAACGGAAAAGGAACCACCGTGAACTGCGCGACCTGGCCGCCGCCGGTACGACCACGGCAGAAGCCACCAGCCGCATGGCGGACCTGCAAGAGCGCCTCCTCGACGCCGACCGACGGCTGCCCGAACTGGAGAAACGTCTTGCCGAGTTAGAAAGCGAGACGGTGTCGCGCGCTGAGGCGCAGGCGGCACTCGCTGAATTCGATGGCGTATGGACAAGCCTGACCCCACAGGAGCAGGCCCGGTTGCTCAAGCTGCTGCTGTCCAAGGTCGAATACGACGGCGACGCCGGCACCGTGTCGGTCACCTTCCGTCCGTCGAGCATTCGGTCGCTGATCAACCGCAAGTTGGAGAGCGCAGCGTGACCACGATCACCAAGCCGATTCACTTCGCCCGCAAAGGGCATCGAAAGGCAGCGGTAGCGGGACCGCCGCCGCAGCCCGAGGCGGCCGATTCCGCTGGGCGGGTTCCGCGCGTCTCGAAACTGATGGCCCTCGCGATCCGCTTCGACCAGCTTCTCCGGGACGGCGTCGTCGCCGATCAATCTGAACTGGCCCGGCTCGCCCACGTCACCCAGCCACGCATGACACAGATCATGAACCTGCTGCACCTCGCGCCCGACATTCAGGAAGAGATCCTTCACCTACCAGCCGTGTCTAGTGGACGCGATCAACTCACCGAGCGAGATCTGCGTGCGCTTGTCCATGCGCCATGCTGGCAAGAGCAACGTGTGCTGTGGCAAAGCCTCTGTGATGTATCGCGGCGGTGGTAGGCAAGAGGATCCGCATCTCGCCGGCTTCAATGAGGCCGCGGTCGTTGGACCGCGGAATCCAGGTAGCTCGGTGCGGACGGATGCTGGTAGTAGAAGCTTCAATGAGGCCGCGGTCGTTGGACCGCGGAATCCAGATGAAGCAGGTCTTCAGCGACGACGGCATCCGGCTTCAATGAGGCCGCGGTCGTTGGACCGCGGAATCCTTGCCAACGGCCATTGCCATTGCACACTACCCGAAGGCTTCAATGAGGCCGCGGTCGTTGGACCGCGGAATCTCCGAGATGCGCGAGGTCGCGGACTTCATGCAAGAGCTTCAATGAGGCCGCGGTCGTTGGACCGCGGAATCTGGCCGGGTGTATACTTCGATCAGACTGCCGCGCCGGCTTCAATGAGGCCGCGGTCGTTGGACCGCGGAATCGGCCGGCTTCGAGCGTGGCCAGACGTTCGGCGTCGGTGCTTCAATGAGGCCGCGGTCGTTGGACCGCGGAATCCCGCCAACGCGCTCGTGATCGCCTGCATCATTACGGGGCTTCAATGATTCCGCGGTCGTTGGACCGCGGAATCAAGGTGCGCATGAGCCCCGACGCGGCGGCGACGGTGCTTCAATGAGGCCGCGGTCGTTGGACCGCGGAATCTCGGTTACGACAAACGTCGCATCGCGGATCGAGCCGATGCTTCAATGAGGCCGCGGTCGTTGGACCACGGAATCTGGAGGCTTCGACACGGTTTACAACGAGTCGGACGGGCTTCAATGAGGCCGCGGTCGTTGGACCGCGGAATCGCGGTCGATCGGTGAATCGGCCAGCCGCTACGTGAGGGCTTCAATGAGGCCGCGGTCGTTGGACCGCGGAATCGCCGCCGGCGTCGGACGTTTCCCACCAGGTCCAGACGCTTCAATGAGGCCGCGGTCGTTGGACCGCGGAATCCGGGCTCGCCGTCGCCGCTGCTCATATGGACGTGGATGCTTCAATGAGGCCGCGGTCGTTGGACCGCGGAATCGTGATGCAATCGACGATATCGATGCCGCGAGGATCGGCTTCAATGAGGCCGCGGTCGTTGGACCGCGGAATCGAACTGCTGGACAAGGCCCGCGCCGCGATCGGCGAGCTTCAATGAGGCCGCGGTCGTTGGACCGCGGAATCTTCGTGCCCAACCTCGACGAGGGCCTGCTCTACGCGCTTCAATGAGGCCGCGGTCGTTGGACCGCGGAATCATGGCGGGAAAGCCGCAACTGACTACTATGCCGAGGCTTCAATGAGGCCGCGGTCGTTGGACCGCGGAATCCCGCAATGATCGCACCTGAACGACTCAATGCTGCGGCTTCAATGAGGCCGCGGTCGTTGGACCGCGGAATCCAATTTGATCTGGTTTTTCCATTGGCGGAAGTAAGGCTTCAATGAGGCCGCGGTCGTTGGACCGCGGAATCGGCATCGAGGCACACTTCACGATCCCCAGCGAGCCGCTTCAATGAGGCCGCGGTCGTTGGACCGCGGAATCTTGTCAACCAGCATTGCCGCGCGATGAATGGGCCCCGCTTCAATGAGGCCGCGGTCGTTGGACCGCGGAATCGCTGCCACCCCCGGAAGTTGCCCAGCGGGCGCCGGAAGCTTCAATGAGGCCGCGGTCGTTGGACCGCGGAATCCAACCCGGATGCCGTCGAACGCATCCTAATCGAACGGCTTCAATGAGGCCGCGGTCGTTGGACCGCGGAATCGCTAACGACGGGCTCGTAGCTGCCGGAGTGAATGTTGCTTCAATGAGGCCGCGGTCGTTGGACCGCGGAATCCACTCCGCGATCAACGCGTCGCTGATGTTATCGCCGGGCTTCAATGAGGCCGCGGTCGTTGGACCGCGGAATCCCGGTTCGTTGGCGCCGCTCAACCGCTGCCAGACCGCTTCAATGAGGCCGCGGTCGTTGGACCGCGGAATCATCATTGCGAAATGCGTAATGCATTGCGCCTTGCAAGCTTCAATGAGGCCGCGGTCGTTGGACCGCGGAATCGTCGCGCCCTTCCGGGGGCGGGGCTTCCGGGGGGTGCTTCAATGAGGCCGCGGTCGTTGGACCGCGGAATCACAACGACGGGCCAGGCCGAAAACGCCGCCGCAGCGCTTCAATGAGGCCGCGGTCGTTGGACCGCGGAATCCGCATGAGCTGGATCTACTCCAGGGCCGTGGGCGTGGCTTCAATGAGGCCGCGGTCGTTGGACCGCGGAATCCCCGGGCCCGGCGGCCGAGCTCGCCCAACAGCGCCGGGCTTCAATGAGGCCGCGGTCGTTGGACCGCGGAATCCACGATGTAGGCCACGCGATCAAGGTCGGACTCGAAGCTTCAATGAGGCCGCGGTCGTTGGACCGCGGAATCGAGTACCTTCGCCGCAGCGGCCTTGGCCAGCTCGCCGCTTCAATGAGGCCGCGGTCGTTGGACCGCGGAATCGTCGGGCGTTTCCGCCCGCCCGCCATCACATGTGGGGGCTTCAATGAGGCCGCGGTCGTTGGACCGCGGAATCCACCGCGTCGGCGAGATCGCCCTTGTCGGCTACCTGCTTCAATGAGGCCGCGGTCGTTGGACCGCGGAATCGCCGTAAGCGCGACTACGAGGCAGTGCAGATCGGCGGGCTTCAATGAGGCCGCGGTCGTTGGACCGCGGAATCCCGCGCCGTCGAGGAGCGACGCGACCACATGCTGCGGCTTCAATGAGGCCGCGGTCGTTGGACCGCGGAATCCCGGTGGATGGAACGCGAGATTCCCAACCACAAGTTGCTTCAATGAGGCCGCGGTCGTTGGACCGCGGAATCGTGCCATGCGTTCGTGTCGTGTCGTCACGTTGACGAGCTTCAATGAGGCCGCGGTCGTTGGACCGCGGAATCTTGCTGAGCGTGCCCGGCCTCGGCTTGTGCGTGTGGTGCTTCAATGAGGCCGCGGTCGTTGGACCGCGGAATCGCGCTTGCCCTTCATCTTGTCACGTACTCGGGACTTGCTTCAATGAGGCCGCGGTCGTTGGACCGCGGAATCGCCGCTCGCTCCAAGTATCCGTTCTGCAACGGGATACGATGCGTGAAACGAGCGACGGGGTGTGGCAGCGTCTGCACGACCACCGGGAGGTAGTAACCGGGCACGTAAGTCTTTACTTGTCAAGGAGCGCGAGCGATCCCCGGACTCCGCGCACCACTGTACCACTCGCGGCGAATTAGACAATGAATGCGTTCGGTTGAGGGTCGAAGGGCTTGCCAATCGCATCGATGGACTGTTGAAGATCACTCTCGCCGGGCCCGAGGTCGACCATGAGGACCTGGTCCTGATCGTGGTGAACGAGCGGCTCGAGTAGTCCTCGGAGTGCAGCCAGTTCGGTCTCATCAAGATCACACAGAAAGACGCTGAACTGCGTGTGGTCGCCGTAGTCCTGGAGCGTCTCGAAGATGCGTGTCCGGCGTTTGTCATTCGACACATCATAGCTGACCAGGAAGTGACGGCGTAGCATGTGTTCACCGCGGCGTGATGTTGGGATAGTGGTCGATATCGCCGCGCAGCCAGCGGGCGAGCAACAGAGCCTGAAGGCGAATCACGCGCCGCCACGAGCAGCGATAGTTGAAGGTCGGATGGGCGACGAGTTGATCGAGGCGGGCTTCGAAGGCGCGGAGCATGGCCTTGCGTCCGGCGTCCTTGAGCATGCAACCGGCGGCGCTGCGCTCGAAGTGTCGCGTGGACACCATGCCGGTATTGACCGCGGTAATGACGGCCGAGTCGGCGACGGTGGGACGTAGCGGCTCCATGATGTCCAGGGCGAGCGACGGCCGGCCGTGCCGTGGCTGATGGTAGAAACCCCACCACGGATCCAGCCCCTCGGCGAGCAGGGCGACGGTGCACTCCTTGACGAGCAGAGCGTAGACAAAGGAGAGCATGGCATTGACCGGATCCCGGGGCGGGCGCCGATTGCGACTGTTGAAGTCCCATTGGGCATCGAAATCGCGGGGCTTGAGCATGTCGGCGAAGCGGCCGAAGTACTTCGCGGCCACGGCGCCTTCCAGCCCCAGCAAGGCGCCCAGATACGTGGCCTGGCCCATGCGTTTGACCAGATCATCCATATCGCGAAGCGCCGCATCGAGCGCGGGCGATGGCGCGGCATTGCGGCGCAGCAGCGTGCGCTGGTTGCGGGCCTTGTCGGCCACGAGCTTGCGCGCGAAGTGGAGGCAGCGATCGGGACGAGCGGCGATCTGAAACTGGGCGGCGCGATCGAAGGCGTTACGCAGCGTGATGCCGTGGGTGATGCCGTAGAACCAGTGGCCCATGGACAGATGGACGACCGGCACGTCCGCTTCGCAGAGCAAGTGAAGGGTCTGGGCACTGACGCCGATGTTGCCGCAGAGCACGAGCTGGCTGAGATCCTTCAGGCGAACGTGGGTCAGTTCCTGGCCTTCCTTGCGGACGATGAGCCGGCTCTTGGACTTGCCGACGTAGGCGCCCTGTTCCTGGACGTAGAGCGGGGCTGCGTCATCGCGCGGGGGATACAGCCGACGCACCCGCGGGGCGGCCTGATCGGGCGGCACGTCGCGCAGCGCGAGCGTCTCGTCGGGCAGGCAGATGCCATTCAGTGAGCAGCCACGACACTTGGGGCTGTCTTCCAGCGGCTCGGGGATCTGCCTCAGGTCCGTCGCGTCGCGGGTCTGCTCGATGAGCGCGATCGTACGATCCTGCAGGTCTATCGTGAACGGCACGGTCACTCGCGTGCGCGACCCGGCGTAGTAGATGATGCCGTGGTCGCACTCGTAGCCGTGCTCGCGCAAGAGCAACCCCTGGGCCATGAGCTGGACGCGCTCGGGCTCGTAGGTGCGCTCGGGGTTGTTGGGCACACGACGACGCTTGGTCTCGACGGGGACGGCCTGGTCGTGGTCGGTGGCGACGAGGTCAAGCTTGGCGGTCAGGCCGAGCGTCTCGGAAGCCAGCGGCACCGAGCGAGAGATGTCGGGCGGGTCATCGCCGGCCGGCTCGGACTCGCCGTCATCGGCGCGGTCTTCACTTCCGGCGTCGGGGAGGACGTGGTCGAGGTTATCGACACGACGGTGTACGCGCCGGCCGTCGACGGTGTACTGGTTGTCGGCCCATCGCCCCTCGACGTACATCAGATGAAACCGCCGGGGGCAGTACGTGAACTGGCTGACCATGTCGAGCGTCAGCGTGCGGTCGTCGGCGATGGACGAAACCTGGGCGGGCATGGGTCAGTTCGCGTCGCAGGCGGCGAGGAGGCCGAAGCCACGGAATCGGCCGAGACCGACTGCGAGGGGGCCGGCAACCGGCTGCTTCATGGCCAAGTGAACATGCGCCCGTTGATACGTCTTCATTTTGCACGGCAGCGTGAAGCGCATGGCGTGCGGCAGGTTGGGCGGGTGTGGCACGCGTCCGAACGTGATCTGCTCGACGAGGTTGACCGGTATGTCTGACAGTTCGAGCAACCGCACCGCGACCCTCGCGGCCTTCCTTCCGACCGAGGTGTTGGCGTCGCCGCCCAATTCGCTTGCGTCGAGTGTGAACGGCTCGCCGCCGAGTCCGCGTCGCGAGATGTGGCCCGGCAAGATGGCCGGTGTGACGGTCGACCACATCCGGGCGACGCCGGTGTATCGACGTATGACGTTGTCATCTGGCATCGGAACGATCGCCACCGTGGGCTCACCGTCTTCGGGTTGGAGCGGGCCGATCAGCCGCGGGCGGAGTTGGTTGAGGCGGTCGTTGTCGCCGGGCGGAGCCACGAGGAGTACCCGGCGGATCATTCCGTCGGTGTGCGGATGGCCGATGCTGGGCAGGGGCAGGAACGCGAGGCGATTGCCATCTTTGGCATCGTGCCCGCAGACATACGAGTCGATTGTCGGTCGGTCCCATTCACACCGTCTGGCGGCGAGTTTGGCCACGTGCCGGACCTGTCCGGCAAGTTCGGCGACCTTCGCCGGCCAGAAGCTTGCGCGCGCGCCGTCGGCGATCGTGACAAGCGAGAATGCCAGCAATGATCGGGCCGGCAAACCACCGGCTGGTGCATAAGAAACTGTGCGGGTCGTGACGTTGGCATCACTGGGCCGATAGCGGCCGCCGTCGAAGCGGGCCGCCTTGTCGGCGTGGGCGTCGTCGAGGCTCTTGAGCGTCTGGTCACACGGCACGCGGCGGACGATCCCCGACCCGACCACCTCCCCGGGTACCCATCGCCGCGCCCCCGCCGGCTCGCCGCAGTTGTACCCACCGCGGCCCGCGACCACGTCGATGCCCCAGCCCAGGCAACGCAGCCGACCGGCGAGTTGCGCGAGCACCCCGGCATGGGGTCGGTCGGCTTCCGTGATCGGCCAGCGGTACTGCACTTCGGCCCTGTCGGGCAGGTGCAGCGGGCGGAAGGTCTTCTCAACCCGCGAGCCGACGTGATCGCTCTGGCGGTCGGCGTCGTTGTTCGGGACATAATGTTTGCGGATGCCGCCGATCGCCCGCGGCTCGGGCGCGAGGATGTCAGGCGGCACGAATTGGCCTTCGAGCCACCGAAGCGCGTCGCGCTCCGCGTCAGTTCGCCGTCCCCCGGCGGCAGCGACCAGCGCCTGGAACAGCCGCAGCGGCGACGGCGGCCACTCTTGTCCGCCGTCACGGTCTCGGCCGTGGTACGTGCCGCTCAGGAAGCGGACGGTGATGCACAGAGTGAGGTTGTCGCTCATGACGCGGCCTTTTTCTTGGTGTCGCCCTTGGACCGCCGGGCGGCCTTCTCAGCCCGCTCCTTCTTGGCCTTGTCGGAGGACATTTTCAGGAATGCCTCGGCTTCCTTACGATTGAATTTGCCTGTCTCCTGTTCCTTGATCTCGAATGCCGCCGCGGCGGCGTGGGCGAACTTGATCGCACCGGCACGATCCGGAACATCTGGGCCCTGCGATGGCTTGCCATCCGCACCGACCACTTCTCGGTCGGGTTCGCCGTTGCCGACAAGTTGGCAGCCCTGCCGTAGGCTGAGCTGCTTGCCGTCGAGATGCGTGACCGCGACCAAGGCCAGGCCGAGCACATAACGCTTGAGTTTCTTATTCTCGTCGTCGTCCTTACCGTCACCGGAGCGGAGACCACGGATCGTGGCGAGGTTCAAAGTCGCCTCGCGCATGACGCGATCGGCAATGACTCCGCCATGGGCAAACGTGCCTCCGGGGTTGTCGAGCAGGCCCTCCTCGGAATAGCGATCACGCTTCGCCTTGTCACCGCCGTGGTCGGCGATAGCGCCGTCGAGCACGTAGTCCTTGGGTGGGTGGTACTGGGCCGAGCGACGGAGTTCGCGGACGTCATATGCCCGGATCGTGGCTGCGACAATTCGCGGCATCTTTACCTGCGTCGCCCGCGAATCCCACGCCCCAAACACCAGCGTCGTAGGTGCGAGCTTCGCCAGCGGTTCGGCGTCTCCCTCGCGATAGGCGAGCAAAGCATTCTCGACCAACTCGGCCAGCGAACTGAACCGGATCACGGCGTCGGCCACGCGATGACCGGCGTCGAGCAGGTTCACCACGTCGCCATCGTCAAACGTGATCGTTACCTGCGGCACCAGCTTTGCCAGTTCACCCTCTTTGAACGCCGGCTCGATGCGGTTGGCCTGGCTGCCGACGCTGTCGACGAGGCAGACGTTGGGCACCTCCGGCACCACGCCGTTCTTGTCCGGGTCGCCGATGCGATCGATGTTGTACGTCCCACCGGCGTAAGTAGGCGGGAACAGCACGCCGTCGGTTCCCGTCACGGGTCGTAGCGGCTGGCGGATCACGATCGCCGCCGGGCCATCGTCTTCCAGCCAGGCGTCGTAGGTTTCGATGTTCACATGCGCGCTCATGATTGGGTCTCCATAAGATTCGTGGATTCGACCGGTTCAGCACGGCCGAAGGACTTGTAACGAAAGCTCGCATCCCGCGGGTGGAGCCGGTAGCGGTAGGCATCGGCGGCGAACGCGGGCAGCAGGCCCGTCGCTGCTGGGGCGGCGAGCGTCGCGGGCAGGGGCGTGGTCCAGGTGGCGTAATACTTGACCCGCCGCTCGTGCCCGCCGGGACGGAATCGGTTGAGCCCGATGAATGCCAGGAACTCGACGACCGGGTAGGCGAGGACCACGACGTTCTTCACCTGGTCGGCGGAGAATCCCTGATCCACGGCGTCGCCGCCGCTGCGGCAGTCGAAATAGAACGGCTTGGCGGCAACACGCGCCGCCTCATCGAACGGCGTCTCAGCATGGAGCAACGGCAGCGCCGCCTTCTGCATCGCCTGCACCGCGCCGACCGTGACCTGTCCTCCGGCCCACGTCTTAACCTCGCCGGATGGCCCATGCCGCCACCAGCCGATGTTGATCTTCTTCTGGTCCGCGGTGATCCAGACCGCCGCCTCACGCTCAGCCGCATCGAACTCTTTCAGTTCGCCGAGTGTCGGATCCTTCTTCCCGCGCTTTCTGATGCCCTTGATTTGGCGCAGTTCGGCCATTCGATCGAGGTCGTGCCGTCGCATGTCGATCGCCAACTCCGCATCTTCGCTCAACTCGCGGGGATCGGTTGCCGCAGAAACGATGAAGCCGTCGTCTCCAAACCATGCTGTCGCCTCCGAGTCTGCCATCGTCGCCAGTTCCAGCAGCCCGCAGCAGGCGTAGAACTGGCCGGGGTTGGTCACGTCGACGGGGATCGAGAAGGTGTCTTGGGAGTCAGGCATCGGCGTCCTCCTGGGCGTCGAAGTCGTCGGCGGCGTCGCCGGCGCTGACGGTGCGATCGGCGGACCGCAGCAGCGCTTCGAGCCACGCCAGGCCCCACTGGCCGTGTTCTTTCTGCAATGCATCGAACCGTAGGGCGATGGCGAGGGCCGACGCGGCATCGGGCGGGTCGCCCCGGTGTTCGGGATCGAACAACTTCTGGAAGTGCGGCCGGGCCGCGGGGTGGTGGCTGGCGATCAGGTGCAGCGTCAGCGGGTCGTCGATGCCGGCGTGGACGGCGTCGAGGAGCGAGCCGTACTCGTGGCGGTAGCCGTCGAGGAGCGTCCAGTCCGGTTGCCCGCGGCCGACCGGCTTGGCAACCAGATCTTCGAGCTTGCGGTTGCCGGCGAATGCCTGCCAGAGGTAGCGGCTCTTACCGGTGTCGTGTCGCCTGGCGGCGTTTTCTAATGCCTGCCCCCACTCGCTTTGCAATCCAAGCGCCTTCGCAAACCGTAGCGCCCGGTTAGTGACCTGTTCATTGTGGTCATGGAGCGGCACACGTTCGGCCGCACCGTCGACCCGATCGGCCGGCGTGCGGAAGACGACCAAATCCAGCCGCGGTTTCTTGTCGTCCGCGTCGCAAAGCGGCAGTACCACGCGGCGGGTGAAGCTCTTGAGCTTCTCTCTGTTGGTTTCAAGCTCCCTGATCCGCTCGACCGCCTCCCGGTGGACGGTCAGTTCGATCGGTTGCCAATCGTCGCCGGTAGCGGTCAGCGGACGCGTTTCGAAGCCATCGCCGGCGGCGCGGAGCAGGTGGCGTTGGATGCCGGCTTGGTGCGGCGACCGTTCGCGGTCACCAAGGTCCAGGCGGCGGGACGGCGTTTTCGACGCCGCGTCGGGCATGCCGGAGCGGTCGAGTCCGCCGAAAGCCGGCGGAAGCAGCAGCGTGCGGCCGACGAGATCGCCTGCCGTCACATTGTCGTCGAGGCGCAGCCGTTGCACACCACGCCCGACGAGCAGGCCGACGTGCGATTCGCTGTGGAGCTTCTTGCACCGTTCGCCCAGCCAATCTGCCGCATCGTGGGCCGGGAGCGTCAGTCGCTCGGCGGACCGGATCGGGCACGCCTTGAGCACCTGCCTGCTCAACCGGTCGACCTCTTCAGACGGACGACTGGAATCCGCCAGATACGGCACTTCCGCCCGCCACGACAGCGTCACCTCGGCTGTCTCCTCGACCAGGCCGTGGATCAGCGTCGCCACGTCCGGCAGCAGCGGCCAAGTCGGCACGCGGCGCTTCTCCTCACGACCATTGACTCGCACCGTCACCAGCCGCGTCCGCTCGACACTGGTCATCGACAGCGCCGAGACCATCGGTTCGGTCAGTGGCATCGTCTCGGGCGCCGGCTCGCGGCAGTCGTCGGGGATGTTCCACTTGGCGCGCGTGGCTCGCGGGCTGGCGTCGATGCGGCCGTCGTCGCCGGTCGGCAGCGATTGGAGCAACGCGAGCGTGGCCTGCCTCGCCTGCCACCGCGAGTGCGCGGCGGCGTCCGGCTTCGGCTCGGGTTCGGGGCCGGCGATCAGGTCGATATTGCAGCCGTCATCAGCCGTGCGTTCGCCGCGCCGATTGACGCGGCCGAGGCGTTGGACCAGGGCGTCGGCCGTAGTCAGGTCGCAGACGAGGTGGTCCGCGTCGAGGTCGGCCCCGACCTCGCCGGCGCTGGTGGCAACGAGATAGATCGTCTCGTCAACCGGGGCCGCCTCCCGCAGGGCCGTCAGCACAGAGCCATCGGCGAGTCTGTCCCGCTCGGCCCCGCGGAGGCGGCCGGTGAGCAGGGCAATACGATCCTCCGCTGTCTTCTTGTCCGCCTTCTTCAGCCGCTTGGCGAGGTTATCGTGCACGGCCTTGGCGTGGTCGGGCAACCGGACGTACACGACCACGCGGACGGCCGCCTCGTGATAGGCGTTCCAGGCCCGCTCGGCGATCGCCCCCAGCCACCGGTTCCTGAACGCAGGCGCTTTTTCGTTCTCCTCCGCCTCCATCACCTCGATCCTTAGCCGCTTGTGGGCGTCCAGACGCTGTTGCACGGCCGGCTCATGATGGTCCATGTCATCCAGCGTCAGCGGTGGTCGGTCGCCCGCATCTCGCCCCGTCGCCGACAGCGCCATCACCCGCACCGGCCGTGCACTCTTCGCCTCTGTCTGCATCTCGGCGATGCGTTCGAGCAGAGTCTGCATCGCGGAGCTCAGGTGCGCTTCGTCGTGGACGATCAGCGCGTCGTGGCCGAGCAAGCCGGCGTGGTGGGCCAGCGACCGCTTGCCGGTGCGGTAACCGCTGAACAGCAGGTCGCTGCCGATGAGGTCGGGCGTGCCGACGATGATCGCCGCCCGGGCCGGGTCGGCCCGCCACGCCCCGTTGTCCGCAAACTCGCCGCGGAGCGTGGAGATGGTCAGCGCGTCCCCGGCCAAGTCACCCTCACGGTTCGCCACCCCTTTCGCGAGTGCTTGCCGCAGGTGCTTGAGTTGTGAATCGATGAGCTTCTCCCAAAGCCGCTCCGCCACCTCGGTCACCTGGTCCACGATCGTCCGGCGGTTCACCACGTATACCAGTCGGCGGGGAATCGCGTTGGGCTCGGCGTGCGCCAGTGCGATCAACCAGCAGATGACCGCCGAAGTCTTGCCCAGGCCAGTGGGAATGTCGCACACCGGCGGCCAGTCGCCGGCTAGCATGCGCTCATACAAGCGCCGCTGCCACGGATACGGCCCGTGACCGGTCAAAGCCTTGAATGTCTGTTCGAAGTCGATTTGAGCCATGTCACACTCGATTCAACCCGGACCAGGAGTCCCTGACAATTCGGCGTCCGTGTGCCCGCCCGGCCGCGGCCACCGGAAGGCCCGCGGCCAGGCGGTGCCATCGCCGGGCAAACAGCCGCTCCAGCGTCGGGCGGCTGATCGGCCGGCCCCGGGCGGCGGCGAGACGGGCGTCGCGGATTGTCCGCAACACGCACCACCGCCAACCCCGCGTCGCCCCTAACCGCCGCGGCACCCGCGCCGCCGGGCACGGCCATGTCCCGCGATCCATCGCGCGTCCTTTCGTGCCGGCTGTCCATGCCGGTGCTCCGGTTGTACATCACGCCGCTGACGACTGTGTGTCAGTGGCGTGTTAGGTGAGTGCATATTGCTCACAAGTGGCTGTTGCCAACTCACGTATGCGCTTTGCCAGCTTCCGCGGCTTCACCACCCGGCAGTTCGGGCCGTAGGACAGGATCCACCACACGATCTCGTCCAGTCCGGCGACTTCGCAGCGGAAGGTGATCGCACCGTCGTCGTGCCATTCAACCTGCTGGGTCTCGTGCCAGTGGGTGTCGGCGACCGTCTCGGCAACTTCGCGGTCGAATCGCAGTTCCACGCGATGAACCGTCTCGCCGCGGATCATCCGCCAGGCTTTGCCGAGATAATTCCGCAGTGAGAAGTCGTCGGGAATCAGGTACGGCCGATCGGTCAATTCACATGCGGCGAAGCGGCTGAGCTTGAGCGTGCGAACGTCACCATGGCCCTCGTGCAAACCCACGACATACCACGCACGCTGGCCGAAGAACAGGCAGTACGGTTTGAGCAGGAATTCAACATCATCGGTCTGCCCACACTCGCCAGCCGCCAGGCTGCTGCGGATGGATTCATAGCGGCAACGCAGCATTCGGCGCATGGCGATGGCGGCCTGCACGAGTTGATAAATGTCGATGAACCCGTCACCGTGTTGGGCGGCGGCCAACTCAATCTCAACGTGAGGCAAGACCGCGTCGATTGCATTCTGCAGCTTGGCGGGCAGTCGAGCGCGGATCTTCGTGGATGCACGCCCGGCGGGAGCCGTGAATGGCAAGCGCTGGTCGTGTCCGACTTGCTCGGCCAGCGTGACGATTGCCAGCGATTCATCGAGTGTCAACTCCACCGGTGGCATGAAGAAGTGCCGCTCGATCCGATACCCGCCCGTTTCCTCATCGTAGTGTACCGGGATGCCGGCACCCTCAAGCATCCTGATGTCGCGATAGACATTCCGCTCGCTTATTTCGAGTTCTTCGGACAAACGTCGGGCATTCCAGCCCCTCTGTGACTGGACAAGCGAGAGCAGGTGCAGAAGCCTATGGATGCGAGTGTAGCGACTTGGCACGAGCCGACCTCCGGAACCCGAAACCCACACTAATATACCAGATCGGCACGCTACCAGCTTGGCCGCCGCTGATGGGGCGTGTCAAAGCTTTTCCCGTCGCTCCACCCCCACCGCCATGCTCTGCACGGCGTCTCGCTCGCACACGACCGGCATATACGCCGGATTGTCTTTCTGCAATCTGATCTGACCCTCGTCTTCCACGAAGAACCGCGCCAGAGTGCATCCACCCCCAACCTCCTCGGAGACCAGGCGCAGCACCCCGATGTGGTCACCGAGTACGGCATCATGCAGCCGGGCGACTACATCGGGCCGTGGATTTGGAACGAACTGCAGGCGATTCTCGACCTGTGCCGTCGGCGGGTCTACTGGACGCCGGAATGGCCCGACGTCCCCGCCCCGCGCCAACACACACTGCAACTGGGCGGCATCGGCGGCGACGGCGGTGACGATTTTCGTAACGGTTTGGGCGGGAGCGATTCCTCTATCAGCGACGCGAAGAGCGACGCCCTGGCCGACTGGCCATCGGGTCCAGGCCTGACGTTTGGGTCTGGATCGAAGTTGTCGTTCAATTCATCCAACCCCTACTACGAGGCGCGGCTATGGCGCGGGGCGGCCCGGTTTGCCCTCACTGAAGAAGGCGAAGCGTGGGATCATCGGGACGACTGGACCGGCGGCGCGCCGACCATGACGATGAACGCCTACCTCTACGCCGTGGCTGCGGGCGACCAGTTCGACGCCTACGGGGACGGTGTCGTCGAGGACCAGTGGACCCACGTGATCGCCGACGACGTGCTCGAACCGTGGACTTACGGCTGGTGGTCGTCAATCATGTGGCCCGACCCTACGGCCGGCCCGCCCTCGCCTTGGCCGCCCGACCCCGGCTTCCGCGAAAGCAACTTCCGCGGCTGGAAGATCATCGAACACGATACCAGCCCGATCTACGGCACAGCCGACGCCTACCGACCCGTTTTCGCGCTGGTGGAGTTTGAGTACGACAAGCTCACCATGTGATGGCCCAGCCTATCGCCGATACGGCTGAGCCAGACCGCGTACGCCATCGCGACCGCTGAGATCGTCGTGCCCCGCGCCGTCGTCATGACGATCACCTGGTCGGGCGAGGGTGAGACGCAGGACCCGGACTTCGAGCTGATGAGCCTGTTCGTCAACGGCAACCTCGTCGGCTCAGCCCATGCGCCGGGCGGTAACTTGGATGCAATGGCGGCATGGGGCCGGTCGAGTCCGATCCCGCGCCACCGCAGCAGGTCACACTGCAGCCGGGCACGCACACGCTGTTCATCGACGCGACCACCAACGATCCGCTGTACCACTTTGGCGCGTGGTATCGGTTCGACCTGACCTTCCAGGAGGCCCCGTGATGCCCGACCAACCCGAATCCCTCCAGCCCACGCTGAAGAAGAAGTGCCCCGACTGCCCGCCGCTTGTGATCCCGCGCCGCTCGTACACGCCCACGCGCCCAAGTTGCATCGAGTGCGTCGAGAAGCACCTCGGCGCAGCCCTCGTCCTGCTCACCGAAACCCGCGAGGGCTACGCCTACCGCCTTCGCGCCATCGGCCATCTCTTCGAAGCCGAAGACGAGTCGCAGGCCTGGCCCGAACTCCACGCCGCCATCCGTGAGGCTCGTAAGACGTACCAGGCCAACGGCATACTGCCGGACTGGGAAGCGCTGGCTACGCATGCCCACAATCAACGCGCTGCACTCGACGCCACAGCACCTGTCGGTTCCGTGTGATGGCGCTGGCGAATCTTTCGGCGTTCGCCGATACTCTGTGGTGGCAACGCTGCCATGGAGGCGGTCCGATGAGCACATCCGATGATGCGATCCGAAAGACCATGGAACAGTACTTCCCCGGCGGATTCACGCTGCGGGATGAGGCCAACGCCATCGTCGCCTACGCCTTCCGCAACGGGCCAATCGAAGACCTGCATGCGGGCAAGTCGTCGGAACTGCTCGACAATCCCGAACTGAGCCGAATCACAGACGACGAGATGAAGGCCGTCATGCTCAACGCGTGTCAATGCGTCGAAACACTGCTCCGCGAGAAGCAGGATGATCCCGGGGCGTACTACCTGAAGATCATGGACTACAATCGGCGGTACTGCCGGGCGTGGGAGCGGTGAGGGCGATCATGGCTGGTCCTTCTTCTCGCGTTTCTCTTTGAGCTCCTCCGCGAGCTTGTTCAGAGCTTCTCGCAGGTCGACAAGTCTTTGTTTTGCCAGTTCGTTCTTCTGGGACGCGATGGCCGCATCGACAAATGTGACGGCGACCTCAGGCGGCATCATGTCGGCAAGCACCCGGGCAACAACATCGCGAGTGGCTTCGGGTTCATCGCCTTGGATAACCTGTTGGAGCATCGGATCGACCGCGGGCAGACCAATCTTGGAAAGGGCATGAGCGACGGGATACATCTCCAGATTGGACTTGCCATCCTCCTCGGCTTCGATTGCTGATAGGACGTGTGGGGCTAGTGTTTCGGTGGCTTCCGAGGCACGCAACCGCCCGAGCGTCTCAATGGCTTCGAGAACACTGCGGTCGGCATCCGTCCAATTCCGCGTCGCGCGAACAATGGCAAGTGTGGCCTGAATCAGCTTCGCCCGCTGGGCGACCGCCGATTCCCGGCTGATCTCTTGCTCCAGTGGGGGTGGAGCGGCTCGACCGTTCCGCACTACGGCAGAGACTGCTTCGCGGAGCTTCTGAATACGCTTCGTCTGCTCAGCATCCAGCTCGTCAGCATGCTCTCGCTCGAACGACTCGAGCGACCGAAGAGCAGACTCGACAGGCACCATGGATGTCAGAACAAGGGCGGGCACAAGTGATGAACGATCGCTCTTCACATATGCCAAAAGAAGAGGATCGATCGATGGCAATCCGATTCGCATCAGTGCCACCGCTGCAGGATAGTCCGGTAATCCGGGGGGGGCCGATGGGGGGATCGTTCCTGATCTCGTGCTTCGCATCCATGCATTCGCCACCAAAACTGGTATCGCCTCTGTCTCGCGCAGCACACCAAGGGCCACCGTCGACCGATACCATGCATCAGGGTTACCCTCTGGACCACTCGCCACGGTCTTTGTCAGTTCCTGAACGCGATTCTGATATTGAGGCATTCCCGGCGTCGGTTCAGCGTTCACGATGATCCCCATGCACAGTAAGGCGATAGCCACGTTTGCAGCTGTTCGCACGCGGCACTCGTCGACTCTCTTGGGTAAAAAGATTGCAATCATTGGAGATCCCAAGTCACATTAGTTGTTCCGTTTCCGGTCTGATTGTCATTGGTTACGTTGTTGAGCGGTTGCCAGTCATCTGTCGTTCCAGCACTGACTTGCCGGTAAGACATTCGTATATAGTACTCGAGGTTGTCGGAGCATCGCACGACGGTACCACCTCCATAGTCGAAAGAGGCCAACTCCCGCCAGTTCGAGCGAAATCGCCAGATAGTGCCCTGAGGCGCGGCGTTGCTCGGTATCCCTGCGGCATCGAAATCGTAAATCTCCGGTGGCGTATCGTCGCGAGCCCAGTCCGGACCCGTGTCGTTAGCAGGCGGCGGCGTACCGAAGTTGGACGTCCATGCTGGATTGGGCGCGTAAAGAGTGGTTCCGTTCGTGGTGTCACGGTAGTACCTGATATGCATATCCCGCTCAAGCTTAACTTCCTCCGTGAAATCGGATGGATGCACATCACCTTTGTATTCCATCCCCCATCCGATGCGATCATCGGAATACCTTCGAGGGCCGAGAGCATAGGTGTTTGGACTGGCCCAGTTGTGGTAGGCCTGCCTTGCTGAGTTGTCGTTCGATACGGTATCTGTCGCCTGATCCTTCCGACTCAGTGTGACCCAGAGCACTGTCGTAGGTACCTGCCCGACCACGTCACCCGATGAATCGTCTTCCTTAGTCCGAATCACCGCGTCTCGCATCGACTGGCTTTCGGTTTCGCCGCTGATGCGGAAGTTCGACCATGCACCGGGGCTGTTGCCGCTGCCCGCAGCCAGGCTCAGCGTCAGGTTCTGTGCGGTAACACTACCGGCAGTCGTTCCAAAGCGCAGTTGCCCGGTACCACTGGCCCCCCCGTTGTCGACGTAGATCGTCATCGCTGGTGCCCCCCCCACTAGGCGAGCGCGGCAGGCAAGTTCTGGGCGACCCGCTGGGCTGGTGGACCGGCGGCAAACAATGTCGTCATCGACTGCTTCGGTGTTGTTCACCTGCAACTCGACTCCCCAAGCATTGACCACAAGGGTGTCGGAAAGGACGACCTGATTACTGTTGTCGATCAGCTCAAGAGTCAGCGTGGTGCTACCGGGATCATATCCCTCGATGGACAAGTTGTTGCGATCAAACAGGAAGCGGTCTCGATAGTCAGTGTCCGTCAGATCCCACGTGTTTGACAAATCATTGACAAGGATCGCGCCTCCGTGCCCATTTGCCCCTGCCTTATCCGTGCTGCGCCACACCCGGGCATTGGTGTTTGATCGCGATAGCCTGACATAGCGTTGGTAGTCGTAGCCGCTTCCGCTGGCCGGTGGCAAGGGGTCTAAGGCCATACGACACGGTTTCATATCGTTCTCACCGGCTACCTGTGTGGTTTCAGTTCGATCAGGCGTGCTGTTGCCGTTGTCATCATCCGTGTTCAGGGCGACGAATAGGCCGGGGCTGTCCGCCGTGGGATCGTCGTTTTCATTGATATTGGTGTCCACGTTCGTGTCAGCCCGAACGTGAAAATCGATTAACGTGACTTCCGCACGACCGCCGTCATCATCGTTGTACGTGTTGCCGTCGATGGTGGCTGAACCATCGAGGTTGATATGTTTCAGGCCGTAGGACGTGAAGGACGCCACCACACCTACGCTGGATAGCAGGCCGGTGTCCTGGTGAGATGAGATGGTGACGCAGCTGTTGGCGCGGTCGAAGTCGATGTCGAAATCGCCGATCCGGCCATCGTCCTTGAGCGTCGATCCGGAGATCGTCACACTCTCGGGGTTCCCGTCACTGGTGCCGCTGGCGTTGGTCAACTGGATTGTGTACGACTGGTCAGCCCCGTCTTGCTGAAGTTCCTGATGGATGTTTTGCGGAGCATCGAGCGCAATGTTGAAGGTGGTGCTGGTCGTCTGGCCGGTGGTGATCGGATCGGGCGTCGGTGTGCCCGATTCGACGGTGACGATCAGTTGTGGTTGCGACTGTGCGACTGCTGCATTGCAAAGCAACAGCAAGCCAAAGAGTGAGATGAGCAATGTGCGGGTGATGGTGGACATGGTGTATTACCCCTTTGTTTAGCGTGCCAGCGGCCAGAGGGATTCGATTTCCTGCTTCATTCGATCCCGTTGCGTGTATTCGTTCAGGTTCTCGAAACACTTGATCAGCGCCCGTCTGATTTCGATGGCGTAGCGGACCTGTTCGGGCGTATCGGTCGGATGTTCGAGTTCACATCGGAGACGAGCGGCCACGGTTGCATACACCAGTCGGCGCTCTGCGCCTGACAGAGGGGATGACTCCACTTTCAGGAGGTCCAGCGCATCGAGCCAGGGCTTTACCGGCTCGAAAAGATCAGTGATGTCGATCTCTTTGGGGTCGATCAGTTGGACTTGGCCTTGGGCGTCTCGGAAGCCGAAGTATCGCTTCCGAGGCGCGGGGCCGGCGGGGTCTTCAATGGCATCGATGAAGATGCCGCTGCAGATGGTGTTGAAGCTCCAGTTGTCGTCGATCTTGATGGTGTAGGAACGACTGCCTTCGAGTTCAAATTGTTTCCAGACGCCGCCCCAGAAATCTCGTACACGAGCGCGGGCGTACTCTGGGCTCGTACGGAATGCCGCATCGTCCTCAGCGAAATCGCGGACAGAAATCAGGTAATCACGCAGGCGATTCATCCTCGTGTGACCGTCTTTGTTGAAAAAGTAAAGAGAAACGCGCCAGCGGCCAGGTGGCGTCTTCAGATTGATGTAGAGGTCCGGCCCTTCGTGGTGAAGGGGGTATGCTTCGCCGTGATCATCCCATTCGGATTGCCGACGACCGCCGTTTACTTTATTGATGAGCGACCGTGGTTCCGATGTCATCAGCCAATGGACCCAATAACGTGTCGAATCTCCCTTGCGAATGTGTTCGCCAAGGCGCACCTTGTAATGGAACCACGGAGAGCGGGGACCGCTGACGTGATCGTAAGGAGCAGCCATGGCAGCGCAGACCCCCATGGTGGTTCCGTACCGACCTGTCCAGTTTCCTTGTGTGTTCCAGTCAGGTAATAGTCCACGGCCGCGCATTTCTGGCTGGGTTGAGCGGCGCATGGGTGTCACCTGTTCGACTTCGGGTGTGGCCTTGGCAAGTATTGCCTGAACTTGTTGTACGGAGAGATGTCGCGGGCTGGGGAATTGCTGGGGCTCCATCACATTTGGGATTGGCTTGGGCTCCACGGACGATGTAGATTTGCCGACTTGCTGAAAAGCGGTCAAACCTGCTCCATACCAACCGACCCACACCGTGCCCGATTCGGCGGTTAGGATGGCCTGAACATAGTCATGTTCGTCCGCAAGTTGCGTGCTGGCGACTTGCTCTGCGGGTAGTGATTCCTTTCGCCGCAAATCAGAAGATACGATTTGAAAGCGTTTCTGCCTGTAACCTGTCCAAAGACCGCCATCAGGGGACTCGGCTACCGACGTGACGTAATCGGTGGCAAGCAACATCGGCGGCATCTTGCTCGCTACCGGATGAGGCGAGCCGGCAGCGCCTCGCACCTTCTCGTCCCAGTCCGCGCCGCGCAGGTACATCCACGATCGGCCTTGGTTGCGGCTGAACGTCAGGCCGGTGGTGGTGGCGACCCAGACGGTGCCGTCGGAAGCGACATGGATGTCGTTGATCAGATCAGTGGGCAGGCCATTACCGTAGGGCGTGAGCGGGATGGGGTACTTGCCGCCGTCACCGAAGCCGCGTGGCGCGGTGACATAACGCCAGTCGGTGTACTGGCCATCTCTTCCGGGAGTGGCGATGGCCAGGCCATGACATTGGGTGCCGACGTAGATCGTGCCGTCTTTGGCGAAGGCGAGGCACTGAATCTGATCTTCAGGCAGGCCGTCGGCTCGGGTGATGTATGACCACTTGTCTTTGTCCACCGAGTAGCGCGTCAGGCCAGCGTCGGTGGCGATCCACACATCCCCTCCCCCGGAAGTTGCGGTTTCGGGGCAGACGGCGATGTCGAAGACGCGCTCGCCCAGCGGACCGGAGTGCACATCGTAGTTGCGCCACGCTTCACCGTTGTAGACGCTGACGCCGTGGTTGAGATGGCCGACCCAGATGCGACCGAGCTTGTCACAGGCTAAGGCATAAGCATAGTCGTCACCGAGGGCGTTCTCGGCGGGGGTGCCGGTGGTCAGCGTGGGACCGTGGGGTTCGGGCGGGCCGCCGGTGTTGCGGCGGGTGAACTGCGTCCAGCGTTTAGCCTTGTCTTGCTCATGCGGATCGTAGCGCCAGACGCCTTCATCCTCGGTGCCAACCCAGATGTTGCCCTGGAGGTCTTCGCAGAGTGAGACGACGAATCGGCCCTGTTTGCCCGCATCCCAGACCTGGTTCTCCTTGGCCTTGCGTGCGGCGGCGAGCTTCGCGGCGTCGGCTTTCGCCTGGGCCAATTGTTCCTTTGTCTCGTTGACGCGCTGACCGAGGGTGCGATCTTGGCGCAGCGCCTGACGGAAGGCACGTTCGGCAATCAGCTCGCCATCCTCGAACATGTACAGCTTGCAGGCAACGTTGAGCCAGGCTTCGCTGGTGGGGTGGGTGAGCACCTGCTCGATGACCTGATATGCGATCTCGGCGTCGAACTGCGACCATTCGACGTCAGTCGATTCACCGTTGTCGAGCTTGAGCGTGACGGCGGCATCGTTGTAGGCCGTCGCTTGCCCGATGACCGGTTCGCCGTCACTGTTCTGCACGTTGATGCGGACCGGCATTTCCAGTTCGATGGTCTTGTCGCTGAACCATGCAGCTTGCTCGGCTCGTCGCTTGGCCTCGGCTGCCGCTTCAGCCTGGGCGATGGCGTCTGCACGCGCTTGCTTGAATTGCTCGATGCGTGAGGCGACCTTCGGGTTGGCCAGTTTTGCGCGGTTGAAAGCGACCTCGGCAAAGCGTTCGCCCTGATCGAGTGTGGTGAGCATCTGCCCGGCGAGGAACCACGCCTCGGCGTTGTCGCGCGGCAGCAGTTTGTTCAGCGTGTCCCACGCATCCTTGGCTTCCAGGTCAGTCCACTTGATGTGGTCGGCCTCGGCCTGCGGCGTGATCTTCAGGTCCACGCCCTCGGCGCTGTAGGCTACAATCTGACCGACGTGGCGTTCGCCATCCACAGTGATCAGAAACGTGCGAATCGGCTGGTCGAGGGCGGCCTTCTCGTCGCTGAATGCTTTGGCATCCTCGGCGCGGCGGGCTTGCTCGCGTTCGGCGGCAAGCTTGGCCCTCTGCTCAGCTGCTTGCGCCTTGACCGTTTCGATCCGCTTGGCCAATTCCCTGTCGAGTGAGATGGCACGGTTGAACGCGAGTTCAGCGATGGGTTGGCCGTCTTCCCACTGTGTCAGCAGGCGTTCACCGAGTGCGAACCAAGCGGCTGCGTCGTCGCGGGGAAGCAGGTCATTGTGCAGCTTGTAGACGGTGCGGGCATCCAGATCGGTCCATGCGATCTTGTGCTGCTCACGTTTGGCATCTTGCAGGTCGAAGCCGTCGGAGCCAAACGATACAATCTGCCCGCGAAGGAACTCGCCATCGACGGCGCGAACCGAGATGCGAACTGGCCGATCGAGCTTGGTTGCTTCACCATCCGCCGCAGATGCGAGGGCAACGATCACTGCCAACACCAGCGCGCCCGACAGCGTCGGAAGCAGCAGTCCGAACAGCGTGCGTTGCTTGTTGAAGTGGAACCCGAAAACCCCGAATGTCCCGGAACGCATTGGCCACCCCCTTAAGGCGTTGATGATAGAATAGCGGATGCCAGAGTCCGACACAAGCGAAAACCGATTTTGAGCAATTGCACCGGCATCGGACTGCAGCGACCAGCCGAATTGACCGCCGGGTCGCACGCTGAAAAAACCTCGCGATTCATCGGGCGTGCACCACAAAAAAAGCATACCGGCCTACTCGAACACGGTTGCGCACACACTATTGCTTGATGAAACGGGACTTACGCCAACGCGTGTCCCGTTTTTTCATGCCTGTTTCGGCCGTTTGTACCCTACTTTGTACCCTACGGCTCGCAACACGCTGCAATGACGGGATGCGCCGACACACCTTCCCTCCAGCAACGGAGGTGTTGCGTGGCGTGTCTAAAGAAGCGCGGCAAGACCTATCAGATTCAGTACTACGCCAACGGCCGGCAACGTCGCATCGGCCTCGGCGCGATCCCAGTACCTTGAAGTGCATGCTGAGAAGCCAGGGACGTGTCGGCAGGTCATTGATAGGACCGCAGGCGCACTGTGCGAGATCAGCTTCCACCGTCGCGTGCGTGAAGACCCCAGAGAGGGCCACAGTTCAGGCGGCAGTACGTTAGAGATCATTCGCAACACGTCGGCCGATCGCACCGGGGCGTTGCCGATTCCTCAGCAACGCGGCTGGGGGATGGTCGCGGGCTGTCCCGACGTTTACGCGGCAAGCGGCTGGGCGTATCGCTTGTGCGGTGTGGTGGTGCGCCGCGGAATGGTATATGCTCCATGCCGCTGGGCGAGCACATCCACAGGGGTCGCTGGCAGGAGTGACGACATGCTCGGAAGCGATGCGCGGATCGACTCAATGTATGAATCGGCCAGGCAGCACTACGCGGAGCTTGGCGTGGACACGGAACAGGCATGCGAGCGACTGGCGACGATCCCGGTCTCGCTGCACTGCTGGCAGGGCGACGACGTCGGCGGGTTCGAGTCATCGGGCGACGAGCTCGGGGGCGGCCTCGCCGTCACCGGCAACTACCCCGGCAAGGCGCGCACGCCCGACGAGCTCCGTGGCGACCTTGAGCAGGCCCTGTCGCTCGTCCCCGGCACGCATCGTCTCAACCTCCACGCGATCTACCTCGACACCGCCGACAAGCCCGAGCGCGACGCGATCGAGCCGCGCCATTTCCAGTCTTGGATCGACTGGGCGAAGGCGCGGGGCATGGGCATGGACTTCAACCCGACCTGCTTCTCGCACCCCAAGGCAGCGGACGGCTTCACGCTGGCGCACGAGGACGCGGGGATTCGGCGGTTCTGGATCGACCACTGCATCGCCTGCCGCAAGATCGGCGCGGTGATCGGTCAGACGCTCGGCTCGCCATGCGTGACGAACATCTGGGTGCCCGACGGTCACAAGGACTCGCCGGCGGATCGCGCGGCCCCGCGGGTGCGGCTGGCTGAATCGCTCGACACCATCTTTGTTGACAAGCTCGACCCGGCGCACAACCTCGACGCGGTCGAGAGCAAGCTTTTCGGGATCGGCTCGGAGAGCTACGTCGTCGGGTCGCACGAGTTTTATCTTGGGTACGCGATCAGTCGCCGGGTCTTGCTCTGCCTCGATGCGGGGCATTTCCATCCGACCGAGGTGATCAGCGAGAAGATTCCGTCGGTCATGCAGTTTCTCGATGCGATCCTGCTTCACGTCAGCCGCGGCGTCCGTTGGGACAGCGACCACGTGGTGACGCTGACCGACGAACTGCGGGCGATCATGCAGGAGATCATCCGGGGCGGCTACGAGCGTCGTGTGCACATCGGGCTGGACTTCTTCGACGCGAGCATCAATCGCATCGCGGCGTGGGTGATCGGCACGCGGTGCGCGATCAAGGCCATGCTGATGGCCTTACTCGAGCCGGCGGACAAGCTGCGTGAGATGGAACGGGCGGGCGACTACACCGGTCGGCTGGCGCTGCTGGAGGCGTGCAAGACGATGCCCTTCGGAGCGGTGTGGGACTACTACTGCGCGAAACACGGCGTGCCGGTCGGCATGGCGTGGATGGACGACGTGCGGCGGTATGAGCGGGAGGTGCTCAGCGGCCGCGGAGGCTGACAGCGAGGCGACATCATGGACACCGCAGACACGCAGGCGATCGAGCCGACGGGCGCCGAGCCGGTCAACGAGTACGAGCGCACGCCTGTGCCCCAGAGGGCGCTGCTGGGGTTCAAGAGCTTCATCGGCATGTACGCCGGCGAGCATTGTGCCGGCACGGAACTGATGATCGGGCCGCTGTTCGTCGCGGCCGGCGTCAGTGCTTTCGACGTCGTCGTCGGACTGATCGTCGGCAACGCCCTGGCTGTGCTGAGCTGGATGGTCCTGTGCGCCCCGATCGCGACACGCGCAAGACTGACGCTCTACTACCAGCTCGAGAAGATCTGCGGTCGCAAGCTGGTGACGCTGTACAACCTCGCGAACGGCGTGATGTTCTGCTTCCTTGCCGGGTCGATGATCACGGTCTCGGCGACGGCGTTCGGCGTCTGGTTCGACTACCCGCAACCGGGCCTGAACGACATCTACCCCAACAGCCTGGGCTGGGTCGTGGCGGTGCTGGGCGTGGGCATCGTGATCGCCGTCGTCGCGGCGTACGGCTACCAGATGGTGGCCAAGTTCGCGAACATCGCCGCACCCTGGATGGTGCTGGTGTTCCTGGCGTTCGGGCTGATCGGGCTGCGCAACTTCATCGGCACAACCGGCGTCGAGATCAGCTCGCTCGGCGACTTGTGGCACCTGGCGTCAACACATATCTGGAGAGGCGGCGACCCGCTGCCCGGTCAGGTCAAGTTCACGTTCTGGCACGTGGCGTTCTTTGCCTGGTTCTGCAACATGGCGATGCACGTGGGCATGAGCGACCTGTCCGTGCTGCGTTATGCCCGCAAGAGCTGGTACGCTGTCGCGTCGTCGGCGGGCATGTACGTCGGGCACTTCATGGCGTGGCTCGGCGCGTCCATCCTCTTCGCGCATCAGTTGCACCTCGATCCGACGGACACGTCGGTGCTGCCCGGGCCGCTGGCGTACAAGGCCGCGGGCCTGGCCGGCCTGGTCTGCGTGGTCATCGCCGGTTGGACGACAGCGAACCCGACGATCTATCGCGCGGGGCTGGCGTTCCAGGCGATCATGCCCCGGGTCTCGCGCTTCAAGGTCACGCTGGCGACGGGGCTTATTGCGACGATCGCCGGGTTGTTTCCCGCCATCGCGATGAAGCTGCTCGGGTTCGTCGCGCTGTACGGGCTGGTGCTCATGCCCATGGGCGCGGTTGTTTTCATCGACTTCTGGCTCCTGAAGAAACTGAAGCTGAAGGACAACTTCGCCGAGCGCAGCGGCACGGCTTTCAGCATGCCGGCGGCCATCGCATGGATCGCCACGCTCGTGATCTGCCTGGGCCTGGTCAACAGCGGGTACGAGATGGCCAGCGGGTTCAAGCCGTTCCAGATCTACTTCGTCTCGCTGCCCGGCTGGTTCATCGCGGCGCTGTTGTACATCGTCGTCAGCGGGATCGTGCAGCACGGCATCCACAAGACAGCGCTGTTCCGCGGTGTGGCGCAACAGCTTTCGTGGGTCTCGCTGGCCGGCATCGTCATCCCCGGCGGCATCTATCTGTTCGGCGGCGACATGTCGGAGCAGGAACTGAATACCGTCAAGCTCACCATGATCTGCTCGACGGTCGCCTGGTTCATAGCTACGCCGCTGTGGATGGGCTGGGGCCAGTCATCGAGCGAGCAGCGGTGATCGACCGGGCCTCGAGGCCGTACCGGCTTGTCGCGCCGGTGGCCGGGGAGTGACGCCCACGCGGCGGCGTTTGTTACCATATCCTTCATGAGTACGCCGAAGACCACGCTGTTGCACCTGGGCACACGAAAGACCCGCTTCCCCGAGGATGGGCCGTTCCACGACGGCCTGGCCCGGTACGCCGACATGACCGTCATCCGCGACGCCGAGGATCGCTCCGCCGCCGAGAAGATCGACCTGATCCGGCGGCACAAGGTGCTGCTGCTTATGTGGGGCTGCGACAAGATTCCCGACGGGCTGTGGGACGACCCTGGTGCACTGGAGTATGTCCTGCAGGTCGGCGGGGGGTGTCCGAAGATCTTCCGGATCTACGACCACGGCGTCGTCATGACCAACTGGGGCGACTCCCCGGCGCTCAACGTCGCCGAGGGCGCCATGGCGCTGCTGCTGACCATGCTCAAGGACATCCCCGCGCAGATTCATGAGAACGAGCGCGGCGGCAAGCACCTGCCCAAGGACAAGTACGTCAGCGGCACGTTGTACGACCTGAAGCTGGGGATCTACGGGTACGGGATGATCGGGCGGAAGTTTGTGGAGATGGTCAGGCCGTTCGAGCCGCGACTGATGATCTACGACCCCTACGCCGAGTTGCCCGAGGACGTCGAGCGCGCCGAATCGCTGGAGCAACTTTTCGACTGGTCGGAGGCGATCGCCGTGCATGCGGCGCATACGCCCGAGACGCGGCACAGCGTCACGGCGGACCTGCTGCGTCGCCTGCCCGACCATGGCCTGTTGATCAGCACCGTCCGCAACGACGTGGCGGTTCAGGAAGACGTCTACGCCGAGATACGCAGCGGCCGGCTCCGCGTCGCGCTCGACGTGCTGGCGTATGACCTGCCCGAGCCCGAGCCCGACGACCCGATCCGCCAATGCGAGAACGGGCTGCTCACCTGGCACGACATTTCGCACTACCGCTGGCCGCCGCGGCCCGGGCAACTGTCGCGCCACGAGCGCGTCGCGATCGAGAACCTGCGTCGGTATGTCCACGGCGAGCCGCTCATGTGGGTCATCTCCCGCCAGCAGTTGGAGCGGATGACGTGAGCGTGGCGTTCGCCGATCGCATTGGTCCGGCCCCGACACACGGCGCGCTGGCCCTCGATGACCTGTGGGTCTGGGGCGCTTCGGTTATCCGTGGCGAAGACGGTCGCTACCACATGTTCGCCTCGGCCTGGCCGAGAGCGCTGTCTTTCGCGCATTGGGCGACCAACTCGATGGTGGTTCATGCCGCGGCGGATACGCCGCTCGGTCCCTTCGCATACGAAGGCGTTGCCTTGCCCGAGCGGGACGCGGCGTGCTGGGATGCTCGCCACACGCACAACCCCACGATCCACAAGTTCGGGGATACCTACTGCCTGTTCTACTCGGGCTCGACCTACGACGGTGATGTCCCGACGCCCGACAACCCCACGCAATGGGGCTCGGATCAGTGGAAGCAGGCGTGGAACAACAGCCGCATCGGCCTCGCGACGTCGCAGTCAGTGTACGGCCCGTGGCAGCGCCGCGATGCGCCGATCCTCGCCCCGCGTCCCGGTCGATGGGACGCGGTGATGACCGGCAATCCCGCGCCGTGCATCCATGCCGACGGCCGGACCGTTTTGCTCTATAAGAGCATCGCCCTGCCTTACGTCGGCGATCGCCTGCCGTGCCGGTTTCAGATCGGCGTGGCCGCCGCCTTGCATCCCGCCGGGCCCTACGACCGCGTTTGCGACGACCCGATCCTCGACGAGCTCGCGCCCGATCACGTCGAGGATATGTATCTCTGGTGGAATGGCCAAGCGTACGAGATGATCGGCAAGGACATGGAGGGCGGGGTGACCGGCGAAGTCGGCGCGGGTGTGCACGCGCGGTCGGCCGACGCGGTCAAATGGACGATCAGCGACCCGCCACTGGCGTATTCGTGCACCGTGCGCTGGGACGACGGCGGCAGCACGCCATCCAGCAAACTGGAGCGCCCGCAACTGCTTGTTGAAGATGGCGGGCCGACGCACTTGTACCTGGCGAGCGCAACCGGCGGCGGCCACTACACCGGACTGCAGAGCAGCCGCAGTCTCGTCTTCCCACTTAACACCGATTGAAAGCGCACCGCATGCAACCCGAAATCTACCTGGGCACCATTCTCGTCGAAGTCAACCGCTGGTCGTCACCCGAGCCGTCTTACCGCGTGAGCGATCACCTGCCGCGGTTCGCGGCGGATGGGTTCGATGGCCTGGAGGTCATGGATCGCCACTTGCTGGAGCAACCCGACGAGGAGCTGAGAAAGCTGGAAGGCAGCCCCATCCCCGTGCGCATCTTTAACAGCTACGCAAAGTTCGTCAGCGACGAGCAGGAAGCGACCAAACGCGAGCAAACGGCGCAGATGATTCGTCGTCTTGGCGTCCAGGGCGTCAAGGTCGGGCTCGGCCGGGACTTCGACCGCAAGGCGGAGTGCCTCGACAACATGATCGCCTGGGCGGAGGGGCTGCCCGACGGATGCCGCGTGCTGCTCGAGGCTCACGACGGGATGATCGCCGGCACACCAGACGAGGCGAAGGAATTGTTCGGCCCGCTGCCGCGCGATCGCTTTCAGATCATCATCCACCCGATGGCCGGCCCGGGCTACATCGCCCAATGGTTCGACGCCGTCGGCGAGCGCATCACGCATACCCACGTGAGCTTACGCGATGCCGACAACCAGGGCATCATGCTCGATCGCGAGCCCGATCGCGTCACCGCGGCGCTCGATGCCTTGCAGGCTCACCAGTACGCCGGCACGTACACGCTCGAGTTCACCGAGGGCATTCGCACACCCGACGAGAACTTCGAGGACCTGTACCACTGCGGGCTGGAGGACCTGCGGTTCCTCCGCAGCTATTTCGCGGAACGTGCCAACTGAAGGCGTGGCAGGAGGGCGTGTGAGCCAGTGTGAGCTTCGGCGTCGTCCGTGTTCTGATACGTCCCCTTTGTGACTTGTCGATCATCAGTCAGGAGATGTCATGTCAAAGCACCTGCTCGCCGCGACGTCCGCCACAATCGCCGTGTCACTTGGCGCCGTCACCTCAGCCCAGCCGGACGATGCCTGGAACAACCTCAACGTCATCCAGGTCAATACCGAGAAGCCACGGGCGACGATGATATCTTACGCCGACGAGGCGTCGGCACGCAGCGACGACCGCTCGCGCTCGCCGTGGTTCAAGCTGCTCAACGGCGACTGGAAGTTCCACTGGTCGAAAAACCCGGCGAGCCGACCAAAGCAGTTCCACAAGCCCGGCTTCGACGACAGCGGCTGGGGTACGATCCCCGTGCCGTCGAACTGGCAGGTGCACGGCCACGGCACGCCGATCTACACCAACGTCGAATATCCACATCCAAAGAACCCGCCGCATGCGCCCACGGAATACAACCCCGTCGGCAGCTACCGCACGACTTTCACAGTGCCCGACGAATGGGACGGCCGCGAGGTGCTCATCCACTTCGCCGGCGTCAGTTCCGCGTTCTACCTCTGGGTCAATGGCAATAGGATCGGTTACAGCGAAGGCAGCCGCACGCCCGCCGAGTTCGACATCACCCCGCACCTCCAGGACGGCGAGAACCAGCTTGCCGTCGAAGTCTACCGCTGGTGCAACGGGTCATACTTCGAGGACCAGGACTTCTGGCGTCTGGCGGGGATCTTCCGGGATGTCTACCTGTGGTCGCGCGACGACGTGCATATCCGTGACTTTGAAGTCGACACGGACCTTGACGAGAACTATCGGGACGCGACCTTGAGTGTGGACGTCGAGCTGGCCGGGCCCGCCGACGGGTACAAGGTCAATGTCAAACTGCTTGACGCGGATGGAAAGACCGTGGTGGACGAGACCGCCGCGCATCCGAACGCCAAGCTGGAATTGGATCTGGTCAATCCGCACAAGTGGAACGCCGAGTCGCCTTACCTGTACAAGCTGCTGCTCACGCTACAGGATCGCGGCGGGCGGATGATCGAAGTCGTCCCGTGCGACGTGGGCTTCCGCGAGGTCGAGATCAGGGGCAGCATCTTCCTCATCAACGGCGTGCCCGTGAAGCTCAAGGGCGTCAATCGTCACGAGACCGAGCCGGACACCGCACACGTCGTCACGCGCGAGGGCATGCTCGAGGACGTCAAGCTGTTCAAGCAGTTCAATATCAATGCGGTGCGCACCTGCCACTACCCCGATGACCCGTATTTCTATACCTTGTGCGACCGGTATGGCATTTACGTGATGGACGAGGCGAACCTCGAGGCCCATGCGGCTCGCGAGCTGTCCGGCAAGGCCGAGTGGGTCCCGACGCAGATGAACCGCATCAAGCGGATGGCCGAGCGCGACAAGAATTACCCGAGCATCGTGATCTGGTCGCTGGGCAACGAGGCGGGCAAGGGCGCCGGCCCCGACGCCATGACCAAGTGGCTGCACGCGATGCATCCGGATCGGCCGGTGCATTGCGAGTACGACAACGGGCCGGCCGACATGCACTCGCGGATGTACGCCGGGCCCAACTGGGACGGCGGCGACAGTCGACCCAGTGTCCTCTGCGAGTACACCCACGCCATGGGCAACAGCAACGGCAACCTCAAGGAGTACTGGCACGACAACATCTACAAGAAGCCCCATCACATGGGTGCGTTCGTCTGGGACTGGGCCGACCAGGGCATTCGCCAGCCCGTCCCGCAAGAGCACGCCGACCGCATCGGTGTCGGCCCGGTCGAGAAGACCTTCTTCGCGTACGGCGGATGGTGGGAAGACGCCGCAGGCTTCAAACACAACGGCAATTTCTGTATGAACGGGCTGGTCTCGTCTGATCGCCAGCCGCACTCCGGCCTCTACGCGATCAAGTACGTGCATCGAAACATCCACGTCGAAGCGGTTGATGCCGCTGCCGGGGAGTTCCTCATCCAAAGCTGGTTTGATTTCACGAATGTCGAGGATCTCGCCGATGGCCGGTGGGAACTGCACGCCAACGGCTCCAAGGTCGCCGGGGGTGAACTGGATGACCTGGATATCGCGCCGCGGACAGAAAAGAACGTCACGATTGCGCTGCCCAAACTCGAACGCCTGCCCGGGACCGAGCACCTGGTCACGTTCACGTTCACCGCCAAGGACGGCTACTCACCGCTGGTTCCCACCGGTCACGAGATCAGTTGGGCGCAGTTTGTCGTCGCCGAGGCGGCGCCGCGTGACGTCCAAGCGGACCTGCCCCACGTCGCCGTGGACGACAGCGACAGGCGCGTCACGATGGATGCTGGTGATGTCAGCGTGACGATCGACAAGCGCAGCGGCGTGCTCACCAGCTACAAGCACGAGGGTCGTGAGCTGATCGAGCGTGGGTTCGTGTTCGACTTCTGGCGGGCGCTGACGGACAACGACGACGGCCGCGGCGCCTACAAGAAGTACACCTCTGAGGCGTGGCGCGACGCGCCCGCATCATGGGACATCAATATGGCCCAGGTCCGCCGCCTTGACCGCGGCGCGGTACGCGTGGTTTTCAACGGCGAACTGCCCGCCGTCAAGGGCTCCGCACAGCTCATGTACACCGTGTACGGTAATGGCGAGGTCGAGGTCGGCATGGCGTACGAGCCGGCGATGGCCGGTGGGCGAGGCCCGCTGCGTTTCGGCATGCAGATGCAGGTCCCCGCGTCGATGCACAACGTGCGCTACTACGGCCGCGGCCCCGAAGCTACCTACCAGGACCGGCAGTTCGAGCGCATCGGCATCTTCCAGACCACCGTCGATGACATGTGGATGGACTACTCCCAGCCACAGGAGAACGGCAACCGAAGCGACGTCCGCTGGGTCACGATGACCGACGACGCCGGCCGCGGCCTGCTGTTCGTCGGCAAGCCGGCGATCAACTTCAGCGCCAAGCACTACGCGCAGGACGTGATCGAGCAAGCCAAGTATGCGTTCCAGATGGAGCGTTCGGATGCGATTCATGTCAACGTCGACGGGGCGCAGACGGGCGTGGGCGGCAACAACAGTTGGGGCGCGACCCCGCTGAGTGAATATCAGCTTCGCAACGAACCGATGGCGTATCGCTTCCGCATGATGCCGATGGATCGGTCGACGGATATCGACGCCATGCTTCACCGCGAGCCGCGGGCGTATCCGATCGAGCAGAAGCTCGCGAAGCATGTCGAGGCAATCCGCAATGCCGAGGTCGCGGTCGCTTCGTCCGAGGAACGCGGGAAGAACAATCTCGCCACCCATGCGGTTGACGGCAACATCGCCACGCGCTGGTGCGCTAGCGGCGGCGAGTTGCCGCAGTGGTTGCAGATTCGACTCGATGACGTGACCGCTATCAAGAAGGTTGTCGTCACATGGGAGAAGCGCGGTGCTTACCAATACGCCATCGACTCATCGATCGACGGCAAACGCTGGACCACACGTGTCGACCGGACGGGCAATCGCGAGGCGACCCGCGTCACGACGGACGAGGTGAACGCCAAGGCCGGGTACATCCGCGTCCGCGTGACCGGTACGCTCGACGGCCAGTGGGCCAGCATCTCGGAAGTCTCGGTCCAGTAAGGTGCCGCCGCCGTCATGATGCGGTCAGTGTACAGACGCCACCGACGGGCAAAGCGGCGGCCAACTGATGGCTGTCATGAGTTGTGGGGTGTGCACGGCCGCCGTCGGCGACGCGCAACGGGTGCGGCGCCCACACTTGAACGTTGACCTCGGGACCGCGGCCGGTCTCGCCGAGATGGCGGATGCTGGCTTGTGTGATTGCTCCGGCCTCCCACCGCAGGTCAACCTCGAATCCGCCGCGAGAACGCAGGCCGGTGACGCATCCGTTCGGCCAGGCTGCCGGCAGCGCCGGCAGTAGCCGGATCACGCCGTCGTGGCTCTGCAGTAGCATCTCGGCGATACCGGCGGTGCCACCGAAGTTGCCGTCAATCTGGAACGGCGGGTGGTTGTCGAACAGGTTGGGCAGCGTTGACGTCGTCAGCAGCGCGCGGACGTTGTCATGAGCCTTGTTGCCGTCGAGCAGGCGCGCATAGAAGTTGATGATCCACGCGCGGCTCCAGCCGGTGTGTCCGCCGCCGGCGGCCAGTCGCTGCGCGAGCGTGGTTCTCGCCGCCTCAGCCAACTCGGGCGTCGACCACGGTGTGATCGCGTGACCCGGGTGCAGCGCGAACAGGTGCGAGATGTGGCGATGGCCCGGCTCCACTTCTTCGAGCTCATCAACCCATTCGAGAACCTGCCCGGCGCTGCCGATACGCGTCGGCGGCAGCTTCTCCCGCGCGGCCCGAACCTGAGCGGCAAGATCGCCGTCCTCGCCCATGACTTGCGACGCTTCGGTGAACGCATCGAAAAGCTCGGCCAGGATCTGGTGGTCCATGTTCGGCCCCATGCAGATCGCCGCGACCTGCCCGTCGGGCGTGCGATAGCGGTTCTCCGGCGAGATGCTGGGCCCGGAAACGAGTCGACCCGCATCGTCCTCAACCAGGAAATCGAGGAAGAACGTGCAGATGTCCTTGAGAATGGGGTAGGCGCGATCGGCGAGGAAGGCGGCGTCCTGCCCGAACCGGTAATGCTCCCAGAGGTGCAATGCCAGCCAGGCTGCGCCCATCCGCCACAGCGCCGATTTCACGTTGCGGTCTGTCGGCGCACAATCGCCCCACAGGTCGGTGTTGTGGTGGGCAACGAATCCGCGACAGCCGTACAACCGCTCGGCAACGTCTCGGCCGTGCGGTTGCATCCGCTCGATCAGGTCGAACAGCGGCGTGTGGCACTCGCCCAGGTTACACACCTCAGCCGGCCAGTAGTTCATCTGGATGTTGATGTTGATCGTATACTTGCTTTCCCAGGGCGGTGTCCAGTTCGAGTTCCAGATGCCCTGAAGGTTGGCCGCCTGGCAGCCGGGCCGGCTCGCGGCGATCAGCAAGTATCGCCCGAACTGAAAATAGAGCGCCTCCAAGGCCGGGTCGCTTTCGCCATCGGCGTACGCTTCCCGGCGCTGGTCGGTCGGCTGCATGCGACGGTCATCGCCGCCGAGGTCGAGTTCGACGCGCTGCATCCACTGGCTGTGCTCTTCAACGTGTCGCTGGCAGAGCTGTTCGAAGCCCACGGCCAGCGCGGCATTGAGCTGCGCCGCACACTGCGCGTCAGGATCGTCGCACTCAAAGTCCGTATTCGCCGCAATATAGAACGTCACGGTCTGTGCTTGTTCCACGATGAAGCTATTGCCCACGGCGCGAACCTGGCCGCCTTCCGCCTCGGCCCGCAGGTGAAGCGCGTAGTTGACCCCGGGACCGCCGCTGCAGCCTGCGAGGCGGAGCGTGCGATCGGCTGTGAACGCGTTGTCCTGCTCGAATGGCCGCCGGCTCAGCGTCGCCGCCAGCTTCAGGGCTTCCGGGCGATCGCAGCGATATCGCACGACCATGACCTGGTCGGGTGCGGAGATGAACGTCTCGCGCCGGACGGTCGCCTCGCCGATCGTGTAAGTCTCGGACGCCATGCCCGTCATCAGGTCCAGCGATCGGCGGTAGTCGCCGTATGCGTCGGCCCCGCGCTGCTCGATTATGAGCTTGCCGAGCGGCTGGTAGGGGTGCAGCTCGCGGGGGGTAGAGAGAAGGGCGTGCGCCGCTTCAAACTCGGCTTGCTCGACCTGCCCCTGTGCGATCAATTCACGTACGCGGTCGATGGCCTCGCGTCCGTCGGGGTTCACACGATCCCGCAACCCGCCGTACCACAGGGTGTCGGCGTTGAGGTCCAGTCGATTGGTCCGCACTCCGCCGAAGGCCATCGCGCCGAGTCGACCATTGCCCAACGGCAGCGCGTGTTCCCATTGCGAAGCCGGCTTGTCGTACCAAAGTTCTTTCATGCTTGAATCGCTTTACTCGGGTATGGGTGTACGCCGACGATTCTAATGCATCGGGCCTTGCCGTCATAACCGCCCATTCGCGATATGCACTACAATGCGGTCATGGCTGATCGGCCGCCCCAGGCTGTACCGCTGACCAACCTGCTGTGGACTGCTGGCATATGCCTCGCGGTGCTTGCGCTGGGCGCATGGTTATGGGTGGCGTATGGGTTGAAGGACGGCCGTGCCGAGGTTCAGCCGGTGGGCCCGATCTCGATTGACCGGACTTCTCCGACCGGCGAGACCTACGTCGGGTCCGATCGCTGCCGTGACTGCCACGAACAGGAGCATGGCCTGTGGGAAGGCTCGCATCATGACCTGGCGATGAAGCCGGCCAACTCACAGACCGTCCTGGGCGATTTCGATGGTGCCACCTTCACCCATCATGGCGTTGAGTCTAGCTTCTATCGACGGGACGGCAAGTTTTTCGTCCGGACCGAAGGGGATGATGGCCGGTTGCACGAGTACGAGGTGCTCTACACGTTCGGCTGGACACCGCTGCAGCAATACCTCGTTGAGTTTCCGGGCGGTCGGATGCAGACGCTGCCGCTGTGCTGGGACGCGCGGCCCGCTGCCAAGGGAGGCCAACGCTGGTTCCATATCTACGGTGACGAGCGTGTTCCGCCGGGCGATCCGCTGTTCTGGACCGGGCCCAACCAGAACTGGAACTACATGTGCGCCGAGTGCCACTCGACCAACCTGAAGAAGAACTACGATCCGGAAGCCGAACGCTACCGGACAAGCTGGTCGCAGGTCAATGTCTCGTGTGAGTCATGCCACGGCCCGGGCTCGGGCCACCTGGCGTGGGCCCAGGGCAAGCCGCTCGATCAGTCATACCCGCTATCGGATGACAAGGGCCTGGTTGTTCGGCTGCGTGACCTGTCGATGGGGGCGTGGGCGTACAACAACGACACCGGCTACTACGAGCGGACCAAGCCGCTGCAGTCACGGGTTCAGTCCCACGCCTGCGCCCGCTGCCATTCGCGACGCGCAGCGCTGGCCAACGATTACGTGCATGGCCGCCCCATCCACGACAGCCACCACGTCGAGCTATTGAACGAAGACCTCTATCACGCCGGCGGCCAGATACTCGACGAGGTGTACGTGTACGGGTCGTTTATTCAGAGCAAGATGTACCACAACGGTGTTCGGTGCACGGACTGCCACGATGCGCACAGCCTCGAACTGCATCGACCGGGCAACCAGCTCTGCACACAGTGCCACCCCGGCAACTACAACAGTGTGGAGCACCATTTCCATCCCGCGCCGGGCGCCGGCACGAACTGCGTGGATTGTCATATGGCCGAGCGGACGTACATGCAGGTCGATCCCCGCCGCGACCACAGCTTTCGGGTGCCGCGTCCCGACTTGAGCGTCGAGCTGGGCACGCCCAACGCGTGCAACGATTGCCATGACGACCAGACGGCGGAGTGGGCCGCGGACTATGTTCGCAAGTGGTATGGCGCCGACGCGGTGGCCCGGCCGCATTTCGGCAGAGCCATCCACGCGGGCCGGCGGCAAAGCCCCGAAGCGCGGGACCTGCTGCTGGATCTCCTGCGGGACGCGAACCAGCCACCGATCGTGCGTGCAACGGGGCTTGACCTCGCCACGCCGCTGCTCGATCGCGAACTGTTCGCCGCGGCGGTGGCCGGGCTGGATGATGACGACGCGCTGGTGAGGCGTGCGGCGTTGTCGAACCTGCGCGTGCTTCCGGCCGAGCATCGCTGGCAGTACGGCGCCGAGGCTTTGGCCGATCCCATCAAGTCGGTGCGGATGCAGGCGGTGGCCTCGCTGGCCGAGGGTCGCCCGCAGATCACCGACCCGCAATTGACCCAGCGTTTTGACAAGGCGCTGGAAGAGTATGTGGCCACTCAGCGGCTGATGTTTGATCGAGCCGGAGGTTACTTCTCACTGGGCCTGGTCTACGCGGACCTCGGCCGTGTCGATGAGGCCCTGCAGATGTACGGCAAGGCCGTCCAACTTGAACCATGGTTTTTGCCCGCGATCACGAATCTTGCGGAGCTCCATCGAGCGAATGGCCGGGCGGACGCGGCGCATCAGACGCTGGTCGATGGTGTAGACCATGCGCCGGATGCGGCGCCCCTGCGCTATCAGTTGGGGATGTCTCACGTCCGGCATCGGAACACGGAAGCCGCGCTGCGGGAGTTGCAAGCGGCGGTCGAGCTCGAACCCGCATCGCCGCGATACGCCTACGGTTACGCCATCGCGCTCAACACGTTCGGCCGGTCGGACGAGGCGCTGGCCGTGCTCAAAGGGGCGCTCGAACACCATCCTCACGCCGCGGACATTCTCTTCGCCCTGGCCACGATCAATCGGGACCTCGGTCGGCTGGATTCGGCGCGGCGGTACGCCGAGCAGCTGGTCAAGCACTGGCCGGACAATCAGCAGGGCCGCGCCCTCCTCAACGCGCTCAGGTGGTCACGATGACCTAGCGGACGGTTCGTCGGCGGTTGTTCATGTAGTCGACGAGCAGTTGATGGCCGAGTTTGCCCAGGCCGCTGAAATAGGCGCGGCCCTGGTTGACCTCCGCGAGTTGCTCCACGAAGTTGATGAGCATCCGGTCGCGCGCGACCATGAACGTGGTGATCTGGATCTGCTTGCGACGGCACTGGGCCGCTTCATCCAGCGTGCGGTTGACGATCTGCCGATTCATGCCGAACGAATCGATGTACCGCCGACCGCCTTCGTCGAGGACGGTCGGCTTGCCATCGGTGATCATGAGGATCTGCCTGTTGGGGCAGCGCGTGCGGACAAGCATGCGACGCGCCATCTCCAGCGCTGCCTGCGTGTTGGTGTGAAAGGGTCCCCAGCTCAGGTAGGGCACCTTCTTCAGCGGTACTTCGACGGCGTCATCGCCGAACGCGATGACGATCAGCCGATCGCGCGGGTACTGCTTCTTGATCAACTCCACCAGGGCCATCGCCGTGGTACGTGCGGGCGTCATGCGATCCTCGCCGTACAACACCATCGAATGGCTGCAATCGACGAGCAGGGCGGTCGCGCACTGCGTGGTCTTCTCGGTCTCGTAGACCATGACGTCATCTTCGCCGACGGAGATGTCGGTTTGTCCGCGCGAGAGGGAACTCGTCACGGCGTTGCGAATGGTCTCGGTGCCGTGGATGGCCCACAGGTCGTCGCCGAACTCATAGGGGCGGGTCCACGGCTGGGGCTCGCCGCCGCTCCCGGGCACGCGCGACGGGTGGCCGCCGATCCCGCCGCCCTTGCGCATCTCGCCGAACACGTCGCGGAGCGCCTGCTCGCGCATGCCCTGCTCACCCTTCTCCGTCAACTGGAAGTGCCCGGGCGTGGTCTGGCGTATCTGGCCCTGCTCCCGCAGCATCGCCTCAAAGGTCTCGCGATCGATCCCGTCGCCCCACAGCCCGTAACGCTCGGCGATCTCGTCGAGCCATTCCAACGCCTGTTCGACATCGCCGGCGAACTTGTTCAACAACATCTGAAACAACTTGTTGAGGTTGTCCAGACGCTTCTGCCGGCTCATCCGGGCCTGATCAAATCGGTTGTACTCAAACTCCATCGGCGTACGCCTTGTCCGGTTCAGCGGTCGGTGTCGACGCCTTCGAGCAGGTCGCCCAGCATGTCGTAGAAGTTGATCTCGCCGTCGAGGTCCTCCTTGCCGACGAGACGGGCCTGGTGAAGCCCTTCGAGGACGAATTCCATGGCCGCAACGAGTTCGAGGTCATTGTCATCAAGCGTGACGTGCTGCAAGGTCAACGACTCGAGGCCGTCGATCGCCCGCAGCTTCGAGCGGGTCTGGTCCGGGGGTTCGGCGTCGGTCAACTGAACGCGGTTGCCGTTGCTGAAGTAGTTGACGATGGGCTTGTAGGCCCCGAGGACGTCCTCAGCGCCCGACGCGTCGGTCTGCGACTGGTTGACATCCGGGAGCAACCGGTCAAAGACGGCCTTGAGCCCCATGCCGATCAGGTGCCGGCCGACGTTGGTCGGGCCTTCCTGCTCACCCTGGTATACCAGTTCCACCTTGCCGGTGACGGCGCTGAGGCCCGCGTGAAAGTCGATGGGACGCACGCACATGCGGCTCTCGCCCGTGATCAGCGCCCGGCGCTCGGCATTGGACACCACCGCCTCCAGGAGCGATATCGGCAGGCGTGCACTAACCCCGGAGGACTGGTCGAGGTACTCGCTCCGTCTCGCGGCGAAGGCGACCTCCTCCACCGCCTCGCGGAGGAATCGCGGGACGTGGACGGCCACGCCGCTGTCGCGCTCGACCCATGACTCCTGCGTCGTGATCTGCATCGCGTGCTCGAGTTGCCTGGGGTAGTGGGTCATGACCTGGGACTCGATGCGGTCCTTGAGCGGCGTGATGATCGATCCGCGGTTGGTGTAATCCTCGGGATTAGCGGTGAACACCATCATCACGTCGAGCGGCAGGCGGATCGGGAAGCCTCGGACCTGGATGTCGCGCTCCTGCATGATGTTCAGCAGGCTCACCTGGATGCGGCCGGTCAGGTCGGGCAGCTCGTTGATACAGAAGATGCCTCGATTGGTGCGCGGGATGATGCCGAAATGGATGACCCGCTCATTGGAGAAGTCGAGCTTGAGGTTGGCGGCCTTGATCGGATCGATGTCGCCGATGAGGTCGCTGACCGAGACGTCGGGGGTGGCGAGCTTCTCGCGGTAGCGGTCGGCCCGATGCATCCAGGCGATCTCGGTCTCGTCGCCGGCCGCGTCGACGTGCTGCCTCGCCGTGGCGCTGATCGGCGCCAGCGGGTCTTCGTTGAGCGGGAAGCCGGGCAGGATGGGAGACCACTCGTCAAGCAGGTCGGCCAGTTGGCGGGCGATCCGCGTCTTTGCCTGGCCCCGCAGGCCCAGCAGGATGATGTCGTGCCGGGCGAGCACGGCGTTGATGATCTGGGGGATGACCGTCTTCTCGAACCCGACGATGCCGGTGAACAGCGGCCGACCCTCGCGGAGCGCGGCCATCAGGTTCTGTCGCAACTCGTCCTTAACGGTCCGCGGTTGGTAGCCGGTGGCCCTCAACTCCCCGAGCGTTCGGGGCAGCGTCGAGCCTGGTGCGGCGGCACTGAAATGCATGTTCGTCTCCACTACGTGTACCTTATTTTTAGGCTTGGGCACGAGCGTTGTCGCATGACCTTGAGCGCGTTCTTGTGACGGTAACGCCGGGCCCCGACGTGCTCAGCCCGCGTGGCGGGACCCACCCACACACCGGGGCACGGCTACCACGGAATCGTTGACCGCGGCGAACAGGCGATCGCCCGGTTTCGGGCGGACAAGTTTGGAACCGGTGAACCGGCCAAACGCCGGCAGGACCGTCGCCGTGGCGGCGATGTGGAAACAGGGCAGTCGCTCGCCGGTGCCGCCGATGTCTCGGACACGCACCGCGGGATGCACATGGCCGCACAGCGCATGGGAGCCGTCGCCGCTTCGCTCCGGTGGGGCGTGGCGATACGTGAACGGCCCGTCCACAACCGGCCAATGATGCAACACCATGCCCCATGATGCCGGAGGCGGGCCCGCGTGGCGGTCGTGATTGCCTTCGACCAGTTCGACGGCGAGTTGCCGATACCGGTCGAACCACGCGGCGAGCGCCCGGTCCGTCAATGCCGTGCGCCCGGTCGGCGCGTGGAAGAAGTCGCCGAGGATGACCAGGCGCTCGCACGCCGTGGCCGCGACGAGTCGCCCGAGCCGGTCCAGGTCGTGCGTCATCGCCGCACCGGGCACGGGAACGCCCGCCTCTCGAAAGGTCGCGTCCTTGCCGAAGTGCGGATCGGCAATGAACAGCGTCGCTCGCCGCCGCCAAAGCAGCGCCCGATCGACCAGCAATTCAACGGATTCAGACGCCAGGTCGATACGCACGCCGCGCCCTCCTCGGTCTGCGTGTCATGGGCGAGCCGTCGTTCGACTGGATGTCGGTCATGCCGGTGCCCGCGTCGACCGTCCGGCCGCGGGCGGCCGCGGCCTCCAGCCGCTCGGTCATACGGCGCATCCGCTGTTCCCACTTCTCCGTGCTCACCTCGTGTTCACGGAGCCGATCCGCCCAGAGCGGGAACGACAGGGGCGTCAGCCCCTCCGTCTGTACGAGGCGGATCGGCATGGTCTGAAGCGCAGCCATGGCCCGCTGCAGCCTCCGGACCTCCAACTGCTGATCGAGCACCTCCCGCCTCGCCTGGTCGAGCAGCATGTTGTCCGGATCAAACTCCTGGAACACGTCGTAGAACATGTCGCTCGACGCCTGGAGGTGACGCGACGCCTGTGTCTGGCCCGGGAAGCCGGGGAAGATCAACCCCGCGACCCGCGCGATGTCACGAAACTGCCGTCTCGCCATCGTCGTGCTGTTCAGGCATAGCAACAGGTCGACGTTCAACGTCTCCGGATCGAACAGGTCGCGCCACTGATCAACATCGACGTGGTGCCCGTCCGCGAGCAGTAGCTCGATGCCGTAGTCGTTGAAGTTCATCGTCAGCGTGCGTGGCGAATCAGTGGTCAGGCGATGGGCGAGTATCGCGCCCAGGCCCTCGTGGACGAGCCGCCCCTGAAAGGCGTGGATGTAGTAGTGCCGACCATCGCGGGACGCGAACGTCTCGACCAGCAGTGCACCGGGCGCGGGCAGTTGCGAGACCTCGGCTTGCAGTTCGAGCAGCGGCCTGACCGCTTGCATCTCGGGCCCGACGAACCGGCCGCGGCCCGCCTCGTCGAGCAGTTGCAGCACCGCGTCCGCGAGCAGCGTCGACAGCGGGAAGCGTGTGCCGCCCCATCGCGGCACCGCGCCGCGCTTGCCCGTCGCACGCCGCACCTGCGCGATCATGTTGCGCAAGCGCACCAGCTCCAGCGATCGTCCGGCGAACAGGAAGCGGTCGCCCGGTTGCAGGCGGCTGATGAACGACTCTTCGACGGTGCCGATCGCGCGGCCGTTGCCGAACGCGAGCTTCACCGACGCGTCGCTGGTGATGGTGCCGATCGCCATGCGGTGCCGTCGCGCCAGCCGCTGGGAGGCGACGACCCAGCGCCCATCATCGTCTTGGACGATGCGGGCGTAATCGGGGTAGGCGCTCAACGCCTCACCCCCGCGCCGGACGAAGTCCATAACCCAACGCCACTGGTCGTCGGTCAACTGGGCGTAGGCGTGAGTGGTGCGTACCTCCTGAAGCAAGTCGTCCTCGCGGAACCCGTCACCGGCAGCGATCGTGACCACGTGCTGGGCGAGCACATCCAGCGCGCGACGCAGCGGCTGCCGCGGCTCGACGCGACGGGCATCGACGGCTCGCCGCGCCGCCGCAAACTCGATGAGCTCGAAGGCGTGGGTCGGCACGCCGATGATGCGGCTCGTGGCCCCGGGTTGGTGGCCGCTGCGGCCGGCACGCTGCAGCAGCCGGGCGATGCCCTTGGGCGAGCCCAACTGCATCACCTGGTCCACCGGTGAGAAGTCCACACCCAGGTCGAGGCTGGACGTCGCGACCACCGCGCGCAGCCGACCGGCCCGAAGCAGATTCTCGACCTCGCGACGGATGCGCGGCTCCAGCGACCCGTGATGGATGGCGACCGCACCCACCAGGCCCGGCCGCGACGCCAGGATCGCGTGAAACCACAGTTCCGCCTGTGACCGCGTGTTCGTGAACAGCAGGCTGGTGCGGGCCGACTCCATCGCCGCCACGACTTGCGTGACGAGCCGCGTGCCGAGGTGGCCGGCCCACGGGAACCGCTCGATGCTCTCCGGGGCGACCGTCTGGACATCGATGGTCTTATTCAGATTGGCTGAGACCTGAACGCCCGATGCACGCTGAGGCCCGCACCCCAGCAGCACGTCCAGGGCCTCGTCCAGGTTGCCCAGCGTGGCGGACAGGCCCCAGGTCTGCAGGTGTGGGACGCAACGACGCAGTCGCGCCAGGCTCAACTCCGTCTGCACCCCACGCTTCGTGCTCATCAACTCGTGCCACTCGTCAACCACCACGCACCGCAGCGTCGCGAATCGTTCCGCCGCGCCGCGGTACGACAGCATCACCGACAGGCTCTCGGGCGTGGTCACCAATGCGGTCGGCGGACGCCTGTTCTGCCGCTGCTTGACCGTTGAGGACGTGTCCCCGGTGCGCAGCTCAAGCGACCAGGGCAGCCCAAGGGACGTGATCGGCTCGGCGAGCGTCTGGGCGGTGTCATTGGCGAGCGCCCGCAACGGCGTGATCCAGAGGACGCGAGCGGGGTCGTGGTCGCACCGGCCGGACGCGGGTCGGGGCGCTCGCTGCCCGGTCTCGCGCATGGCCTGCATCACCGGACCCAGCCAGACGGCGAACGTCTTGCCCAGGCCCGTCGGCGCGTGGATCAAGCCGCTCTGACCCGCGGCGTAGGCGGCCCACGCCCGACGCTGGTAGTCGAACGGCGCCCACCCGCGGGCCGAGAACCACTGCTCGATCTGGGTCATCACCGGGTCGATCGCATGGCCTCCGGTAGCAGCCGCCTGACCGCGTCGAGTGTGTCGGCGTCCGCGGGTGACTTGTCATGCCGCCAGCGGGCGATGCGGGGGAACCTGAGCGCCAGCCCCGACTTGTGACGCGGCGACTCCTGCACCGCTTCGAAGGCCACCTCGAACACGAGGCGCGGCTCGACCGTTCGCACCGGACCATGGCGGCCGGTTGTGCTGCTCCGCACGAAGCGGTCCACCTCGGCGATCTCCTTCTGTGTCAGACCCGAGTACGCCTTGGCGACCGGGACCAGGCTGCCCCCATCCCATACCCCGAACGTGTAGTCCGTGAACAGCCCGGCGCGTCGGCCGTGGCCCTGCTGCGCAGCGATCATCACCGCGTCGATCGTGTGCGGCTCGATCTTCCACTTCCACCACGAGCCGCGCACGCGACCGACCTGGTAGGGCGACTCCCGATGCTTGAGCATCAGCCCCTCAACGCCTCGTGACCGGGCCTCGCGCTGATGGTCGGACAATGCCTCCCATGACGCTGCTCGCACCGTCGGCGATAGCTGGACGTGCGCCCCGCGATCACGTTCGAGGAGATCGGCGATCAGCGAAGCCAAGCCGTGGCGTCGCACATGCAACGGTCGATCGCGCATATCCTTGCCCTCGGCTTCCAGCAGGTCGTACGCCATGACCCGGATCGGCACGTCGGCGAAGAGCATCGGCTGCACGTTGCGGCGACCGATCCGCCGCTGGAGGATCGCGAACGGCAGGGGCGCCTCGCCCTCCCATGCCAGGATCTCGGCGTCGACGACGGTTCCGCGGGGCATCATCTGCGCTATCGCCCGCGCTTCGGGAAAGGCCTCACCGACGAGCTCCTCGCCGCGGGACCAGACCAGTGTCGCGCCGGGCCGGTGAATGAGTTGTGCTCGTATGCCGTCCCACTTCCACTCGACCTGCCAGTCGTCGATCGGGCCCAACGCGGCTGGCTCGGTCTCCAGTGGCGAGGCGAGGCAGAACGGGTACGGCTGAGCCGGATCGTGCTCGGCGCGGCCGCCGCTGCCCGACAACAGGGCGCCGAAGTCCGATGCGGTCGGCCTCCACGAACCGGTCAGCCGGTGCGCCATGACCGCCGGCTCAACGCCCGCGGCTCGCCCCAGCGCCCGCGTCACCAGCTTCGCCGAGACGCCCACTCGGAACGACTGCGAGATGAGCTTGTGGAAGAGGAAGCATTGCGCCGCATCGAACCGCGCCCACGTTGCCACGATCGCTTCACGCTGTTCCGTCTCTTCCATGTGCTGCAGCGGCAGCACCCGACGCTCGATCACGGCATGCAAGGCCTCGTCGCTCGGCTCGCCGGCTTCGCCCGGCACCAGCAGCGCCAGCGTCTCCGACAGATCACCGACCGCCCGGTAGCACTCATCAAGCAGCCAGGCGGGATAGCCCGATGCTTCGCACGCCCACTGTCGTAACCGGCGCGACGGTACCGCTCGAATCAGTCGCCGACCGAGCAGCACGTGCAGCGCCCACGCCGCATCGGCCGCCGGCGCCTGCTCGAAGTAGCGCGTCAGCGCATCGACCTTGGCGTTGGTCTTCGTCGTGGCGTCCAGCGCCATGTACAGGCCCGTGAACCGCTTCATGTCGCCGCGCCCCCGTTGTCGAGCAGGGGCATGCCCGATGCGTCATCGGCGGTCGCTCGATCACCGGGCTCGCCATCCGCCAGGCGCTCGCCCTCGAATCGCGTCTGGATCGGGCGGGCGTCGTGTCCCCGCGTCTCCCGCAGGTAACGTGCCAGCGGCCTCGCGTAGCCGTGCGTCACGTCCACCCGTTCGGCACCGCTGGCGTCGATCGTCTCGAGCAGCCCTTGCCAGTCCGCGTGGTCGGACAGCACGAACCCGCGATCCACCGTTCGATATCGCCTCATCCCGCGGATCATCATCCAGCCGGACGCGATCGCGGTGCTGATCGGGTGAAACTTCTTCAGCCAGGGCGAGCCGTGCGCCGACATCGGGGCGATAACCAGCGCCCGGCCCCGCGTGGCCTTGGCGGCCTCGGCGGTGGCATACTGTGCCGGGGGCAACGCCACGCCCGCATCGCGATAGAGTGAAGTGATCGCATCGACCGCGCCATGCAGGAGGATCGGCGCCGCATCGCCGTCCGGCTCGATGCCCGCCAGCACGCGCTGGGCCTTGCCCAGGGCGTAAGCGTAGACAACCGACGTCAGCCCGAGGTCGCGGTTGCCGCGCCACCACCGGTTGACCTCAGCGTGCACCTCGCTCGTTGCGGGCCAGCGATAGACGGGCAGGCCAAAAGTGCTCTCGGTCACCAGGTGATGGCATCGCAAGGGTTCGAATCCGGCACAGGTCGAGTCCGCGGCGGTCTTGAAGTCGCCCGTGACGACGGCGACATGCCCGGCGTGTTCCACGCGGACCTGGGCCGCGCCGAGCAGGTGCCCCGCCGGGTGCAGCGACACGCTCACGCCGTTGATGCAGGTCGCTTGCCCATACGCGGCCACCTGCAGGTCAATCGCCCCGAGCCGGTGGCGGAGGATGGCGGCGCCGGGCTCGGCCGCGAGGTAATGGCGGCAGCCCGCGCGGGCATGGTCGCTGTGGGCATGCGTGATCACCGCCCGTTCCACCGGTTTCCAGGGGTCCACGTGGAAGTCCCCGACCGGGCAGTAAAGCCCTGCGTCCGTGGATGTGATCAACTCGTCCATGGCGGGCACGGCCCGTAATGGTAGGCCCGGCGGGCACAACCGACCGCACCTACACCGGCCGCTCACTCCGCGATGTCGCCCGGCTGGCGGCAGCCCCCCGCTTCCGCCGACAACGCTGGGAACAGTATCGCACGCTCGGCCAGTCACGCTCCCACTTCTTGCGCCATGTCATGGGCCGCCCGCACACGACGCATTCTTTGCTCGGCAGGGAGTCATTGGGCATGGACGAGTCTAGCCGCCATCGTAAGCGTCAGAGCAGGCCGGCCGGCATGGACCCCGCCCCAATGTCTGGGCGAATTCCGTTGGCCACGGCTTAAGTCTGGTGTAACATTCATGTAGCGGGGCTTTGCACATCTTCGCCCCGATCCGTCAAGGAGGTGCGCTATGCCACCCACGACTTCTCAGGACCGATTCAAGGCCCTGGCGGGCGCGGTGCGGTCCGGCACGCGGCCGGTGGAGGTTCAGCCGCAGGCCCCGGTTCACGCCGCCTTTGTCACCATCTCGCGCCAGCCGGGCACGATCACCCCGGACTTCGCCGAGCGGCTGGCCGAACGCCTCGGAGAGACCGATGAGGCGCCGTGGACCGTCGCCGACCGCCAGGTGGCCGAGCGGGTTGCCAATGAGCTGGGCCTGCCCGAGGACCAGGTGGAGCGGCCGATGCACTGGATCACGGAAATGCTCTACGGCCTGCGGACTGCGCCGGGCCATCGCACGCTGACTAACATGAGCATCTACCACCGCGTGGTGACGGTCGTCCGCACGATCGCGACCCAGGGCCGCGCCGTTATCGTCGGCCGGGGCGGCGTGTTCATCACGCACGACCTTCATGACGGGCTACACGTGCGGTTCGTGGCGCCGCGAGCGTGGCGTGTCGATCGCCTCGCCGATCGCCTGAAGGTCAGCCGCGACAAGGCCGAACGCGAACTGGACCGCCTCGACGACGAGCGGCGGCAGTTCTTCCTGGAGTGGTGGGACAAGGCGATCGACGACCCGCAGCACTTCAGCCTCGTGATCAACCTCGCCTTGGTCGACGAAGCGGAGGCCGAGACGCTGATCGCCGACATGACCTGCGCCCGGCGTCGATCCGGTCCGCGATGATGCCCGTGCTGGCGTGGCCGGCGGCATCATCGCGTGTAAACTAGGGGCATGACGCTCACCGGACATGCCCCGCACGCAGGACGGCCCGCCGGGCCGGACGCCGCGCCGCCCCTGCGGCTGCTGTTCTGGGAGACGACCGCCGCGTGCAACCTGGCGTGCGTGCATTGCCGGCGCCTGGACGTCGGCCGCCAACTCAGCCGCGACGACCTGTCGACGGACGTGGCGGCGGCCATGATCCGCTCCCTGCCGCAGACGGGCCGGCCCATCCTCGTGTTCAGCGGGGGCGAGCCGCTCATGCGCCCGGACCTGTTCGACCTGGCCGTTATCGCCGTGGACAGCGACCTGCCGATCGCCCTGGCGACCAATGGGACCATCATGAACGACGACGTGGCCCGCCGCATCGTCGACGTGGGCTTCCGTCGGGTGTCGATGAGCTTCGACGGGCCATCGGCGGCGATCCACGATCGCTTCCGCGGGATCGACGGGGCGTTCGACGCCACCATCCGCGGGTTCAGGGACCTGCGGCGGCTCGGCATGAGCATGCAGATCAACACCTCCGTGGCACGGCACAACCACGCCCACCTCGATGAGATGTACACGCTGGCGCTGGACCTTGGGGCCGACGCGCTGCATATCTTCATGCTCGTGCCCGTGGGCTGCGGGATGGAACTCGATGAGTCGATCATGCTCGACGGCGACGCGTACGAGCGGGCGCTGCACTGGGTTTACGACCGCCAGCAGGAAGGCCGGCTCCACCTCAAGGCCACGTGCGCCCCGCATTACTTCCGCGTGATGCGGCAGCGTTCCAAGGCGGACGGCCCGGCGATGCCGGCCGCCCCGCAACCCCACGCGAGCGGCCACCCCGGCAGCCTGTCCGCCGTCACGAAGGGATGCCTGGCCGGGCAGGCGGTCTGCTTCGTCTCGCACACCGGCGAGGTCTTTCCCTGCGGCTACCTGCCGGTGACCAGCGGCAACGTCAAGACCCGGCCGTTGCCCGAAATCTGGCGTGACTCGGCCGTCTTCGCCGACCTCCGCGACGACGGCAATCTGACCGGCAAGTGCGGCGTGTGCGAGTACAAGAAGGTCTGCATGGGCTGCCGCGCCCGGGCGTTCGCCCAAACCCACGACTACCTCGCCGAGGAACCCAACTGCGCCCACACGCCGGTCAGGCTTCGCCCGAGGCATTGACCGCGGCCGCGGCCTGCAGGTGCTGCTCGATCGGCTCGCCGGCGATCTCGGCGTCTGTCAGGTAACAGCCCGGGTCCGACGCCCATGGTTTGCCGGTCGCCGTCTCGGCGCGGGCCCGCAGCCCGCCGCCGCAGATCGACCGGAAGCGGCACGTGCCGCATCGACCTTCCAGCAGGTCCAGGCGATTCTTCAATCCCGCCATGATCGGGTCGCTCGTGTCCCGCCAGACCTCGCTGAACGGCCGCTGTCGCACGTTGCCGAACGAACGATACATCGAGAACTGATCGGCGTGGACGTTGCCGAGGAAGTCGATGTTGGCGATGCCCACGCCCGACGAGTACCGCGCCCCGCCGTTCCAGTGCAGCATCTGGAGCACCTGCTGTGCCCGGGGGTGCTGCTCGGCGAGCATTCGCAGGTACAGGTAAGCCCCGTCGCAGTGGTTGTCGACGGTCAGGATCTCCACGCGGCGATCGCCCCGGTTGAGCTGGCGCGTGCGATGGAGGATCGTGTCCATGGCGCGGCGCGACTCGTCGGGCGTGAGGGTGTCGAGCTCGGTGCCGCGGCCGGCGGGGCACAAATGGTAGAAGCAGGCACGGTGGATGCCGTGGTCCGCGATGAAGTCGAAGATCTCGTCGAGGTCGTTGCAGGTCTGGCGCGTGAGGGTCAGCCGCAGGCCGACCTTCTGACCGACGGCGACGCAGTGATCGAAGCCTTGCATGGTGCGGGTGAAGGCGCCGCGGACGCCGCGGAACCGGTCGTGGACGGCGGGCCTGGCCGAGTCGAGGGAGATGCCGACGTACGCGAAGTGCAGGGCCTTGAGCCGCTCGGCGGTGCGGCGGTCGATCAGCGTGCCGTTGGTCGAGAGCACGACGTGCAGGCCGAGCTGCCGGGCGTAGCCGGCGAGGTCGAACACATCGGGTCGGACGAGCGGCTCGCCCCCGGAGAACAGGACGGCGGGGACGCCGAACGCCGCGAGGTCGTCGAGCACCGCGCGGGCTTCGTCGGTGGTGAGCTCGCCGGTGTATCGCCGGGCTTCGGAGGCGGTGTAGCAATGCACGCACTTGAGGTTGCAGGTGCGTGTGAGGTTCCACACGACGATGGGGCGGCGATCGCCGGCGGCCTTGGCCAGCCGCATGCGCTGGTGGCTCGGCGGGTCGATCTGGGTGATCTTGCGGCCGTAGCGGTGGGGCGTGCTGGGCGATTCCAGCCCGCAGTAGAGTGTGCTGATGTCGATCACGATCGCGCTCCAGGCCGGCGGTCGCCCGGGCAAGGCCGCGCCGCCGATTACACGATAGCACGCCGGCCCGACGGACAAAACCGCGGTGCATGCAAGCCGCGGCGGCTGCCGTTACAGTCGGGCCGGCAAGGAGGTATGATCAGACCCATGGCCAAGAACATCGGCATCCTCACGTCGGGCGGGGATGCGCCCGGCCTCAACGCCGCGATCCGCGGCGTGGGCAAGGCGCTGTACGAGACCTTCGACGGGCATCTCGTTGGCTTCCGCAACGGGTTCCGCGGGCTGATGCAGAACCGCACGGTCCCGCTGCCGGCCGACGCGTTGAGCAACATCCTCACGCTCGGCGGCACGATCCTCGGCACCAGCCGCGACAAGCCCCACCGCATGCCGGTCGGCGGCAAGGAAATGGACATGACCGACGCCATGCTCGAGGTCTTCCGCAAGCACCACCTCGACGTGCTGGTGTGCATCGGCGGCCGGGGCACGCAGAAGAACGCGCTGCGGCTGGTCGAGAAGGGCATGCCCATCATCACCCTGCCCAAGACCATCGACAACGACATCCCGCTGACGGACACCACGTTCGGGTTCGACACAGCCCTGGGCATCGCGACCGACGCGATCGACAAGCTGCACTCGACCGCCACCAGTCACAACCGGATCATCGTGGTGGAGATCATGGGCCACCGCACGGGCTGGCTGGCGCTGGGGGCGGGGTTGGCCGGCGGGGCCGACGTCATCCTGATCCCCGAGATCCCCTACGACCCGCAGGTCGTGGCGGGGGCGATCCTGGAACGGACCCGCAAGGGCAAGCACTTCAGCATCGTGGCCGTGGCCGAGGGGGCGATGTCCAAGGCCGAGGCGGCGGCGTTCGACGAGGGCCGCCAACGCAAGGACAACGCCCAGAGCAAGGAAGAAAAGAACGAAGCGAAGATGCAGCTCATTCAACTCGACCAGGAGCGGAACAACCACACCATGCGGCTGACCGAGCAACTGGAGGAACTGACCCGCCTGGAGTCGCGGCTGACGATCCTGGGGCACCTGCAGCGTGGCGGCACGCCGTCCGGGCCCGACCGCATCCTGGCCACGCGGCTGGGCACGACGTGCGCCAAGCTTGTCAGCCAGGGGATGGACGGCGTGATGGTCGCCGCCCGCGGGCAGGACATGGAGCCGGTGCCCATCGCCGAGGTCGCCAAGACCCGCAAGACCGTCCCGCCGGAGCACCACTGGGTCCGGGCCGCCCGCAAACTCGGCGTCAGCTTCGGCGACGGCGTGTAAGGCCCGGCCCGACCGATCACATCGCGCCCGCGTCGTGGCCGTCTGGCCGGGCGGTCGGCCGGGTCGACCGCGATAGAATCGCCCGATTCGCCGAAACAACGGGTTGACGCGCCGGATCGCGTCGCCTGTCCGGCCCCCGGGGTGGGGGCTCGGCGTGCATTATGCTGTAAGGTGTTGTATGCATGCGAATTGCGATGCGGACGGCGTCGGGTCCGCCCCGGTTTTCGTGGCCTGAGTGGGGTTGGCAGGCCGCCCCGGGCGTGTCCGGCGGACAGGCGGACAGCGTGGTCCGGCCGCAACGCGTGGCGTCGAGCGCACGGGCGTATGGGTGGCGTGTGCATGCAGTGCTCCCATAAAGGGCCGCCGCCTCAGATTATGGCGCGCCCGGCCGTCGTTTGGGGTCGCACGGGGCAATAACGCCACCGCCGCAGAGCCGCGCGCGTGCGCGGCGGTGTGGTATGGCCCAGCGCCCGCGCGACAAGGGGAAGAGAAACGGGACGCGTCCAATTATGTCTCCGGTTGATCACGTGGTACGCATACCCACTCATAGCTGCACGCGCGACGCGCGGCACCCCCTGAAGCTTTCAACCACACCGTCATTCGTCAGTTATTGGACCTGTCCCGTTTTCCACTCATCGCGGGCGTCGCCGGCCTGCCCGACGTAGCCTGACGAAGGAGGGTCAACTGCAGCCGGTGGTTAAGCCTCCTTCTTTCCGCGAATGTGCATGACTGCTGTGACACATGCAAACGGCATAGTCCACGACAGCACATTAGCGATGAGTGCTGCAATTGAGACACGCGTCAACTGGCCCTGTCGCCAGTTCAGGGTTTCAAACGGAAACCCAGCGAACGTGGTATTGGGGTGGGTTGTCCTCAAGCCGTACGGGACTACCGTCATAAGCGGCATGACGATGACCCAGATGACGACAACATGGCGAATAGTAAACGTCATACTGTGGCCTAACGTAAGAGGCTCAATCGCCGATCGCCCGCGGCGTGCCCTGAGCTTGCCGAAGGGGAAGCGGACTGCAAACCGACAACTCGATTATCCATCGGGGGCGCAGCCGGCCAACTGCACCCGGTGGATATCCCCACGCTATGCGAACAGCTCCGCTTCGATGTTCTTCATGTAGCGATTCGCGTAAAATAGATCGGGTGTCTGATAGCGGGCACGTGAACGAATCACAAACTGCGGGTCCTTCGGGTTCTCCGAATCGAACAGCACAAGGCCGATTCCAAATACTTGGCACAAAGCGTCAAGCCGTGCGATTTCGTCATCTGGTGATTTGTTGGAGACAACGAGGTAGCTTTTGTGACTGAATAGACAGTAGGCGCATGCTTGGCCAAACGCGGTAACAAGCTGGTTAGTGTCGGGCTTGACCTCTGCGGAAACAATTTCGACCGGTGCTTGAATAATGTCGCTGCGCTTGGACTCACGCTTGCCGAGCACGTCAGGCGTGCCCCACTTGTCACGAAATCGATTGCCACCAAGCGATATGGCCTTTGTGCATTCCTCAACATCGTTCACGAGCCATTCCGCGAAAGGCTCGTAAAAGTCTTCCTCTTTGATCTTCTTGGGCTGCTTGGGGACAAGCTCTTCTTTGAGTTGGTCCGTGTCGGGATCACGAAACTTCGTCAGGCGAAACAAGCCGCGTGAGGGCTTGTAGACGCGGTCTGGAAATTGCTCATGCAGATTCCAAACGTTTCCGTGCACGGTGTTTTGCTTAAAGCTGCCGTCGAGATTCTGAACTTCGCGAACCAGTTCCGAGTAGCGCACGCCCTCGGGGCTAGCTTCGAGGACTTCGAAGGCTTTCTCGACAATGCGCTCGCCAATGGTGGGCATGCTTTGGCTCAGTGGGGATAACGTAAAAGGCTCAGTTGCCGGCCGCCCGCGGGAGCGGACTTCAAGACCGACAACACAATTATCCATCGCGGGTGTCGCCGGTCAAGCAATCCGGGCCAAGGGGCGGTCACCAGAAATGTCGTTTGGCGAAGGCGTGACCCGATCCGGATTTGAGGTAGCGCTCGAACGCTTCTGCCTTGACGTCGTCTTCGAACCGGAGGACCACAATTGGTCGCCATGGGCTGAACCGCGCCGTGTAGGGCGACTCGCCTGAGTTATGTTGCTTGATCCGCTTCTGGAAGTCAGCGGTCGAGCCCACATAGGTCTGTTTCGGGGTCGACTCGCTACGCAGGAGGTAGACGTATCTCATGGGCCCGGCCCTACTTCGCCCTGCTTCGCTGTCGCTACGCACGGCTACGAAGGGCGATTCTGCATAGCCCTCCGCCGCCGCAGGCGGCTTAAGAGGGCGACGCAGAATCGGGGCGACTGGATTTGAACCAGCGACCTCTGCCACCCAAAGACAGCGCTCTAGCCAAGCTGAGCTACGCCCCGTCGCGTCGGTAACGTGGGTAGTGTATCGGAAGGGCTGGGGCCCGGCCATGAATCGTCGTGGGCGGGCCGTTCAGTCGGCGGTGCGGTCGGCGGTGTCGGCCGGGTCGGCGGCGTTCGCGGCGTCCTCGGGGCGTTCGAGTTCGCCGGCGCCGAGGGCCTTGCGGATCTCCTCGACCATCTGCTCGACCTTGAAGGGCTTGAAGAGGACGGCGTGGAGGCCTTCCTGGCTGGCGCGGACGATGCAGTGGTTAGGATCGTAGCCGAACCCGGTCATGAGGATGACGGGCACGGTGGCGTCGCGTCGTCGGGCGGCGGCGAAGATCTCGTAGCCGTTGCGGTGGGGCATCTTGATGTCGGAGATGATCAGGTCGAGCGGCTGCTGGTCGATGATGGCGGCGGCCTCGGCGCCATCCCGGGCCATGTGGACCTTTCCGCCGCGCTTGGAGACCACGTCGGCGATGGTCTGGCGGATGTTGGGCTCGTCGTCGGCGATGAGGATGTGCTTGCCGGCGATGATGGGATCGACCTCGGCGGTCAGGTCGTCGGCGCCGAGGACGGTCCGGGGGGCATCGCCGGCGTGGCGGATGGACTCGCGGATGGATTCGAGGTTGGCGGTGACGTGCTCGAGTCGGGCGCGGATGTCCTGGTGGCCGACGTACTGATCGGTCAGGGCCTGGATCTCGGTGGCGATGTCGTTGAGGGGTGCGGCGATCTCGCGTCCGACGTTCTCGGCGAGTTGGCCGCGGGTCGTGTAGCGTTCGACGACGAGCAGGTCGAGGGTGTTGAGCGCGATGGCGATGTACCGGCCGAAGATCTCGGCGAACTGGCGGTCGTCTTCGTTGAAGGCGCCGGGCTGCTGGGACTCGATGTTGAAGATGCCGATGACTTTGTCGTGGAGGCGCAGGGGCACGGTGAGCGAGCTCATGGCGTGGTCGAGGCCGATGACGTAGCGGGGGTCTTTCTCGACGTCGTGGCAGATGTAGCTGCGGCCGGTGGAGGCGACGTATCCGCTGATGCCGTTGCCTTCGGGCTGGGCGTAGAGGTCGACCTCGGTGGCTTCCTGGGGCAGGCCGACCGAGATGACCAGTTCGAGGCGATTGGTGCGTCGGTTGAGCAGGCGGATGCAGAAGTGGTCGAAATGGAGCAGGTCGGAGGTGTAGCGGATGATCTTGTCTTCGAGCAGCTTGAGACGATCGGTGACGTTCATCTCGCCGAGGCGCTCGGATTCGAGGCGGCACAGCTCTCGGCCGGCGTTGTCGATGGCATCGATCTTCTGCTGGAGCCGGCGGCCGGTCGAGGCGTCCCAGACGACGGCGACGACCTGGTGGACCTGCTGGTCATCGTCGATCATGGGCGAGACGATCGCCTCGAAGTAGCGGTCGTTGCCGACCTGGAACCCGAACTTCTTGGAGCGGAGCCGACGCTGCTCGCCGGCGTTGTGGGGGCTGACCTGGTGGGCGAACAGGCTCTGGGCGGACAGGCAGGTCTGCTTGACGCGCTCGTAGACCTCCGGCGGGAAGGATCGCATCTTGTTGTTGGCCCAGACGCAGACGCCGGTGTCGTCGACGATGCAGACGCCCTCGCCGATGGTGTTGAGCACGAGGGTGGCCTGCCGATCGAACAGGGCGCGTTCGAGCGGGAGGAAGTCGCCGACGTCGGCGAAGATCGCGTGGTACATGTCGTTGCGGAGCGCGGCGATCGCTTGGTCGGGTTCGGCGAAGACGGTGACGTCGAAGTGTTGGCGCAGTGCCTGCGCGGCCTGGTCGGAGTCGATCAGGCGTCCGGACATCATCAGCACACGCGGCCGGTCTGGGTTCATGCGATCCCTGTCGTGCGGGTAACGTCTTTGAGCACAGTATATTAGTGATTGTCTCGGCAGATGGTCAATGGAAACTTCACCGGTGGAGCCGATAACGTGGCCGCGTGCCGCCGGGCCCGGCGCCGCGTTACAATCAGGGGCCGCATCACAAGCACGCAACCGCCGACAAGGACGTCGACATGCACGTGGGTCAACTGATTAAGGGATTTGGTGTGGAGCTTGCGCGGGGCCGCCCCGGCACGGCGATCACCGGTGTCTGGGACGATTCGCGGCGGATTTCTGACGGGAACCTGTTCATCGCGCGGTCGGGCGCCGCCGACGACGGGGCGCGGTACATCGCCGACGCCGTCGATCGCGGCGCCGCGGCGGTGCTCGCCTCGCCGGGGGTGGACGTGCCGGCGGGCGTGAGTGTGCTGATCGCCGACGATGTCAACGCCATCACGCCGCACCTCGCCGAGCGGTTTCACGGCAACCCGTCGCGTCGACTGCGGCTGATCGGCGTGACCGGGACCAACGGCAAGACGACGACGGTGTGGATGATCCGGCACCTGCTCAACGCCGGCGACTCGGGCGGGGGCAGGTGCGGGCTGATCAGCACGATCGAGGTGGACACCGGCGGCGGCGTGCCGCGGTCGGCGGCGTTGACCACGCCCGGCGCGTGCGAGCTGAGCGCGATCCTCGCGGCGATGGTCGCCAACGGTTGCGTGAGCTGCGCGATGGAATGCTCGAGCCATGCGCTGGCGCAGGGCCGCTGCGACGCGCTGAGCTTCGACGTGGCGGTGTTCACGAACCTCAGCGGGGACCACCTGGACTACCACGCGTCGATGGAAGCGTACGCGGCGAGCAAGGGGAAGCTGTTCGCGATGCTCGGCGCGGGGGGCCGGGCGGTGATCAATGCCGACGATCCGGCCGGCGGGGTGATGATGGCGTCGTGCCGGGCGGCGGCGACGTGGTACGGGTTGGGCGAATCGGCGGCGATCGTCCGGGCCGACGCGACCGGCTCGGTGGTGCGGGTGGGCCACGGGGCCGACGCGGTCGAGGCGAGGCTGCCGCTGATCGGCCGCCACAACGTGTACAACCTGCTGGCGGCGGGGCACGCGATCGGGTCGTTCGCGGGCCTGGCCGCGGCGGTGTCGACCCTGCCGCACGTGCCCGGGCGGTTGGAGCGGGTCACCGCCGACGCGGCGCCGCTCACCGTGCTGGTCGACTATGCGCACACCGACGATGCGCTGCGGAACGTGCTGGAGGCGTTGCGGCCGCTGGTGCCCGGCGGGGCGCGGCTGCACGTGCTGTTCGGCTGTGGCGGCGACCGCGACCGCACCAAGCGGCCGCGCATGGCGCAGGTCGCCTGCGAGCTCGCCGACGCCGTGGTGATCACCAGCGACAACCCGCGGACGGAAGACCCCCAGGCGATCATCGACGACATCGTGCGGGGCGTGCCGCCGACGCACCGCGACCGCGTGGCTTGCATGGTCGATCGCGGCGCGGCGATCGACCACATCGTCGAGCGAGCCGGCGCGTCGGGTCGGGGTGACATCGTCCTGCTCGCCGGGAAGGGCCACGAAGATTACCAGGTCATCGGCGACCGGCGGCTGGCGTTCGACGACCGTGTGGCGGCGCGTCACGCGGTGGAGCGGCGAGGCATCGAAACCCGATGAATGGATCAGCGTGAGCGAGGTGCGCATGAGCTTCTGGGACGCGGACAACCTGAGGGAGCGATCGGGCGGCCGATGGCTGCGTCGGCCCGACGAGCGCGCGGCGATGGAGCCCCGGGGCGTCAGCACCGACACGCGGACGCTCGGCCGGGGCGAGGTCTTCGTCGCGCTCCGCGGGGAGCGGTTCGACGGCCACGACTACGTGGGCGCCGCCGCGTCGCGCGGCGCGGCGATCGTCGTGATCGACCGCGACGTTGACGTGCCCGGCGCGTGCGGGGTCGTGCGCGTCGACGACGGGTACACCGCGCTGGCGCGGCTCGCCGCCGCCTACCGCCGCACCCTCGCCGCCGAGGTCGTCGCCATCACCGGCTCCGTGGGCAAGACCACGACCAAGCACATGCTGCACGCGGTGCTCGCCGCTCACCTGCGCGGCACGGCGAGCCCCCGCAGCTACAACAACCGCGTGGGCGTGCCGCTGACGATCCTCGCCGCCGACCCCGCCGACCGGTACCTGCTCGTGGAGGTGGGCACCAACGCCCCCGGCGAGATCGGCGCCTTGAGCCGTATCGTCGAGCCCGACGTGGCGGTGATCACGCACGTGGCGCTGGCGCACGTCGAAGGCCTGGGCTCGCTCGACGGGATCGCCGCGGAGAAGGCCGGCGTGCTCCGCCACCTTACCGACGACGGCCTGGCGATCGTCAACGGCGACGTGCCGGTGCTCGCGGACCACCTCAAGGCGCTTGGCCGGGTGATCCGCTTCGGCCGATCCGAGCACTGCGAGCTGCGGCTGACGTCGTGCGAGCCGACCGGCGACGGGCTGCGGTTCGTGGTGAACGATCGTGCGGCGTTCACGCTGCCGCTGCTGGGCGAGCACAACGCGATCAACGCGCTGGCGGTGATCGCCGTGGCGCGGCACCTGAACCTGTCGGACGAGCAGATCGCCGCGGCGCTGGCGGGTGTGGAGCCGGCCGCGATGCGGATGGAGCTCCGACGCCTGGGCGTCGGCGAAGCGATGATCACCGTCATCAACGACGCGTACAACGCCAACCCCGAGTCGGTGCGGGCGGCGGCGGCGGCGCTCGCGCAGTACGACGCGGGCGGCGGGCGGCGGGTCGCGGTCCTGGGCGACATGGCCGAGCTGGGCGACGCGGCCCCGCGACTGCACCGCGAGCTGGGCGCGGCGCTGGCGGCGATGCCCCTGGACCTGGTCATCACGATCGGGCCGCTGTCGATGTACACCGCCGAGGGGCTGGCCAAGCACGGCGCCGCGATGCGGACCCATGCGCTGGGGGAATGGACCGATGGGACGGCGGAGCGGGTCGCGGGGCTGGTCAAACCGGGCGACGTCGTGCTGCTCAAGGGCTCGCGCGTCATGGGACTGGAGCGGCTCATCGAGCCCCTCGAAGCGATGGTGGCCGGCGCGTGAGGTGACCGGCGTCGCCGCGGTGTGTTATAAGGCCCCGCATGCTCTACCTGTTGATCAAGGCGCTTCAGCCGTGGCTCGAATCGATCGGGTTGTGGAGCGTGCTACAGGTCATGGTGAACCAGACGACGTTCCGCGCGGTGGCGGCGGCGATCGTCGCGTTCGCGCTGGTCGTCGCCGCGGGCCGGCCGGTCATTCGCTGGCTGGTGCGGCAGAAGATCGGTGACCAGCCGGAGTTTTACAACGCCGACCTGAATCGGCTGACGCGACAGAAGGCGGCGACGCCGACGATGGGCGGGCTGCTGATCGCCGCGGCGATCTTCCTCGCCACGTTCCTGCTGGCCGACTTGGGCACGTTCTACGTCCGCATGGCGATGCTGTGCACGGTGATGTACGCGGGGCTGGGGGCGGCGGACGACTGGCTGAAGCTCACCAGCGCCCGGCGCTCGCCCGGGTCGCGCGAGGGGCTGATGAGCTGGGAGAAGCTGGTCTTCCAGGTCGGCTGGGCGCTGATCCTGGGGTTCTTCATCCACCACCACGGCCAGTACCTCTACCAGCAGGCGCTGGAGGCCGGGCAGGCCGACGCCGTCAACATGTCCCACGTGCTCAACCTGCCGTTCCAGCGGACGTGGCTGCCCGAGGTCGCGCCGGGGCTGAGGCCGCCAAACCCGGACCTGATCATCCTCAGCCCGTGGGCGTTCGGGATCCTCACGGTGCTGGTCATCAGCGGCTCGTCGAACGCGACGAACCTGACCGACGGGATGGACGGGCTGCTGAGCGGGATCATGGCGGTGGTGGGGTTCGCGTTCCTGGTGCTGTGCCTGATCGCGGGCATCCAGGGCTGGGCGGAGTTCCTGCTCGTGCCGCACGTGCCCAACGCCGCGGAACTGGCGATCGTCGCCGGGGCGATGATGGGCGCATGCCTGGGGTTCCTGTGGTTCAACTGCCACCCGGCGCAGGTGTTCATGGGCGACACCGGGTCGCTGCCGCTGGGGGCGCTGATCGGGTTCATCGCCGTGGTCATCCGCCAGGAGATCCTGCTGTTCCTGATCGGGGGCATCCTCGTCGCCGAGGTGATGTCGGTGGTGTTGCAGGTGGGCTACTTCAAGGCCAGCCGCGGCTCACGCCTGTTCAAGTGCGCCCCGATCCACCACCACTTCCACCTGTCCGGCTGGTCGGAACAGCAGGTGGTCGTGCGGTTCTGGCTGATCACGGCGCTGCTCGCCGCGGTCGCGCTGGCGACGATCAAGCTGCGGTGAGCAACGCGACAAGTCGCGGCGATTCGTGGGACGACCGGGGTTAACCGTCTAGCAGTGCGACGTAGCGCTGGTAGGCCTGGTCCCATTGGGCCGTGTCGCGGGGCTCGAACGTCTTCGGATCGAAGCTGGCGCGGATGATCGTGCGCAACTCGTCGAGGTCTTTCACGTCGCCGTTGCCCATGGCCTGGACGAGCAGGTTGCCCGCGGCGGTGGCTTCGTAGGGCCCGACGACAACGCGGCAGCCGGTGGCGTCGGCGGTCATCTGGTCGAGCAGCTCGTTCTTCCCGCCGCCGCCGACGATGTGGATCACGTCCACCGGGTGGTCGCGAACGGTCTGCAGGTTGTTCAGCGTGTGGCGGTAGGCCAGGGCGAGCGATTCGAGGCAGCACCGCACGTACTCGCCGGGGCCCCGGGGTTGGGGCTGGCCGGTTTGCGCCGCGAACGCGTCGATCTTCGCGGGCATGTCGCCGGGCTGCAGGAACGGGCCGTGCTGCGGGTTGACCAGCGTGCGGAACGGCGGGGCGTCGGCTGCCTGCCGCGTGAGCTGCTCGTAGTCGAGCGAATCGCCCCGTTTCTCCAGGTCGCGGCGAACCTCCTGGACGAGCCACAGCCCCATGATGTTCGTCAGGAATCGGATCGTGCCGTCGACGCCGCCTTCGTTGGTGAAGCTGGCGGCGCGAGCCTCGTCCGAGAGCACCGGCTCGTCCAGCTCCACGCCCATCAGCGACCACGTCCCGCTGGAGATGTAGGCCCAACGGCTGGCGGGTTCGGCAGGGACCGCGGCGATCGCGCTGGCCGTGTCATGACAGGCCGGCGTGATGATCCTCAGCCCCGGGTCGACCCCGAGCTCCTTCGCCAGGTCATCCCGCAGGTCCCCGATGACGGTGCCGGGCTTGACGATCGGGCCCAGCATGCCGGTCGGGATGTCCAGGGCTTCGAGCAGGTCGGCCGCCCAGTCGCCGGTCATCGGGTCGACCATCTGGCTGGTCGAGGCGATGGACGACTCGTTGCACGGGTTGCCGGTGAACAGGTAGTGCAGCAGGTCGGGGGTGAACAGCAGCCGCCGCGTCGCCGCGAGCACGGCGGGCTCGGCCTGCTTCCACGCCACCAACTGGTAGAGCGAGTTGATGGCCATGAGCTGGATGCCGGTGCGGGCGTAGATCTTCTCGGCGCCGACGACCTCGAACGCGTGCTTCATGGCCGGTTCGTTCCGCGGATCGCGGTAGGCGAACGGCAGGCCGATGATCCCGCCGCTGTCGCCGATGAGCCCGAAATCGACGCCCCAGGTGTCGACGCCCGCGGAGGCCAGGGTGAGCTGGTGGTCGGCGCAGTGGCGGGCGGCCTTGGCCAGGCCCTGCTTGAGGTGCGCAAACAGCCCGAGGATGTTCCAGTGGTAGCCATCGGGCAGTTGCTCGAAGCCGTTGGGGAAGCGGTGGACCTCGTGGAGGCTGAGCCGGCCGTCGTCGAGGATGCCGAGGATGGCGCGGCCGGACTCGGCGCCCAGGTCAAAAGCGAGATAAGCGGCGTTGGGCATGGGGGCTCCTTGCGAGGCGAGCCGGAACGACTCGATCCGTTTCATCGTTTTTGTACCGCGCGTGGGCGGGGTCTACAATCGCGGGTTTGTCGCTGGCGGGCTGTGATGAGCCGAACGGTCGCGGACAACAGGTCGGCGGGGGGTGGGTGGCGCGAGGCGGAGCCGGCGACGGAGCCCACCTCGCAAATCCAGTCGCCGCAAGTGCTGCCCGCGGGGCTGCCGGACCTGCCGCTGTGGCGGCAGGTGCTCGCGCTGGCGATCTGGCCGCTGCTCGAGCAGTTCATGGGCGCGGCGGTGGGGTTCGTGGACGTGGCGCTGGCCGGCCGCATCGACCCCGCGGCGACCGAGGCGATCGGGTCGGCCGGCTACGTGATCTGGCTCATGGGCATCATGCAGGGCGCGGTGGGCGTGGGGTCGACGGCGATCATCGCGCGCACCGTCGGCGCGGGGCGTTACGGCGAGGCGAACCACGCCGTCGGCCAGTCGATGCTGCTGGCGGTGACGTGGGGCCTGGTGAACCTGGGGCTGTTCTTCTTCGCGGCGCCGGCGGTGGCGTGGGTCACGTCGCTGGAGGGCGAGGCGGCGTCGCTCTGCACGATGTACCTGCAGGTCCTGGCGCTGGTCGCGCCCTGCCGCGCGGTGCTGTTCATCGGCAGCGCCTGCCTCCGCGGGGCCGGCGACACGCGCAGCCCCTTCTTCGTCATGCTCGCGGTGAACCTGGTCAACATCGCGATGAGTATCGCGCTGGTCGCCGACTTCTCGCCCATCGGCGGGATGGGGCTGCGCGGCGTGGCGATCGGGACGACGTCGGCGTGGGTGGTCGGGTTCGCGATCATGGCGGCGCTGCTCGTCCGGGGCCGCGGCGGGGTCAAGCTGCATCGGGCGCACCTGCGGCCGGACCGGGCGATGACCGGGCGACTGGTGCGGATCGGTGCCCCGGCGCTGGTCGAGAACGGGCTGCACTGGGCGGGCAACCTGCTGGTCATCGTGATCGTCGGGCACCTGGCGACGCTGGGGCTGGCCGAGCGGCCGATGGGCTCGCAGATCATCGGCATCCGCATCGAGGCGTTCAGCTTCCTGCTGGGCTTCGCGTTCAACGTCGCCGCCGCCACGGTCGCGGGCCAGTACCTGGGTGTGGGCAACCCGCGGATGGCGAAGCGCGCCGGATGGGTGAGCCTGGCCTACGGCGCGGCGATCATGGTCAGCTTCGGCGTGCTGTTCATGACGATCCCCGGGCCGCTCACGCGGATCTTCACCGACCAGCAGCCGTTCCTCAGCGACGTGCCGCGGATGATCTTCCACGCGGGCTGGGCGCAGGTCGGGTTTGCCACGTACCTGGTGCTGGCGGGCGTGCTGCGCGGGTCGGGCGACACGCGGACGACGATGTGGATGACGCTGGGGTCGACGTTCTGCGTGCGGCTGCCGCTGGTGTGGGTGCTGGGCGTGACGATGGGATGGGGCCTGGAGGGCGTGTGGATCGCGCTGGCGGTGGAGCTGATGTTCCGCGGGGCGCTGTTCCTCGCCAGGTTCCTCCAGGGCGGCTGGACGAAGGTGCGCGTGTAACGCGGCGACCGGCGGACGCCGTGTTCGGTCCGGCCCTTCGCACGGAGACTCGCTCAGAACCCACGTCTTCACTACGATTGCGACGACAACCACGAGCACGAGCATGATTCATCACATTGACCAACACCATTTCGTGGCGGACAGCGCGCGGGTGATCGGCGACGTGCGCCTCGGCGAGAACGTGAACATCTGGTACGGGGCGGCGATCCGCGGCGACGTCGCGCCCGTCGAGATCGGCGGCCACACCAACGTCCAGGACAACGCGATCATCCACTGCGACCACCGGTACGCGAACGTGATCGGCTCGCACGTGACGATCGGGCACAACGCGATCGTGCACGGCGAGCGGGTGGGCGACCACACGCTGATCGGGATGGGCGCGATCGTGCTGGGCCACACGAAGATCGGCAGCGGGTGCCTGATCGCCGCCGGTGCGGTCGTGCCGCCCGGGCTCGAGGTGCCCGACGGGCACGTGGTCATGGGCGTGCCGGGCCGCATCGTCCGCGAGACCAACGACGAGGAACGGCAGTACATCGCCAAGCTGCCGGAGCACTACGTCGCGCTGGCGCGGCGGCACGTCGAGCGCCCGGACGACCCGCGGGTGTACGACGCGGGCGACGTGGTCCGCTAGTCGGGCGGTTCACAGCTCGGTGCCCTGCCACTCGAAGGTCTCCAGGTGCTTGCGGAGCGCGGTCATGGTGGGGAAGCGTTTGAGGACGCGGTCGCGGCGGAGGGCGGCGCAGATGTAGCGGACCGCGTCGGGCTGCCCGCCGTAGTGCACGCGACCGCCGATGCACTCGTGCAGCAGCCGCACGCAGTCCATGATGTCCTGCCGCTGCTTGTAGCGTGTGGGCTTGCCCCAGTCGTAGAAGTCGATGAGCTTGATGTCGAAGCGCACGCCCATCGGGCGGATGAGGATGTTCTGGGAATGCACGTCCGCGTGATACTCGCCAAGCGCGTGGATGACCTCGAGCCCGCGGACCAGGTCGTGCAGCACGCACAGCGCCTTGTAGGGGGTGAGCCGGCCCCCCCGGTGGCGCTCGATCCAGCGTTCGAGCTGCTCGCCTTCGCACAACTCGCTGATCAGGGCGATGACCGGCTGCCGCCGGATGGTGACCTTTTCCGAGTGGTGGTACTGGAGGACGATGGGGCAGTGGCGGAGGGTGTGCAGCTTGCGGGCGTGGTAGACCAGGGCCTTGTTGCGCGGGTCGCGGTGGGGGAAGTAGATCTTGGCGGCGCGGCGGATCTGGGTCGCGACGTCACGGATGCGGTAGACCTCGCCCTCGCTGCCCCGGCCGAGCGTCGCCTCGACCACGTAGCGCGAACCGATCTTGCGGCCGGGCTTGAGGTCGAACGAGGCGATGCGATGCGCGGCGGACATGGACGAACCCCGTCAACAGGGAACGGTGAACGGGCGGGGCGGATTATACGTCACGGGGCGCCGATCAACCGGCGTCGGCGGGCCGGCCCGCCGGCAAGGGCGCCGGGGCCTGCGGCGGCGCGGGGGGGGGTGGGGCGGCGGCCTCGCCGCCCTCCGCCGGGGGCTTGCTGTCCGGCTTGGGCTTGTCCGACTTGGGCTTCTGCCGGGACTGGTCGCTCTTGGCCAGCGGCGCGACGATCATCGTCATCCGCCGGCCCATCGTCCGCGGATTGACCTCGACCTTGGCCATGTCGATCAGCTCCTGGGCGATCTCCTGGAACTGGCGGAAGCCGATGTCCTTGTGGGCGTTCTGGCGGCCCTTGAACATCATGGTGAACTGGACCTTGTGACCCTCTTCGAGGAAGGCGCGGGCGCGGTCCATCTTGAGCTGCTTGTCGTGGTCGTCGGTGCTGGGCCGAAGCCGAACCTCCTTCAACTCGTTCTGCTTCGAGTGCGCCTTGGCCTTGGCTTCCTTCTTCTTCTGCTGGTACTTCCACTTGCCGTAGTCCATGATGCGGCAAACGGGTGGCTTGGACCCCGGGGCGACCTCGACGAGATCCAGCCCGGCCTCGCGGGCCATCTGCTGCGCCTTGCCGGTTTCGATCACGCCGATCTGTTCGTTGTTCTGGTCGATCAGGCGCACGGGCGAGACGCGGATGCGCTCGTTGATCCGCAGGCTCTTGCCGCGGTCGTCGTCGCGTCGTTGGAAATGTCGTCTGGCGATCTTCAGGACTCCTTGTTGCAATGAACTCCGGATGCCGTCGAGCGCGGCATAGCCAACTCACCGCAGCCGGGCTGTCGCTCCAGCCACCGGGCAGGCGGGCGGACCGTAATCATGCGAAATAACCAACCGGCGGGTCGGCTGTTGGCGGGAACTGGCTGGTCTGACTCATGCGTGGCATGCGTCCGGCGATCACGACTCCTTGACGGCGGGTCGGCTCCGATGCCGCTACGCCGCAACTGTTCTGCATACAACAACATACCGCTGTGGCACGCCCCAGGCAAGGCCTCTCCGACAAATTGTCCGTCCCGGACATGATACATCGACCCCCCGCCGCATCCCAAGCGGCAGCGGGCCCCATGCATGAACGCCCCGGGGTCTGATGGCGATGGCTCGATCCGTTTACACCGGGAGGATGCCCAGCATCTTGGCCATGGCCATCAGCCGCTCGCCGAGCGGGGGGCTGGGCGGGTCCTCGCCGTTGTGGTGGATCGTCAGCAGCGTCACGTCGTCGTCGGCCATGGCGCCGGCGCGGTGCGCGGCGACGGCGTCGAGCAGCATGCGCCCCGCGTGCTCGGGGTCGGCCGCGTCGATGCACTGGGCCAGGGCCAGCAGGCCCTGCTCGCCGAGTTGTCTGCCCTGGGGGTCGGCGGCCTCGGTGAGCGAATCGGTGTAGAGCATGACCAGGTCATCCTGCCCGAGCGTCACGGCGAACTGGCGGTAGTCGGTGCCGCTGATCACGCCCAGCGGCAGGTCGGCCGGGCCCGCATCGTCGCACGCCTCGCAGGTCGATTCCAGCAGTTGCCACCGCCCGCGATCGGCACGGTACCACAGCGGCCGCGGGTGGCCGGCGTTGACCACGATCAACTGGTCGGTCGGCGCGAAGTAGGTGGCCATGACCGCCGTGGCGAAGCGACCTTCGCAGGCCGTGCGGCCAAACGCCTCGTTGAGCTTCTGCGCGAAGCGGGAGGCGTCGGGGTTGTTGATGTGTCGGCGCATCAGTCCCCGCAGGGTCCGCGCGAGCGACGCGACCCCCATGCCGTGCCCCGCCACGTCAGCGACCAGGAAGCGCGAGATGCTGCCCGCGCCGCACATGGACAGGTAGTGCACGTCGCCGCCGGCCTGGGCCTGCTGATGCGGCTCCGAGCGAACCCACACATCCAGGCCCGGGGTGGCGACTTGCTCGTCGGCCTGCTCCTGCCCGCCCCAGATCTCCATGCAGTGCATCTGGTGGGTGTCGCCCGGCTGATCCTGAACGGGTGCGGTCGCCGTGCTCATATTCGCCTTTCGTGACGGGCGCCCGGTGCGACGCCTCTCCACGGTTGGATGTTCAGCGCGGCGGCGGGTTACGTGCCGTCGCCGTAGAAGTGCATCGGCGGCCGCAAAAAAAAAAGACCGGCAGCGCGGCTGCCGGTCCAGGGTAATGCTCCGCGTACTCGAGTCAGAACGACGGGTCTTCCAGGCTCTTCGCCAGGTCCTTGTCGTACTCGTAGAGGTAGCCGACGAACTCGCGGCGATGCTGCTGCTCATCGGCCATGAGCGCGATCGCCATGTCCTGCGTGGCGTAATCGGCGCCCTCGGTCAACTCGATGATCTTGCGGTACTGCTGGATCGCGCCGTCCTCGGCTTCGATGACGCCCTTGATGATCGACACCACGTCGGTCGAGTCCTCGGGCGGCTGCAGGGAATCCTGGCCGGCCCGGAATTCCTTGCTGCCCGGCACGGTCCCGCCGAGCGTGTTGATCCGCTGGGCGAGCTGCTGGGCGTGGCCGAGCTCTTCCTGGATGTCCTTCTCCAGCGACTCCTTGATCTCCTTGGCGCGGATGCCGTCGGGGTTCACGGAGTTCGCGATGTAGTTCTGAACGGTCTCCAGCTCCATCCAGTAGCTGACGGTCAGCTCTTCGATGATCTGGTTGACCTTCTCCGGTTGAGCGACGGTATGGCTGGACATGGTTGACATCGTGATGGGTTCCTTTCTGCTGTAGCTAGCGGCCTGCTTTCTGCCAGCACTATAGGGCAGCCATCGCGACGATCAATTAACGTCGCGAACCCAGGACCAGCATGAGCAGATACAGCATGTTGAGGATGGCGGTGACCAGGGCGGCGACGTAGGTCAGGGCGGCGGCGTTGAGCACCTTGCCGACCGTGCCATCCTCGGTCTGCGTGACCATGCCCAGGTCGAGCAGGCGCTGGCGGGCCCGCTTGGAGGCGTCGAACTCGACCGGCAGGTTGACCAACTGGAACAGCACGGTCGAGCCGAACAGCAGCAGCCCGGTCACCGCCAGCCCGAACCCGAAGTTGAATCCGCTGTCGCCGCCGGCGGCGTTGGGGTCGGCCGGCCCGGCGAGCATGTAGTTCAGGAACAGCCCGCCGATGACCAGCCACATGCCCAGGTTGGTGCCGATCGACGCCATGGGCACGATGGCGTTCCGCAGGACCAGCGGGGTGTACTGCTTGGCATGCTGCAGGGCGTGGCCGGCTTCGTGCGCGGCGATGCCCAGCGAGGCCAGCGACGAGCCGCTGTACACCTCGGGGCTCAGCCGCAGCACCTTCTTGCGGGGGTCGTAGTGGTCGCTGAGCCAGCCGCGCGTCTGCTCGATGGTCACATCATCGATGCCATCGGCCTGCATGATCTCCTTAGCGGCCTGGGCCCCGTTGAGCCCGCTGGCCGAGCGGACCTTCGACGCCTTGGCGTAGGCGCTCTTGACCTTCGACTGGGCCCACATGCCCAGCACGAGGCCCGGCAGGAAGACCATGATCAGGTACATCGGGTCGAACATCATGAAGAAACCGAGCGTGGTCATCGCAGCATCTCCTTGCGTGAGGGAGGTCATCTATTGTATCCCCCGAAACCGGCGTATCCATGCCCGCCAGCGCGGCCTGCGTACAATCGCACCATGCCCTCGGCCGACCCCCAACATCGCTGGCTCGAACGGCTCTACGACAGGTACCACCGTCGGTGTTACCTCGCGCTGGACCCGCTGGCGTTCCTGGATCGCTGGCCCGAGGTGCGCGACCGCGAGGTTGGCGGGCTGCTCGCGGCGCTGCTGGCGTTTGGCAACGTCCGGTCGATCCTCGCCGGTGTGGAGGACCTGCTGGGGCGGATCGGCCCCGAGCCCCGCCGCTTCCTCGACGACAGTTCGACGCCGGCGATCCGCGGCGCCTGCCGGGGGTTCCGCTACCGCTGGGTGGACGGGGGGCGGATGGCGGCGCTGCTCGTCGGGGTCAAGCGGGTGACCGCGGAGCACGGGTCGCTGGAAGCGGCGCTGCCGACCGATGCCGCCGCGCCCAACGCGGCGCTGGACGCGTGGGTCGAGCGGATCGTGGCCGCCGCGGACGATCCGCTGACGATGCTGCTGCCGCGGCCGGGGGCGAACAGCGCGTGCAAGCGGCTTCGGCTGTACCTGCGGTGGATGGTGCGGCGGGACGCGATCGACCCGGGCGGGTGGTCGCGGCTGAGCCCGGATCAGCTCGTCGCGCCGTTGGACACGCACCTGTTGCGGGTCGCACGCACGCTCGGGTGGACCGCGCGGCGGCAGGCGTCGGGGCGCACGGCGATGCAGGTGACCGCGGCGTTGCGGCGGGCGTGTCCCGCGGACCCGTTGCGGTATGATTTCGCGCTGACCCGGCCCGGCATCCGCCGCGAACCGTTGCCGGTACCGCCCCGAGCGGTTAATCTGGCGAACCAGCGAACTGAACAAGAAGGTGCATGCCTGTCATGATCGTCGCCATCCCCAAGGAAAACCATCCGGACGAGGCCCGCGTGGCGTTGACGCCCGCGGCGGTCGGCGCGTGCCAGAAGCTCGGGCTGGAGGTCCGCGTCGAGGCCGGCGCCGGCGCGCAGGCCGGTTTCAACGACACCGACTACGAGGCCAAGGGCGCCGCGATCGTGCAGGACCGCGGCGAGTTATTCCACGCCGCCGGGATCATCGCCCAGGTGCGCAGCTACCCCGCCGACCCGGAGCACGGCCGCCACGACCTCGAACACCTGCTCCGCGAGGGCCACATCGTGGTCGGCCACGCCGAGCCGCTCACCGCGCCCGAGGCGATCGAGGCGATGAACCAGCGTGGCGTGACGCTGATGGCGATGGAGCTGATCCCGCGGATCACCCGGGCCCAGGCCATGGACGCGCTCAGCTCGCAGGCCAACCTCGGAGGATACATGGCGGTGCTGCTCGCGGCGACGCACATGCCCAAGATCATGCCGATGATGATGACCGCCGCGGGCACGATCAAGCCGGCCAAGGTCTTCGTGATCGGCGCCGGGGTCGCCGGGCTGCAGGCGATCGCGACGGCCAAGCGGCTGGGCGCGGTGGTCAGCGCCACGGACGTCCGCCCGGCGACCAAGGAACAGGTCGAATCGCTCGGCGGCAAGTTCGTCATGGTCGAAGAGGCCATGGCCGAGGGCGAGGGCGGCTACGCCCGCGAGCTCACGCCCGAGCAGAAAGAAAAGCAGCAGCAGCTCGTCGCGCAGGTCGTCGCCGATTCCGACGTGGTGATCACGACCGCCGCGATCCCCGGGCGCAAGGCCCCGGTGCTGGTGTCCGAGCAGATGGTGCAGTCGATGAAGCCCCGCTCGGTCATCGTGGACCTCGCCGCGGAGCGGGGGGGCAACTGTGCCCTGACCGAGCCGGGCCAGACGGTTGAGCAGCATGGCGTGACGATCGTCGGTCGATTCAACCTGCCGGGCCTGGTGCCGCAGGACGCGAGCGTGATGTACGCCAACAACGTGGCGAAGCTGCTCGCGGAGTTCGTCGGGGAAGGCCGGGCCGAGTTCGACATGGACAACGAGGTGATCGCGGGCGTGGTGGTCTGCCACGGCAAGCGGATCATCCACCCGCGTGTGTGCGAGGCGATGGGCCTCGAACCGCCGCAGGCCGAGCCGGCGCCCGAGCCGGCGTCGGCGGATCAGCCGGCCGAGCCGGCCGCGAGCGGCGAATCGCCCGACGACACAGAAGGGAGCGGCCAGTAATGGACATCGTGCTGCTGCTGACCATCTTCGTGCTCGCGATCTTCGTGGGCTTTGAGATCATCACCAAGGTCCCGCCGACGCTGCACACCCCGCTGATGAGCGGCGCCAACGCCATCAGCGGCATCACCGTCGTCGGGGCGCTGCTGGCGTGCAACGCGACGACCGGCACCATGAGCACGATCATGGGCCTGATCGCGATTGTCATGGCCACCATCAACGTCGTGGGCGGCTACATGGTCACCCACCGCATGCTCAGCATGTTCAAGAAGAAGGACTAATCGGCGGTGAATATCCCTGCCTGGGCCAATATCGCGTACCTCGTCGCGTCCGTGCTGTTCATCTTCGGCATCAAGGGCATGACCCATCCGCGCACGGCGGTGCGGGGCAATCTGATGAGCGCGATGGCGATGCTCATCGCCGTGGTCGTGACGCTGATGCTGGGCGGGCTGGAGTACTGGGTGATCGTGGCGGGGCTGGTCGTGGGCGCCGGCGTGGGCGCGTTCCTCGCGGTCAAGGTCGAGATGACGGGCATGCCGCAGTTGGTCGCGGCGTTCAACGGGTTCGGCGGCGGGGCGAGCACGTTCGTCGCCTGGGCCGAGCTCATCGCCAACCCCCGCCGCGTCAAGGCGTTTCAGACCGACCACGCCGAGGCGCTGGCGCACAGCGTCGGCCACGCCGACGAGGTCGAGCTGATCCGGTTCAAGGCTGAGCAGGCCGGCCTGGCGCTGACCTCCGGCGCGGCCGAGGGCGTGCTCGTGCCGACGCCCGAGCCGTTTGCCCTGATCGCCGCGGCGCTGGCCGGGCTGATCGGCACGGTCACGCTCACCGGGTCGTTCGTGGCGTACGGCAAGCTGGAGGGGCTGAAGAAGATCGAGGGCAACGTCGCGCTGCCGCTGCACCAGTTGCTCAACGCGGCGCTGCTGCTCGGGGCGATCGCGCTGGGCGCGTGGATCGTCATGGCCCCGGGCGCTGCGCCCTGGGCTTACCTGCTCCTGGCGCTCGTCGCGGCCGTGCTGGGCGTCACGCTCGTGCTGCCGATCGGCGGGGCGGACATGCCCGTCGTCGTCAGCCTGCTCAACAGCTACTCCGGCCTCGCCGCCGCCATGACCGGGTTCGTGCTCAGCAACAACATGCTCATCATCGCCGGCTCGCTCGTCGGCGCCGCCGGGCTCATCCTCACCGCCATCATGTGCAAGGCGATGAACCGGTCCCTGGTCAACGTCGTCTTCGGCAAGATCGACGCGTCCACCGCCGTCAGCGCCGACGAGGTCTACGAGGGCAAGATCAAGTCCACCAGCGCCGAAGAACTGGCGATGATGCTCGACGGCGTGCAGCGCGTCGTCGTCGTGCCGGGCTACGGCATGGCGGTCGCCCAGGCCCAGCACGCCGTCCGCGACCTGTACAACCTGCTCGAAGACCAGGGCGTGACGGTCGAGTTCGCGATTCACCCCGTGGCCGGCCGCATGCCCGGGCACATGAACGTCCTGCTCGCCGAGGTCGACATCCCCTACGACAAGCTGATCGAGTCGGACGTGATTAACGGGCAGATGGACCAGGTCGACGTGGCGATCGTGCTCGGGGCCAACGACGTGGTCAACCCCGATGCGCGGAAGCAGGACTCGCCGATCGCGGGCATGCCCATCGTCGACGTGGACAAGGCCCGCACCGTCGTCGTCGTCAAGCGATCGCTCTCGCCCGGTTTCGCCGGCATCCCCAATCCCCTGTTCGCCATGGACAACGCGCTGATGTACTTCGGCGACGGCAAGAAAGCCATGACCGACCTGATCACCGCGATCAAGGAAAACTGAGCGGCGAGCCGTCGGCTCGTTGATCCGTCGGATGACCCCAAGGCCGTGCTGATCAGCGTAGCGGACCGAGATCGCGGGTCTTCCCTAACAGGCTGAGGCGTTGACAGCCCCACGCATCGCCTGTCCGCTTGGACGGCAGTAAGTAACTTTGATGCAAATCATTTCCTATTTTGCGTGCCGTCTCGGCGGGCGGTAGTCACAATCTTTGTGGGTCAAGAGCGATTGTGCAACCAGTAGTCCCAGTAGTCGTTGTTGCCCATTGCAAGGAGAAATCGATGATCCACCGAGCGACCCTGGCCGCCGTCGTCGTGGCGCTGCTTGCGACGCACGCCTCGGCCAGCACCGATGAAATCAAGATCGACTTCACAGCGCCCAGCCCCTTCTCGCCCGTTGAGGCCGGCTTCGTGGGGCAGACAACGAACTCGGCAACCTACACCACGACCCAAGGTAACGTGACGGTCGCCACGAACGGGGGTTTGTTTTTCCGCCCGTCGCCAGTCACGCCCTCCTCGCTTTACGATGACTTCACCTTCCAGAACGGCGCCACCCTGACATTGACGATCTTCGGCCCCGGTATCTTCGCGTCGACGGATTACGACATTCTGTTCTACTCCTACGACTCTGCACACGGTGCAACAGGCGGAACGGTGACGTATACGGGCGTTTCGGGCACCGTGGGTAGCACCTCCATTCTCTACTCGAATGCTTTTGTCAACCTCAATTCCGCGACGGGCACATTCACGTCGAACGGATCTGGCGTGATTACGATCGACGTTACGGGCACCAACGAAGGTCCGCGTGTCAACGGCCTGGTGATGACGGTGGTGCCCGAGCCCGCGTCACTGGCGCTGCTGGGCCTGGGCGGGGCAGCGGTACTGCTCCGACGTCGCGTCGGGGCGCGTTGACTTGCCGCGGTGGCGGCAGGAAGGTCATGACTGACCTGATCTCCGCGATCAGGCAAAGCCTTGGCCTTATGCTCCGCTGTTTGGCGTCGCGCCGCTGTCGAGTTGGGACTGCACCCGGTTCACTTCATCAATGATGCCCAGGAACTGCTCACCAAGTCGTGTGAAGTGGTACTCCACGCGCGGCGGGCGCTCGGGGTAGACCCGCCGGTCGAGGATGCCGAACCGGTTGAGCTTGTGCAGCCGTTCGTTGAGGACCTTGGTGGAGATGCCGGGGCAGGCGCGTTCGAGCTCGCCGGGGCGGTGCACGCCCGCGCGGACCTGGCTGAGCACCTGCATCGACCACTTGCAGCCGATGATCGACTCGACCATGGCGGCGACCGGCGGGGCGTCCTGCCCGTCGAAATTTTCTTGTTCGGCGTTTGCCATAAGACTGACCACAAGGTGCCCATCGATCGGGGCGGTGCCCGGTTGTCTCGCGGTGCGACGCGGCGAATAGTAGGGCGAAACGTGACTCGCCGCAGCAACAGCTTACACCAGAAAGGAGCATCGCGATGAGTACGAAGGCCGTTTTCTATCATGCCGGCTGCCCCGTCTGCGCCAGCGCCGAGCAAACGATCGCCCAGTCACTGGACCCGCAGCGTTACGACGTGGAGGTCGTGCACCTCGGGGAGGACGCCGGGCGGATCGGTGAGGCCGAGCAGGCCGGCGTCAAGAGCGTTCCCGCGCTGGTCATCGGCGGCCAGCCGTATCACATCAACTTCGGTGCGGCGTTGGCCGACTTGAAGTGACCGCCCGACGAGCGAGGCGCCCGTTCACGCCCGGCCGCAGTGCGCCTGCGCCGGGCGTGATCATTCGGTCCCCGCAAATCATTAGTGCATCAAGCCGTCCATTCGCGAGGGCGTGCGTACGATGTCGGCGTCCGTCAACGATGATCGGATCACCAAGCAACGGATCGACGACATGAAAGCGCACTACCTGCAACACGTCCCGTTTGAAGGCCCGGCAGGGATCCTGCAGTGGTTTGACGTTCGCGGCCACGAGATCGCCGGCACGCGGCTTGACGAGGGCGAGGGTCTGCCATCGCACGACGGCCATGACCTGCTGATCGTGATGGGCGGGCCGATGAGCGTGCACGATGAAGATGAGCACCCCTGGCTGGCCGAGGAGAAGCGGCACATCCGCGCGGCGATCGACGCCGGCAAGAAGGTGCTCGGCATCTGTCTGGGCGCGCAGCTCATCGCCGACGCCCTCGGCGCCGAGGTGCGGCCGGCCGAGCACAAGGAGATCGGCTGGTTCGAGGTCGAGCGGACCGACGAATCCGACCAGTGCCCGGTGTTCTACAAGCTGCCGCGGCGGTTCATGGCGTTTCACTGGCACGGCGAGCGGTTTGCGCTACCCGACGGCGCACGCCATCTCGCCACGAGCGAAGCCTGCGACGCCCAGGCCTTCAGCTACAACGATCGTGTTTTCGCCCTCCAGTTTCACGTCGAATCGACCCCCGAGAGTGTTCAGCGGCTCGTCGACCACTGCGGCGGCGAGCTCGAAGCGGGCGGTACTTACGTCCAGACCGCACAGCAGATGACCGGAGACGCGGCGCGGTTCAGCGCATTGACTCCGCGCATCACGACCATCCTCGATTCGCTCGACATTCTGTAATCCCCCCGGTGCCTGCTCGCGGGCTGTAACCGATCGCCCGACGCCGGCATCGGACTTGCTGGACGATCGGGATATCGCTGTGAGCCGCACCATGAAGATCACGCTGGGTACCGGTTCCGCTCTGACGCTCGCCGCGCTCGTCGTGGTCATGGCCACATATGGCCACGATCTGCTGGTTTGGGTGTTCGGCCCCCCGTCGGTCGTCATGGCCGAGGTCCATGCGGCTGCGCCGGGCGGGCCGACGTACGATCACGGCGGGTTGGACGAGTTGCTGGCTGCTCATGTCGACGATGCGGGTTGGGTGGACTACGCCGCGTTGCGGAAGGATCTCGCGAAGCTCGAAGCGTACACCGCGGGTCTGGCCAACGCGCCTTTCGATGGTCTGGGGCGTGATGAGAAGCTCGCGCTGCTGATCAACGCCTATAACGCGTTTACGCTCCAGCTTATCCTCGAGCATTACGACGCGGGCAAGCTCAAGAGCATCAACGACATACCGAAGGCGCGGCGTTGGGACGCGAAGCGGTGGATCATCGCCGGGAAGCGGTACTCCCTGAATCAGATCGAGCACGAGCAGGTGCGCCCGAAGTTCAAGGAGCCGCGGATCCACTGGGCGCTGGTGTGCGCGGCGTACAGTTGCCCGCCGCTCCGGGACGAGGCGTACACCGGCGCGAAGCTCGAGCGACAGCTCGCCGACCAGGAGCGGTACGTGCACAGCCACCCGCGATGGGCGCGGTGGGACGCGGCGGCGAACACGCTGTGGCTGACGGCGCTGTACAACTGGTATGGCGGCGACTTCGAGCAGGTGTCGGGGAGCGTGCTGAAGTACGCCGCGCCGCACGTGAGCGGTGTCGAAGCCGACGACGAACCGCGACTGCGTTGGATCGACTACGACTGGCGTCTGAACGACATCTCCAACAAGCCACAGGGGTAAGGCGTGAAGAATCCGATCACGGCGTACATGCGGTGGCTGCACACGCAGTGGCCGGCGGGGCAGGTCGAGAAGCTGCCCGAGGTCAACGACGACTACACGACGCGCGTACCGGGTCTGTACGTCGTGGGCGACCTGACGGGCGTGCCGCTGCTGAAGTTCAGCGCCGACTCGGGCGCCCGGGTCGTGCAGCGGATCGTCGAGGACAAGACGTTCGAGAAGCGCGACGCGTCAGACGATGTCGTCGACATCGCGATCATCGGCGGGGGCGTCTCGGGCTTCAGCGCGGCCAAGGAGGCCGCGGCCCGCGGCCTCGATTACCGGCTCTTCGAGGCCACCCAACCTTTCAGCACCATCGTCAACTTCCCCAAGGCCAAGCCGATCTACACCTACCCGACTGACATGACCCCGTCGGGCAGCCTGCAGTTCCGCGAGAAGAGTGAGGTGAAGGAGGGGCTGCTCGAAGACCTCGCCGAACAGACGGACGAGATCGACGTGACGCATGCGCGTGTCTCGCACGTGAAGCGCACCGGCGGCGCGTTTGAGATTCACTACACGCCCCAGGCATCCAGCGGCGGCCGGGAATCCGAAGTCCTCCGCGCCCGCCGCGTCATCGTCGGCATCGGCCGATCGGGCAACTTCCGCAAGCTCGGCGTGCCGGGCGAGGACCTGGACAAGGTCTACAACCGCCTGCACGACCCGGCGGATTACTGCGGGCAGAACGTGCTGGTCGTCGGGGGAGGCGATTCGGCGATGGAGACCGCGATCGCGCTGACCACCTGCGGCGCGAACGTGACGCTCAGCTATCGCAAGCCCGAATTCAGCCGGCCCAAGCCCGAGAACGCCGAGAAGATTCGCGACCTCGTCGAACACCCCGACCGCGTCCACCAGATCAGCGTCGAAACCGTCGAGGGCGATCGGGTGACCACGCCCAGCGGCGGGTACCAGGGCGCCGAGCGCCAGGCCGGCCGGCTCACGCTCATGATGTCCAGCCGCGTCAAGCAGGTCCGCGAAGGCGAGGTCGACGTCGAGGACGCCGACGGCGAGGTGCGGACCCTGACCAACGATGCGGTGTTCACGATGATCGGGCGCGAGCCCCCGCTGGAGTTCTTCCGGCGCAGCGGTGTGCCCATCCGCGGTGAACGAAGTGCCCGGTGGTGGCTGACGCTGGTGATCATGATCGGCGTCTTCACGTTCCTGTACCAGTGGAAGAAGAGCGGCACGTGGCTGCCGCTGGCCGAGTGGTGGGAGGCCCGGGAGTGGTTCCCGTTCGGCCTGCCGGACTGGCTGGCGTCGCTGGGCCCAGTGTTGGCCGACCCGGCCGGTCCGTTGGGGACGCTGCGCCTGTCGATGGGAAGCCCGGGGTTCTGGTTCTCGCTCTTGTACTGCTCGCTGATCGTGGTGTTCGGCGTCCGTCGCATTCACCGCCGGCGCACGCCCTACATCAAGTGGCAGACGATCACGCTGATGGCGATTCAGTGCGTGCCGCTGTTCCTGCTGCCTTATCTCGTGTTTCCGTGGATGGGTCACCTGGGTCTGTTCGACGGCGGGTTGGGCCAGGCGTTCGCCGATGCGCTGTTCCCGGCGGTCGACTACGACCCGCACGGCCGCGAATACTGGCGTGCGTTCGGGCTGATCCTCGCATGGCCGCTGTTCATCTGGAACGTGTTCAGCAACGAGCCGCTGACGTGGTGGCTGATCATCAGCCTGGTGCAGACGTTCGTGCTGATCCCGCTGGGCATCTACTTCTGGGGCAAGGGCGTGTACTGCGGGTGGGTCTGCTCGTGCGGCGCGATGGCCGAGACGCTCGGCGATATGCATCGCCACAAGATGCCGCACGGCCCGATCTGGAATCGCGTCAACATGATCGGCCAGGTCTTCCTGGCGATCGCGCTGCTCATGGCGGCGTTCCGCATCGCCTCATGGGTCTGGCCCGACGCGTGGGTGGGCGAGGCGTACCTGGCGATGCTGGGCCCGTCCAAGTACCACGGCGTGGCGGTGCTGAATTACGCGTGGTTCGTCGATCTGTTCTGGGCGGGGATCCTCGGTTTCGGGTTGTACTTCCATTTCAGCGGGCGCGTGTGGTGCCGGTTCGCCTGCCCGCTGGCGGCGCTGATGCACATCTATGCGCGTTTCAGCCGCTTCCGCATCCTCGCCGACAAGAGCAAGTGCATCTCCTGCAACGTCTGCACGAGCGTCTGCCACCAGGGCATCGACATCATGAACTTCGCCAACAAGGGCCTGCCCATGGCCGACCCCGAGTGCGTGCGGTGCTCGGCGTGCGTGCAGCAGTGCCCGACGGGCGTGCTGTACTTCGGCCAGGTCGACCGCGGCGGCAACACCATCGCGACCGACCCGGCGTGGCTCGGCGCGTCGCCGGTCCGCATGGCCGAACTGCGCGTCAACGGCAAATCCGTCGCGAACTGAGCTGAGACAATGCTGACATGACTTCGACAGCCTCTGCGGTATCGATCACCATCGAAGGCGCTAACGCCTTCGACTATGCGGTGCGCGACGCGATCGGCGAGGACCTGCACGGCGCGACGCTGAGCACGTTCCAGGTGAACATCGGCCTGACGTGCAACCTCGCGTGTCACCACTGCCACGTCGAGAGCTCGCCGAAGCGACCGGAGCAGATGGACTGGCCGACCATGCAGCAGGTGCTCGACGCGGCGGCGCGGTCCGGCGCGAGCGTGCTCGACATCACCGGCGGGGCGCCGGAGATGAACCCGCACTTCCGCGCGTTCGTCGACGCCGCCCTCGAGCAGGGCCTGCATGTCATGGTACGGACCAACCTGACGATCATGCTGGCGTCGGGTTACGAGGACCTGCCGGGGTGGTACGCGGCGCGGGGCGTGCACCTGGTCGCGTCGCTGCCTTGCTACACCGCGGAGAACGTGGATAAGCAGCGCGGGCTGCACGTCTACGAGGACAGCGTGGCCGTGTTGCGGCGTCTGAACGCTGTCGGCTACGGCACCGATGCGAGGCTGCCGCTGGACCTGGTGTACAACCCGGCGGGTGCGAGCCTGCCCCCGGCGACCGCATCGCTCGAGGCCGACTACAAGCGCGAGTTGCGGCGCCGGTGTGGGATCGAGTTCACCCGGCTGATCACGATCACGAACATGCCGGTCGGCCGGTTCCTTCACGACCTCGAGCGCGACGGCGAAGCCGCGCGATACATGCGTGTGCTCCGCGACGCGTTCAACCCCGCGACGGTCGAACCGCTGATGTGCCGCCACCAGGTCCACGTCAGCTACGACGGGTCGCTGCACGACTGTGACTTCAATTACGGCCTGGGGATGGGCGTGCACGATACGGCGCCGCAGCACATCCGCGACTTCGAGCCCCGGAGGTACATGCAACGCCGCATCCGCACCGGCGAGCACTGCTTCGGGTGCACGGCGGGCACCGGGTCGAGCTGCGGCGGCGCGCTGACGTGAGCGACGCGCCGCCGGGCGTTAAGCTCCCGCCTATGGACGACCACAGGCCATCGCGCGACACCAGCCGCTTCGTCCTCGCGCTGGTTTCAGGCGGGGGGGTCCTGGCGGCGCTCGCCGCGATGGCCTCGATCTCCGATCGGCTGACGCATCCGCTGCCCGACGACCCGCCGGTCGTGCTGTTCAGCGCGCTGGCGATCGCGGCGGGCGCCGGGTTTGTCGGCTTCGTCGCGGCGGTGCGTCGGTTGAAAGGCCGAGGCACGCTGCTGCTGATCGCGGGCGTCGGGGTGGCGATGCGGGTGTTGATGGGCGTGGCGCCGCCCATGCTTGAGGACGACTTCTACCGATACCTGCTCGACGGCGCGATGGTCGCCGAGCGACTCGACCCCTATGCCACCGCGCCGGCTGAACTGGGCGGCCGCCCGGTCGAGGCGGACATCGTCGACGAGGCTGGCCCGGTCGTCGAACGCATCAATCACCCGCACCTGGCCACCATCTATCCGCCGGTCGGGCAGGCGGCGTTCACCGTGGCGCACTGGCTTATGCCCTACGAGATCGACGGCCTGCGCGTCGTCTGGCTGGCCCTGGAAGCGGTGACGTTGGGGGCCATCGTGCTCATGCTGCGCCGACTGCAACTGCCGCTGGCCTGGTCGGCGGTGTACTGGTGCAACCCGCTGGCGGCGGTGTACGTGGTCAACATGGCGCACATGGACGTGGTGGCGTACGGGCTGACGGCGGCGGCGGTTGCCCTGGCCGTGTGCGAGCGTCCGCGAGAGTGCGCGGCGGTGCTGGGCCTGGCGGTCGGGGCGAAGCTCTGGCCGATCATCCTCATGCCCCTGCTGCTCCGCGGGGCGGCACGGTCGGCTTGGCAGGCGGTCGAGACCGCGACCATCTTCGCGCTGGTCGCCGGTGCATCGCTCTTGCCCATGATTGTCAGCGGGCTGCACGGCGACGCCGGCGTCGTGGCCTATTCCAAGGGCTGGGTCAACAACGAGGCGCTGTTCCGTCTCGTCGAGGCCGGCTGGGAACAACTGATCGCCGACCGGCGCATCTCGCACGGCACGGCGCGGGCGACCGTCGGCGTGCTCGCCGCGGTCGTGGGGGTGGGCCTGGCGGTGCGCCCGGTGCGCGACGGCCGCGACCTGATCCACCGCGGCGTCGTCGTTCTGGCGGTGATGTTCCTGCTCAGCCCGACGCAGTTCCCGTGGTATTTCCTGTGGCTGCTGCCGCTGCTGGCGGTGCGGCCGCGCTGGTCGCTGGTGCTGTACGCCGTCACGCTGCCGCTGTATCACCTTCAGTACGACCCGGGCGGGTTGGGCGACGCGGCGCCGTGGGTCGCGCACCTGCCCATCGCGGCGCTGTTCGCGGCCGAGCTTGTCGGCCGGGGCCGATTCGGAGTCTGGCGATGCGTATCGGTGTGATCATCCCTGCGCTCAATGAGGAGCGAGCGATCGGCCGCGTCGTGGCCGGAGTCCGCGATCGTGTGGATGAAGTCGTCGTCGTGGACAATGGGTCGACGGATGCCACCGCCCAGGTTGCCGCCGAAGCGGGCGCGACCGTCGTCCGCGAGCCGGTCCCCGGTTATGGGCGGGCGTGCCTGCGCGGGATCGCCCAGGCGCGACAGCGCCTGCCCGACGTGTACGTGTTCATGGACGGCGACGCGGCCGACGACCCGGAGGACCTGCCGCGTCTGCTGGAGCCGATCGAGCGCGGTGAGGCGGACTTCGTGGTCGGGTCGCGGACGCGGGGTGGGGCGCAGCGCGGCGCGATGACACCTCAACAGCGCTTCGGCGGGTGGCTGGCCTGCCTGCTGATGCGGTGGGTCTACGGTGTGCGGTACACGGACCTCGGCCCGTTCCGGGCCATCACCGCACGCGGTCTGGACCAGCTCGCCATGGACGACCGGGACTACGGGTGGACGATCCAGATGCAGGTCCGCGCCGCGGTGCGGGGGCTGCGCGAGCGCGAGCTGGCGGTGGCGTATCGCAGGCGGATCGGCAAGTCGAAGATCGCCGGGACCGTGCGGGGCGTGATCGGTGCGGGCACGAAGATCCTCAGCACGGTCTTCACGGAGCTCAGGCCGTCCGTGCGCGGGCGTTACACGAGATGGCGGCCGACGTGGCGGGTGTGCGTGCTCTGCCGATACCCGACGCCGGGCGCGTGCAAGACGCGGCTGATCCCGGCGCTGGGGGCCGAAGGTGCGGCCGACCTGCACCGCCGCATGGCTGAGCAGACCGTGCGCGAAGCGCGCCGGTTCTGCCACCGCCAGCCCGCCAGGCTGGAGGTCTGGCACACCGGCGCCGACGCCGACACCTTCCGGAATTGGTTGGGGGACCAGCTGGTCTTGCACGAGCAGCCCGGAGGCGACCTGGGCGCGCGGCTGATCGGCGCGCTGCGGGCTGATGGCCCGGCGAGCGTGATGTTCATCGGCACCGATTGCCCGAGCCTGACCGCCGCGGTGATGGGCGAAGCGCTGCACGCGGCCGCCGCGGAGGCGACCGTCATCGGCCCCGCGAGCGATGGCGGGTACTACCTGATCGCGAACCCGACCGTCGGCATGCTGACCGGCATCGACTGGGGATCCGCCCACGTGCTGCGGCAGACGCTGGAGCGGGCCGGCGATCGCCGGGTCGTGCTGCTCGATGAGTTGACCGACGTGGATCGGCCGGAGGACCTGGACGACGTCGCAGGCTGGGCCGAGATCAGCCGACCTGATCATCCATGACGATCACCACGTTGCCTTGCTTGCGGCCGGTGTCAACGTAGCGATGGGCCTCGGCGATCTGTCCCAGCGAATAGCGTCGGTCGATGACCGATCTGAGGCGACCCGCTTCGAGCATCGCCTTCAACTCGCCGAGCATGGGCCGCAGTTCCGCGGCCGGTCGCAGGCCCGTCGCGGAGAACCGCGCCCGGCGGTTGCCGATCCGCTTGGTCCACAACATCTCAAACAGCAGCCGCAGGCTGAGCACCGGGCTCAGGTACGCTCCCTCATCGCGCAACGCCGACCGGCACCTGGCAAACGAGCTCTTGCCCACCGCGTCGAAGATGATGTCATAGACATCGCGAGCGCTGGTGAAGTCGGTTGTCGCGTAATCGACGACATGGGCCGCGCCCAGCGACTTCGCCAGGTCGATCCCCCGGGTGCTGCAGACGGCGGTGACCTGGGCGTCGGCGTTTCGAGCGATCTGGATCGCCGCGGCGCCGAGGCTGCCGGTCGCGCCGTTGACGAGCACGCGTTGGCCGCTGCGAAGGCCGCCGAGGTCGCGGAGGAAGTGCAACGCCGTTAACGCGCCGTCGCAGATCGGGGCCGCCTCTTCGAAGCTCGTGCTGGATGGCATGGCCGCGAGGACGCCATCCTCCGGGACGCAGACATACTCGGCGTTCGCGCCGAAACGGGCGCCGGTCTCGCCGAAGACCGCGTCGGCCTGCTCATACTGTTGCACGTCGGGGCCAATGGCATCAACCACGCCGGCGAACCCGGTGCCGGGGATACGGTGCTTTGGCCTGGTCACGCCCAGGAACAGGCGGGCGTAAGCGGGCGTGCCGCGCCGCATCATGGTGTCGGCCGCGGTCACGCTCGACGCGCGGACCTTCACGCGGACCTCGTTGTGTTGGGGGACGGGAGCGGGGACGTCTTCGACGCGCAGGACGGCGGGCGACCCGTAGCCGGTGCAGGCGGCGGCTTTCATGGCCGATCACGCCGGCGAGGGCATGGCGTTCGGGCCCGAGTCGTCAGCGGGCTTGCCACTGGCGTGGGGCTTGGGCGCGTTGGCGTCAGGGGCGAGACTCTTGGCCGCCTCGTTCTCCAGCAGTTCGCTGACCGACGGCTTGCGGAGGGGCTTGCCATCCATCACCTGCCGGGCTTCCTCGGCGCTGAGCGTCTCGTACTTCAGCAGCGCCTCGGCGAGCGCGGTGACCTGGTCCCAGTGGTCTTCGATCAGCCTGCGGGCACCGTCGTAGGCCTCGTCGATGATCCGCTTGATCTCGGCATCGATGACGGCGCCGGTGTCCTCGCTGTAGCCCTTGTCGGGCAAGAGCTGGTTGGGGTTGTCGTCGTTCGCCGCGTAATCGACGAAGCCCAGGCGGTCGCTCATGCCCCACTGCAGGACCATGTAGCGGGCGTACTGGGTGGCCATGCGGATGTCCATGGCGGCGCCGCTGGTCGCGTCGCCGGTCTGCTTCTTCTCGGCGATGCGCCCGCCGCAAAGGCGTTGAAGCTCGGCGTTGACGAACTTCCGCCCGTACCCGTAGCGGTCTTTCTCCGGCAGGCTGAACGTCGCGCCCATCGCCTGCCCGCGCGGGATGATCGTGACCTTGTGCAGCGGGTCGCAGTCGGGCAGGAGCAGGTTGATGATGGCGTGACCGGCCTCGTGGTAGGCCGTGCCGACACGCTCTTCCTGCTCGACCTTGCGGCTGCGTCGGGCCTTGCCGAACTTGACCTTGTCCCGTGCCTCCTCGAGGTCGTCCATCTCCACGAAATCCTTGTTGCTCATCGTGGCGATGATGGCGGCTTCGTTGATGATCGCGGCGAGGTCGGCGCCGGAGAACATCGGCGTCTGCTTGGCTAGCCGCTCCAGGTCCACCTGCGGGTCCATCTTCACCCGCTTGGCGTGGACCTTGAGGATTTCGAGGCGGCCCTTGATGTCGGGCAGGGGCACATGGATCTGGCGGTCGAAGCGACCGGGCCGGGTCAGCGCGGGGTCGAGCACGTCCTGGCGGTTGGTCGCGGCGATGACGATGACCTGGTCGTTGGTGTCGAATCCGTCCATCTCGACGAGGATGGCGTTGAGGGTCTGTTCACGCTCGTCGTGGCCGCCGGTGGTGAAGCCGCTGCCGCGCTTCCGGCCGACCGCGTCGATCTCGTCGAGGAAGATGATGCAGGGCGAGTTCTCCTTCGCCTGCTTGAAGAGGTCGCGGACGCGGCTGGCGCCGACGCCGACGAACATCTCCACGAAGTCCGAGCCGGAGATGGAGAAGAACGGGACCTCGGCCTCGCCGGCGACGGCCTTGGCGAGGAGGGTCTTGCCGCAGCCGGGCTGGCCGATCAGCAGCACCCCGCGGGGCACGCGCCCGCCCAGCCGCTGGAACTTCTTGGGGTGCTTGAGGAATTCGATCATCTCCTGCACCTCGTCCTTGGCCTCTTCCACGCCCGCGACGTCATCGAGCATGATGTTGGTCATCTCGCGGCTGACGACCTTGTGCCGCGACCGGCCGAAGTTGCCGAGCATGCCCATGCCCCCGCCGCTGGAGCGGACCGCACGGAACAGGAAGAACCAGATCACACCGAAGATCAACAGCCACGGCAGCAACTGCAGGAACACGATCAGCAGGTCGCTGCTGGGCTCCTCGCGGATGGGCACGAGGTTCGCCTCGTACAGCTTCTGGACCCACATGGACTTGGTGTCGCGGCTGACGCGGAAGCTGTATCGGCCGCTCTGCGGGGCGTTGGGCGTGTCCGGCTGGACCACGGCGACCAGCGAGTCGTCCTTGACGATGACCTGCTTGACCTGCCCGGACTTGGCATGGTTGACCAGCTCGTCAAAGCTGTCGAGCGCCTCCGGCCGCTGCTGGAAGTGGCTGATCAGCACCACGACGGCGACGGCGAGACCGATGATGGTCAGCCAGCCGAACAGGTTGCGATTGAAGGGCATACGGGGGGGTGTCGGCCCACCGCTGTCGTTGCCCGACCCACGGCGCTGGGGATCGGGTTCGCGGTCAGATTGCGGTCGTTGGTCAGTCATTCAAACCTCAAATGGCGGCGTCACGGCGACTGCTACACATTAGGCGGGCTGGTCGCGACGAATCCTCGGGTCGGCAAATGCCACGGCGGGCGGGGGCGGCGGCCCGACCGCTTCACCAGTCGTCACGCATCACCGAGACGATATCGCGGGCGAGCTCGGCCACGGCGGTGTGCTGGCCGTGCTCGAACGGTTCGGTCACCGGTTGCGTCGGGATGAACTCGCCGGTGCCGCTGATGCGGCCGCGCTCCCGCAGCACCCGCCCGCTCCGCAGGTCCTTCCATTCGAAGCTGGTGGTGACGGTGACCTGCAACTCCTGCGGCACCCCGGCCTCGAACTCACGGCTGAGCACGCTCCGCCGGACGGTGTCGATCGTGCCGGTGATCACGGTCTGCGCCCGCGAGCGGCTGACAACCTTGTACGGCGTGCGGAGCTCGATCTCCTTCACCAGCGCTTCGGTCAGGTCGAACTCCACGCCACGCTCGAAGGTCTGGTTCTCGAAGATCTCCACGGCCACGGTATCGATGTTTGGGTCGAAGAGCGCGGTGTTGCGGTAGCCCAGGAGCGATCCGCCGTCGCCGTGGCACCCCGCGAGCGCGACCCCGGCGGCGATCACCGCCACCGCGCACCACAGCGTCGGCGCGAGCCGGGCCGGTCGATGAGCACGATGACGCGGTGATGACAAAGTCAACCTACTCCGGTGTCGTGATGGCGGGCAACTGATCGATGGGGGCTTCGGGTTCGACGGGCTCGACCGACTCGACGGCGGGCTGGGCCTCTTCGGCCGGGCCGGTGATCTCACGCTGCCGGCGGGCGCGCGACGCTTCGTCTCCCAAGGCCTCGGCCGCCTCGGGTGGCGTCATGCCCTGCAACTGCTGGCCCAATTGCCGGTCCATGGCGATCAGCCGGGCCAGCGCACGCTGGGCCGCGGCCGATTGCGGATGGTCGGTCACCACCCGGCGGTACATATACTTCGCGCTGACCGGCTCGTTCTGGCCGTCGTACCACTCGGCGACGACAAGCGACTTGCGCGCCAGCGACTCGTCGATCCGAACGAACAACTCGTCGGCGCCGTGCTGCTCGGCCTCGGCGGGCATCCGCTCGGCGAACGCGGCCAGCCGGCGCTCGGCTTCGAGCAGGCCCGTGGCGTCGAATCGGGGCCCGCGAAATCGGCCGAGGTTCGCATCGACCTGTCGCTGCATCGCGTAAGCCAGCCACTGGCTGTTGGGATAGAGGTCGACGAACAGGCTGTACGCCTCGGCCGCCAGTCGCATCTCGCCATTGTTGTAGTAGTAGTCGGCCAGCGCCTTGCCGGCGCGCTCGGCGATGGCGCTGCCCGGTGCACGCTCCTGGATGCGGATGAGCAGTTCCTCGCCCTCGCCTTCGGCCGAGACCAGCCGCATTCCCCACAGCTTGCGCCGCGTGCCCTGCACGAACATGCTCGCGATCTCGAACTCACGCTCGAGCGCCGTGACGAAGTACGCCGACCCGGGGTACGACCGCACCAGGTACTCGTAATCGAACAGCGCGATGTAATAGTTGTTCTGAGCGAACTTGGCATCGGCTCGGAGCAGGTAGGCCTCGTCGCTCAGGGGGTGCTGTTCGCCGTGGGCGTCGATCCAGTCGTTGGCCAGGCCCCGCGCCTCGCCCGGCTGGTCGTCGGCGAGCAACTGGCGTACGCGGTAGAGCTGCCCGGCCGGCGTCGCCGGGTCGGGGATCTCGACCGCCTCAAACCCGCCGATACCCAACTCGTAGCGGCCCTGCGTGGGTTGGGCCGCGACCGCGGCCGGCCAGCCCGCGACCGCCATCAGCACCAGCGTCGTCCCAATGTTCATCCAGCGCCGCGATCGAAGAGGCATAAGCTTCCCTGCCAGCATGGGGGTCTCGATCCGCAGAAGATGATAAATGCGTTGCCCTCGCCCGGCAACGCGGCGTGTCGAAGGGGGTGCGTTTCGCTGGACGCCCATCGTCCGTAGAATGCGGCCATGAACGTGCTGATCATCGGCAGCGGCGGGCGCGAACATGCGCTGGGCTGGAAGCTCAAGCAGTCGTCCAGGTGCGGAAAGATCCTTTTCGCGCCCGGCAACGCCGGCACCGCCTCGATCGGCCGCAACATTGACCTCGACGTCGAGCCGGTCAACCAGAAGCTTGCCGACGCCATCTCGCACCTGTGCCGCCATGAGAAGATCGGGCTGGTGGTGATCGGCCCCGAGGACCCGCTGGCACAGGGATTGGCGGACCGCCTGGCGAAGGCGGGGCTGAAGGTCTTCGGCCCGACGGCCGCGGGCGCCCAGCTCGAGGCCGACAAGGGCTGGGCGAAGCACCTGATGCGTGCGGCGAACATCCCCACCGCCGAGAGCCGCACTTTCGACAAGCCCGAGAAGGCCCTGGCGTACGTGCAGGCCCACGAGACGCCGGTCGTCGTCAAGGCCGCCGGCTTGGCCAAGGGCAAGGGCGTGGTTGTCTGCGCCGACGCCGAGCAGGCGGCCGCCGCCGTCCGTGACATGATGATCGACCGCGCCTTCGGCGACGCCGCCGACCAGATCGTCGTCGAGGAGAGACTGAACGGACAGGAGGTGTCCATCCTCGCCTTGGTCGATGGCCACGATATCTACGTCCTCGAACCCAGCCAGGATCACAAGCAGGTCGGCGAGGGCGACACCGGCCCGAACACCGGCGGCATGGGCGCCTATACCCCCACGCCCCTCGTCGATGAAAAGCTGCTCGTCGAGATCGAGCGTTACGTGCTGGTGCCCGCGGTCGACGCCATGCGGCGCGACGGGATCGACTACCGCGGCGTGCTCTACGCCGGACTCATGCTCACGCCCGGCGGGATCAAGGTCCTGGAATTCAACTGCCGCTTCGGCGATCCGGAATGCCAGCCGCTGATGATGCGGATGAAAGGCGATCTGCTCGAGGCCATGCTCGCCTGCACGGAAGGGCGGCTGGCCGACGTCGACATCCGTTGGGATAACCGCGTGGCGTGCTGCGTGGTCATGTGCTCCGGCGGCTACCCCGGCCGGTACGAGAAAGGCAAGGTCATCACCGGCATCGACGAGGCGCAGGCCATGGACGATGTGTCGGTGTTCCACGCGGGCACGAAGCTCGACGGCGACGGCAGCGTCCTGACCCACGGCGGGCGCGTGCTGAACGTCACGGCGCTGGGCGCCGACCTCGCCGAGGCGCGGGACAAGGCCAACGCCGCCTGTGAGAGAATCCATTTCGACGGGGCGTTCTTCCGCCACGACATCGGCGACCGCGTGCTGAAGGCGGCGAGGTAATGTCGCTGGAATCTTCGGCGTCCTCCGGCTAGCGTCCGCATTGAGGTGAACATGGCCAGGAATGCTTCCCAGACCGCGACAGATCGCTACGCCAAGTCATCCGCCGCGCACCGGGCGGCGAGGAAGCTGATGCCCGGCGGGGTGAACTCGCCCGTCCGCGCCTACCACGCCGTTGGCCGCGACCCGGTGACGATCCGCTCGGGCGCCGGGTGCCGGGTCACCGATGTCGATGGCAACGAGTACATCGACTACGTGTCGAGCTACGGACCGCTGATCGCGGGCCACGCGCCCCAGCCGGTCATCGCCGCGGTCACGAAGACCGCGCGGCGAGGGATGAGCTTCGGTATGCCCACGGAGTTGGAGACGCGGCTGGCCGAGGCCGTCGTCGACGCGGTGCCGGGCGTCGAGGTCGTGCGTTTCGTCAACAGCGGGACCGAGGCGGTGATGAGCGCCATCCGTCTGGCACGCGGGGCGACGGGCCGGCCGGCCATCGTCAAGTGCATCGGCGGTTATCACGGTCACGTCGACGCGCTGCTCGTCCAGGCCGGCAGCGGCGCGACCACACTCGGCACGCCCAGTTCGCCCGGGGTGTCCGAGAGCCAGGCCGCCGACACGCTGCTCGTGCCGTACAACGACCTCGATGCGATGCGGCGCGTCCTCCTCGAACAGGGCGAGCGGATCGCGGCCGTGGTGATCGAGCCGATCGCCGGCAACATGGGCTGCATCCCGCCGCGGCGGGGCTACCTGCAAGGCCTGCGGGCCGCGTGCGATGAGCAGGGGACGCTGCTGATCTTCGACGAGGTGATGACCGGCTTCCGAGTTGCTCTCGGCGGGGCCCAGGCACGCTACGGCGTCACGCCCGACATCACCGCGTTGGGCAAGGTCATGGGCGGGGGGATGCCGTGCGCCGCCTACGGCGGCCGCGAGGACCTGATGCGGCAGATGAGCCCCGACGGCCCGATCTACCAGGCCGGCACGCTCAGCGGCAACCCCGTGGCCATGGCCGCCGGGCTCGCGACACTCGAATTGCTCACCGAACCCGGCGTTTATGAGAGGCTCGAGCAACGCGGCGCCGCCCTCGCCGCCGGGCTCGTCGACGCCGCCGACAAGACCGGCGCCCCGCTGACCATCAACCGGGTCGGCTCCATGCTCACGCCATTCTTCAGCGGCGGGCCCGTTGAAGACTACGATCACGCGACATCGTGCGACACGCACGCGTTTGCGCGCTTCTTCAACGGCATGCTCGACGACGGCGTCATCCTCCCCCCCAGCCAGTTCGAAGCATGGTTCGTCTCGCTGGCCCACGACGACCAGGCGATCGAGCACACCATCAACGCAGCCCGATCGGCGTTGGAGTCCGCGGCAGGCGCGTAGCCATAAGCCTGCGATGATTCCAAACATATTTGGCACGATCTTTCGTTGTCGTGTGGTATCTCGTGTTGTACGTTTCTTCGCATACAACGATGACTATGTCTGCAGGCTGCATGCGTGTGTGGTAGTAACAGATGTAGTGTGAAAACCTGCCGAGGCTGATTGCAAGCCGGAGAGCTACAAGCTTTCCGGGGTCTTGTTACCGATCAATGATCGCGCTGACACCCCGGGGGAGTAATGAACATGAGGGTGTACTGCGCGCGTTCCGAACTGTCATGCCATCAAAGGCTCGTCTCGATCATCGGCGTCTGCGTAGTGTCGTGTGCGCCGCCCAGGTTCGAGCCGCTCATCCGGGCAATGCGCCTCGGTACAGTGGCAATATGCAGATCGCGTACGACCTGATACACGGTGATACGCGTCTGGCGATTTTTGGCGATTCGCTCCAAACCCAGCAACATAGTGCCTATTTCGAGCGGTGGCATCCCGACCGCGTTACCGGCATCGTCAATCCGAGCGGCTTCGATACTTCGTACAGCTTCACGAGTTACAGCCACCCGTGGTTAGCGAGCAGCCAGTCATACACGCCGTTGGAGTTGACGGCGTATCCGCAGTTCGCCGGCACCTCATTATCGCGAGCGATCGTCGCGACGTTTGCAGATGGTGTCAGCGGTCCTGATGTTGGCAATACGGCAAATACCATAGCTTCTTATCATTTCAAGCCTTTTGGCCAGGATGATGTGGCTTGGTACGCAGACAACGACGGTCAATTGCGTATAGGACTGCAGAGTTACAACGGCCCGCACGCGCCGACGAGCGGAGTCATTGCCGATGTTGTCGTGGATGGGCAAACCGTGGCCACGGACATCTTGCAGACCTATGACGATGAAGCGTACCATCAGACGCATACCCTCACTATCCCTACAGAGGGCCTCGACCTGTCATCCAGCAAAGTGGTCTTGCGACTGCGGATGCCCGGTTCAGTAACGCTCCAATCCAATCAGTCCGTGCTATTCACGGGTGCCCATCTCACCAGCGACGTATCGCCTGGGTTTCAACTGGGCAGTGTCGCCCGTGGCGGCATCGGCCTGCCGTACTACACCGATCGCTCGATCATCAGCGACGAGGCGATGGGCGCTTACATCACCGGCACGCAGTCCAATACCGCGCTGATCTGGCTGGGTGCGAACGACCCGCGCTTCGCCAAAGCGGAGTGGAAGGCCATGATGGAGGACTTGATTGGGCGGATCGAATCCCACAAGTCCGATATGGATTACATGCTCGTCTCCTCCTATGACCTGGGTCGCGACAGTGATGAATACTTCACGGACGCGTTGTACGAGATCACCGAATCCCGTGACGATACGCTGTTCCTGAACCTGTTCAAGGTCGCCGGCGACTACGCGTACCTCGACGAAAACTACCTCACAGACGGTGTCCACCAGGGCCCGGACGGTGCGATCTACATGGCCGACGAACTGTGGGCCTTGATCGATGAGGCGGCCGGTGAGGTAATCCCGGAACCGGTCGCGCTGCCCCTGATGTCGCTGGGTGCGATGACCTTGCTATACCGCCGCCGCACCGGCCGGTGTTGAAGCGTACGTCCGAGGGGGCCGGCCCCATCCCAGACAAGGCGCATGGGGACGCCGCAGTAGCCACCTCAAGACTCCACGGCAGTGGCCGAGTTCGATGCGCAACGATCCGCTGGAGGGTTGTCAATTGCAGCCCCACAGTGGCCGATGCTATCATATGGGCGTCGACGCGGGCGTAACTCAATTGGTAGAGTGTCAGCCTTCCAAGCTGAATGTTGCCGGTTCGACCCCGGTCGCCCGCTTTGCCGGCTGAGCGGCATGCGTTTTGCCTGCCCACCGACCGGCTTCTAGAATAGCTTTGAGCGGTACACGCCGCCCGCTTCGGCCACGCCAGCCATGGGTATTGCCCTGAAATGAGTCGGGACAATCACGCACCATCGGGCCGCGGTTTCAGGACATTCTTCCTGCGCGGGTTGGGTTTCGTCCTGCCGACGGTCCTGACCATCTGGCTGGTCATCTTCGTCTACAACTTCATCAACGAGAACATCGCCCGGCACATCAACGGCGGCGTGCAGTGGGTGATCCTCGAGGTCAGCGATTGGCCGTCGGTCAGCGATGCGCAGGTGGACGAGCACGCGCGCGAGGGGTTGGACGCCGACCAGCGCCGGCGATGGATCGAGTCCGGCAGGTCGCGGGAGTTCATCGTCCAGCAGACCCGCCTCGCCGAACTTCAGCGCTGGTGGAACAGCGTGAAGATCGGCAAGTGGGCGGTGCTTGACCTGACGGGCCTGCTGATCGCGGTGCTCCTGATCTACTTCATGGGTCGGCTGCTCGGCGGGTACATGGGCCGCCGCATGTACGAGCGTGGCGAGCGGTTCCTCGTGGGCCTGCCGGTGTTCAAACAGGTCTACCCGCATGTCAAGCAGGTCACCGACCTGTTCTTCGGCGACGGCGACCAGAAGATGAACTTCTCGCGGGTCGTCGCGGTCCAGTATCCCCGCAAGGGCATCTGGTCGGTGGGGCTGGTCACGGGCGAGACGATGCGCGACATCCAGGACGCGGCGCGAGCCGATTGCATGACCGTGTTCATCCCCAGCTCGCCGACCCCGTTCACCGGGTACGTGATCACCGTGCCCAAGTCGGACACGCTCGACCTGCCAATCAGCATCGACGAAGCGCTGCGGTTCTGCGTGAGCGGCGGCGTGATCGTGCCGAACAGCCAGGCGATCGAGGCCCCGGACCAGCCGGTCTTGTACGTCGACGGCCACTCGGATGAGGAGGCGGGTGAGGGTGCCGATACGGCCCCACCCGCCGACGCCAAAACGCCATCAGCCTCAATTCAGGAGCATTGAGTCATGGAATTCAAACTCAGCGGACGCCACATCGAGGTGACCCCGGCCATCCACGACTACGCGGAGAAGAAGACCCAGCGGCTCCATCGCTATTTCGACCGCATCCTCTCGATTGAGGGTGTCATCGAGAAGCGGGACCGCAGCTTCGAGGTCGAGATCGTCACGCACGTCGAGCACGCCCAGCCTTTTGTCGCCCGTCAGACCGGCGACGACCTCTACGCCGCGATCGACGGCGTGACCGACAAGCTCGAACGCCAGTTGACCGATCACAAGGAGCGGCTACGCAACCGCAAACACATCGCGTAAGATATACTCACCGGGCGGCGGTGGCCCGACGCCAGGCCGCCGGTCAACCGGTGCTTGCAGGAACTGGAGCTTATGAAACTCGCTGACTTCATCGTGACCCAGGCGCTGGTGCCGCAGTTATCCGGCACGGAGCGAAACGACGTGATCCACGAGCTGGTGGACGCGCTGATCGAGGCCAAGGCGGTCGATGCCGGGCTGCGCGGCGACCTGATCGCCCTCATCACCGATCGCGAGACCAAGGGCTCGACGGGCTTCGGCAAGGGCGTCGCCGTCCCGCACGTCAAGCACAAGGACATCAAGCAGATGTGCGCGACGATCGGCGTCTCACCCAATGGGGTGGAATTCAAAGCCCTGGACAAGGCGCCGGTTTACTCGGTCGTGCTGCTGCTCAGCCCCGAGGACCGACCCGACGAGCACCTGCAGGCCATGGAGAACATCTTCCGCAACCTGCAGAACGACACCTTCCGGCGCTTCCTGCGTCAGGCGACCACGCGGCAGGAGATCGAGGACCTGATCGCCGAAGCCGACAGCCATCAACTGGCCTGATCATGCCCGTTCGACCATGCAGGAGGCATTGATCATGGCCGGCACCGATGAGCGCCGCACGACGTCCGTGAAGATCGACAATCGCCTGGGGATGCACGCCCGGCCCGCGATGGCGTTTGTTGATCTGGCCAACCAGTTCCGCTCCGCCGTCACCGTCCGCAAGGCCAATCAGGCCGTCGACGGTAAATCGATCATGCAGATGATGATGCTCGCCGCGACCCAAGGCACCGAGCTCGAGGTGGAAGCGGTCGGCCCCGACGCCGGCGAAGCGATCGACGCGCTGACCGCCCTGGTCCGCCGCAAGTTCGATGAGGAATGACGCGGCCGCCCGCTCAGGTCAGTTCGTTCTGGAACAGCTCGACGATCTCGCCGTCGGGGCCCTTGAAGAAGCCGATTCGGACCGGTGTGGGGTTGGGGCCCTGTGTGGTCCGGATGGCCACGTCCTTGGGCTCGGTCGTGATCTCGCAGCCGAACTCACGGACGCGCGAGGTTGCCGCGTCGACGTCGGCGGTGCGGATCGCCAGGTGCAGGATCGCGCCCTCGCCATCGGGCGGCGGGGCCTGCTCAGGCCGCTCGAAGATTTCCAGGTAGTTGCCGTCCCCGGTATCGAGCATGGCCGCACGCTTGGGCGGCTCGCCCCACGCGATCTTCGTCCGGAAACCCAGCACGTCGGTGTAGAAGCTGACGGAGCGATCGAAGTCGCGGGCGCGGATCGCCACGTGATGCAGCCCGCCGCCGCCGAGGATGTCGTTGGTCGCCATGGTGGTCCTTATTCGGGGATCTGGTCCGCGTAGGCGTTGCGGAACGCGTCGAGCGATGCGATGCCGTCGGGCAAGCCCGCCTCTTCGGCCAGCAGCACGGGAATGCCATCGCGGATCGGGTAGCGCAGCCCGCCGACGGCGCTGACCAACTCGCTTCCCTCCTGACGGAGCGCCGAGCGGGTCACGGGGCAGCGCAGGATCTCCAGCAGTTGCGCATCGACAGGGGTGGGTGCGTCACTCATGGCAGCATTGTACCGCGTGGCGCGGGGTGTCGCGGGCCGCTACACGTCGACGCGGCGGATGTGGGCGCCGAGATGGGCCAGTCGCGTTTCGAGCTGGTGATAGCCGCGATCCAGGTGGTAGACCCGGTTGATCGTGGTCTTGCCCCGTGCGGCGATCGCGGCGATGACCAGGCCGGCGCTGGCCCGCAGGTCGGACGCCATCACCGGTGCGCCGACAAGCCGCTTGACCCCGCTGACCATGACGGTCGGGCCCTGGCGGTACAGCCGCGCACCCATGCGGGACAGCTCGGCGACGTGGAGGAACCGCTCGGGGAAGACCTTCTCGGTGATGATGCTGTTGCCGTCGGCGAGGGTGAGCAGGGCCATCAGTTGCGCCTGCACGTCGGTGGGGAAGCCCGGGTAGGGCTGGGTGGTGACCGCGACGGGCTCGAGGCGGCGGGCGGAACTGACGTTGATCGCTGCGCGCAGCGGATCGTCGGCGAGGTCGGCTTCGATCTCAACGCCGATCGCGTCCAGCCGATCCACGATCGCCGTCATCGCATCGATGGGGCAGTTGTGCACGGTCACGTCGCCGTTGGTGACGGCGGCGGCGCACATGAAGGTGGCGGCCTCGATGCGGTCGGCCATCACGCGATGCTGGGCGCCGCGGAGCGACTTGACCCCTTCGACGGTGATGCGTGGGGTGCCGGCGCCGCGGACCCGCGCGCCCATCGCGTTGAGCATCTCCGCGAGGTCCACGACCTCCGGTTCACAGGCGGCCTGCTCGATCACCGTCTCACCGTCCGCGAGGGTGGCGGCGCTCATGACGTTCGCCGTGCCGAGCACGGTCGAGCCGTACGGCCCGCCGAGGAACACGCGAGCGCCGTGCAGGTGTTTCGCGGTAGCGGTGATGTTGCCGCCGTCGAGTTCGACCTCCGCGCCGAGGGCTTCGAGCCCGCGGAGGTGCAGGTCGATCGGCCGCTCCCCGATCGCGCAGCCGCCGGGCATCGAGACGATCGCCTTGCCGCGCTTCGCCAGCAGCGGGCCGAGCACGCAGACGCTGGCACGCATCGTCCGCACGATGTCGTAACGTGCGTGCGAGCTCATCTCGTCCACGGTTTCCAGGCGTATGGAGCCGTCACCCTGCCGCTCGGCGTGGCAGCCAAGCTCGCCGAGCAACTTGATCATGTTGCGGATGTCCGACAGGTCGGGCACGTCGGTGATCGTGCAGGGCCCATCGGCGAGCAGGGCCGCCGCCATGATCGGCAGCGACGCGTTCTTCGAGCCGTTGACCGTGACGTTGCCCTTGAGCCGCCTGCCGCCTTCGATGACGAACGCGTCCATGCCACGCCTCCATGCGTTGATGATACGGCCAATGTAACCTGCAACGCCGTTGAACTAAAGCCCCTGCACACGGGCGGACGGGCCGTGACCGGCCAGAGTCATGCGTCGCCCGCGATGAACTACCACGGTACCTTGTCGGCAGCAGCACGCATGCCCAGGCGTTTTCGATCGGTAGCTTCATGAGTCGTGTTCAACCCCTCTGCAGGGTGTTCCTTGTCATGGTCATCGGCCTTTTCTGCGTAACCCCTGTGAACGCGGGAGCACCGCGTCAGGTCGTGGATAAAGATTTCGACTGTCCGTTGATGCATGGCGATGTGGCCGACGCGGCCCGGCCGGACTTCGACGACCGCGGCTGACGCAAGCTCGACCTGCCGCACGGCTGGTTGATCCAGCCGCGGCCGTGAAACTGCCTCGTCAATGCTCGTGGTCGATCCAGTACTTCTCGATGTTCGAGATCGCCTTGCGGAGGTCGACGGCGGCGGCGGGGTCGGCGGTCTGCTTGGCCTTCATCGCCGCGACCATCACCGCGTGATGATCGGCCAGCTTGTTCAGGTACTTCGGCCGATCCGGCGTGCCCGGCTTGACCGGCGCGATCTTCTGCGTCATGAAGTACTGGCTGATCGTCTCGATGATGCGTGATGCGTGCTCTTCCTTGTTCGTCGTCCAGCGCACGAACTGCTGGTGGCTCTGGGCGTCCTCCTTGTCGGCAAGCTCGTTCATCTGGCGTATCGCTTTCTCGATGGTGGTCGTGTCCTCGAGCATCTGATGGATGCGAGCGTGCTCGTCGTAGATGCCACAGGGGATCTGGCAGTGTGCGTCGGCGGTCCCGGGCGTGTAGGACCACAAGCCGGCGGTGATGACGAACGCCGTGACAATCGCGGTAAGGCTGAGGTAGGTGGTGGGGCGCATGGGGTGACCTTTCATCAGGGGGGAGTCTGCGTGATACCCGTTCACCCAATGCTATGAAGTTGCACCGCGACGCGACAACCGGGAGTCGACGCCGATGTGATTACGGCTCCCGCTCGTCGTCCTCCTCCTCATATTCATCGTCGTCTTCCTCATCTTCGTCCTCGTACTCATCGTCGTCGTCTTCCTCTTCCTCTTCATACTCGTATTCCTCCTCGTCGCCGTCGGCGGGATCGGCTTGGAGGTCGGGCTCGAAGGTCAGCTCGCCCTGGAGTTGGCCGTTGACTTCGACTGCGGCGTCGGCCTGGGCCTGGGCCTTCATCGCCTCCCATTCCTCGAGGCTGATCTGGACTTCGCGGGCCTGGGAGCCCTTGTAGGACCCGATGATGCCGGCCTCGGCCATCTCCTCGATGAGCCGCGACGCCCGGCTGTAGCCGATCGCCAATCGCCGCTGCAACAGCGATACCGACCCGCGCTGGGTCTGGAGGACGATGTCGACCGCGTCGTCGAACAACTCGTCTCGCTCGACGGGCGATCCGTCATCGTCCTGACCGCCGGGCGCCTTGAGCTGGACGAGTTGCGGCTCGAAGCTCGGCGCGGCGACATCCCTGAGGAAGCGGACGGCCTTGCGGATCTCCGCGTCGTCGACCAGCGTGCCCTGGGCGCGCGTGAGCTTGCTCGAGCGAGGCGAGAGGAACAGCATGTCGCCCTGGCCGAGCAGCAGCTCCGCACCCTTGTGGTCGAGGACGATGCGGCTGTCCATGCCGGAGGCGACCTTGAACGACACGCGGCAGGGCATGTTGCTCTTGATCAGGCCGGTCACCACGTTCGCCTGCGGCCGCTGCGTGGCGAGGATGAGGTGGATCCCGACGGCACGGGCCTTCTGCGCGATCCGGACGATGAAGTTCTCCACCTCCTTGTTGGTCATCATCAGGTCCGCCAGCTCGTCGATGATGAAGACGATGCGGGGCAGCTTCCGCGGGATCTTCGCCTCTTCGTTCTCGTTGGCGGGGTTGAATCGGTCCTTCAGGTCATCCCATTCGAGGTCGTTGTAGCCGTCGATGTCACGGACGCCGGCCTCGGCGAGCAATTCGTAACGCTCGTCCATCTTGGTCACGGCCCATTCGAGGATGGCGGCGGCCTTGGCCATCTCCGTCACCACCGGGCACATGAGGTGGGGGATGTCCTTGAACTGGGCCATCTCAACCATCTTCGGGTCGACGAGGATGAGCTTCAGCTCGTCGGGGCGGCGTGTGAACAGGAAGGACATGATGATCGAGTTCATGCAGACGCTCTTGCCCGAGCCGGTGGTTCCGGCGATGAGCATGTGCGGCATCTGGGCGAGGTCGGCGATGAGCGGGTCGCCCGAGGCGTCCTTGCCGAGGTACATGGGCAGGGCCATGTTGTCCCGCGCCTTCTCGCCGCCGAGCGTCATGAGGTCCTTGAGGCGGACCTTCTCCTTCTTCAGGTTGGGCACCTCGATCCCGACGGTGCTCTTGCCGGCGGTGTTGGGAACGACGCGGATGTTCTGCGCCTTCAGTTCGCGGGCCACGTCCGAGGCGATGTTGTTCAGTTGCGCGACCTTGGTCCCGGGCGCAAGCTGGACCTCGTAGAGCGTGATGACCGGGCCGGCATCGATCGCGACGACCTCCGCTTCGATGCGATAGGTCTGCAAGGCGCGTTCGAGGATTTCCGCCTGCTCGCGGACGTGGCGGGCGATCTCGTCGTTGAAGTTGTGCTCGGGCTCGACAAGGTCCTCGATCGACGGGAACTTGTACCCGGACAGGTCTTGCGGCGGCGCGGCCATGGCCCGCGCCGGCTGCGAGGGCTTGGCGAACGTGATCGGCAGCTTCTTGATCTTCTCACGGAGCGCCTCGGGGTCGAGCGCCTGGCCACCGGCCGCGGCGCTTGCCGGTTCGGTGTCCTCAGCCGCGTCCTGCGGATCGTCGGGGTCGACGGTTTCGGCGACCCGGCGATGCCGCGCCGCGGCGGTCCGCTCCGCCGGGTCGAAAGACTCGGTCGCGCCGATCCCGCCGGCCTCGGGGTCGATCGCATCGCTGTCCGGCTCGTCGTCGATGTCTTCGGTCTCAGTCGGGGCGGCCTTCTTCGTGCCATGGCGGACCGGGACCGGCCGGGGCCGGAGCATGTTGTTCGCGTGTCGGGCTTGTCTGGAACTGCGGAGCTTGGCGATCATCGCCGACGGCAGGCCGACCAGCACCGGTCCGGGCAGGCGGATCGCCCCCAGCCGGGCGAACACGGCCCCGAGCCAGCGCGGCACGGCGGCAACCAGCTCATCGACGGTCACCACCGCGCCGATGCCGAATGTCAGCAGCAGAATGATGCCCGTGCCCGCGAGGGCGAAGCGTTGGATGAGCAGGTCGGTCAACCAGAGGGCGACCAACCCGCCGGTGCCTTCGGGCATCGGTCCGGCATGGGGCAAGTAGAGCGCCGCCATGCCGCTCGCCGCGATCGTGCAGACCAGCGCCCCGGCCATGCGGATGGGCAGGTCCCGCACCCGCCGGCCGGCCGCCGCCGCGACCAGCGCCGCCAGGACGCCGACCATCAACAGCCAGACGCCCGGCCCGAGAAGGAAGTACAACTGGTAGGCCAGCCACGCCCCGACCGGCCCGGTCCAGTTGGTGACCGTCGGCCCATCCGCTTGAACGACGAAGTGGCTGGGCGGGTCGGCCGGGTCGTAGCCCACCAGCGCGGCGACCGCGAACGCCCACGCTCCGGCGAGGCTGATCCACGCCAGCCGCAGGCGCATGCCTCTCGGCGTGTGCGAATCGTCCGTCGGTGCCTTGGTCTTGCCTTGCTTGGCCATGAGCGCGCAATACCTCCGCGTGGATTATCGGCCAATCGGCCGCGATTTCCGCAACCCGCGCCCGGGTCCCCGATGTCACGGGGCCGTATGCGAAGGCTCGAGTGCCTGCTTGAGCGTGCGCCGGGCCCGCAAACGCATCTTCGGCCGCAGTTCTGCCTGCACATCCGCAAGCCAGTCGATCGCCTCGGCGTCGCGGTTGCGCTTGGCCATGGACGCCAGCCATAAGCCGATGTCGTGCAGCAGTTCGTCGTTGTCGAGTACGAGCAGGCGGGCGAGCAGGTCCTTCGCTGCAGCGGGCTCAACCTCTACACGCTGGAGAAAGCCGGCGCGGACCGCCCGACGCACCAGCACCCGCGCGACGGGATGCTCCATCGCCGCCGCCGCCTCGACCTGCCGCAGCACATCCGCCCGTCCGGCACGGTCCAGCACGTAGCAGGCGTACGCCAGGTCTCCGGGACGGGTGTGCTCATCCGGGGTCGTGACCCGCTCGATGGCGCGCTCGACGGCCGCCTGCCCGTCGTTCATGGTCACCGCGTCCGAGTCTGCGGTGACCACCGCGTCGGTCGTCCACGCGTCGGGGCTGACGTCAATCCGCAGCGGCGGTGCTTCGCGCAGCGTGAACAGCGGATCGCCGATGACGGTGATCTTCCAGGGCTTGTACAGGGGCATGCCGACGCTGCGTCGGATGGCGAAGGCCAGCGGGGTGCCTGACGCGGCCTTGACGGCGATGCCCGTCGGCGGGGCGAAACCGTGCAGGTAGGGCTCGTGCACGGAACCGCAGTACCAGTATCCGCCGCCCGCGAGTGCGCGGCCTCCGATCGTATCGACGTTCGCCGCGGCGCCGAGGCTATGGCTGTGCACCACGTAATAGGCGCGCGGCCAACCAAGGGGCATCGCCTCGGCGTCCGCCCGGCCGCCGCGCAGGTCCCAGTATTTCTGCCCGCCCGACGAGTTGATCCACACCATGTCGAACGGCTCGCCGCGTCGCGTGAGCGTCGTGAAGCTGTCCCGGCTGACGTGCTCCCCGGCGACGTGGGCGACCGGCATGTGACCGGCCAGGACACCCGTGGCCCCGTCGAATCGATACTGCTCGAACGCACGGCCGTCGCGGTTGCTGTAATCGTCGAACAGCATGGCCCGATCCACATGGAGGAACAGGGCGGACATGGCCTGATAGACGGCCTGAGCGGGCGAGCCGAGCGTCCGGCCAACCACGGCGAACCGCGTGCCCTTGTCGTTGCGGCCGAGCACATCATCGACCGCCAGCACGCCCTTTTCGCCCGGCGTGCGATAGCGGTAGGGCAGATCGGCGGCCAGCGTGATCGCGGCGTGTTGCCGCATGCTCAACAGACCGGCGTCGAGCATGGCATTCATCACGCGCTCGTTGAGGCTGGCGACCTGCTCAAGGTCCGCGATGGCGTTGAGCGGGCCCGGTGAATCGATGAACAGGCAGGGCTGGCCGCGGCCGGCGGCGAGCGCCAGTCCCGCGGCGCGGTGAGGGCCGTTGGGGTCGATGGCCACGAGGCCCGGGGGCGGCGCGCCGCCGTCCGGGGTGGTCGGCGTGGCCCGCGCCAGCCACCGCCTCAATGTCTCCGGCGACAGCTTGCCGGGTTGCTCGGCGGTCAGTCGGACGACGGCAGCCGGCTCAAAGGCCCGGATAAACAGCCGCGCGTACCAGCCATCGTCCAACAGCACCGGGAAGAAGGTCTTGTCGTCCCACAGGCCGACCGCTTCGGCGAAACTGCGCTCGTCCTCAACCAGCATGACGACATTGCCGATCTTACGGTCACGCCAGAGCCGTTGACGTTCGGCAAAGGCGCCGGTGATCTGGCCGTGCAGCAGCGCCGCGGCGTGGCTGACCGGCCCCTCGCGGGCGTCGGCGACCTGCCGCAGCAACGCGGCAGCCTGATTGGCGTCACCGGCTTCAATCAGTCGCAAAGCCCGGCCGTAGTGAGCCTCGTCAGACGTCTGGCCGGAGCTCGATGCCGGGCCGATTAATAGCCCACCCGCCGTCAGTACCGCAAGCATGAGAGTAAATTTGATCAGCCAGTGACGTCCCACCTGAATCTCCGGGTTATACGTTAGCGATCGCTGCTCGAGCCGGCCATGATACGTTGTCGGCGGTGGAGCATCCGCACAGGACGGGTTCGCGCGTTTTTGGCCGGATCGCCTTGCGTCCATGACGGATATATCGAACGCTCACGTTGGTTAAGCGAAAGTGACTGTCAAGAAGGGGCCACGGATGCGAATTGCAGCGGACACATGGACGTGGGTAGGCCGGGTGCTGCTCGGCATGGCGGTGCTGATCGTGGCCTTCGCACCCGACGTCGGCATGCTGCAGACCAGCGGCGCCGGGCTGATCGGCATGGGCCTGATCGGTGCCGGTGCCACCTTGGCGGCCTGCCGGCAGGAACGGCGACCGCGGCCGCGACTCGCCGAATGACCCGGGCGAACTGCGCGGCAAAGCACCGCGCTGACAACCGACTATCGTTTTGCGTGAATCGTTCACGCCGTCCCCCCATACCCACCTGCGTCCCGGGCCGGTCGTCCCTGCGACCGGCCCCCTTATTTCGTGGATGCGAGGGGGCGTTGGGCCGATGAGAATTGTGCGGCAATTGCTTTGCAATTCCGTTGATCTGGGCTGGCCGTTTGTGCCGATAACGCCTATCATGGCCTCAGAATCGCTTGAATTGCAAACCTCGCACGCCTTGCCTGGCGACGGGAGTTGTGAGGAATGATTGTGCAAGACAAGAACGTGGAGCAACTCAGCTCCGCCACCGTCCGCTTCGCTGGCGACTCCGGCGACGGCATGCAGTTGGCCGGTATGCAGTTCACCGACGCCTCGGCCATCTTCGGCAACGATGTGGCGACCCTGCCCGACTACCCGGCCGAAATCCGCGCGCCCGCCGGCACCGTCGCCGGGGTGAGCGGATTCCAGATCAACTTCGCCTCCACCGATATCCACACGCCCGGCGATCAGGTCGACGCGCTGATCGCGATGAATCCCGCCGCGCTCAAGGCCAACATCGACGACGTTCGCTCCGGCGGCATCGTCATCGTCAACGAATCGGAGTTCAACAAGGTCAACCTCCGCAAGGCCGGCTACAGCGAGGACCAGAACCCCCTCAACGACGAGAAGCTCCGCACGCGGTACCAGCTTGTCCCCGTGCCCGTCACCCGCATGACCGAAGAGTCGCTCGCCGAGACCGGCATGAGCGCCAAGGACATCGGCCGCTGCAAGAACATGTACGCGCTGGGCGTGGTGTACTGGCTGTTCGACCGCCCGCTCGAGCCGACGACGAACTTCCTCAACGACTTCTTCGGGAAGAAGAAGAACAAGCCCGAGGTCGCCGAGGCGAACATCAAGGCGATGAAGGCCGGCTACCACTTCGGCGAGACCGCCGAGCTGTTCGTGCATCGCTACAAGGTGGAAAAGGCCCAGATGCCCGCGGGCAAGTACCGCCGCATCACGGGCAACGAGGCGATCAGCATGGGCCTGGTCACCGCGGCCACCCTCGCCAAGAAGGACCTGATCTACGCCAGCTACCCGATCACACCCGCCAGCGACATCCTGCACAACCTCGCGGCGATGAAGCATTACGGCGTCAAGACCATCCAGGCCGAGGACGAGATCGCCGCCTGTTGCGCCGCGATCGGCGCGGCCTACGCCGGGCAGATCGGCGTCACCGGCACCTCCGGCCCCGGCCTGTGCCTCAAGAGCGAAGCGCTGGGCTTGGCCGTCATGACCGAACTGCCGCTCGTGCTCGTCAACGTCCAGCGCGGCGGCCCTTCCACCGGACTGCCCACCAAGGTCGAGCAATCCGACCTGCTCCAAGCCCTGTTCGGCCGCAACGGCGAGAGCCCCGTCGTCGTGCTCGCACCGGCTTCGCCCAAGGATTGCTTCGCCATCGCCATCGAGGCCGTCCGCATCGCCGTCGGCGTCATGGCGCCGGTCATCATCCTCAGCGACGGGTACATGGCCAACGGCGCCGAGCCGTGGCTCATCCCCGATCCGGACAAGTTTGAGCCGATCGAACTGCCCGACATGCCTGTTGCCGATGCCGACAAGCCGTTCCTGCCATATGCCCGCGACCAGCACCTCCGCCGGCCGTGGGTCCCGCCGGGCACGCCGGGGCTCGAACACCGCATCGGCGGCCTCGAGAAGCAGCACCTGACCGGCAACGTTGCCTACGCGCCGGACAATCACCAGCTCATGACGTCGACCCGCATCGACAAGATCAACCACGCCACGCGGTTCATCCCGACTCAGCCCGTCGAAGGGCCCCAGACCGGCGACCTGCTGCTGGTCAGTTGGGGCGGGACCTATGGCGCCGTGACGACCGCCGCGATGCGGGCCCGCGAGCGCGGCCAGTCCGTCGCCGTTTGCCACCTGCGGCATCTGAACCCGTTGCCAGCCAACCTCGGCGAAGTCCTCGCACGCTATCAGCACGTGCTTGTGCCCGAGTTGAACATGGGCCAGCTCCGCATGCTGCTGCGTGATCGGTTTCTCGTCGACGCCCGAGGCCTCAACAAGGTCCAGGGCCAGCCGTTCCTCGTCGATGAAGTGTCCCAGGCGATCGACCTCATGCTGGAAGGCGGCTGGGGCGACCGCGTATCGGTGGTTCCCGACGGCCACGAGGTCGTCGCCGCCGGACAATCCGGGAGCGCCGCCTAGGCAAGCCCGCTACCTGAAGTGAACACCATGGCCACCACCACCCAGACCAACAACGCCAGTCAGAGCACCTCGCTGCCCGTACTCACCGCCAAGGACTTCGCCTCCGATCAGGAAGTGCGATGGTGTCCCGGGTGCGGCGACTACGCCATTCTCAACCAGGTCCGCAAGGTCTGCGCCAAGATCGGAGCGACCCGGGAGAACACCGTCTTCATCTCCGGCATCGGCTGCTCCAGCCGCTTCCCCTACTACATGGATTCCTACGGCTTTCACACCATCCACGGCCGGGCGCCCGCCTTCGCCACCGGCCTCAAGGTCGCCAATCCCGACCTCGACGTCTGGGTCATCACCGGCGACGGCGACGGATTGAGCATCGGCGGCAATCACCTGCTGCACATCCTCCGCCGCAACGTCGACGTGAAGATCCTGCTGTTCAACAACCGCATCTACGGGTTGACCAAGGGCCAGTACTCGCCGACCAGCGAGGAGGGCAAGAAGACCAAGAGCACGCCGCTGGGCTCGATCGACATGCCGCTCAGCCCTATCTCGGTGGCGCTCGCCGCCGAGGCCAGCTTCGTCGCCCGCGCGGTCGACGTGGACAAACGCCTCGGCGATGTGCTCGAGGCGGCCAGCAACCACCGCGGCTCGGCGTTCGTCGAGATCTATCAGGACTGCAACGTCTTCAACCATAAGGCATTCGAGTTCGCCACCGACCGCAAGGCCAAGGACGACAACACGCTCTGGCTCGAGCATGGCAAGCCCATGATCTACGGCGCCGACCGCGACAAGGGCATCCGCCTCAACGGCAACAAGCCCGAAGCCGTCCAACTCGACAAGGGCATCACCGAAGACGACCTGCTGTTCCACGACATGCACGATGAGGCCCACGCGTTCATGCTCAGCCGCATGCGCTGGCCCAAGTTCCCCGAGCCCATGGGCGTCTATTACCAGATCGACGACGACTGCTACGAGGACATGGTCAACGACCAGGTCAACCAGGCGATCGAGTCGAAGGGGCGCGGGACGCTCGATGCCTTGCTCAACACCGGCGATACCTACCAAGTCGAATAGCCCCCGCACGGACAGAGTCGCGATGGGGTCCGCGTAAGCACGGACCGGCCCGGCGGGTCGGGTCGGCGTCCGGCTATGGGCCCATCCTTCAGCGAAGGTCGACAAGGTTCCGCGGCAGGTCCGCGACCCGCCGCACCTGCCGATGCTGTTCTGAACTTTCAGCCACGCGATGCGGTCGGCTCCGCGTGCGCGTGAGCGGGCCATCTGCCGCGACCGCTTGGCCGTTGCACGTCAGCGCGGTATTCAGGGTTCGCCATCGCCGGATG
>CAYWKS010000011.1:0-109683 GCA_964458935.1 uncultured Planctomycetaceae bacterium
GACACATCCCCGCCGCGCTGGACCCTGCTGCCTGGCACAACGGCCTCTGCCCGCCCGGACAGCCCGGCCATCACACCCAGGTCATACGTAACCTCATTTACAATATACGTTTATGGCCTGAAACGGCGCCAGGGGCAGGCCCCACCCGGACAGCGACGCCCAACGGCGCAGCGACCGGTCCGTTTGGGCGTTTCCAGCCCGTCAGGCTCGGCAGGCAGGGCTGTCCACCCGGTCACGCGGCGCGCGGTGGTGCCTTTCGGGCCGCCCGGGCGTCCATCGCGCACCGGACTGCCTATTGTTCGCGCAGGTCTGCGGCGTGGCTGGGCAGCGGCGCGGCGACCCGTCGCCGATCCACTCGTCCCGCCAGCGCTTCGTGCACCGTTTATCGCCGATCGCGGGCGGTCTCGCGGCTTTCTGGCGGGTTCGGCATCGGCTTTGCACCACGCTAAGGCAACTCATAAGGAGACTCGCTATGCAGATGATTGAGGCCATCATCAAGCCCGCCCGCGTCGACGCGGTCAAGAGTGCGCTCAGCCGCCTGGGCATCCTCGGCGTCACCGCGCACGAAGTGAAGGGCTTCGGTCGCCAGAAGGGCCACACCGAACGCTACCGCGGGGCGCGGATGGACGTCGGTTTCGTGCCCAAGGTCCTGCTGAAGATCTGCGTCCGCAACGAGGACCTGGACAAGGCGGTCGAGACCGTCGTGTCCAACAGCCGTACCGGCGAGGTCGGCGACGGCAAGATCTTCATCTACCCGATCTCGCGGACCATCCGCATCCGCACCGGTGAAGAGAACGAAGAGGCTTTGTAAGCCCGAACGCAGGCCCGGTGTTCCCCCGGCCGCCGCGGTCCGCCCGGACTGCCGCGGACGCCGCGGAACGCATGCCCGGCCAACGTGTGGATGCCGCGCCGGTTGGCTGCGGCATGAAGCTCTTATTGCGGGCGCGGCCTTGACGGGCGGCGCCCGCATTCGACGGCACAACCGCGATCGCCCTGTCAAGCCGATCGCCTCCAACTTCCGGTACTTCGCTCAAACTCAGCCCGCACAATCCATACAACCCGAACGGCAAGGCCCGATCTTGCCCGCGAGGCCGTTAACCGGCCCCGCAGCCCGGTCGATGATGCTCCTGTCATGACGCGGCGCGACCCGCGCCCGTGCTTCAAGGGAGTGATTATCGATGATATGGCAGACGCGATTTCGCCGGGCCGTCACCGGATACGTGCTGGCGGGGACGATCGGCCTGCTCGCCGCAACGGCCCACGCCGCCAACACCGCCATCGAGGTCGTCGGCCTCAGCAAGGTCCAGTCGGTCCTGCCCCACCTCGACGGCGTGGACCCCAGCGGCGCCGTCCAGCGGGTCGCCGTCCTGGACACCGGGATCGACTACGACCACCCGGGCCTGGGCAACCGGGTCATCGGCGGCGTGAACTACGCGGCCGACGCGCCCTGGGGCTCGACCAACCCCGACGACTGGGACGACCGCCATGGCCACGGCACATTCGCCAGCGGGATCGTCGGCTCGGCCTCGGCCGAGCTGCCGGGCGTGCTCCCGCAGGTCGAGTTCGTGAGCGTGCGGGTGTTGTCGGCCAGCGGCAGCGGGTCGTTCTCCGACGTCGTGTCGGGCCTGAACTGGGTTGCCGACCACGCCCGGGAGCTGAATATCACCGCCGTGAACCTGTCGCTGGGCAGCGCGGCGCTGTTCACCGAACCTCGCGACGTGCCGCAGTGGTCGGTCACGCAGAGCCTGGTCGACGCATTGGGCCGGCTGGAGCAGGACAACATCGTGAACGTCGTCGCCTCGGGCAACGACGGCAGCGCCACGAGCATGGCGATGCCCGCGATCTTTGAGCAGGTCGTGTCGGTCGGCGCGACCGACAGCAGCGACGGCATGTGGAGCCTCACCAACCGCAACGAGCACCTGGAGCTGCTGGCGCCGGGCACGGGGCTGACATCGCTATGGAAGAACGGCCGCACCGCCAGCGGCACGGGCACGAGCTTCGCCGCCCCCTGGGTGACCGGCGCGACGGTGCTGCTGCGTGAGGCGTACATGCAGTTCACCGACGACCTGGCGGGCGATTACCACAGCTTCCAGGATCGCGTGACCGCCCTGCTGCAGGCCAGCGGCGATCCGGTGTACGACGCGTCGTCGGGGTTGACCTACTCGCGGCTCAACCTGGTGAACGCGATCAACATGGTCTACGAGGAATTCGGGCAGGCCCAGCCGATCCCCGAACCGGCGACGCTGGCGCTGGTCGGTTCGGGCCTCATGCTGATGGCTTACCCGCATCGCCGACGAGCGATGCGCCAACGCTAACGGGCCTTCGCGGGGCGACGGGGCGGAAGGAGCCGCGCGACCTTGATGCTCCTCAACGGCGTGCGGCGGAACGACTCGATTCGATCATTCGGATCGAGTCGTTTGTCGTCATGCGTACCGGCGTCGGGCCGCCTTGCCGTCACGCCCGCCCGAGCAGCCGCTGCGCCGCCTCGAAGATGGCCTGCGGCTCGGCCATGCGCCCCGGCCCCGAGGTGCGGCACGCCTGCCAGCCGGCCTCCGGCCCGACCAACTGCACCTGCGGCATCGACGCCAACGACTGCGCGTTCCGCTGCACGATCGGTTGCGCCCACATGTCCGCGTTCATCGCCGGCGCCAGCAGCATCGGCGTGGGCGCCGGCTCGCGGGGCAGCGCCAGCGCCACCGTCGTCAGCAGGTTGTCGCAGATGCCCGACGCGAGCTTGCCCAGCGTGTTCGCCGAGCACGGCGCGACGATCATCAGGCCCGCCGACCGCGCCAGCGCGATGTGCTGGGCGTCCGGCCGATCATCCGCTTCCCAGAGGCTGGTGAACACCCGCCGGCCCGACAGCGACTGGAAGGTCAGCGGCGTGACGAACCGCGTGGCCGCGTCGGTCATCATCACGGTCACCTCGCAGCCGGCTTGCACCAGCATGCTGACCAGCATCGCGGACTTGTACGCGGCGATGCCGCCGGTGACGCCGACGATCACCGTCGGGCCCGGCGTCTGCGTGGTTGGCGTGGGGGGGCTGGCCATGGCCGAGTGCGCGGGCCGCGGTCGCCCGGTTAGCTGAGCGCCCGCTCGGGCGGCGTGGTGTCGGAGTTCTCAAAGTCGATGGTGATCTTCTCGGCAAGCACTTCGGCGACGGCGACCTCGAGATCGCTGCGCCCCTCGCGCTCGACCAGCGGGCGGGCGCCTTCCATCAACTCGGCCCACCGCCGCTGGATCAGCGAGGTCAGCTTGAATCGCCCGCCGAGCTTGTCGACGATCTCATCACTTTTCAGACTCTCGAGCATGGTTTGGCCTCACCTGTGATAAGCCCTGTAGTATATGGCGAGCCGGATTGGGCGGCAAGGCGCGACGCGGCCGGCGCGGGCCGCGCACCCGGGCCTGCCGCGGGCGGGCTATTGCGGCGGGCCGGGCGTTGGGGCAACATACCGGCATGAGACAACGCCACCTGTTGATCGTGGTCGCCGCCGGCGCGACCGGGCTGATCGCCACGCTCGCCCACGGCCAGAGCGGCCCGCGGCTGATCACCCAGCCGTTCCGCCCGGCCGAGAGCATCGTCGAGGTCGACTTCAGCACGCTGTACTTCGGCGAGACCGACTACGAGACGAGGCCCGGCGACGTGGGGCTGACGTGGTACGAGGCCCAAGGCCGGGCCAACCTGGGGTCGGTGCACGAACGCGGCGCGGCGGTCGGGTTCTCGCTGGACTACCTCGACTTCGACGCCGACCCGAAGACCACGCTGATCCCCGACCAGTTGACGCGACAGGCGTTCGGTGCGGGCGCGTGGCTGGGCGACTGGCAGGACTGGGAGATCGGCGTGGTCGCGGGCGCCGGTTACGCCGGCGATGAGCCCTACAGCGACGGCAGCGCCTGGTTCCCGCACGCGAGCCTGATCGGCCGCTACCACGTCGACAAGCAGTCCAAGTGGATCTTTACGGTGAACTACGACGAGAGCCGGACGATCTTCCCCGACATCCCGCTGGGCGGCATCGCCTACCAGCACGTGCAGAGCAAGAGCTTCGTGTGGACGCTCGGCCTGCCGTTCAGCTCGGTGTTCTGGCGTCCGACGCAGCAGTTGATGATCGACGCCCGGTACATCGCGCCGCTGGACGGCGAGGTGACGGTGACGTTCATCCTGCTGCGGGAGGTGCGGTTGTTCGGCGGCTACTCGGGCGAGATGCTCGCGTTCCACCGCGAGTCGCAGCGGAAGGACGATCGGACGTTCTTCTCGCAGCGGCGGCTGGAGGGCGGCGTGCGGGTCGTGCCCTGCGACTCCATGGAGTTGGTCATCGCCGGCGGCCTGGCGTTCGACCAGGAGTTCGCCCGCGGGTTCGACGCCCGGGAGCTGAACGACAAGATCGAGCTGGAGAACGAGCCTTACATCCGCGCCGGGTTCAACGTGAAGTTCTGAGCATTTCATCCCCGAACCCCTTGGCGTTCACGGCTCGGCGTCCTCGCTGAACCCGAACTCGCGCAGCCAGTAGTCGGCCTCGGATTCGCCGGGCCGGCGCGGGCGTTGCTGTGACTGCTGTCGATCGCGGTCGGCATCACGGCGCTGGGGGTCGAATCGTCGCGGCTGGGGCGCGGGCGTGTGCGGCTCGGGCGGCGGCTGCCGCTTGCGGGCCTGGGCGTCGGCTTCCCGTTCGAGCTGCTCGACGGTGCCGGCGTCGAGGCCGAACTCGTCGAGCCACCGCTCGGCGTCCCCGGCGGGCGCGGGCTTGCCGGTCCCGCCGGGGCTGGGCTTGCGGGCGAGGTGGCGGAGAAATCGCTCGGCGCTCATGGCCTTGGCGCGTCGACGTCGGGCGGCGCGGCGGATCTCGCGATCGTTGCTGACGACGACCAGGTCGCGCGGGCCGTCGTCGCGGTCGATCAGGTCGATGATGACCGAGTCGGCGTCGCGTCCGGGGCCGGAGTAGACCAGCCGGATCGGGCCGAGGTAATCGCCCTCATCGGGCTTGGGCGAGCCGTCGCAGACGACGGTGGCGCGCTGTTCGGCCCAGGCGCTTCGCTCGAGCAGGCGGCAGAGGTCGGTGGCGCTGATCGAGCCGAACTCGGGCGGGAGCTGGTGCGCCTGGTGGAGCACGTTATAGGCGTCGACGATCAGTGCCATGACCGTGCCTTCGCGTCAGGCGTTCATGCGTTGCTTGAGCGCCGCGTCCTTTTCCTCGACGACGGCGGCTTGCTTGCCGCGCCATTCGGCGAGCCGCTCGGCGAGCTGGGGATCGGTCAGCGCGACGATCTGGGCGGCGAGGATGGCGGCGTTCTTGGCGCCGGCGTTGCCGACGCCGACGGTGGCGACGGGGACGCCGGGTGGCATCTGGACGGTGGAGAGCAGCGCGTCCAGGCCATCCATCATGCCGCCCTTCATGGGTACGCCGATGACCGGGCAGTGGCTGTGGGCGGCGACGACGCCGCCGAGGTGCGCGGCCATGCCCGCGGCGCAGACGAAGGCCTTGACGCCGCGGCCGGGCGCCTGTTCCACGATCCGCAACACCTTCGCGGGCGTGCGGTGCGCCGAGGCGACGTGAACCTCGTGTTCAACGCCCAGCTCGTGCAGCAGGTCGTGGCAGCGGCTCATCGCGTCCCAGTCGCTGTCCGAGCCCATGAGGATGATGACTTCGACGGCTTTACCTGAGGATTGGTGCATGCGGCGTTCTCCGATGAGTGGGTGAGCTTGGAGTGATTTTAAGGTCGCGCGGGGCCGTTTCCAGTTTCGATCTCCGCGATGTCCATGTTGCGGCGGGCTGCTGCGGCGAGCGCGGCGTTGCCGGCGACGGCCAGGCGTGGCGGGCAGTCCTGGCGGACGCATGGGCCGACGCGGATTCCACGGCGTGGAGGCCGAAACGACGCGTGGGTGCGCCGCGGGGCGTCGCTTGTCCGGGTGGGGTACCCCCCCTGCTGTCCGTAACGCGGACAAGCCCTTGCACAGCATGCATTTGCGCTGTGAACGGCGCGGTGGATGGCGGTGTCCGGGCGGACACGGCCACCTCTCGACGGATTGTTGTTGGTGGTAAAGATGACATGTCCTCTATAAGAGGGCGTCGAAGCTCGACGCTGCGCACCGCGGCGTCGCGAGCGTCCGGGCAAGTGGTTGTAAGTCCTGTTATGTAGGGGCAATGCAAAAATCTCGTCGACTTGCGATGAGCGTGCGGGGGGCTGGTCGGGCCGTGCGCGCCAAGCAATCACAAGGCGGCGGACGTGCGCCAGAATTCCCTTGGCGTGTCGGATGGTCGCAAGTATAATCCGGGCCTTGCAAGTCGGTTGGCGCTGCATTCCGATGGGGCGGCCCGAGGGCCGTTGAGGAGCGGGAGCCTTTCGACAAGTCGGCGCGTCGGGGAAGAGGACGCGTTGGCGGGCATCGGTCAGACCGTTGCCGGGCGGCAGGATCAGAGTGGTGGATCGGGCCGGCCCGGCGCACCCCGAGCAGATCAGCATAGGTGGGAGAGAGAGCATGAGCACAGCGATAGCGGAGCGTCCCTCGTCCGAACCCGTCCGAGGTGCGTCGGCCGATATGGCGCAGGCGGCCTTGCGGGTTCGCGTGGCGCGAACGGCAGACGAGGTGGAATCGGCGTGGCGACTGGTGTACGCGTCGTACCTGCAGCGAGGCCTGCTGAGCCCGAATCGTCACGAGATCCACATCGTGCCGCAGTCGCTGCAGCAGCGGTCGGCGGTGATCGTGGGCACGCGTTCGGGGCAATTGACGAGCACGATGAGCTGCTACGACGAGGACGGGCTGGGCCTGCCGCTGGACGCGGTGTACTCGGGGGAACTGGACGGATTGCGTCGCGCGGGCCGACGGCTGTACGAGGTCGGCATGCTGGCCGAGCGCGTGCAATCGGCCAAGCGCAGCGCGACGGAGCTGTTCGAGGTGATGCGGTTCGCGTTTCACTACGGGGTCTGGGCCGACTGCACAGACATGATCATCGGCGTGCACCCGCGCCACAGCGGGTTTTATTGTCGCCTGCTGGGTTTTGAGCAGGCGGGCCCGGAGCGTTCGTACGACCTGGTGAACGACCATCCGGCGGTGCTGCTGCGTCTGGACCTGCTGACGGCGTCGCATCGGACGCGTGTTCCGCGCGGGCTGCGGTACTTCCTGGATCACCCGGTGCCGCCCGGCGACTTCGACGGGCGGTTCCGCTTCCGCGAGCAGAGCGTGTATGCGTCGCTCCGCGAGCGGGTGGAATCGATGACCGGTCGTGTGAGGAAGCTCGACGCGGCTTGAATGGGCCGGGGGTCGTGGCGCTGGCTGAAGCGTGAAGGTCGATGGGCGGTCGCGGTCAGGGGATCAGGAACGCGTCGTTGCCGTCGTCGGGTGTCTCGGTGCCCTTATAGCGGATGGGCCGATCGCCTTGGGTCATCGCCTCGATGTGCCAGATGTTGTCGCCGTCGTCGAGGAACGGCTGCAACATCCAGCGGACCGAGCCGTCGTTGAACAGGACGTTCTGCCCGCCGAGTGCGGCGTGGTTGGGGCTGGGCGCGGTGCGTGTGGCGTTGGCGTCGGAGGCAGCGGCAAAGACGGGGTTGCGATCGACGGCGACGGGGATGGTCAGGCGGCCCTGCCAGGTGGGTTTGAGCCGGATGAACATGTTGGGGAAGCTGAAGCTGCGGGCCGATGCATTGGGCCAGTCGCGCAGCGCCTGGTCGGCGTGTAGCATGGCGTTGGCGTTGGCCGGGCAGGCGAGGTCCTGGGTGTCGGCGTGTCCCTGGCGGATGAGCAGGTAGAAGTGCGCGGAGTTGGAGTGGGTGTTGCCGACTTCGTCGAAGGTGTTGTGATGGAACCAGGGGTCGCCGGCCTGGTGCTTAACGGCGGGCAGATCGCCGGCGTTTTCCTGCGCATAGCCGGCGAAGCCGAAGCCGGCGGTGGCGAGGTTGGACTGGCAGGCGGCCTGTCGGGCGGCGGCGCGGTGGCGGGCGAGCATGGGCAGAGCGAGGGCGAGCCCGATGATGAGCATGGCGGCGACGGCGCCGATCTCGGACCATCGCACGGGCCGGCCGGCGGCGGACCCGCCGATCGCGGCGTGGTGCTGGCTGGCGTGTTCGGCACGGCGTGCGTTCTCGATGGCGGCGATGGTGCGTTCGGCGAGCAGATCGCCGGTCGCGTCGGCGGGCAGGTGGTCGAGCAGGCGCAGAGTCCGCCAGGCGGCGTCGGCGCGTGGTTGGTCGGCCGGGTCGACGCGGTCGAGGTCGTATCCGCCTTCGACCAGGGCATCGAGGGCCTTGCGGTCGTCGGGGCTCAGGCTTTGCGGGTGCAACTCGTCCATGGTCGGTTCATCAATCCATTGGGCCGTTCAGGCAGCCATCACGTCTTGTTGTCGCGGTCGCCGCGTGGCCGGAGCGGCGGGCGGGACCGCAGCGTTGATCTGTGAGTCCGAGTGTACTACGACGGCGGATCGGTCGGGTTCGCGGATTTGTATTTTTTAGCGAAGGAGGCGACGGCGGTGTGGAGGCGGCTTTTGACGGTGCCGAGGGGGATGCCGAGGACGTCGGCGATCTCGTTGTACGAAAACTGTTGGAAATAAGCGAGTAACAGGATTTCACGGAGGTGGTCGGGCAACTGTTCGACGGCGTGGCGGACGCGTTGAGCGGCTTCGGCGTCGTCGAACTGCTGGTCGGGCAGGGGCAGGTCGGCTTCGAGCAGGTCGACGAAGGAGCGGTCCTGTTCGTCGCCGGCGAGGGGGGCCGATAACGGCACGGCCGGCCGGCGCGACTGCTTGCGCATGTAGTCACGGGCCTTGTTGGCGGCGATGGTGAACAGCCAGGGCTTGAAGCGGCGGCCGGTGTCGAAGGTGTCGACGGACTGGTGGACCTGGAGGAAGGCGTCCTGGAAGACGTCCTCGGCGGCGGGGCGGCTGCTCATGAACCGCACGAGGAAGTGGAACAGCTCGTTCTGGTATCGGCGGATGAGGCTGTTGAAGGCTTCGGTGTCCCCGGCGCGATAGCGTTCGATGAGCTGCTCATCGGTCGCCTGATCTCGATCGCCGGCGAAGATGCCCTGGGTCATGCATGGGTCCGAGCGGTCGCGTGGGGCGGATTATAAAGGCGGGCGGCATCGGGGCCAACGCGAGGATTCTTCGGGGTGCGGCTTTATGTATGGGGGTGAAGCGGGTACCATGCGCGGTCGCTCGGGAGCTGCATCTTCCCTGTTCAAGCAAAGAGGCGAACCCTGTGGGTGTACCTGTTTCGCAGATGATGACGGTGGCGAAGTACGTGCTGGGCCAGCGGTACGTGCATCGCAACAAGCGCTATCCGCTGGTGTTGATGCTGGAGCCGCTGTTCCGGTGCAACCTGGCGTGCGCCGGTTGCGGCAAGATCCAGTACCCGCCGCACATCCTCAAGCGGGACCTGCCGCTGGGAGACGCGTTGCGTGCGGTCGACGAGTGCGGGGCGCCGATGGTGTCGATCCCCGGCGGCGAGCCGCTGCTCTACCCGTACATCCGCGAGCTGGTCGACGAGCTGGTGAAGCGGAAGAAGTACATCTACCTGTGCACGAACGCGCTGAAGCTGAAGGAGGCGTTGGACGGCGGGTGGTTCACGCCGACGAAGTACCTGACGTTCAGCATCCACATGGACGGGCAGGAGGAGCACCACGACTTCGCGGTGTGCCGGGAGGGCACGTACGAGAAGGCGACGACCGCGATCCGACAGGCCGTGGAGGAGGGCTTCCGCGTCACGACGAACACGACGCTGTTCGACGGGTTTGACCCGAACAGCGTGCGGGCGTTCTTCGACGAGATGATGGACCTGGGCGTGGAGGGCTGCATGGTGAGCCCGGGATACGCGTACCCCAAGGCGCCGGACCAGCAGAGCTTCCTCCGCGAGCGGGCGAAGACGCAGGAGATGTTCGACGCGCTGCTGAGCAACCGCAAGAAGCGGTGGGTGTTCAACCAGTCGCCGCTGTACCTGGAGTTCCTCATGGGCCGCCGCGAGTACGAGTGCACGCCCTGGGGCAACCCGACGTACAACATTTTCGGCTGGCAGAAGCCGTGCTACCTGCTTCAGGACGGCTACGTCGACACGTTCGACGAGTTGATGTCGACGACGGAGTGGTCGAACTACGGGCGTGCGTCGGGCAACCCCGAATGCCAGCAGTGCATGGTGCACTGCGGCTACGAGCCCAGCGCGGTGGACCATACGTTCGCGGGTTTCGGGGGGATGTGGGCCACGATCAAGGCGATGATCTTCAACCGCTACGCCAACCCCCGGGCGCAGGCGAGGCTGGAAGAGGAGAAGTCCAAGCCGCATGGCCCGATGGCGCTGCTGCAGAACATCACGATCGACGGCAAGCCGGTCGTCGACGCCAGCGAAGCGGCGTGAGCGGGGGCGTGTCAAGCCGCGGCGGCCGCCACTGCAAAGCAGCCCCGTCCTGTTGGGCACGGGGCTGCGAGCATGATGAAAGATGATCGAGAAGGGATCAGGCGGCGGCGGCCTTGCGGGCGGTCGTGGTCTGCGGGCTGACGTAGAGCACGCTGTTCCAACCGCCGACCTTGCACATCTCCACGCCGTACGCGGCGAAGTCCGCCTCCCAGATGCAGTGATCCACGACGTACTTGAAGCGGTACTCCCCGCCGGGCAGCGCGAGCTGCAGGCGCCACCAGCCATCGCTGTCGCGTCGCATGGGGTGAGAGGCGGCCTGCCAACTGTTGAAGTCGCCGGCGAGGCTGACCGAGTCGGCGCCCGGCCGGAAATAGGCGAACTCCACCGTCCCGTCGTCCTGGAAGATGACCATGCGTGCGTCTCCTGAGCTGTGGGAGTGTGGGGCTCCCGTAACCACCGGCTGTGTTATGTTCACTATCGACCGGAGGGGCCGATTACTTTTGAGGATACGGCGTCGGAATCGCGGATTTTCGACGTGCCGGGCGTGTGGCGGCGTGACGACCGCGGCGGCCGAGCCGCGCGGGATTATCGGAAGGCGCCGCCGCCGATCGCGCGCGGCGAGGACCGGTAACCATGCACGCGATCGGCATGGTCAGCGCCCGGCCACACCGTTACAATGCCCGGCGTCCTCCTGGAGACCCAGCCCCATGAGTTCCAACAGTGGATCTTCCGACAACCTGGCCGACGCGCTGAGTTCGATGGCCGACGGCGAGCCGCGGCGACGGACGGATGCGGCGGATCACGCGGCGGCGGCGGATGCGGATGCGGGCATCGAGACCGGGCCGTCCGCGTCGGCCGGCGGTTCGTCGAGCGGGGCCGGTCGGCGGACGCGGCGGCCGCCCAAGCCGTCGGACGCGGCGAAGCTGGGCGTGCGGGCGTCGCTGATCATCGGTGGGCTGCTGCTGATCCCGGGCATCTGGGCGGTGCTCGTGCTCGCCGGCGTGGACGTGTTCAACGCCAACGTCTCGGGCGCCCGGGCGATGGCGGCGTTGATGCTGCTGAGCTGGCCGATCGGCGGGGCGCTGATCGGCGGGGCGCTGTTCTTCCAACGCCAGCTCGCCCGGCAACAGGCCGAGTACGATCGCGCCATCGCGCGCGAGCGCGAGGACGCCGGCGGCAGTTGATCCCCGGCGCGAGTTCGGCGGCGCCGGTTCCGCGGGGTCGGAATCCGATGAGCATGACCCGGGGTGTTTGACAAGCGCGGTCGCGGCGCTTACGAAGACACCGGTGTGCTGGTGTGTGCTCGTCCCAGCGCATCCGACCGAGCGAGATGATCCGGCGACGGGCTACGCACCGGATCGCCGGGGCCGCTGCTGCATTGGAGCCTCAGTTACAGCCCCACGAGGGGGCAGGAGCACACCGATGGCCACCCGGAAGGCCGGCGCGTCGAAGAAGACCGGCAAGACAACGAAGAAGTCGACCAAGAAGACCGCCAGCAAGACTGCCAAGAAGACGACCAAGAAGTCGACGAAGAAGACCACCAGGAAGACCGGCAAGAAGACGTCGAAGAAGACGTCGAAGAAGACCGGCAAGTCAACGAAGCCGTCGGCGCGTACGGCGGCGGGCGGCTCGGCACGGGGTATGTGGCCGACGCATGAGCAGATCGCGGTCCGGGCGTTCCAGGTGTGGGAGCGTAACGGCCGCCGGCCCGACAACGACTACGGCAACTGGAAGCAGGCGGAGGCGGAGTTGCTGGCCGAGCGCGGGCTGGCGTGATCCGTCGCGCTCGCCGCGGGCCGCAACGCCGTTTGCATCGACAATCCGCGCCGGGGGCTGTACGATGGGCGATTTGCCCAGCGTGACGGATTTCTGACGCCCCAGAGGAACTTGCGATATGCCAGATAAGATCAGGATTCTCGTCGCCGACAAGCTCGCGCCCAAGGGCCTGGACTACCTCCGCAGCTTCGACAACGTCGAGGTGGAGACGAAGACCGGGCTGAGCGAGGATGAGCTGGCGGCGATCATCGGCGACTACCACGGGCTGCTGGTGCGGTCCGGCGTGCAGGTCACCGCCAAGGTGCTCGACCAGCCCGGCAAGCTCCGGGCGATCGCCCGCGCCGGGGTCGGCGTGGACAACATCGACCTCGACGCGGCCACGCAGCACGGCGTGCTCGTGATGAACAGCGCCGAGGCGTCCACCATCACCACCGCCGAGCACGCGTTCGCGCTGATGATGGCACTGGCCCGGAACATCGGACCGGCCTATCGGACCATGGCCGACGGCGGGTGGGACCGCAAGAAGTTCGTCGGCGCCCAGCTCGCCGGCAAGGACCTGGGCATCGTCGGGTTCGGCCGCATCGGCCGCACCGTCGCCGAGCGTGCCCTGGCTTTCGGGATGAACGTCGTGGCGTTCGACCCGGTGTACAACGCGGCGACCGCGCTCGACGGGCGGGTGAAGATGTACTCGGACTTCGACGCCATGCTGCCCGAGTGCGACATCCTGACCTTCCACGTGCCGCTGAACGACCACACCCGGGGCATGCTCAACGCCGACCGCTTCAACAAGTGCCGCGAGGGGCTGATGGTCGTCAACGCGGCGCGGGGCGGGGTGATCGACATCCCCGCGCTGATCGAGGCGCTGGACGCGGGCAAGTGCGGCGGTGCGGCGATCGACGTCTACGAGGAGGAGCCGCCCGCCGAGGACGACCCGATCCGTACCCACCCCAGGATCCTCTGCACGCCGCACCTGGGCGCCTCGACCGCCGAGGCCCAGGAAGCCGTCTCCACCGACGCCTGCGCCCAGATCCTCGAGTACCTCCGCGGCGAGGGCTTGCGGGGCGCGGTCAACCTCGGCGGCGTCCGCATGGACCTCGACGAGACGCAGCAGCGGTTCGGCGACCTGGTCGAACGCATGGCGCAACTGGTCGCGCCCACCTGCGAGCAGGGCATCAGCTCCGTCTCGCTGACCGTCGAGGGCAAGGAGGTCGGCGCCGCGGCCGGCACCTACGAACGCATGGCCGTCATCGAGCTGCTCCGCGCCCAGATGGACCTGCCGGTCAACATGGTCAACGTCCAGCTCATCGCGCGGCAGCGCGGCATCAAGCACTCCACGACCATCGTCGAGGGCGACGGCCCGGCCTCCAAGATCACCGTCCAGGTCACCAGCGGCGGCGCGACCCGCCGCGCGGTCGGCACCGTCTACCCCGACGGCCTGCCCCGCGTGCTCGAACTCAATGGCTACTACATGGACCTCGTGCCGGACGGCCCGATGCTCATCATCCAGAACGACGACCGACCGGGCATGGTCGGCGTGGTCGGCACGCTGCTGGGCGACGCCGGGCTCAACATCGCGGACATGGCCCTCAGCCACCGCGACAACACCGCGCTGATGGTGCTCAACCTCGACGCGATGCCCGACAAGCAACTGCTCGCGACGCTCCGCCAGACGCCGGGCATCCGGAAGATCGCCTCGCTGCGGCTGCCCTCGCTGTCGCAGCAGTAGCGCGGCGGCCTAACCGCCCGCCCCCGCGGCCCGCCCATGAACCCCACGCACGAAGCCATCGCCCTGCCACCGGCGGTCACGACCGCCCCCGCCGGGCAGCACGCCCGCGCCATCCTGCTCATCCTCGCGGTGATCAGCGTGCTCGGCTATTTCGACCTCGGCCGCAGCGACGTCACCAACTCACTCGAAGTCAGCTACGCGCTGACGGCGCAGGAGATGGTCCGCGGCGATGACTGGCTGGTGCCGCGGCTGAACGAGCGGCCCCGGTTCGTCAAGCCCCCCCTGCCCTTCTGGCTCGGCGCCGGGGTGTGCGAACTGGTGCACGGCGACGCGGCGCCCATGCCCACGCTCCGCCTGGTCGCCCTCGCCGCCGGCGCGCTCGCCGCGCTGTGCGTGTACGGCCTGGGGGTGTCGATGTTCGACCGCCGCGCGGGGCTGCTCGCCGCCCTCGCGTGGGTCACCATGTTCCTGTGCTTCCTCGAGTATCGCTACGCCCGGCACGACATCTTCCTGACCGCCGCGGTCGCGCTGAGCATGCTCGGCATCTGGCGGGCCTGGGCCCGCCAACGCGGCGGGTGGCTGCTCACCGCGATCGGGCTGATCTTCGCCTTTCAGTGCAAGGGGCCGGTGAGCTGGCCGCTGACCGTGCTGCCGGCGGCGGTGTTTGCGGTCTGCCACCGGCCGGTGCGGTGGCGGTTCATCGGCGGCGTGCTGGCTTGGGCGCTGGTCGGCGGGCTGAGCCTGCTGCCGTGGGTCGTCGCGGTCCAGCACGCGACCGACGTCGATTTCTGGGACGAGTACCGCTGGGAGGCGATCGGCCGATTCACCAGCGAGTCCGCCCCTTACCAGCCGCCGTGGTTCTACCTGCAATACCTGGGTTTCGTGCTGCCCTGGGTGGCGTACCTGATCGCGGGGCTGGTCGTGCCGTTCGAGCGGAAGTATGCGGCGCGGGGTCGGGCGTTGCGGTTCGCGTGGATGTGGATGGTCGTGGGGCTGGCGTTCATGACGCTGCCGCGCGAGAAGAACTCGCGGTATGTCGTGCCGCTGCTGGCGCCGGCGGCGCTGCTGACCGGGCAGGTCCTCGCGTTCCACTGGGGGTTGTGGCGCCGCCGCCAGCGTGACCCGGCCGCCCCGCCGCTGTGGATCGGCCACACGATCGTGCTGGGGGTGACCGCGGCGGTGATGATCGTCGGCTCGTACCGCGCCGGTTACGACGTGGCGCTGGGCGCGGGGGTGGTGAACCTGCTGCTGGCCGGGGCGGTCGGGTGGTGCTTCCGGGTGAATCGGCTGCCCGGGGCCGTCGCTTTGAGTGTGGCGTTTGCGGTGTTGGGGCTGCTGAGCTTCGGCATCTCGCAACACGTCTCGCCGCGGCACGCCGAGCCCAACCGCCAGCTCGCCGCGGAGGTGCTCGCGCGGGTCGGCGATGCCCCGCTGGTCGCCTGGCCGAACACCCCGCCGCATGCGCTGGCGTACTACGCCAACCGCACGATGCCGGCGGTGGCCAACCCGTATCTCATGCACCGGTACGTGCCGGAGGTCGATCGGCAGACGCTGGCCGAACGCTGGGGTCGGTTGGACGCACGCCGCGCGGACCAGGCGCGGGCGCTGGAGCGGTGGCTCCAACAGCAGGACGCCGCCGAGGCCTACGTGGTGTCGGACCTGCAGGGGGTGCCGCGGCTGCGGGCGTTCGCCGACGAGCGCGGGCTCGACGCGTCGGTCGTGTTGGACCTGACCACGATCCGCCCGCACACGGGCAAGCCCGGCGACGCGTATCGGCTGGTGCGGCTGGCGCGGCGCGGCGACGCGCCCGCTGGCGAGTGATCGAGCGTTGCTTATCATGAACGCATGCCGCTCCCGCCGGACGACCCGCGACGCATCCTGTTGATTCGGCCCAGTGCGCTGGGGGACGTGGCGCGGACGGTGCCGGCCCTGGTCACGCTGGCCCGGACCTTCCCCGACGCACAGATCGACTGGCTGGTCCGCGACACGTTCGCCGACGCCATCCGCCATCACCCGAACCTGGGCCGGGTCATCACCTTCCCGCGCCAGCGTTTCAACCGGTTCGGCCGGCACCTGGCGACGACGCGGGAGGTGGTCGCCTGGCTGGGCGACTTGAAGCGGGGCGGGTACGACCGGGTGTATGACCTGCAGGGACTGTTCCGCAGCGGGGTGTTCACCTACGCCACGCGGAGCCCCTTGCGTGTGGGGTTCGCCAACGCCGCCGAACTCGCCTGGCTGGGGTACAACCGCCGGCACCACGTCGACCCGGACCTGCACACGGTCGATCGCATGCTGGGGCTGCTGGAGGCCGAGGGCATGACGCCCGTGCGGGACATGCAGTTGCACATCGGGCCGGAGGATCGCGCCTGGGCGGCGGGGTGGCTGGCCGAGCGCGACCTTGCCCCGCAAGGCTACATCGTGCTGGCGCCGACGGCGCAGTGGCTGAGCAAGCGGTGGCCCGCGTCGCGGTTCGGCGAGATCGCCCAGCGGGTCGTCACGTCGGGCGATGGCGACCCGCCGATGCACGCGGCGGTGGTGGTCGGGTCGGCCGGCGAGGCCGAGCAGGTTCGACCGCTGCTCCAGCGTCACTGGGCGATGCCGCTGCACGACCTGACCGGGCAGACGAGCGTGGGCCGGCTGATGGCGATCATCGAGCGGTGCGGGCTGGCCGTGTGCAACGACAGCGCCGCGTTGCACTTAGCGGTGGGGCTGGGCCGGCGATGCCTCGGCGTGTTCGGGCCCACCGACCCGACGCGGGTCGGGCCTTACCGTTATGGCATCGGCGTGGCGCGTGCCGATGGCCAGCGGTCGGTACACTATCGTGCCGCGCGGCTGGATCAGGACCTGATCGCCAAGCTCGACGTCGAGCAGGTCTGGCCACGCGTCCGGCGGGTGCTCGCCGCACCGCCGCCGCCCACCCGCCTGGATGATGAGGTTTGATGTGACGGGGCCGAAGTTGACAACCCCTCCCACGCACGGGTCCTGGCTGCAGCGGGCGCGGTGGTTCATCGTGCACCGCCTGCTGCACGCCGACGACTCGCCGCGTCGCATCGCGCGGGGCGTGGCGCTGGGGCTGTTCATCGCGCTCACGCCGACCTTCGGCATCCAGATCTTCGCCTACTTCCCGATCGCCTACCTGCTCCGGGCCAACCGCGCCGCGGGCTTCCCCTTCCTCTGGATCACCAACGCGCTGACCCTCGTGCCGATCTACTTCCCCTGCTACTACCTGGGCGCGAAGCTGCTGGCGATGGACCCGTTCGCGCTGCGGGATGAGCTGACGCAGGTCGAGGGCACCTGGCTGGAGCGGATGCAGTACTTCTGGGAGCTGTCGTTGCGGCACGCGGCGCCGTTGTGGCTGGGCTGCATGATCGTCGCGGTCATCGTGGCCGGCGCCGGCTACCTCGCGACCACCTGGCTGGTCACGCGGTATCGCCTGCGCAAGTGGGGGTCGGTGATCGTCCCGACCCGATCGCTTCAACCGGCGCCCGTGGCCGACGACCGGCGGAGCAACCCGTGAGCGCCCCCGAGGCCCGGCTGATCCTGGCGTCGAGCTCGCCGCGTCGCGCGGCGTTGCTCCGCGAGGCGGGCATCGCCTTCGAGCAGGTCACCCCGCCGTTCGACGACACGCACGTCGCGCTCGCCGGCGCCCCGCCCCACCGCGCCGCCGCGGCGCTGGCGTTCCTCAAGGCCGCGACCACCGCCGACCTGCACCCCGGCCGCGTCGCGCTCGGCGCGGATACCATCGCCGTGCTCGGCGATCAACAGATCGGCAAGCCGAACGATCGCGAGCACGCCGAGCGGTTGCTGCGGGCGCTGTTCGACCGGGCGCATTCGGTGGTTTCGGCCGTGGCACTGGTGCGCGCCGGCGAGCCGGAGCACGTGCAGGTGTTTCACGACACCGCGACGGTGCGGATCGAGGCGCCCGGGGCGGATGACCTGCGGGCTTACCTCGACGCCGGGGAATGGCGCGGCAAGGCCGGCGGTTATAATCTGGCTGAACTGCAAGACCGCTGGCGTTTCGAGGTGCGCGGTGACCCGACGACCGTGACGGGCCTGCCGATGCGGCGTTTGCTTGCAGCGTGGAAGACGAGCTAACCCATCGAGCCCGCGTGTGACCCGCCCGTCGACCCGAACGCGATTGCCCGCCATGATGTCCGGCGCCGACCGGTCGGTCGCGGCGCGGCTGTTCCGAGGCGCCGCCGCGTGCGTCGAGCCGTTCTATCGACTCGCCGCGGGCATGCGGAATCGCCGCTACGACGCGGGCCGCGGCGTGCACCGCGCCCACTGCCCGGTCATCAGCGTGGGCAACCTCACCACCGGGGGCACGGGCAAGACGCCGATGGTCCTCGACCTGGTCGAGCGGCTGACCCGCGCAGGCCGTGCGCCGGCGATCGTGCTGCGCGGGTACATGGCCGACGCCCGCGCCGGCAGCGACGAGGCGGCGGTCTACGCCGCTCGCCTGCCCGACGTGCCGGTCGTCGTGAACCCCGACCGGGTGGCCGCGGCGGCACAGGTCCAGCGGGACCACCCGGGCGTGGATGTGATCGTGCTCGACGACGGGTTTCAGCATCGCCGGCTCGGCCGCGACCTGGACCTGGTGCTGATCGACGCGACGGCGGCGTGGGGATTCGGGCACGTGCTGCCGCGGGGGATGCTCCGCGAGCCGCCGCATGCGCTGGCCCGCGCCGACGCGGTGATCGTGACGCACGCCGAGGGCCTCGACGCGCCGGGCCGCGCTACCCTGGGCCGGCAGATCGCCCGCTGGCACGGCGCCGAGCCGATCGCCTGGACCCGGCACGCCTGGGATCGTCTGGTGGACGCGGCGGGCGAGCCCGTCTCGCCGGGGCCGGCGACGCGCGTGCTGGCGTTCTGCGGGATCGGCAACCCCGACGCCTTTGTCGCCGAAGCCGCCCGCCGGTGCGACGTGATCGACACCGTGGTCTTCGACGACCACCAGGCGTACGACGAGGCGGCGATGGCGCGGCTGCGGCGGGCGGCCGAGCAGGCCCGGCCCGACGCCCTGCTGACCACGGAGAAGGATTGGGTTAAGCTTCGGGCGGTGAGCGACCGGCAGGCGCCGCCGCAGCCGATCTGGCGGCCGGTGCTGGGCCTGGACTACCTCGCCGGCGAGGACGCGGTGTCGCGCCGGCTCGCAGGGATTCGCCACGGATGAGCCAAGCATGAACGAACTGATCCGCATCCTCGACGCCTGGAGCCGACCGCACGTCGTGGTGGTCGGCGACTTCATGCTGGACCGCTACACGTACGGCAACGCCGAGCGGCTGAGCCCCGATGCGCCGGTGCCGGTGCTGCACGTCCAGCGGACCGATTCGCGCCCGGGTGGCGCGGCGAACGTCGCGCTGTGCCTGCACGCCCTGAACTGCCGCGTCACGTGCCTGGGCATGACCGGCGACGATGAAGCCGGCCGCGTCATGCGCCGCTACCTCCAACACGAAGGCTGCGACGCCTCGGGCCTGATCGTCGACCCGCTGCGGCCGACGACCGTGAAGCAGTCGCTGGTCGGCCTGGCCCAGCACCGCCACCCCCAGAAGATGTTCCGCCTCGACTACGAGGACAGCGGGTTCGTCGACGACGCGGTCGCCCAGCAACTGCTCGACCGGGCCGACGGCCTGCTCAGCGACGCCGACGTGCTCTGCCTCGAGGACTACAACAAGGGCCTGCTCAGCCCGGCGGTGTGCGCGAAGCTGATCGAGCTGGCCAACCAGCGGGGCGTGCCGGTGCTGGTGGACCCCGCGGCGACCGCCGACTACAGCAAGTACCGCGGCGCGACCTGCATCACGCCCAACCGCACCGAGGCGGAGTTGGTCACCGGTGGCCGGGCCGACGACGAAGCGGCGATCGGCGAGATGGCGCGACACCTCGCCGAGTCGCTGGCGTGCGAGGCGGTCGTGCTCACGCTGGATCGGCACGGGGCGGTGCTCATGCAGCGCGGCGCCGAGCCGCGGTGCGTGCCGACCGTGGCCCGCCACGTGTACGACGTGACCGGCGCCGGTGACATGGTGCTGGCGGCGCTGGCCGCGGCGCGGGGCAACGGCGCCGACTGGCTCACCGCGGTCCGCATGGCCAACCTCGCCGCCGGGCTCGAGGTCGAGCGGTTCGGGATCGTGCCGATCACCCTCGACGAGGTGCTCATCGCGGCGCTGCGGGCGGAGTTGGGCGGGTCCAAGGTCCGCACGCCCGAACAGCTCCGCCCCGAGGTCGAAGCCTGGCGCCGGCAGGGCCGATCCATCGCCTTCACCAACGGCTGCTTCGACGTGCTGCACACCGGGCACGTGCACCTGCTCCGCGGGGCCAAGGCGACCGGCGACCTGCTCGTGCTCGCGGTCAACAACGACGCGTCGATCCGCCGCCTCAAGGGGCCCGAGCGGCCCATCCTCCCCGAGCACGACCGCGTGGAGATGCTCGCCGAGCTGCAGAGCGTCGACTACGTCGTGCTCTTCGGAGGCGACGCCGACTACCAGGGCGGCGAGCTCGATACCCCCCAACCCCTCCTGCGCGCCCTCAAGCCCGACGTGCTCGTCAAGGGCGGACAGTACGCCCACGAGCAAGTGGTCGGCCACGAGATCGTCGACGAATATGGCGGCCGGATCGTCACGATCCCCCACGTCGAAGGACGCAGCACCACCCAGATCGTCCAACGCATCCGCGGCGAAGATGGATGATCACCCCCAAGCGAGCCGACCCGGTACTCGCACGAACCGGGCACGCACTCACCCCCACCCCACCCGCGGGCGGCATCATGCCTCGCCATCGAACGCGTAGCCGAACGACTCGATATCGCGTTGGTAGAAATCGGCGGCGATCGCGGCGGTCCGATCCGTGTAGTAGCTTCGGTAGTCGCTGGCCTTGTCGCGGGTCTTGTTCCGGACGGTCAGTTCCGCGTCAACACCGAGCCGGGACCGCACGTGTTCAAAGCCTTGCGCGATGCTTTCGACCTGGCCGACGTAGTCCATGAGGTTCCGACCGGTCCGGGGGCAGTCGAGGAAGTCGCTCTGCGGGCGGAAGTGGATGTAGGAGCGGATGTGGTCGGCGCCGAGCCCGTCGCGGACGAAGACCTCGAAGCCGTCGTAGGGGGCAAGGTGGGCCTTGGCCCAACGCTTGTCGGCGGGTGTGACCCCGCCTTGCTGGAGGAAGTGGTAGGCCGAGGCCAGCCGATCCCACGGATTGCGGACGAACGCGAACTTGAAGTAGCGGTTGAACCGGGCCGTCCCGAAGATCATCCGGTACTTCCACGCTTCGAGGTGACCGCCGCCGTAGTTGCCGAACAGCGCGTGCGCGATCGCTCGGGTGGCGCACTTGGGCACCCGGACGAAGATGGCCTGGAGACGATGAAAACCATCGAGCGAGTAGCCGGCCTCGTCGACGCCGGGGCCCTGAAGGGCGCGGAGATAGCCCAGCTCGCCCGGCGCCAGCGCACGCAGCATCGCCATGTACACCGCGGGCGGCATCCGCGCCGCAAGCCGGTCGGGGACGCTCCGGTACAGTCGCTGTCTGTACTTGCCTAATGCCATGGCCATGACGATCCGTCGGGCACCCCGGGCGGGGTGACGTTGCGGCGGCATTCTATACCGGGCCCGCGAAGCCGCGGCGGGCAGCCGGCCCGTGCGGGGCACGTCGTCCCTGCCCGATCAGTCGGCGTAACGGGCGAAGCGCGTGACCGGCTGCGCGCTGGATTCGTCCTCAACATCGGGGGGGACGGCGAGATACTCGAGCGTCTGCTCGACGATCTGTTTGGCAGCGGGCGCGGCGACGATCCCGCCGTAGTGGCCGATCGACTTGTCGGGCCGATGCACGGAAACGACGACCACGATCCGGGGACGGTTGAGCGGGGCGCCGCAGATGAAGCTGGCGGTGTAGGCGTCGGGGATGTACCCGCCGCGGACGCGATCGGGGACCTGTGCCGTGCCGGTCTTGCCCCAGATGCGGTACTTGTCGGACTGGGCCTTGCGGCCGGTGCCCTCGGTGACGACGCGGCGGAGCGTGCGGCGGGTGGCGTCGGCGATGTCGGCATCAAGAACGGGGGTGAACATCGGGGCGTCGGCGTCGCGGGCGAGGATGGCGGGCTTGGCGGCGAGACCGCCGTTGGCAAAGGCGCTGAGCGCCTGGGCAAGCTGCAGCGGCGTCACGGCGATCTCCTGGCCCATCGGCACACTCGTCACCGAATAATGGTTCCAGCGATGCAGCGGGTTGACGATACCGGGCGACTCGCCGGGCAGGCCGGACCCCGGCGGCGTGCCGAACCCGAAGCGTCGCACCGCCTGGTACATGCGTTCGGCGCCGAGTCGCTGGCCGACCTTCGCCATGCCGATGTTCGAGCTGTTGACCAGCACACCGGACCACGTGAGCGTGCCGTGGCCGTGGGCGTCGTGGAGGCGGCGGCCGCCGGAGGTCACGAAGAAGCCGGCTTCCGTGCAGTCGATCTTCTCGTCGGGGTCGGCGACGCCGGCTTCGGTGGCCGCGGCGTGAATGAAGGGCTTGAAGACCGAGCCGGGCTCGTAAGCGTCGGTGACGCTGCGGTTGCGGCGAACATCGGCGGGCGGCTCGCCGCCCAGCCGCGGATCGAAGGCGGGGTAGTTGGCCATGGCGAGGATCTGGCCGCTCGCCGGGTCGAGCACGACGCAGTCGCCGCGCGGCGCGTTGTACTTGCGGCAGGCTTCGGCCAACGCCCGCTCGGCGATCGCCTGGATCATCGCGTCGAGGCTGAGGCGGACGCTCTCGCCGTGCTCGGGCGGCCGGTAGTCGTTGGGGTCCATCCAGACGGGCCGGCGGCGCGCGTCGCGCAGGTAGGCGATGCGGCCGGCGGCGCCGCTGAGCCGACGGTTGTAAGCGTACTCCAGCCCTTCAAGGCCGGTGTGATCGATGCCCACGAACCCGATGACCTGGCCGGCGAGCGGGCCCTGCGGGTAGGCGCGGACCAGCCGCTCATCGAGCCCGACCGCGTGGCGGTCGAACCGGCGGACCTCGGGGAGGTGCCGGCGGTCGATCAGTGGGTCGACGACGACATAGCGGCTGTCGACGCGGCCGCCGATGAGCTGGTCGATCCGCGCCGGGTCGTCCCCGGTCAGCCGGGCCAGTTGGATCGCGAATCGCTGATGATCTTCGATGAGCTGCGGATCGACGAAGAGCTTGTAGCCAACCTCGGAAACCGCAAGGGTGCGACCCTTGCGGTCGAGCAGCGCGCCGCGGCGGGCGATGAGCGGAGCGCGGCTCTCGCGCGAGCCGGCCGCGGAGGCCAGGCGATCAGGCGGGCGGTGCTGCAACTGCACGACACGCCCGATCAGCCCCAGCAGCGCCACCGTCAGGCCCACCGCCACCACGCGGCCGATCAGCAACGACCGGTCGAGCTGGCGCTGGCGCGGATCGACAATGGCGCGCGGGCCCATCACGGCAGCCTCGACTCCTCGTCGGGGTCGTCGGGTCCGCGCACGACGCGCGTGGTCGGCCGGTCGTCGAACTCGGGCACCGCCGGCTCAAAGGCCAGACGCGTCGCACCCAGCCGCCGCTTCAGGTAGTCCGGCGTGGTCAGGGCCGCGGCTTGGGCCTGCGCCCGCCACAGGTGACGCTCCAGTTGACGCGATTGCGCCTTCGCGTTCGCCAGGTCGTTTGCCAGCACCAGCCGCTCGTGGCGCAGCATCAGCAGCGTCCCGGCAAGGACCACAGCGAACCCGGTCAACGTGACGAGCTTGAGGTACATGCGATCTACCGAATCAGTCGGGCACGACGATCTCGACCCCGGCGATCAGGCGATCGGGGTCGTCGATCTTGTCGGTGTTCATCTGGTAAAGCTCCTGCCACTTGCGCGAGGTGCCCATGAACTGCTGGGCCAGCTCCGTGAGGGTGTCGCCCTTGCGGATGGCGTAGGTCTTGGTGCGGGCCGGCGTCGCTGCGCGATCGGCGCGCGGCGCGACCGCTTCACGCGCCGCGGCGCCGGCGGGGGTCCGCCGCATGGGGATGAGGATGCGCACCCCGCTGCGCAGCGCGTTGGGCGAAGGGATGATTTCGCGGGGGTTGGCCTCATAGATCGTCCGCCAGTAGGCGCCGTGGCCGTAGTAGTCGCGGGCGATGGTGGTGAGCGTCTCGCCGCGGGCGACGTGGTGGTAGCGGTCGCCGGGGTTCTGCCGCGGGGGCTGGGGTTCGGGCATGCGCTGGACGAGCCGATCGACCTCGGGCTGAGGCGAGGGCTGGCCTTGCGTGGTGTGCGGGGCGGGGTTGGGATGAGGCCGGGGCCGGGGCTGGCGATGCGGCTGGGGTCGGGGCGGGGTTTCGGGGGACCGGGGGGGCTGGGCTTGGGTGCGGTTGAGGCGCCAGATGCCATGGTCGGCCGGGTCGTGCGGCGGCGGGCTCTGATCGCGGTCGTCGAGCAGCCGCACACCGTCGCGGCCGTCGCGGTTCTCGCCGCGCGGCTCGGGCAGCGGGCCCCGACGTTCGGCGAACTGCGTCGAGCCGGTCAGGCTCGGATCGTTGGCCGGTCCGGCGGCGTGGTGGTCGAGCTGATGGGCGGGGTTGCCGCGTTCGGCGACGGAGAGGTGATCGGAGATGAGCACGCCGATGGCGAGGATGACCCCGAGCCCGACGAGCAAGCCGATTTTCGTTTCCCTGGTCATGTCGTTCCGTCCGTGGCTGAGAGGTCGCGTCAGTCCGTGACGCGCGGGCATCAGTTTACCGGATTCCCGGGCCCGACGCGCGAGCGCCGGCGGGGTCGTCCGCTTCGGTCGGCCAGCGGATCGCCCTCAGCTTGGCCGACCGGCTGCGCGGGTTGACGCACCGCTCGGCCTCGTCGGGCCGCAGGGGCTTGGCCGTCAGCAACTCGGCGCCCCGCTCGCGGGCGTACGACCGGAACGTCTGCTTCACCGCGCGATCCTCGAGCGAGTGGAAGCTGATCACGACCGCTCGCCCGCCGGGGCTGAGCAGTTCCGGCAGCGATGCCAGCAACGCCTGCAACCGACCGAGCTCGTCGTTCACGGCGATCCGCAGCGCCATGAACGTGCGCGTCGCTGGATGAATCCGCTGCCGCCTGCCCTGGGGTCCGTATGCCGCTGCGCACAGTTCCGCCAGTTGCCTTGTCGTCTTGATCGGCTCGCGGCGTCGCGCGTCGACAATTTTTCGCGCGATGCGGCGGCTCAACCGTTCCTCGCCCAATTCATAGATCATGTCCGCCAGGTTCGGCTCGCGCATGCCGTTGACCAGGTCCGCCGCCGTCGTGCCCGCCGTCGGGTCCAGCCGCATGTCCAGCGGTCCGTCGGCGGTGAAGCTCAACCCCCGCAGGGGGTCGTCCATCTGCGTCGATGCGAAACCCAGGTCGGCCAGCACCAGGTCCGCGTCGTTGAGGCCGAGGCGGTCGAGCACCTCGCGCGCCCGCGCAAAGTCTGCGTGTTCGAGGTCGATCGCGACCGGCGCGGCGGCCAGCCGCTCACGTGCGAACGCCACGTTGCCCGGGTCGAGGTCGAGGCCGACGTAGCGGCCGCCCGGCCCGAGGCGCGGCGCGATGGCCGCGGCGTGGCCTGCCCGGCCCACCGTCGCATCCACGCACACCTGACCGGGTTGCGGGTCGAGCAGACGCAACACCGCCTCGAGCAGGACCGGCTGGTGGCCGGGCGCGGCGGCGGGGTCGGGCACGGGCGGTGGCGCGGGCATGCGGGTCAGCGGGCCTCCTTTAGATGACGCATCCGCTCATGCTACAATCCGAATCATGATCAAACTAACCTGCCCGGGTTGCGACAAGCAGCTTGAGATCGACGACGGGTTCGCCAGCGGTATCTGCCGGTGCTACGACTGCGGCACGCTCATGACCGTGCCCGCCGACACCGAAGGCCGGGCCGAGCAACTGAAGGAGGCCGGCCGGTCGGCCCGGCCGGATCGCCCCGGCGCCGCCCCCGAGCAAGGCCAGACCACGACGCTCGTCACCCGGACGGGTAAGCGGATCGACGTCTCCGAGGAGCAACTCGAACACGTGGCCATGGCGAAGAAGCCCCGCATCGGCGTTCGCGCCGGCGTCGTCGCCGTGTTCCTCGTGGTCGCGCTGGGGCTGTTCGGCGTGGCCGGCTACCTCGCCTCGACCGTGCTCAGCACCCCCGATGACCAGGGCGGCGACCAGCCGATCAAGATGGACGAGCTGCTCGCCGGGATCACCGACAACCCCTACCTCTCCCGCGACATGAACCTGATGTCGATCCCGATCGATCCCGAGACCGACAGCACGATCATCGTCATCGTGGACAGCGGCGGGGATATGGACGCGTACCTGCCGCACGTCCAGGGCATCCTGCCGGAGAACCTCGCGACGCTCGGGCCCAACGTCACGCTCCAGGTCGTCTTCACCGGCGAGGGCGCCCCGCGGTACCCCGATCGGCCCGTGCCGTGGCTGGAGCTGGACTACCCGGCGTTCGAGGCGGCGCTGGCGAAGGCCCAAGCCGCCGGCGACCCCGCGCTCGCCGCCACCGTCAAGGACGCCCTGCAGGCCAACCCCAATCGGCTGTTGCTGGTCGTCCACAACGCTGACGACCAGCCGCTGCGCGCTGTGATCCCCGACGGCGTGAGCGTGGACATCGTTCAACTCGGCTCGTCCAGGCAAGACCTGAAAGACCTGGCCGAATCGACCGGCGGGACGTACGGCTCGGCATCGGATCGTCAACTCGACGAATGGCGTCGCCACTGGAAGATGGCCCGCGGCGAGCCGGAATAAGTCGGCCTCCGATTGACCGCCGCAGCGGTGGGATCGGTTAGCGGCGGGCCTGGCGGGAGACCTGCAGGCCCAGCAGATTGATCGCCTTCAGCAGCGGCCAGGCGAACAGCAGGCTCAGCGCCGCGGTGTAGGCCAGGCTGAGGATGCGGGCGAGCAGTTGCGGGCCGGCGGCGAAGCCGGGCATCGGCTCGTACCACGAGCGGATCGTGAACAGCACCACCACGACCAGGCTCACCGCCAGGCCGCTCACGAACACGCAGAACGCCATGCTCAGCGGGTGGGTGCGCAGGACCATGCCGCGGATGTGGTGCACGATCAGCCCGCCGGCGAGGAAGCCGAGCGTGAACGGGCCGACGAGGATCGGCGCCGACGCGAGCGGGGGATACAGGTGCAGCAGGTCGATGGCCAGGCCCATCACCAGCCAGGCGGCGAGCGTCGCGCCGCGCGAGGCGAACAGGCCGACGAACACCACCAGGATCAGCTCCAACCGCGGCGCGATCGGGCCGTACCGCCAGCCGTCGGCGAGGGTGAACGCCGGCGCGAGACCGGTCTGAAGCGCGAGGAACGCGTAAACGAAGATGGCGTAGACGGTCCAGTTCATGGTTCGGGCCGGGCCGCGTCCGTCACGGTTGTCGCGGCAGGATGATCGTGACCTCGTCGCGGAAGAACAGCTCGTCGAGCGGCTCGAGGACGACCCGCTTTCGCAGGGGCGGTTCGTGCACGGGCGCGACTTCGACCACCTGCCCGACGATCCGTCCCTGGGCGCTGTCGGGCCAGGTCGGCGTCGGGTCGGACAGGTGCGCCACGTCGCCGACGCTGACGAGCATGTCCTCGTGGACGACGGCGACGAAGCGTCCGGACTCGGTGCGCTTGAAGCGGGCGGGCTGCCGCAGCCGCTGCTCGGGGATGGTCTGGAGCGTCCAGACCTCCGGCGCGATGACCGCCTGGAACTGGGTGCCGGGCGCGGTGATGAGCTGCACGTCGCAGGTGACGCGGCCGGCATCGACGACGAGGCCGACGAGGTGCGGCCCGCTGACCACGGCGGCGCCCTCGGCGACGCCGGCGGCCGCGCCGCGGTTCAGCGTGATGGTGCGGGTCGCCGGGTCGGTCGACCGGGCCATCACCCGCGCCGGGCGGAAGACGTACCGTTCGCGGCCGAGCTGGCGGCGGATCTCCTGCAGCGCCGCGTTCTCGCGCCGCAGTTGCTCATTCTCGCGCCACAGCTGCAGGATGGTGGACCGCTGGGTCTCGATGCGACGGTTGGCTTGGCTGAGATCGCGGAAGTGCCGGGGGTCGTGCGGGTCGTCGCGGAGCGCGGCGGTCAGCGCCGCGAACGGCCGGGCCCCCACCGCCACGACCGGCTGCACGAGGTGGTGCGCCGACCCGACGAGGGCCTGGTAGACCCGCCCGAGGTCCGACCGCATGGGCAGCAGCGCGCCGACGACCAGCAGCACCAGCCCCGCCGGCTTGATCAGGCGTCGAGAGGAAACACGCGGCATCGCGAGGGACTCCGTTCCGCAATGGTTGCTGAGATCGAGCGGGCCGCCGCGCCGCTACATCTCGTCCATGTCGCTTTCCATGGTGGCCTTCCAGTCCTCGATGTTCTCGAGGTAGATGCTGGTGCCACGCGCGACACAGGTCAGCGGGTCGTCGGCGATGCGGACGTCCAGGCCGGTCGCGTTGGAAAGCACGACGTCGACGCCGCGGAGCAGCGCCCCGCCGCCGGCGAGCACGATGCCGTTGTCGACGAGGTCGGCCGCGAGCTCGGGCTCGGCCCGCTCGAGGGTGCGTGTGACGGTGTTGATGATCGCGCTGATCGGTTCCTGCAGCGCTTCGCGGATCTCTTCGCTGGTGACCACGGTCTTGCGGGGCAGGCCGCTGATCATGTCGCGGCCACGGACCTCGATGGTCGTCTCTTCGCCGACGGGGGCGGCTGAGCCGATCTCGATCTTGATCCGCTCGGCGGTCTGCTCGCCGACCATGAGGTTGTAGGTCTTCTTCATGTGGTTGACGATGGCCTCGTCCATGTCGTCGCCGGGGGTGCGGACGCTGGTGCACTGGGCGATGTCGGCCAGGCTCTTGATGGCGACCTCGGTCGGGCCGCCGCCTATGTCGACTATCATGCTCGCTGCCGCCTCGACGATGGGCAGGCCCGCGCCGATGCCGGCGGCCATGGGCTCCTCGACCAGGTAGACCCGCCGCGCGCCCGCCCGCTCGGCCGAGGCGAGCACCGCCCGCTTCTCCACCGCGGTGATGCCCGAGGGGATCGCGATCACGACCCGCGGGCCGATGAAGCGGTTGCGGCCCTGGACCTTGCGGATGAAGTAGCTGAGCATCGACTCGGTGATTTCGAAGTCACTGATCACGCCGTCCTTCAAGGGGCGGATGGCGGTGATGGACCCGGGGGTCTTGCCGAGCATTTCCTTGGCGACCCAGCCGACGGCGTTGCCGCCCTGGAGCACTTTGTTGGTGCCCTTCTTCACGGCGACGACGCTGGGTTCGTTGAGGACGATGCCCTCGCCCCGCACGCACACCAGGGTGTTGCACGTGCCCAGGTCGATGCCCATGTCGACACTGACCCAACCTAGCAGCGAGTCGAGAAACACGTGGGGTGCAGAATCCTTTCCGGCTGGTATGAGCGAGACAGGAAATCAACGGCCAGCGGTCGTGGCCCGATCCTTTGGACCGTTCATCGACCGATAAGACCTGAAGCTATGAAAAAAGACCGGCGTGGGCAAGCCGATGGCGCCCGCCCGGGCCGGGGCGCGGGCCCGCTGTCCGGGCCGGGTTCAGTCGCGCTTGATCAGGAAGATCGGGTTCGAACCGTTGCCCTGACCTTCAAGCTCACCGATCTGGTCGAACTGGGTCTGCTGCACGTTGGCCACGGCGAGGTAGCCTGCGCCCACGCCCAGCGCGAGGGTGGCGATGATCGCGAGGGCGGTGTAGACGTTGGCCGAGGGCCTGACACGACCGGGCGTACCGCTGTCCATCTGGGTCATCGTGAAACACTCCGGGGTCGGCGGGGGCGGCCGGTTCGGGCCGCGCCGCGTTAGAAATCGCTGGCCATGACCTTGAGCTCGGGCTCGACCTCGCTGCGGGCGAGGGTCACGCGACCGGCCGACGCATTCAGGTCCACATTGGTGATCTCCAGCGAGCCGATGTAATCGTCGCCTCGGTGGATGATGAACATCATGCCCTCGGCGACCTGGTCGTTGCTGCCGACGTTGACGGCGACGAAGGTCTCGCCGTCGACCTGCTGGACGTTGGTGATCTTGCCGCGGATGGGCTTGATCGCGGGCACGGGCCGGGCCTGGTCGCCGGCGGCGGTGACCACGCGCTGCTGCCGCTGTTCCATCTCGACCAGTTGCTGGCGGGCGCCGGCGAGCTTCTCCTGCAGCAGCCGCACCTGCTCGCGCATCGTGTCGATGTCGACGGCCAGCTCCTGGTTCTGGTCGGTGAGCTCGATGTTCTGCTTGTCGGCCTTGATGAGCGCGTCGCGCTTCTGCGACAGCTCGGACTCGAGCATCTGGATGATCCGGGCGGTCTGCTCGTCGCCCGCCGCCAGGGTGCTGATCTGGGCGCGGGTGGTGGCCAGGTCGCTCTTGAGCTCGGCGATCTGCTGATCCTTGCCGGCCAGCTCCGTGGTCAGCTCGTCGATCTCGTTGCGGAGCTGCTGGCGGCCCTGGGCGGCCTCGGCCACGGTGTCGGCGACGTTGTCCTGGGTGGCGGCCATCTCCGCTTCGATCAGCCTCGCCTGGGTCCGGGCGGCGGCGACCTCCTGGGTCGCGTCTTCCAGAGCGCCCTTGATCGCGGCGGTGTTGTTCACGTACGCGATCACCAGCGAAACATGGACCACGGCGAAGATGGTCACCAGCACGACGAAAATCTTGGTCACGATGCTCACGGTACGGTCGCCTCCAACTTGCGCCTTGCGGCAGGTGTAAAGGAGCAAGCCTGTTGTCGCCGCTCCTGGCGGGGTCCGCGGGATGTCCCTGTGCGAGACGGGTGTGAGGTCTAACTCGCTGGTATCTAAACCGTTCGCTTCACTTTTGTCAACTGTCCGGCCCGGCCGATCCGCCCAGTTCCCGCAGCGCCCGGCGCAGGGCCGACGCCGCCGCGGCGACCCGTACCGGCCCCTGCTCGGCGGCGATCAGCTCCCGCACACGCTGCATCGTCGCCGCGTCGTCGAACCAGCCCAGCACCCACGCCGCCTGCGCCCGGTGGGGCATGGTCTGGGAACGGCCGGCTTCGAGCACGATCGGCCGGGCCCGGTCGACCAGTTCGCCCAGCCACTGACCGACCTGGCGGTGCTCGAACTGCTGCTTGCGGGCGACGCGGGCCAGCGCGCCCGCCGCGGCCAGCCGCACCTCCACCGGCTGGCGGTCGAGCAGCACCTGCAGCATGGCCGCGCCCTTCTCGTCGCCCAGCTCGCCGATCGCGTTGATCGCCACGACGCGGACCTCGCCGATCGAGCTGTGGATGCCGGCCCGCAGGCTGGTCAGCGCCCCCTCATCGCCCAGCCGCGCCATCGCCTCGGCGATCTGGATGCGGACGACGGCCACGCGCTGCTCGCTGACCTTGGGCATGGGCCAGCCGCCGGCCTGCCGCAGCATCGGGATCGCGCTGTCGTCGCCCATCAGCCCCAGGATCAGCGCGACGTTGGCGCGGAGGCCGGGGTCCTGGCTGGCCAGCATGTCGGCCAGCGGCGTGACGTCGATCCGCTCGCCGAGCTTGCGCAGCGCGTACATCGCCGCGGCGCGGACCGATGGGTGGGTGTCGTGGACCAGGGGCCGCAGCGCCGGCCGCATCGCGTCGAACCCCAGCCGGCCCGCCGCGACCACCGCGGCGAACCGCACCGCGGGGTTGGGGTCGTCCAGCCCGCGCTGGATGAGCGGCCGGGCGCGTTCGGGTTGCATCTGCATCGCCTCGATGGCGTTCGACCGCAACGCCGCGTTGTCCGAGCGCGAAGCCTCGACCAGGATCGCGATCGCCTTATCGCGCAGCTCGGTCATCCGCAGCGCCCGCTCGACGCGGTCGGTCGCGGCGTCCTGGGCGTTGGCCGGCCCGGCGAGGCACGCCCCCAACACGACGACCGCGAGCACGACCGCCCGCCGACGCGCGGCGGACACGACGCTCTTGCCTGGGTGAGCCCATCGTCTCATCGATCCTGAACCGCCTTTCGTTTGAATACGGCGCTGAGCACCAGCAGCCCGATCGTCAGGGCGCCGCACGCCTCGGCGAACAGGTCGCCGACGCGACCGAACAGCGTCGCGCGGCGGTCGGCGTGGAGCTCGGCCGACGCCGTGCCCGCAACGAGCTGGCGCCGCCCGTCGACGACGAGCTTCTCGACCGGCCGGCCGCACGCGTCGAACAGCCCGCTCACCCCGCGGTTGACCGCCCGCGCCATCGGCACGCGGTTCTCCACGCAGCGGAACCGCGCGATCTGCTCGTGCTGGATCGCCTCGCTCGAACCGGGGTACCACCCGTCGTTGGTCAGGTTGACCAGCAGGTCGGCCCGCTTGTTGCCGCGGGCATCGTAGACCATCGCGCGGCAGGGATAGCTGATGACGTCCTCGAAGCAGATCGGCGCGCCGATCCGCCACGTCCGCCCGTCGACCTCGATGCTGAGCAGGGTGAACTGCTCGCCCGGCGACAGCGAGTAGCCCGGCACGGGCGCCAGCTCGCGGAGCCCCGCCGCCAGCCAGGGCAGCGCCTGCTCGAACAGCACGTACTCGCCGAAGGGCACGCGATGGACCTTGTCGTAGCGCGCCGCGACGCCGGCCAGGGGATCGACCAGGTACGCCGCGTTGTACCGCCGGCCGGGCATGAAATACTCACCACCGCTCGGGTCGCTTTGCCGCGACCAGCCGGTGATCGCGTGGGCGCCGACGATCAGCGCCGTCTGGTGGTCCGCGGCGAAACGCGCCAGGCGATCGCGGTAGCTCCGCCACTGCGCCCCGTGGCCCACGTACCGGAACACCCGGTACGACTCGTCGTTGATCGGCCGGGGCACGGCGGTCTCGGGCCAGACGATCAGACCCGGGCCCGCCGCCATGGCTTGCTCGCTCAGCGCCATCATGCGGTCGAAGTTCTCCGCGTCCTGTTCGTCGGTCGGGGCGATCTTGTTCGACTGGGGCACGTCGGTCTGGACGACCGCGACGCGCAGGGCCGGCCCGGTCGTCGCGTCCTGGTTCAGCCGCCACAGGCCGTAGCCCAGCGCCCCGAACGTGACCACCGCCCAGAGCCCCAGCCCCAGCGCGAGCGTGGGGTTGAGCCGCCGGCCCGGCCGCGTCAGCGGCATCGTCAGCAGGTCGACCACCAGCCCCGCCGACACCGCCACGACGAACGACACGCCGTACGCGCCGACGGCGTCGGCGACCTGGATCATCGCGGTCGGCTGGGAATGGCCCAGCAGGAACCAGGGGAAGCCGGTGAGCATGAGCCCGCGCAACAGTTCGACCGCAACCCAGACGATCGGCGCCGCGAGGAACAGCGGCAGCCCCAGCCGCCGATGCACCAACCGCAACACCAGCGCAAAGGTCAGCGGGTACACCGCCAGGTAGAACGACAACGCGATGTAGCCGCCGAGCGTGACATCGGTGAGCCAGCGGACGGCGACGGCCCACCAGACCAGACCCGCGAGGTACGTCAGCAGCGCCACGACGCGGACCGACTGGCCCCGAGCCGCCACAAGCACCAGCGGCGCCGGCGCGACGTAAGCCACGAGCCACCAGTTGACCGGCGGGAAGACCAGCCACGACAGCACCGCCCAGACCGCCAGCAGCCCGGCCAGGATCGGCATCGCATCGATCGTTGCGTAGGTCTTCGACCGCACCGTCGGCATGACGGCCATTGTACGCATTTCAAGCGGCCGCGAAGCCCGTCGCCCGCCCGCCGATGGTACGATGACCCGGATGAACGACGCTCAAGCCATGACCATCGCCGACTTTCAACGGCACATCCGCGACCGCTACTACGCGACCGACAAGGCCCGCGGCACGCCTGGGACGTTCATGTGGTTCGTCGAGGAGGTCGGCGAGCTGGCGACGGCGCTGCACGAGGCCGACGGCGACCCCGCGAACGACGACCCCCGCGCCAACCTCGAAGGGGAGTTCGCCGATGTGTTCGCCTGGCTGTGCACGCTGGCGAACATCAACGAGATCGACTTGGCCGCCGCCACCCAGCGGAAGTACTTCAAGGACGGCGGGCCCGAGGGAACCAAAGCATAGCGACGCCGGCCGGGGCGGCGACGCGGCCCGGGGCCGACCGCCCGCGGCGCCGCGTCCGGCGTCTTGCATCCCGCGCCGCACCGCGCACCATGGCCAACCTCTTCCAGAGCGACGAGCAGACAGTCAGCCGCGGCCGGTTCGCGCAGGTCGCGCCCGAGCAGGGCCTGGAGATGCCCGACGGACTGACGTACGTCGTGCCGGACGAGCTGGCCGACCTGCGCCCGGGCGACCGGGTGGTGGTGCCGCTGGGCCGGGGCAACCGCACGGTCAGCGGTTACGTGCTCAGCGTGGCGGAGACGACGGAGGTGCCGGCGGCCAAGCTCAAGCGGATCGCGGCGCGCGAGCGGGAGGCGCTGCACCTGCCCGACGGGCTGATCGAGCTGGCGCGTTGGATGTCGGGCTACTACTGCTGCCCGCTGGGGATGGTGTTCGCGACGATGCTGCCGGCCTCGGTCAAGCGGGGCACCGGGCTGGTCAGGCGGGCGCTGGTGGACCTGCAGGACCCGATCGCCGCCGACAGCCTGCCGGGGATCGTGCAGCACCACAAGCTCCCCCCGAAGCAGCGGGCCGTGCTCGCGGCGGCGATGGAGCTGGGCATGATCGGCAAGCTGCCCATGGACGCCCGATCGCTCGCCGACGCCGGCGGGGCCCGGTCCGCCCAGCCGGTCAACCAGCTCATCGACAAGGGCCTGCTCCGCCGGGTCGACCACACGGAGCTCCGCGCCGCGGCGTCGCACGAATCGCCCGAGCGCCACCGGCCGGTCACCCTCAACGACGAGCAACAGCAGACCTGCGACGCGATCACCTCGTCGCTGGACAAGGGGTTCGGGGTGCACGTCATCCACGGCGTGACGGGCTCGGGCAAGACCGAGGTGTACATCCGGGCGATCGAGCCGGTCGTCGCCGCGGGCAAGGTCGCGGTGGTGCTGGTGCCGGAGATCGCGCTGACGCCGCAGACGGTCGGCCGCTTCCTCGGGCGGTTCGAGCGGGTGGCGGTGCTGCACTCGGGCCTGACCGCGGCGCAACGGCACCGCCAGTGGCTGGCCATCCGCGACGGGTGGGCCCAGGTCGTCGTGGGCGCCCGGTCGGCGGTGTTCGCACCGACCGCGAACGTCGGGCTGCTCGTCGTCGACGAGGAACACGACGCCAGCTACAAGCAGGACCAGGCCCCGCGCTACCACGGCCGCGACCTAGCCATCAAGCGCGGCCAGATGCACCGATGCCCGGTCGTGCTCGGGTCGGCCACCCCCTCCCTCGAGAGCTACTACAACGCCACCCGGGGCCCGGCGCGAACGCACTACCGACTGCACAAGCTCACCCGCCGTGTCATGGATCGGTCGATGCCCCGCGTGCGGATCGTGGACATGATGGCCGAACGCCGCGCGCGGGTGCAGCGCGGCGACCGCGGCGTTCACCTGGTCAGCGACGTGCTCGAGTCGGCCATGCGGCGCACGTTCGAAGCCGGCGCCCAGGTCATCCTGCTGCTCAACCGCCGGGGGTACGCCAACTACATCGCCTGCCCGGACCCCAACTGCGGCTGGCAGATGCGGTGCGACCACTGCGACGTGGCGATGGTGTACCACCTCGACCGCCGCGTCGCCGCCGGCGGGCTGGTCCGCTGCCACTACTGCTCGTTCGAGAACCGCCTGCCGGGGGTGTGCCCGGTCTGCGGGAGGAAGGTCACGGTGTTCGGGCTCGGCACGCAGCGCGTGGAACAGGAGCTCGAGCGGAAGCTCCCGAGCGTCCGACTGCTGCGGATGGACTCGGACGCGATGCGGACCGGCCGGGACTACCAGGAAGCGCTCGGCCGCTTCCGCGCCGGCGAGGTCGACCTGCTGATCGGCACGCAGATGATCGCCAAGGGCCTGGACTTTCCCAATGTGAGGCTGGTCGGCGTGATCAGCGCGGACACGGCGCTGAACCTGCCCGACTTCCGGGCGAGCGAGCGGACGTTTCAGTTGGTCTCGCAGGTCTCCGGCCGCAGCGGCCGGGGCGACACCGCCGGCGCCGTCGTTGTCCAGACCTTCACGCCGACCCACCCGGTGATCAAGCTCGCCGCGGCGCACGACTACGCGACGTTCGCGCGGCAGGAGCTGGAGCAGCGCGAGCGGGCCGCCCTGCCCCCGACGACGCGGATGGCGCGGATCGTCTGCCGCGACCGCGACCTGGACAAGGCCAACGACGCGGCCGACGCGGTCAACGCCGCCCTGCTCGATGCCGACGCCAAGCTGGGCACCGGCTGCCGCATCCTCGGCCCGCTGGTCCCGCCGATCGCCCGCATCGGCGGCTACTACCGCATGCAGATCGAGATCGTCGCCGACACCGCCGCGGCGCTGCAGAAGCTGCTCGCCGTCGCCCGCGACGCCGGCGCCATCACGTCCGACATCACCATGGCCGTCGACGTCGATCCGGTGAGTCTGATGTAGGTGAGGGGCGGCCGCCGCACGGCTTCGCCCCATCCGAGGCCTCAGGCCCGGCGGGGTGAATCACTGTTCTTGCTCGCCGGCTTCGTCGGCCTGGCCGGCCTCCGCCTCGACATCGCCGTCGTCGGCGTCGCCGCCGCCGCCGAGCTGCTGGCCGACCGGGCCCAGCGCCCGGATGCGGTCTTCGGCGTCGCCGACCGCGGCGACCTTGATGCCGAACCGCTCGCCGACCTTGACCGCGGCGCCGTGGCCGATGAGCTTGTTGTTGACCATGAGCTCGAGCGGCTCGTCGTGGGGCTTGGGCAGCTCGACCAGCGCGCCGGGGCCGAGGTTCATCACCTCGCTGAGCTTCATCTGGCGGTGCGCCAGGCGGACGATGACCGGCACACGCAGCTTCAGGATGGCTTTGACATCGCGGACGGACATACCTTGCTTATCGGACAAGCCCCGCGCCGAACTTAATCGCATTCCACGCCGAACGTCTCGGCGACGGCGCGGTTGGTCAGCCGGCCTTCGCGCATGTTCAGCGCCGAGCGGAACGCCGGGTCACCGGACAGCAGCGCCTCGAGCGGGGCATCGGCGAGGCGGAGCACGTAGGGCTGGGTCGCGTGGCACAGCGCCTGGGTGCTGGTGCGGCCGACCGCGCCGGGCATGTTCGCCACGCCGTAGTGCACGACCCCGTCGACGACGAAGGTCGGGTCCTCGTGGGTGGTGGGTCGGGAGGTCTCGATGCACCCGCCCTGGTCGACGCCGACGTCGACGATCACGCTGCCGGTCTTCATGCCCCGGAGCATCGCGCGGGTGATGAGCACGGGCGTCCGCCCGCCGGGGATGAGGACGCTGCCGATGACCAGGTCGGCGAGGGCGGCGTGCTCGGCGATCGCGTGCGGGTCGCTGTAGACGGTGTGCACGTTGGGCGGCATGACCGAGTCGAGGTGCCGGAGACGATCGAGGTCGACGTCCATGGCCACGACGTTGGCGCCCAGGCCGGCGGCCATGCGGGCCGCGTTCGTCCCGACCACCCCCGCGCCGAGGATCAGCACGTTGCCCGGCTCCACGCCGGTCACCCCGCCCAGCAGGATCCCCCGCCCGAGTTGAGGCCGCTCCAGGAACTTCGCGCCCTCCTGGATGCTCATCCGCCCGGCGACCTCGCTCATCGGCGTCAGCAGCGGCAACGCCCCCGACGCGTCGGTCAGCGTCTCGTACGCCAACGCCACGATCCGCCGCGCCAGGCATGCCTCGGTCAACGCCCGCGACGCGGCGAAGTGGAAGTACGTGAAGACGACCTGGCCCGCCCGCAGCCGCTCGATCTCCGGGCCGATCGGCTCTTTCACCTTGACGATCAGGTCGGCGTCGTCGAAGACCGCCTCGGGCCGCTCGACCAGCACGGCGCCGGCCCGTTCGTACTCGGCGTCGTCGTAGCCGCTGCCGACGCCGGCGCCCCGCTCGAGCAGCACCCGGTGCCCGCGGCGCGCCAGCAGTTCCACGCCCACCGGCAACATCGCCACGCGGTACTCGTGCTGCTTGGTCTCACGCGGGATGCCGACGATCATGGCGCGGGGCTCCGGGGATCGAGCGGCTGATTGTAGGTCGCGGGGAGGCGGACCGCGGCGCCCGGCGGACCGGTTACACCTTGCCGATGACCAGCGAGATGTTGTGGCCGCCGAACCCGAAGTTGTTGCACAGCGCGTAGCGGATGTCGTGGTGCTGGGCCTCGTGGGCGCAGTAGTTCAGGTCGCATCCGACGTCGGGGGTGTCGAGGTTGATCGTCGGCGGGCAGTCGCCGGTCTGGACGGCGAGCGTGGTCATGACCGCCTCGATCCCGCCGGAGGCGCCGAGCAGGTGGCCGGTCATGCTCTTGGTGCCGCTGATGGCGAGCCGGTGGGCGTGGTCGGCGAAGACGGTCTTGAGGGCGCGGTTCTCGGCGACGTCGCCCAGCGGGGTCGAGGTCGCGTGGGGGTTGATGTGCTGGATGTCGGTCGGGTCGATCCGGGCGTCGCGGAGGGCGCGGCGCATGGCCTCGGCGGCGCCCGAGCCGTTCTCGTCGGGCGCGGTGATGTGCGAGCCGTCGCCGGTCATGCCGAACCCGCAGACCTCGGCGTAGATGTTGGCGTCGCGGGCTTTGGCGTGCTCGTAGTCTTCGAGCAGGAGCACGCCGGCGCCCTCGGCGATGACGAACCCGTCGCGGTCGACGTCGAAGGGCCGGGAGGCCTTCTCCGGGTCTTCGTTGCGGGTCGACAGGGCGCGCATGGTCATGAAGCAGCCGACGCCCAGCCGCGTGGCGGCGGCTTCCGACCCGCCGGCGAGGACGACGTCGGCGTCGCCGTGGCGGATCGCGCTGCACGCGTCGGCGATGGCGTGGCCCGCCGCGGCGCAGGCGGTCACGGTCGCGTAGTTGACGCCCTTGAAGCCGAAGTGGATGGAGACGTTGGCCGAGCCGGCGTTGATCATGAGCATGGGGATCAGCAGCGGGCTGGCGCGTTTGGGCCCCTTCTCGATGACCTTCTCGTGGCCGTGCTCGAAGCTCTCCATGCCGCCGATGCCCGAGCCGATGATCACGCCGCAGCGGTACGGGTCCTCGGCGTCGGGGTCGAGCCCGGAATCGGCGATCGCGTCGATGGACGCCGACAGCGCGAACTGGCTGAAGCGGTCGAGCCGTTTGCAGGCATTGGCGTCGAGGTGCGGGCCGCCGTCCCACTCGGTGATCTCGCCGGCGATGCGGCTGGTGTGCTGGCTGGCGTCCCAGCGTCGGATGGGGCGGATGCCGCTGGTCCCGGCGAGCAGCTTGGCCCAGACCTCGGGGACGCTGAGCCCGAGGCTGGTCGCCCAGCCCATGCCCGTGATGACAACGCGTCGTGAATTCATATCGGTGAAGGATTCCGCACGGCGAGGCGGCGCGTGGGCGTCTCGTCAAGGCGGGGTCGCCCGGTGTCGCGCGCGGCCTGCGGGATGGTGGTGTTCGGGTTACTCGCCTTCTTCGGCGCCGGCGCCCTGCTTGTCGATGTGGGCCATGATGTAGTCGATGGCCTGCCCGACCGTCTGGATCTTCTCCGCTTCCTCGTCGGGGATGCTCGTCTCAAACTCATCCTCGAACTCCATGACCAGTTCGACGGTGTCGAGCGAGTCGGCGTTGAGGTCGTTGATGAAGTGGGTGTCGGTGCTGATCTCGCCCTTGTCCACACCCATCTGCTCGGCAACGATGTCGATGACCTTCTGTTCGATTTCCTGTCGATCCATCGCGATCTCCTTGGTCGGGCGCCAGTGCGTTGTACGGGTCCGTTCCGCCGCTCGGTTAAGGCGGCCAATGATATCCGTCGTCGGGCCGGCTGCCAAGGCGAGCGGTGGCCGCCGGGCCCATCGCGTGAGTTTAACTCATTGTCATGCCGCCATCGACCGCGAGCACCTGCCCGGTGATGTAGCCGGCCGATTCCGATGCGACAAACGCCACCGCCGCCGCGACTTCCTCCGACGTGCCCATCCGCTTCAGCGGCGTCAGCGTCTTCACCGAATCCTTGATCGCGTCCGGCAGCACGTCGGTCATGTCCGTCTCGATGAACCCCGGGGCCACCACGTTCGCCGTGATCCGCTTGCCCGCCAGCTCCTTCGCGATCGACTTGGTCAGGCCCAGCAGCGCCGCCTTGCTCGCGGCGTAGTTGGCCTGCCCCGCGTTGCCCACCAGCCCCGAGACCGAGCCGATGTTCACGATGCGGCCCCACTTGCCGCGCATCATCGTCCGCGCCGCCGCGCGGCACGCCACGAACGCCGAACGCAGGTTCACCGCCATCACCTCGTCGAACTGCTCGTCGGTCATCCGCAGGAACAGGTTGTCCCGCGTGATGCCCGCGTTGTTCACCAGGATGTCCAGCCGCCCGTGCTCGTCGGCGACCCGGTCGATCATCGCCACGATCGCATCGGCATCGGCGATGTCGCAGGCCGCGACCTCGGCGGTGCCGCCGGCGGCTTCGATCCCGGCCTTCACCGCGTTGAGCTTGTCCTGGTCCCGCGCGACCAGCACGACGTGCCGGCCGTCCGCCGCCAGCGCCCCGGCGATCGCCGCGCCGATGCCCCGGCTCGCGCCGGTCACCACCGCCACGCGTTGTTCGGTCTTGTTCGCCATCGCAGCCACCCCTGTCAGCCGGCCGCCGGGTCAGCCCGGCGGGTCCGCGAAATTCTCAACCTTCGTCTTCCGATCGATCCGCTTCATCATGCCCGACAACGCCTTGCCCGGCGCCGGTTCAACGTAACGGCCCGGCACGTGGGTGAGCAACCATTGCACGTCGTCGGCCCACCGCACCGGCGAGACGATCTGGTCGACGAGCTTCCGCTTGATCCCGTCGATCTGCCCGTCGTGGGGCATCCCCGTCACGTTGCTCATCACCGTGCAGGTCGGCACGGACCAGTCGGCCTGATCGAGCGCCTCGGCCATGCGGTCGGCCGCCGGCCGCATGTAAGGCGAATGAAACGCCCCGGCGACGGTCAGCTCCGTCGCGCGCAATCCCATCTGCTCCGCGACTTCGAGGGCCCGGGCGCACGCGGGCTTGTCGCCGCTGACCACGACCTGGCCCGGGCAGTTGAAGTTGGCCGGCACCAGCACGCCGTCGCCGCCCGCCGCCCGCTCGCACAGCTCGCGGGCCTTTGCTTCGTCGGCGCCGATCAGCGCGACCATGCTCGAGGGGTGGGCCTCGGCGGCCTGCTGCATGAACTGCCCGCGCTGGCGGACCAGCTTCAGCCCGTCGGCGAAGCTCACCGCACCGGCCAGGTGCAGCGCCGTGTACTCGCCGAGGCTCAGCCCCGCCGTCGCCGCCGGCTCGGCGTCGAGCTCGCCGGCCTCGCGCAGCGCTCGGACGCAGGCGATCGTCGTCACGTAGATCGCCGCCTGCGCGATGTCGGTGCGCGTGACCTGATCCTCCGGGCCGTTGAAGCAGACCTCCGAGAGCTCGATGCCGAGCACCTGGTCGGCCTGCTCGAAGGTCCGCCGCGCCGCGTCGTGCTGCGCCGCCCAGGCCTTGCCCATGCCCACGTGCTGGGCGCCCTGCCCCGGGCACAGAATGATGCTTGCTGTCTCACCCATGCGTTAACCCATTGCTCCGTTCACGTCTTGCCGCTTGCCCCCGATGCCCGCTGTCAGAGCTTCCACAGGCAGGTGCCCCAGCTCAGGCCGCCGCCCTGGGCGACGAACACGACGTAGTCGCCCGGGCCGACCGCGCCCGACTCCATCAGCTCGTGGAGGCAGATGCCCACGCTGGCCGCGGAGGTGTTGCCGAAGCGATCGATGTTGATGCAGATCTTGTTTTCATCGAATCCCAGCCGCTTCCACGCGCTCTTGAGCATGCGGATGTTCGACTGGTGGGGGATGACCATCTTGATGTCGTCGGCGGTGAGTCCGGTCGCCTCGAGGGCGTTGCCGACGCACTCGGCGAGCTTCTCGACGGCGAACTTGTAGACCGCCTTGCCGTTCATGTGCAGCTTGTCGTACTTGCCGGAGAAGCTTGGCTTCTCGCTGTCGGGCACGTCGTCGTCATCGCGGGGGACGTAGAGCACGATCCCGCGTTCGCCGTCGGACCCGAGCTGCTGGAAGTAGCAGCCCTGGTCGGGGTCGTCGGAGGGGGTGAGGATGGCGGCGGCGGCGGCGTCGCCGAACAGCACGCAGGTGGTCCGGTCCTCCCAGTCGGTGATGCGGGTGAGCATCTCGGCGGCGACGACGGCGACGTTGCGGTAGTTGCCGCTCATGACGGCGTTGGCGCCGTGGTTGAGGGCGGCGACGAACCCGGTGCAGGCGATGTTGATGTCCATCGCGCCCGCGGGGATCGCGCCCAGCCCGTGCACGATCTGGCAGCTCATCGCCGGGCAGATCATGTCCGGGGTCATCGTGGCGCACAGCAGCAGGTCCAGGTCGCCGGGCTGGAGGCCGGCCCGGTCGAGCGCCCGGCGGACGGCGGTGACGGCCAGGTCGCGGGCGCGGTCGCCGGGCTCGCTGACGTGCCGGGTCTTGATCCCGGTCCGCTGGACGATCCACTCATCCGAGGTGTCGACGATCTTTTCGAGGTCGGCGTTGGTGAGGATGCGATCGGGGACGGCCATGCCCGAGCCGGCGATGGCGACCCCGGCCGGGCCTCGTGCTCTGCGGGCTTGCGTTGGACTCATGGAGCGACCTTACCGGCGAGCTGTTCCGCCCGGGCCAGCGCCTGGACGATCTTGTCGTTGACGTTGTGACGGGTGTAGCTGACGGCGTTGCGGACCGCGGCGCGGATCGTGCGGGCCTGCGACGAGCCGTGGCAGATCACGCAGTTGCCCCGGACACCCAGCAGCGGCGCCCCGCCGAACTCGTGCCAGTCGTGCTTGGCCCAGATCTTCTTGACGACCGGCTCGAATTTCATCGCCAGCTCCGGGTCTTCCTCAAAGATCTCGTGGGCGATGGTCTTGAACAGCCCGGCGGCCAGGCCCTCGGCGAGCTTGAGCACCACGTTGCCGGTGAAGCCCTCGGTGATGAGCACGTCGGTCTTGCCGTCGAACAGGTCGCGGCCCTCGCAGTGGCCGACGTAGTTCAGCTCGGGGTCGGCCTTCATGAGCTTGCCGCTCTCCTTGACCAGGCCCGTGCCCTTGTTCTCCTCGCCCCCGACCGAGAGCACCGAGACGCGGGGGCTGTCGATGCCGTGCACCTCCCGGGCGTAGATGCCGGCCATGTGCCCGTACTGGTGCAGGTGGTGGGGCTTGGGGACGATGTTCGCCCCGACGTCGCAGACGATCAGCGGGCCGTGGAACGTGGGCATGGTCACCGCGATCCCCGGCCGGTGCACGTTGGGCAGACGCCGCATGTGCATCTGGGCCGCGGCGACCATCGCGCCGGTGTTGCCCGCGGAGATGACGATGTCGGCCTGCTGGTCGCCGGCGCGCTTGGACCCGAGCCAGCCCAGCTTCGCGACCGAGCTGTCGGGCTTGTTCCGCACCGCGTCGACGGGCGTCTCATCCATGTCCACCGTCTCCCGCGTGGCGAGGATGTCCACGCGGGGATCGTGGGCGTGACCGCGTTCGGTGATGCAGTCGCGGATGACCTGGGGGTCGCCGACGAAGACGAGTTGATCGTCGTCAGCGAGCAGTTCGAGGGCGGCCAGCGCGCCGTCGAGGATGGCATCGGGCGCGTTGTCGCCGCCCATGACGTCGATGGCGATACGCATCGACTATTGTTCCTCGTGTTCAGACTTCAGCGTCAGACCGGGCCGGACGTACCCGCAGTTGGTGCAGGCGGCGTGGGGCAGCTTGGGCGAGCCGCAGTTCGGGCACAACACCGCGTGCGGCGGGGTGAGCTTGTCGTGCGAGCGGCGATTGCCGCGACGGGCCTTGCTTCGGCGATGAGTTGGCAACATCGTTTACGGTCCTGTGCGGTGGGCTCAACCAACGGCCCCACGCCCGGCGACGGCGGCGTCGGGCAGCCTGATGATCGGGGCATGTGATGAAAACGGCGTAGCCTACGCGGCGACCGCCGGACTGTCAAGGTTTCCAAGTCGCCCACATGAACGAACTTGAATCACCACGACCCGACCCCAGCCCCCGGCCCGGCGGGCCACCCCGCGACCGGCCCCGCGCCTGGCCCAGGCGCCGGCTACACCTCCACGCCGTGGTAGCGGAGGAACTCGACCGAGCCCTCGCGGCCGAGGTACTTGGCGAGGATCCGCGGGTCGGTGCTCCTGAGGTCGACGTACATCAGCCCGTCGAGCGCGTCGCCGAAGTCGGGGTCGATGTTGAACGCCAGCAGCCGCGCCCCCAGCCGCAGGTACTGCTTGAGCAGGATCGGCACGGTGCGGTGCTGCTGCTCGATGTCGGTGATCAGGTCGTTCACCTCGTCGAGGTCCTTGATGACGATCGAGTCGAGCTGGCGGATGACGCGGCCTCGCTTGCGGGTGCGCAGGGGGTTGCGGGGCGTGCACAGCGCCGCGAGGTCCGGCGCCAGCCGCGTCGACGTGACGAACTTCACCATCAGCCACCGCGACACCGCGTTGTAGTCGTTGCTGATCGAGACCGGGCCGAACATCCGGCAGTAGTCCGGGTGGAGCACGGCGTAGCGGCCGATGCCCTTCCACAGGTTCAGCAGCGGCGCGTAGTTCTTCTGGTACTCGGGGCGGACGAACGAGCGGCCCAGCTCGATCGCCGGGTCGACCTGCTCGATGAGCTTCTGGCTGAAGTCGAACAGCGTCCACGTGTAGAGCCCGGGCAGCCCGTCCTTGGGGACGATCCGATCGGTCAGGCCCAGGCGGTAGGCGCCGATGATCTCGTTGCCGGCCGGCCGCCAGACGAACATGTGCAGGTAGGTCTCGTCGAAACGGTCGAGGTCGAGTGGCCGGCCGGTGCCCTCGCCGACCTCGCGGAAGGTGATCTCGCGGAGTCGGCCGATCTCGCGGAGCACGTGGGGCAGCTCGTCGGCCGTGCCGTAATACACCTGCTGGTCGGCGGATTCGAGCAGCAGCCGGTCCGGCGGGAGCGTGGCGACCTCCTCGGCGAGCAGCTCGGGCTTCACCGGGTCGGCGATCGGCCGGCCGGTCTGCTGCGGGGCCGGCTCCCGCCGCTGCGAGGGGCGGTGCCGCCGGCGGCGGTGCAGCCCCGCGGACAGCAGGTACGTCCGCATCCGCAGGTAATCGGTCAGCCGCCGGTCGTCGTGGAAGTCGGCGATCCGCGTGGCGGGGATGGGCTGGCCGATCCGCATCGTGATCGTCGAGTCGTGCTTCTTGAGCAGTTCCCGTGGCAGCATCACCGTCCGCAGCCGCGGGTGAATCATGCCCAGCAGGTTGAACAACTGGCTGTTGCGGCCGTGGAAGTAGATGGGCAGGACGGCGGCGTTGGCCCGCCGGGCGATCCGCGCGATTGTCTCGCTCCATTCCGGGTCCACGATCGCCCGCTGGTGCAGGTCGAAGTGCGCGACCTCGCCGGCGGGGAAGCTGCCCAGCGCCCCGCCGTCCCGGACGTGACGGATCGCGTCCTTGAGCGGCTGGAGGTTCCGCGAGCGCGCCGCGTCGGACCCGAACGGGTCGACCTGGATCAGCATGTCGCGGAGCTCGGGGATCCGCGCCAGCAAGAAGTTGGCCATGACCTTCGCGTCGGGCCGGGCGCGGTGGAGGATCGCCATGAGGATCATGCCGTCGATCGCGCCGAACGGGTGGTTGGCGACGACGACCAGCGGGCCGGACCTGGGGATGCGGTCGAGCTCGTCCTCGCGGACGTCGACGTGCACGTGCAGGGCGCTGAGCGCCTTCTCGACGAAATGGCGATCGTCGCCGTCGTCGCGGCTGGCCACGTCGTAGACGTGGTTGAGCCGATGGAAGGCCAGGGCCCGCTCGATCGCCGGATTGACCAGCGCGGTGATCGCGCGTCGGGTCCGGCCCCGCTTGGGGCGGTCAAGCCTGAACGGACGCATCTGTCGGTTACGCATCATCATCCCTGGCCGCCCTGCTGCGGACGGCTGACTCGATGAAGCCGATACGTTCGCGCCTCAGTACATTATCATAACATGCGCAGCCGCCCCGTGTGAGTGCAGTCCGCCGAACGCCGCCGCGGCGTGCCCGGCGGGCCGACCGTCGGATCGGCGTGGTGCGTTCCGGGCCCCCGACGCCGCCCCAAACTTGCATCCACGGCCCAAGACGGCACTTACGCAGATTTCGATTTCGAAAGATCCTCGGAGAATGTCGCGTGTTTGCTCTGGCCATAGGGGGCGGCCTGCACTTACAATACGCACGTGAACTCAACCGCGGCCGGTCGACCGGACTGTCGCCGCCGCCGGTATCAAGGTCAAGGGCCCTGAGAGTATTGCCTGTATGTCGTGGTTCCGCTTGCACGGATGAACAGCGTCCAGCCACGTGAACGGAAAGCTCACAGAACATGAAAACGGACCCGCGGTTTACCCAGGGATCGGGGCGGGAGATCTACACCGGTAACGAACTGCTCGTCAAGGGCGCGCTCGAAACGCCCGGTGGCGTGCACCTGTTGACCGGTTATCCCGGCTCGCCGATCGCCGGATTCTTCGATACGTGTCACGGCCTGGCGCCGCTGCTGGCCGAGCGCGGCATCGTCGCGCGCATCGCCAACAACGAAGCCCTCTCGGTCGCCATGGTCAACGGGTCGCAGATGGCCCAGTGCCGCGCCATCTGCGCCTTCAAGAGCGTCGGCGTCCACGTCGCCTCCGACGCGCTGGCGCTGGGCGTGCTCGCCGGGACCAAGGGCGACGGCGGGGCGCTGGTCGTCTGTGGCGACGACCCGTGGTCGGACTCGACCCAGGCCCCCGTCGACAGCCGCTTCATGGCAGAGCACCTGCGCATGCCCATGCTCGAGCCCAGCAGCCCCCAGGAGGTCAAGGACTGGGTGCCGCTGAGCTTCAAGCTCGGCCGAGCCGGCCAGATCTACATCGGCTACATGATGACGGTCTCGCTGGCCGACGGCGGCGGTTCCGTCGAGGTCAAGGCCAACGACTACCCGTCGCTGAACCACGAGCAGAAGGCGGCGCTCAGCTACGAGCGTGACATCAAGCCGTACCTCGACCAGTTCGTGTTGCTGCCGCCGCGGAGCTGGCACCGGGAGGTGGGCATGGCCGCCCGCCACGCCGCGGTCTGCGCCGAGGCGCGTCGGCTGGGCGTCAACCGCATCCTCCACAAGCCCCAGAAGGGCGAGCGCGTGCCGATGGGCTTCATCGCCAGCGGCGCCGCCTACGCCTACCTCTCGCAGGCGCTGGAGGAGATGGGTCTGACCGGCCGCCTGCCCATCCTCAAGATCGGGCTCAGCTACCCGCTGGACGAGCAGATCGTCCGCGAGTTCGCCGGCCACTGCGAGCAGGTGGTCGTCGTCGAGGAGCGGCGGAGCTTCGTTGAGAAGCAGGTCCACGAGGTCTTGGGCACCGGCGCCGGCGGCCAGGCCCCGACCCGGGTCTGGGGCAAGAAGTTCCCGCGCGACCTGCCGGGCATCCCCGCCACCCGCGGGCTGCACCCGTCGCTGCTGATCGAGCGGCTGGTCCCGCTGATCAAGGACCACCCGACCCTGCCGATCGAGCTGACCAACGGCCGGCTGACCGCGGAGCTGGATCGGATCAGCGTCGCCGCGGCGCGGGAGGTCAACATCCCCGTCCGCACGCCGACCTTCTGCCCGGGCTGCCCGCACCGCGACTCGTCGAACGTGCTCCTGGAGCTCCGCCGCGACCTGATGGACGCCGAGTACATGCGCCGCACGCACAAGCGGCCCCCGGTGGACCTGGTCTGCCACGGCGACACCGGCTGTTACACCATGCTCATGTTCGAGCCCAACGTCCCGCTGATGCACAACTACTCGGGCATGGGCCTGGGCGGCGGGACCGGCGCCGGCGCCGACCCGTTCATCGACAACAAGCAACTGGTCTTCATGGGCGACGGCACGTTCTTCCACTCCGGCCAGTCGGCGATCAGCAACTCCATCGCCCAGGGCCAGGACATCACCTACATCATCCTCGACAACAGCACGACGGCGATGACCGGCCACCAGCCCCACGCTGGCAACGACGCCAACGTCATGGGCCAGACCCAGTACGCCCAGGACATCGAGCGGATCGTCAAGGGCATGATCCCCCGCGAGGTGAGCAAGGACGTGCGGATCGTCCGCATGGACCCGGCCGACCGCCGCCGCTACCGCGAGATGATGGAGAAGACGCTGCTGGCCGACGGGGTGAAGGTGATCATCGCCGACAAGGAATGTGGGATCACCTACCACCGCCGCCGCCGCCGCGCCGAGAGCAAGGTCGCCCGTGAGCTGGGCTACCTGCCCAAGCAGACGTTCATGAACGTCGCCGAGGAGGTCTGCGAATTCTGCCTCGAGTGCACCAGCCAGACCGGCTGCCCCGGGCTGAAGATCGTCGACACCGACTACGGCCGGAAGATCCAGACGGACATGTCGTGGTGCGTAAACGACGGGGCGTGCGAGCGGATCGGGGCGTGCCCGTCGTTCGAGCAGGTGACCATCACCCGCAAGCGGGCCCCCCGGTCGGGCGACGAGCACGTGGACCTCAGCCGCATCCCCCCCGCCCCCCGGCCCATCCACGCCGACCAGGACACCTGGCGGGCCTACCTCGCCGGCGTCGGGGGCATGGGCGTGGGCGTGGCGACCAGCATCCTCACCATCGCCGGCCGCGAGATGGGCTACCACGTCCAGTTCCTCGACAAGAAGGGCCTGGCCATCCGCAACGGCGGCGTGTTCAGCCAGCTCGTGTTCACCCGCGACGCCAAGGGGCCCCGCACCACCCCCAGCATCCCGTTCGGCAAGGCGGACCTGCTGCTCGGCGTCGACCTGCTCGAAGCCACCCGCTCGATCGACCCCAAGCAGCCCTACAAGGTCGCCTCGCCCGACAAGACCGCCGTCGTCGTCAACACCGCCAAGACCCCGACCATCCTCACCCTCATGGGCCGCGACGACTTCGACATCAACGACCTGCAGGACAGCCTCCAGGACGCGGCTCACCCCGAACGCTTCTTCGGGTTCAACGTCGGCGACCTCTGCGAACGCGTCCTCGACACCAAGCTCTACGCCAACATCATGATGCTCGGCATGGCCTACCAGCTCGGGTACGTGCCCGTCACGTACCAGGCGCTGGAGAAGGCCATCCGCACCATCATCCGCAAGGAGTACGACCGCAACGTCCGCGCGTTCAACATCGGCCGGCTCATCGTCGAGAGGCCGGACCTGTTCACCGTCGAGCACCGCAAGCACTTCGAGACGGCCCGGCAGGCGTTCCGCCGCAAGGCCAACACCCTCCGCCTGCAGTTCGTCGGGAAGCGCGGGCAGGTGCTCGCCAAGCGGTTCCGCGTGCTGATGAAGCAGATGTTCCGCGCCACCCGCTTCCGCCCGGTGGACGACGCGCTGATGCGCGACGTGGTCATCCGCGCCTACGACTGCGTGATCTGGGGCGGGATCGACTACGCCAAGCGCTACTGCAAGCGGGTCGTCGAGACCTTCGACCGCGACACCGCCGACTACGACTACGCCCTGACCCGCGCCGTGGTGTGGAACCTCGCCAAGGTCATGCTCATCAAGGACGAGCCGTACGTCGCGGCCATGCTCACCAGCCCCGAGAAGTACAAGCGCGACCAGCGGCGCTGGAAGGTCAACCCCGCCCGCGGCGACAAGATCACCTACCACCATCACAACCGGCCGGAGTTCGTGCTGTTCGGCCGACGCATCCGCTTCAACTGGACCAGCGTCGACTGGCAGTTGCGGATCATGAGCAAGTGCCGCTTCCTCCGCGACATGCTGCCGGGCTGGCACCGCCGCGAACGCGAGTACCGCGACTGGTTCGAGCGCGTCGTCGATCGCATCGACTGGCGCGGCGAGGCGGACTACGAGAAGTGGCTGGCGATCCTGCGGACCCCCGAGCCCGTGACCGGCTACCGCGAGGTCCGCTACCCCAAGATGGAGGCCGCCCGCGCCCGCGCCGAGGCCCTGCTCTCCGAGTCCTACGACGAGACCACGCCGCCCCCCGAGCCACGCATCAGCATCAGCCTCACCGACCGCATCCTCCACGAACAGAGCACGTGAGCCGCCGGGCCCCTGACCGACGATCTCCATGCCGAGAGCCCGTGATCGTTGCACGGGGGCCGGTGGGACGGCCCATTGACCGTTGAGAAGGCGGTCGATAGCTTGCCGGTACCGATCCATTCCGCTTCAGGCGAGGCAACCGATGTTCAAGTCCACCATGCTGAGTGCGCTGGCGCTGGGGATTGTGCTGGCGACGTGCGTGCCCGGGGCCGAGGCGGCGGACGACAGGCCGAACATCATCATCATCCTGGTGGATGACATGGGCTGGTCGGACCTGGGCTGCTACGGGGGCGAGGTCCGCACGCCCCACCTGGACGAGCTGGCACGGAGCGGCCTGCGTTTCACCCAGGCCTACAACACCGCCAAGTGCTTCCCGTCGCGGGCCTGCCTGCTGACCGGCGTGTACGCGCAGCACTGCGGGATGGACCAACGCCCCGGGAAGATCCGCAAAGCCGCCACGCTCGGCGAAGTGCTGCGGCCGGCCGGCTACCGCACCCTGGCGTCCGGAAAACACCACAGCACCGAGAACCTGTTCGACCGCGGGTTCGACCATTACTACGGCCTGCGCGACGGCTGCTGCAACTTCTGGAATCCCGGGGCGCAGCGCCAAGGCGAACCCGAACCCGCCCGCAAACGCACCCGCACCTGGTGCATCGACGGCCAGACGCTCCACCCCTACACCCCCGACGACCCGAACTTCTACACGACCGATGCGTTCACCGATAAGGCGTTGGAATGGCTGGACGAGCCCGAGACCCGGTCCAGGCCGTTCCTGTTGTACCTGGCCTACACCGCGCCGCATTATCCGCTTCACGCCTGGCCCGAAGATATCGCCCGGTACGAAGGCGTGTATGACGTCGGGTACCAGGCGATCCAGCGGGCCCGACACCGGCGGCAGATCGAGCAGGGCCTGATCGACCCGAGCATCACGCCGCTGCCCGAGCAGGATCGGCCGGCGCCATGGGAGGCGTTGAGCGATGACGAGCGGGCGCGCGAGGTGTTGCGGATGCAGGTCTACGCCGCGATGCTCGACCGCGTCGACCAGAACGTCGGGCGGCTGCTGGACAAGCTCCGCGCCCAGGGTCGGCTGGAGAACACGCTCATCCTCTTCGCTTCCGACAACGGCGGCTGCGCCGAAGAGAGGCCCAGAGCGAAGCACGCGTCCGACGCGCTTGAGGACTTTGGCCGGGTCAACAGCTACCCGGCGTGCGGCAAGGACTGGGCGCTGGTCCAGGACACGCCGCTCCGCAAGTACAAAGGGTACAGCCACGAAGGCGGCATCTGCACGCCGATGATCGCTTACTGGCCCGGCAAGATCGAAGGGCCCGGCGGGTTCGTTCGTCAGCCGGTGCATTTCATCGACATCATGCCGACGCTCGTGCAGATCACCGGCGCCGACTACCCGCTGATGATCCACGGCCAGGCCGTAACGCCGATGCAAGGCGTGAGCCTCGTGCCGCTGTTTCGGGGCCGGCCCATCGACCGTGAGCAGCCGCTGTTCTTCCAGTTCTCCCGGGGCGGGGCCGTGCGGGACGGCGACATGAAAGCGGTCTTCTGGGGCGACCGGCACCGCCGCGGCGACTGGGCGCTGTACGATCTGGCCCGGGATCGCAACGAGCAGCACGACCTGTCGGCCGCCCGGCCCGACGTGCTCGAACGGCTGGTCGGGCGTTGGGAGCGATGGTACGCCGCGGCCAGGGCCAGGGTCGATGGGTGATCGCCGCGGGCGTCATGCGACGCGACTCCCGTGAGCGTGGGCCTGGTCGCGCGTCGGCTACGCGGTGCGGATCACCACGCCCGCGACATGCCCGCCGAAGCCCGCGGCGAACAGGGCCTGCCGCGCAAGCGGACGCGGCGCGGCTCGGGCGCACAAGGACAGCGGCGTGTCCACCGGGTCGGTCAGCCACGGCATGGGCGGCCGCCGTCCCGACCGCCCCGCCAGCACCGCCAGCGTCAGCGACGCCAGTCCCGCCGCGCCCAGCCCATGGCCCAGCGCCCCCTTCGCCGCGTACACGTCGGTCGCCGGCGCACGTTCGGCCAGCACATCCGCGTAAACCGCCAGCTCGCCCGCGTCGTTGTCCCGCGTGCCCGTGGCGTGGGGGTGCAGCAGGTCCACCGGATCGCCGAGCAGCCGCCGCGCCACATGTGCCAGCGCCTCCCGCGGGCCCGACCGGACCAGGTCAAAACCCTCGCACGCGACGGCGGTGTCTTCGACCCACGCGAGCGGCCGGGCCGCCGGCTCTCGCTCCAACACGACCGCCGCGCCGACCTCGGCGGGGATGAACCCGCACCGCCGCCGATCCAGCGCTAACGCCCGGCACCCCGCGGGGGTGAGCGGGGGCAGCACACCCAACCGGCGATAGCTGTGGATGAAGATCGGCCGCAACGCCGCCTCCGACGAGACGACCAGCACCCGCTTGACCTGCGGGTCGTGCCCCAGCCACCGCCGCGCCAGGTGCACCCCGACCAGCGATGACGCGCACGCCGCCATGACCTGCCGCACCGCACCCAGCGGCAGCCGCTCGGCCAGCGCCGCGGTGAGCCGATCGACCGGCCCCAGCGCCAGCGCCGACGGCGCATCGGCGACCGCCCCCTTTGACGCCGCCACGATCGTGGGGATCGGCTCGCCGGCCGCGCCCGCCTCGTCGAGCGCCTGCCGCGCGGCACGCTCGGCCAGTTCGATCGCCGGATCGGCCGCGCCCCCGCGGGCGAACGCCACCCCGCCGATCGCCCGCACCAGGTCCACCGGATCGATCGCATCGTCGCATCGGTCGCAACGGTCGGTGATGCATCGCCCCTCGAGCAGCGCGCGCCACGTCGCCCACGCCGACTCGCCCAGCGGCGTGCACAACCCCAGACCGGTGATGCCGATCCGATCTCTCATCGCATGCTTGTTGTATCAGATGGATTCGCCGCGGAGGCGGTCGGCGGGTGATGCGACGGCGATGCGCCCGCCGCTCACGGGGCCGCGGCCCCGGCGGTCGCCTTCGCCCGGGCGCTGACGGTGGGCTTGAGCAGCGCCGTCGGCGCGGCGGTGTGCCCGTCGCCCGCGGCGGAGGCGGCGTACGCCCGGACCGCCTCGGGCCATTCGCCCTCGTCGAGACGCGGCACAAAACCCGCGTCGAGGATCATCCGCAGCGTCGCCGCCGCGTCGTCGCCCTCGGTCAGCAGGTACCCGGCCACGAACAGCGAATTCGCCGGCCACAGCGCCATCGACTGCATCGACCGCAGGTGCGTCTCACGACCGGCCGCCACCCGCACCTCCGCCGACGGGTTCACCAGCCGCATCATGCACAGCACGCGCAGCACGAACCGCGGGTCGAGCGGCCGCCCGTCGCACGTCGGCTCGCTCACCGCGTTGCCGTCGATCGGCAGCAGGAAGTTCACCGGGATCGACTCGGCCTCGAACGCCCGCAGCGCGTACGCCACGTCGAGCAGGTCCTCGTGCGCCTCGCCCATCCCGACGATCACGCCGCTGCAAAGGCCCAGCCCCGCCGCCCGCGCCTCGCCGATCGTCTTCATCCGATCCGCGTACGTGTGCGTCGTGCAGATCGCCGGGTAGTGACGCTCCGACGTGTTGAGGTTGTGGTTGAACCGGTCCAGCCCCGCCTCGCGGAGCCGCTTCGCCTTCGACTCGTCCAGCAGTCCCACGCTCAGGCACGTCCGCAGCCCCATCGCCTTGATCCGCCGGATCGCCTGGCACATGTGGTCGATGTCGCGGTCGTTCGGGCCCCGCCCCGACAACGCCATGCAGTAGCGGTACGCCCCGGCCGCCTTCGCCTGCTCGGCCTCGGCGACGATCGCGTCGACCGGCTTGATCTTGTACGCCTGCACCGGCGCGTCCGACGTCCGCGACTGTCCGCAGTACCCGCAGTCCTCCGGGCACGCGCCGTTGCGGACGTTGTCGAGCATGTGCACGCTCACCGTGTTGTCGAAGTAGTGCCGACGCACCCGTCCCGCACACTCCAGCAGCGCCATCAGCTCCACGCCCCGCCCGGCGAGCATGTCCGCCGCGTCGGCGCGATCGATCGCGCGGTTGTTCAGCCCGGCCTCGGCCCAGGCCGCGTAACGCTCGGTCATCCGTGGCTCCAATCGACAGTGGGGGCGGTCCGCCGGCCGAACGCCGACGGACACGCGCAAGGTTCATGAATGACCGCGGGCAGCGGCCGGCTCAACGTCCGGTGCGGCCGCTGCGGTTGCTGCCGCCGCCGCCGCCGCCCACCGTCTGCAACGCCCGATCGACGTTGGCCCGGATGTCGATGCCGGCGAACAGCTCGATCCGCGGGTTGCTCGGCAGGTGCCGGTAGCAGACCAGCTTCTCGTTCTTGTTGTCCAGCACGTACAGGAAGTCTTCGTCGCTGATCCCTCGGGCGCTGAGGAACGTGAAGATGTTCTTGTTGACCACGAAGTCGGCGCTGGCCACCGACTCGAACGGCATCTGGCTCATCAGCGCCGCGGCGGCCGACTGGCGCGCCGACGTGTCCGCCGCGCCGCTCCGGTCGGACGCGGTAACGATGGCCAGCCCGCCCAGCACCATGGCCGAGGCGATCAACGCGTAACAGGCGATATCCGTGCGTGTCATGTCTGCTGCTCCTTCGTTGGGGCGGTTCAGCGGCCGCCGCCGTCCCCGAAATCGTTGGTGATCACGCGGAAGCCGGTCGGGATCAGCTCGCCGCCGCGGCCGCGCTGCCGCGGCTCCAGCGCCAGGATCACGCCCGTGTTCAGGTCGAACACGTAGATCGTCGCCGGCGTCACACCGTCACGCCGCCCCCCGATCATCACGTAGTCGCCGGCGCGACCGGCCAGGCCCTGCCCCGTTGCCGGCGCGGGCGCGAAGCTGAACCACGCCACCGCCGTCAGCAGCGCCAGGTTCAGCACGATCAGTCCGTGCAGAAATTTCCGTTTCATGGCCGACTCCTTCGAGGTCGTTGCTCTTCGCGCCCGCCGCCGAGGCCGACGCCATGGCCTTGCTCGCCCGACTCAGTCCAGGTGCGTCCGCCGCGATGACTTCAGCGACACCGCGATCACCGCACCCACGAGCACCGCCGCGATCACGTAACCGACATAAGGCGAAGGCGCGTCGTTGATCGCCCCGGGCTTGTTCGGCAACGCCGCCGAGGCCTCGCCCGCGACGCAACACACCGCCGCGACTATCCCCGCCCACGCCCGCCTGGTTCCTATCTGCCTCATGTCGCCGATCATACGCAGCCCCACCGGGGGTGTAAACCATCAGACGCGCACCCGCGCCGCTTTGTTCATACCGATCCACCCCTACAGCAGATCTCTCAGCGGTCGGCTGATCCGACCGAACGGCCCGGCCGGCACGTGCACCGTCCGCCACTTGGCGCTACGCTCGGTCATCAGCGGCTCGTAGTCGTCCACCAGCGCCCCCAGCACCGAGTACCACCGCTCGCGGTACTCGAAGACCTCGTGGAACAACGCATCGGGGGGCTGCGCCTCGCACCAGTACAGGAACACGAACGCCGCGGCGAACCCTTCGCCGAAGACCGTCTGCCACTGCCGCAGGTCACTCACGTCGTCCACCGTCACCCAGTTGTGCAACTGGTTGCCGGTCTTGCCGGCGTGCTTGCGGCCCTTGACGTCGACGAGCAGATTCCGACCCGACTCGCCGTACACCACGAAGTCGAAGTTCTTGAGCTTGACCTGGCCACGCAACGCCTTGCGGGCCTCGTCGACCGCCACGTAGGGGATGCTCCGGGACCGGAGGTAGTGCTCGAACGCCTGGTCGTAATGAAACCGCCGCTGGACCACCCCCCCAGTCTACCGCGCCCCACGCCGGGGCAGAGCCAAGCGCCGCCCCGGGTCCCCCGGCCCCATCATCATCAACCCCCTCCCCGCAAGCCCGTCTCCATCCCCCGCCGATCAGCGCCGCCGCCGCCCGCCCAGCAGCAATCCACCCAGCCCCAACAGCCCCAGGGTCGTCGGCTCAGGCATCCCCGGATGAAACTCGATCGTGTACGCCCCGCCATACCCGTCCGCATCCGCACCGTTGAACCCGAAGTCCGCGAACTCGCTGATCGCGAACAACGCCGTCCCGTCGGCATTGACACGACCGGTCAACTGCGATTTCAACTGCTCGGGTCCGTCGTCATTCAGCTTCAGCAGCGTCCCGGTCTCGTCGAACACGCCCAGCACCGAGTCGAACCGCGCATCGACGACCTCGATCTGGAAACGCTCGCCCGGCGTCAGGCCGGTGACCATGAAGAAGTCCGGGTCCCCCACCGCGGTGCTGCTGCCCGAGAAACTCGTCGTCCCGACCTGGATATACAGGTCATAGCCGCCCTGCTGCGCGTGCGACCCGTTGAACCCGAAATCGCTGAACCCGGTCACGTCGATGTTGATCGAGCCGTCCGGGTTGACCGTGCCCGACAGGCCCGACCCCCGTCCGTTGCCGCCGCGCAGCGGGCCGCCGTCGTCGTCCGACGCGATCGGGTTGAAGTTCGCGTCCAGCGTTCGCATGATCGTGTCGTTGTCGGCGTTCAGATCGGTCGCGGTGAACGCGAAGAAAGGCTGGCCCGGCGTCATGGACCAGATCCGGAACTTGTCGATCTCGCCCGGAGCGAGGCTGCCGGTCGTCGCCACGCGGGCCGAAAAATCGCGATCCAGCGATCCGCGGATGCGCGTCGTCGACGGGCCGAACACGTTCGCCGTGCCCGGTGTGTCGTTGCCCTCCCATTCGCCGACCTGGACCGCTCCCGCCTGCGCGGCACACAACACAACCACAGCGCACACGACAGTGCTCCACAGCCCTTGGATACTCATTCGCGCTCTCTCCCTTGCGTCTCTCAGTCCCAACTGGCCCACCTGACCAGATGTGGCCACCGCCCCGTGACGCTCTTCCTGGCGCACGGCAACATAAGCTCTCGCCAACACCTATACATGCTGCCACCACCAATTGCAATGGAAAAAGCCATTAAGACCCGAAGGCGCGCCGCGTGACCGCGCCCCCGGGCCCGCCCTTAATGTCCAATAAACGCCCCGACGACGACGCGAGCCGCCGGAGACCAAACCATGCGCACGGCTGCGCAGCGATCGACGTCGGCCGCCGCGCGAACTCGAAAATTTTCATCGCGTTGACATACATGGACTTAAAGACGTTTTCGGCCCCCCCGCGGCGCCCCGGCGCGCAGCCGCGTGGTGCTGCGCCCCTCTGTAGAGGCCCATGATGTCCATGCCCGCACCCATCTGCTCTTCCGCCCGCCAACCTTCCCCCCGCCCATACTCCGCCCGACAAGTCCGGTCCGCCCGGACAGACCCGGCCAGGCCCAGCATCGCCTCTCACAGCTCGCCAGCGAGGCCGGACCGAGCACCCCGGCACGCGCAAACTCAATCCAGCAATTGCTTTATCGCCGTCGCGACACTTTCCGGGCGAAGGGGGTGGGCGGACAAGCGACCCGTTCCGGCGCGCATGCCCGTCGTTTGCGGCTTATGCGGCGAAAATCGCGGTCAGGACGCGTTGCCCGCCGGTCACGACGGACCCGTGCTCAGCCGATCGGCCAGGTCGCTCAGCGGACATTCCACCTGCTCGCCGCTGGCCATGTCCTTCAGGCTGGCGACGGCGGTGCCGACGCTCTGGCCGTCCAGGATCACGGCGAACCGCGCACCGCCGGCGTCCTTGAGCAGTTTGCCCACGTTGGTCGTCGTGCGGTAGCTGAAACGCGCATGCAGCCCCGCCGACCGGAGCGCCGCCACCGTCGGCGCGACCATCGGCCTGGCCGACTCGTCCGCGGCGAACACGAACGCATCCACCGGGGGCATCACCTCCGACGGAGCCAGCCCCTTGTCCTGCAGCACCAGCGACAGCACCACGTCGCCCATCCCGAAGCCCACCGCCGGCATGGCCGGCCCGCCCATCAGCTCGATCAGCTTGTCGTACCGCCCGCCGCCGGCCATGGCACGCTCGGCCCCGCTGACCTCGTGCACCTCGAACACCGTCCCCGTGTAATACGCCAGGCCCCGAACGATGCCCAGGTCATACTCGCACCACGGCGCGATCCCGAAGCCGCTCAGCTCCGCGTCCAACGCCTCCAGGTCGCGGATCGACGCGATCCCGATCGACCGCTCCAGGTGGTCCACGTCCCCGGCCGGGTACTTACGGCGGCACATCTGCTCGAACCGCTCGACCTTGTACTCGTCCAGGCCCAGTTGGCCGGCTTCCTCGGTGAACTGCGCCGGCTCGAGCTTGTCCCGCCGATCCAGCAGGTCGAACGCCTCCAGCATCTTCTCGTCGCTGACGCCCAGCTTCGAGAGGATCGTCCGCACCGTCTCGCGGTGGCTGATCTTGACCTTGACCTGCTCGGGCGTCAGGCCCAGCTCCCGCAGCAGGTCCACGCATGTGAAGATGCACTCGGCGTCGGCGCCCGTCGACTCCGAGCCCAGGAAGTCGATGTTCCACTGGAGAAACTCACGCAGCCGCCCCCGCTGCGGCCGCTCGGCCCGGCAAAGATTCGGGATGCAGAACCACTTGATCGGCCGGGGCAGGCTCGCGGCGCGGCTCGCCGCCATCCGCGCCAGCGTCGGCGTGAACTCCGGCCGGATCGCCAGCTCACGCCCGCCGCGGTCCTGGAAGTGGAACAGCTCGTTCACGATCCCTTCGCCGCTCTTGACCTTGTACAGGTCCAGCGACTCGAACGTCGGGCCCTCGACTTCCTCGAACCCGTTGCGGACCGAGACCTTCCGCCACTGGCCCTCCAGCCATCGCCGCCACGCCATCTCGTCCGGATAGAAGTCTCGCGTCCCTTTGGGGCCTTGGAATCTCATGCTGCAAGCATCCTCACCAGTGAGCCAACCGCCGCACGCCGTCACGACGCATCAAGCCACACCCTACCGCACCGCGACGACGTACGCGATCCAGGCGGGGTCGGCTTCGGCGTGCTTGCGGCGACGGAACACGCCGTCGCCCTCGCCGTCTTCGTCCGTGCCCTCCCAGTACACGTCCGCCCGGCTGAACCCCGCCTCCAGCAGCAGCTCCCGCACCTCGGGCAGCGTCCAGATCCGCCACTCGTACTGGAACGCGTTCTTCCACCGGGTCCCGTCGCGGAACGTGAAATGAATGGCGAACCGCGCGTAGTGCGTGATCGGGTCGAAACGCTGCTGGTGCCAGTGGTAGGTGAACCCGTCCTTCCGGGTCGAGTCGGTGTGATCCTCGAGGAACACCTCGCTGCCGCCCATCATGTCCAGCACCATGACGCCCTGGGCGTCGAGGTTCCGGCGGGCCGCCTCGAAGTAACCCCGCAGGCCGTCCCGGTCGGTGAACCCGAAGAAGCTGAAGTTCTGGGCGGCGAGCACGTCGGCCTTCTCCGGATGCACGTCGCGGACGTCGGCCTCGAAGAGCGTGACCCGCGCTCGCGCCTCGGCGTCGAGCCGGCTCAGCACGTGCGACCGCGACCAGGCCAGCGGCTCGGGGTCGTTGTCCACGCCGATGGCCACCCGGCCCTTGCGGCTGCCCACCCACGCCGAGCACACCGCCGCCGTCCCGCAGAAGTCCTCACGCAACAGCATCGGCGCCCGCCCGTACTCCTTGCGATACACCCGCTCGAAGAACTCCACCTCCACCGACGGCTCCTGCACGCTCTTGAGGTACAGGTCGTAGCGGTCGGCGTTGCGACGCGTCAGCTTGTGTTTCTTCTTGGCCATAAGCGGTACATTCGTAACGATGTCACGCGGAACTCGCAAACCCGACGCCGCCCTCACCGCCCGCAACGCCGACCCCCACGCGCTCTACGAGCAGTCGGTGCAGCGGCCCGACGTGATCGTGGGATTCGTCGAAGAGCTGTTCCATCACACGCGCGACCGCGCGCCCCGCATCCTCCGCGAGGACTTCTGCGGCACCGCGCTGCTGTCGTCGATGTGGGCCCTCAGCGAGCCCGACCGCCGCGCGATCGGCGTGGACCACGACGCCGCGGTGCTCGACTGGGCACAACGCCACAACGTCCAACCGATCGGCGACGCCGCCCGACGCATCGACCTCGTCCACGGCGACGTCCTGCACTCCCGCCGACAGGCCGACGCCCTGGTCTCGCTCAACTTCTCGCACTTCATCCACCACGACCGCGCCGCCCTGCTCGGCTACCTCCGGCACGCACGCCGATGCATCAAGCCCGGCGGGCTGTTCATCTGCGACGCGTTCGGTGGGCCCGAATCCATCCGGCCCTGCCTCGACGAGCGACGCTTCAGCCGCTTCGATTACCTCTGGGAGCAGCGGGCGTTCGATCCGTTGACCGGCCGCATCGACTGCCGCATCCACTTCCGCTTCCGCAACGGGTCGGTGCTGCGGGACGCGTTCGCGTACGACTGGCGGATGTGGTCGCTGCCGGAATTGCGGGAGTTGCTCGCCGAAGCGGGGTTCGACGATCTGGGCATCTACTTCGAGTCCGAAGAAGGCTTCATCGCCGACTTCGACGCGGTCGGGTTCGACGCGTGGGTCGCCTACCTCGTGGCCCTGCGGGATTGAGTAGGATCACTGGATGCGTATCGTCGCGGGCACACACAAGGGCCGCCGGTTGCTCGGCCCGGCCGACAAGGCCACCACGCGGCCGATCACCGATCGGGTGAAGACGGCGCTGTTCGACCGGCTGGACGCGGCGGGCCGGCTCGCCGGCGCGGTCGTGGTCGACCTGTTCGCCGGCACCGGCTCGCTGGGCCTGGAGGCGCTGAGCCGGGGCGCGGATCACGTGACGCTCATCGAGCGCGACCCCGGCGCGCGGGCCCGACTGACGCGAAACGTCCAGGCGCTGGGCGCCGGCCGCGAGGTGAACGTCGTCGCCGGTGATGCGCTGTCGGGCTCGATCCTGGCGGCGCTGCGGCGGCCGCCGACGCTGATCTTCCTCGACCCGCCTTACCGGATGATGACGCGGGAGACGGACGCGGCCCGCGTGCGGCGGCAGGCCGAGCGGCTGGCCGAGGCCGCCGACGGCGGGGCGCTGCTGATCCTGCGGACCGATAAGCACGTGCCGGCCCCGCCCCTGGCCGGGTGGGCGGAGCCGGCAAGCCGCACGTATGGCTCGATGGTCGTGCACGCCTACCCGCGGCAGGCGAACCGATGAACGCGGCGCTGCGATCGGGCTTGAGTACACTGTGCGTCATGACCTTGCAGGGCGATCCCAAGCGGGCGGCGGCGGAGAAGATCGTGGGCGTGCTCCACGACGCCGGCCATGTCGCCTACCTCGCCGGCGGGTGCGTGCGGGACATGCTGCTGGGTATGGCGGCCAAGGACTACGACGTGGCCACAGACGCCCCGCCGCCACGCATCGCCGAGCTGTTCCACAACACCCGCCACGTCGGCGAGGCGTTCGGCGTCATGCTCGTCCGACTCATGCGGTGCGAGATCGAGGTCGCCACCTTCCGCGCCGAGTCGGGCTACAGCGATGGCCGACGCCCCGACCACGTGCACTTCACCGATGCCGAGCACGATGCGCGACGCCGCGACTTCACGATCAACGGCCTGTTCTACGACCCCCGCGAGGATCGGGTCGTCGACTACGTCGACGGCCGGGCCGACCTGCAGCGCGGCGTCGTCCGGGCGATCGGCGACCCGGACGCGCGACTGGGCGAGGACTATCTGCGGATGCTGCGGGCGGTGCGGTTCGCGGCGCGACTGGGGTTCGTCATCGACCCGCCGACCCGCGCCGCCATCGAACGCCATGCCCCGCGGCTGGGCTTCATCAGCCGCGAGCGGATCGGCATGGAGATGCGGCTGATCGTGACCGGGCCCAACGCCGCCGATGGCGTCGAGCTGCTCCAGGCCCTGGCGCTGGATGCGCCCGCCTTCGACGGCCCGCACGTCCGCCCCGATATCGCGACGCTGCGGCGGCTGGATCAGCCCGGCGTCGCCCTGGCGCTGACGGCGGTGCTGATCGATCGTCACATCGACCGCGAGGCCGCCCGCGATCCGGCAGCGGCGCTGGACCGCGTCAAGGCGGTGCGGCTCGTTCGACAGTGGCGCAGCGCACTGGCGCTGAGCAACGACGAGCGGGATCGCATGGCGGCGCTGCTCGGCGGCCTGCGGGAGCTGTTCGACTGGAACGCACTCACGGTCGCTCGAAAGAAGCGGACGCTCGCCCGGCCGCAGTGGCAGGAGCTGTCGGCCCTGTTCGAGGCGTTCACGGCGGTGTACGGGCTCGGCACCCATCGGGTCGACCTGGCGGATGTGCCGCCGTTGCAGGCCGAGGGTGTGGCGCCGCGGCCGCTGATCGGCGGCGACGACCTGGTCGCGGCGGGGTTCGCGCCGGGCCCGATGTTCAAGCGGGTGCTCGACGCGGTGTACGACGCGCAATTGGAGCACCGCGTGACCGACCGCGGTTCAGCCCTGGCGTTGGCGCAGCAGTTGGCGGCACAGCAGTGCTGAAACGCGCGGCGGTTATTGGCGGGGGCGCCGGTGGTTGTGTAAAATCCGCCGCGTACTTTCACCCCTCGCAGGGATGCGTCACATGCGACGACAAGGTTGGCCGGCTGTGGTGTTGACGGGATTGGCCCTGGGCGCGGGGCTGGCGGCCGCGGCGGGGTGTGAGCCGGCCCTGTTCCCGGAGAACTCGCCCCGAACGCAGTACGAACGGTTCGATCGGCTGCGAGGCGATTATCGGCCGGCGGACCAGCCCGGCCAGGGCGGCGACAGCGACCCGGCGCTGCGGCAGAGGCTGGCGCCCAAAGACTGATCGCACAAAGTCGCGCCAAATTACGCAAAAAGTCAAAGCTTTCCGTTGTGACTGACCGATTCATGAGCTAACGTTGGTATTGTTCTTGCTCAAGTACTGTTTAACCCGACCCGGAGCAGTCCTTGCCGACCACGCGAACGAAGCAACGCACCCAGGCGTCAATGATCCCGCGGCGCACGGTCGTGGTCTGGGCGGCGCTGATCGGGTCGATGACCGTCTCCGCGGGGCTGCTGTTCTGGCTGGAGCCCGGGCCCATCGCCCCGGCCAACACCAGCCTCTCGCTCTCGGTGGTCGCCCGCGGCGATTCGGCTCGTCCGGTGCTCTTCCAGACCGCGCAACCGCTGCGGTCGGAACTGTGGGATCGCATCGTCATCCATCACTCCGGCACGGCGTCGGGCAACGCCGCGACGATCGGCCAGACACACAGCGCCCTGGGTTACGGGTCTTTGGGGTATCACTTCGTGATCGGCAACGGGCACGGCGCCAATGACGGGTTGGTGCAGATCGGCCCGCGGTGGCAGCAGCAGGCCGAAGGCGCCTATGAGCCACGCACCGTGTCCATCTGCCTCGTCGGCAACGGCGACCAGGCACCCCCGACGCGGGCGCAGTTCAATCAGTTGGTGGCGTTGATCCGGGCGCTGCAGCAGCGGCTGGACATCGGCGTCGACAACGTGGTCCCGCACAGCCAACTCGCCCCGACGACCAGCCCGGGCGAGCACTTCCCGATGAACGCGGTTCGGGTGCAACTGGCCGGCCTCGCCGCACATTAGAACCCGTTTGATACCCGGTCGCGGCTTCACCGGGCCTACCATGATGTCGATAGATGTGCACGGGCACGGGTGCGCGTCGCGTGCGTCACGTGATGCGTTGCACGGGCGAGGGTGCTGCCGTATTGTTGCCGGCGTTGTTCGCATCGCACGCACCGGGGGCTTGCCCACGCCCTGCGACGCACAACCGACGCGGCGGGATCGCGTGCCGTGACCGGTTGGAACGCGCCGTCGGCGAAGCCAGAGGATGACACGGCCATGGCCGGGATGGACCTGAACGACCAGTTGGGCGGCTACGAGTTGTTGAGCGTGCTCGGCCATGGCGCGAACAGCACCATCTACGCGGTGACCGATCCCAAGGACAGCCACGTCTACGCGATCAAGCGGGTGATCGTCCGCTCGCCCAGCGACCAGCGTTTCGTGGATCAGGCGCTGACCGAACACGAGATCGCGGCGAAGCTCGATCACCCGGCGCTGCGGCGGAGCTATCGCATCATCCGCCGCCGCAAGGTGCTCAAGACCTCCGAACTGCTGGTGCTGATGGAGTTCGTGGACGGGCAGACGATGGAGCAGCACCGACCCCAGACGCTGGACAAGGCGATACGCCTGTTCGCCGAGGCGGCGGACGGGCTGGCGGCGATGCATCGTGCGGGGTTCGTGCACTGCGACATCAAGCCCAACAACCTCATGGTCACGCCCGACCAGCAGGTGAAGATCATCGACTTCGGCCAGGCGTGCGCCGTGAACACCACCAAGAAGCGGATCCAAGGCACGCCGGACTACATCGCCCCCGAACAGGTGCTGCGCCGGGCGATGACCGCGCGGACGGACGTGTACAATCTGGGCGCGACGATGTACTGGTGCTTCACCCGCCGGCACGTGCCGACGCTGATCCCCAAGGGCAGCGACAACGGCCACCCGCGGCGGGCGGAGCTGGTGCCGCCCAGCGAGCTCAATGCGTCGCTGCCCAAGGCGTTGAACGCGCTGATCCTGCACTGCGTGCAGACCGAGCCGACCGAGCGGCCGGGCACGATCGCCGAGGTGCGTGACCGGCTGCAGATCGTGCTCTCGCAGGTCGATCGCAGCGGCGAGACCGGCGTCATGCCCGCGCTGAACGGGGGCAAGTAGCCCCCCGGGGGCCGCGCACGGTGCCGGAGCCCGGCATGTGTTCACGCTTGCCTCATGGCCCGAACGCCGCCTCGGCCACATCGATCGCCTTGGCGAGCGCGGCGGCCTTGTTCACCGTCTCCTCGTACTCGCTGGCCGGGACGCTGTCGGCGACGATGCCGGCGCCGGCCTGGAGGTAGACGTTCCACCCGCCGCCGGCGGCGGTCGTGACGACCATCGTCCGCAGCGCGATCGCCATGTCCATGTTGCCGGCGAAGTCGGCGTAGCCCACGGCGCCGGCGTAGGGCCCGCGGCGCGACGGTTCGAGCTCATCGATGATCTGCATGGCGCGGACCTTGGGCGCGCCCGACACCGTGCCCACCGGCAGCGTCGCCCGCAACGCATCCCACGCGTCGAGGCCCTCGCGCAGCCGGCCCACCACCGTCGAGCTGATGTGCATGACGTGGCTGTACCGCTCGACCTCGAGCACGCCCGGCAGCTCGATCGAGCCCAACGCCGCGACCCTGCCGACGTCGTTGCGACCCAGATCGACGAGCATGATGTGCTCGGCGCGTTCCTTGTCGTCGGCGAGCAGTTCCCGCTCGAGCGCGAGGTCTTCGACCTCGTCGCGGCCCCGCTTGCGGGTACCGGCGAGCGGGCGGTTGGTGACCACGCCCCGGTCCACCCGGCAGAGGATCTCCGGGCTGGACCCCACGAGCATGCAGCCGTCCGCCTGAAGGTAGAACATGTAAGGCGAGGGGTTCACCACGCGAAGGGCGCGGTAGACATCGAACGGGTCGGCGTGGGTGTGCCGCTCGAACCGCTGGCTGAGGACGACCTGGAAGATGTCGCCGGCACCGATGTACTGCTTGGCCCGTTCGACCATCGACTCGTACTGGTCGCGGGACATGTTGGCCCGGGTGACGACGCCGGGCGGGGTCGTCAGGTCCACCGCGCCGGCCGACAGGGCGACGGGCTCGGCCTCGAAGCGGGCGACCAGGTCGTCCAGGGCGACGCAGCCCGCCTCGTACGCCGCCTCGACCGAGTCGTGCTCGTCGAGCAGGACGTGGTGGATCGCGAGCACGGTCTTGTGGAGCTGGTCGAACGCGACGACCTGGCGATAGAGGGCGAAGTGCATGTCGGGCAGCCCGCGGTCGTCGGCCGGGGGTCGGGTCAGCTTCTCCCCCTCGACGTAGCGGACGGTGTCGTAGCCGGCGAAGCCGACCCACCCGCCGGTGAAGTCGGGCAGTTCGGGCGGGGCGGCCAGCGTCCACAGGGCGGTGACGCGGTCCATCTCGCCCAGCGGGTCGCCGGACTCGTAATGCTCGACGTCGCCCTCGATGCGGCGGGTGACCCGGCGGCCGCGTGCGACGATCTCGGCCATGGGCTGGGCGCCGAGGAAGCTGTACCGGGCGGCGTGCTCGCCCCCGACGACGCTCTCGAGCAGGAAACTGGTGGCGTGGCGGTCGTCGGGCTGCACCAGCCGCCGATAGGCAAGGACAGGCGTGAGCTGATCGCTCATGAGCTGGCGATAGACGGGCACGAGGTTGCCCCGGTCCGCGAGCGCCTTGAACTGGTCGAAGCTGGGATGGTTTCGGGCCATGGTTCGCGAGAGTTTAACACCCTTCAACTCCCCGTGGCGACCTGCCGCGGCGCCAGCGTAGTCCGCAATACGCCGGTCCTGAGCAGCGCCTGCGACGAAGGACCGGATCTCTGCGCGATGCCACCCGATCCGGCCCTTCGCTGCGCTCAGAACCGGCACGCGGACTTGGATGGGCCTGGGCTGAGCCGGGCCGTGCGTTGTCGAGGCCATCGGGTCTGCGTGAAGAAGCGGCGGCATCGCGCGCGATCGGGATACGTTAACATGTCAATCGAGGTGCACCATGCGAATCATCCGGTATCTCGATGACGATGGCGTGGTCCATCATGGGCACGACCCCTCCGAGGCATTCACCGACGCGGAGTTGCTCGACGGCGAACCACCGGCGGACCTGAAGCCCACCGGTCGGCGGGTCAAGGTCGGCCGGCTGCTTTGCCCGATCTATCCCCGCGCCATCCTGTGCATCGGGCTGAACTATCGGCGTCACGCCGAGGAAACCGGCGCGGCACTGCCCGAGCATCCGGTGCTGTTCATGAAGAACCCCGGCGCGGCGCATCATCCCAACGAGCCGATCACCCTTCCGCGTTGCTCGCTCGGCCCGGAAGTCGACTACGAGGTCGAGCTCGCCGTGGTGATCGGCAAGCCGGCGCGGGACGTGGCCGAAGCCGACGCGCTTCAGTATGTGCTGGGCTACACGGTGGCGAACGATGTGTCGGCGCGGCGCTGGCAGAAGCACGGCGGCGCGGGCCAGTGGATCCGAGGCAAGAGCTTCGACACGTTCTGCCCGTCCGGGCCCTGTCTCGTCACCCCCGACGAGGTCCCCGACCCGCAGGACCTGGCGTTATCGACGACCCTGAACGGCCGGGTCATGCAGCAATCCAACACGTCGGACATGATCTTCTCGGTCGCGAGACTGATCTCGGAGTTGAGCCGGGACATGACGCTGCTGCCGGGGACGCTGCTGCTGACCGGCACGCCGGAGGGCGTCGGCGTGGCGCGTGAGCCGAAGGTCTTTCTCAAGGACGGCGATACGGTCACCTGCACCATCGACCGCATCGGCGAACTGACCAACCCGATCAAGGCATACGAAGACCACTGAGGCACCGCTCCGCCGCGAGGCCGCAGTCAAGTCGCTGCCTGCTGCACGGCGGCGTTGCATCTTCGCCAGTGTGCGTCGCTGTGCCTCGGTGGCGGATTGCCTATCCCCAGGGCCGGCCCTTGGCATCGGTGCCGCAGAGGCAGACCTTCATGCCCATCTGCTGGGCCATGGCGGCCCTGGCGAACATGGCCTTGTCGGCGTCAGCGGCGGTGGTGGCGTAGACGACGTTGAGGTGGTTGGCCTTATGCCGGGCCATCATCTGGTCGCGGGTCACGCCGTAGGTCACCGCGTGCATGATGGGCCACGGGGGCGTGGTGGCGTCCCAGCGGCGCTGGGTTTCCTGCAGGGGCAGTTCGATGACCTTGGCGCGGCCGAGGTCCATGCAGAGCTCGCCCTTCTCAATGAAGACGCGGCTCCAGACGATCTCGCCCGGGCGGGCGATGCCGCGGAGGGTGGAACCACCGAGCCGGAAGTACATCGGTGGCTGGCGGAAGCCTTCGGAGCCGGCCCAGCCGCCGATGTGGTGCGCCGGGGGCGCCGAACCGGAGATCAGGAAGACCCAGACGTACTCGTCGGTGGTACCGGACTGGTCCCAGTCACCCCAGCGCAGGTCGTGGAGCGTGGTCTCGGGCGGCTGGCCCATGGCGCGGTGGACACGGTACGTCATCAGCGCATCCAACCCGCAACACTCGTCGACTTCGTTAAAGTGCGGCAGGGGCTCGCCTTCATACAACTGCTTGCCGCCGTCGTGGTCCCAGACCGGCGGGCGGTGGGCGTTGTTGAGCGTGCCTTCGACCAGGTCGCTGGCGGGCAGCAGGTCCTTCAGGCCCTGCTGGTACTGGATGCCGATGGTGTGGCAGCCGAACTCGTCGGCGATCCGAAGCGCCGCGGCGTACATCTTGCACTGCTGCAGGACCTGGTGCTCGGTCAGGTCGTTCGCCTCGTCCGGGCCGAGGTGGAACGTCATGCCCTGGTCGAGGTACCACTGGTAGATGCGTCGGGCGTCGTCGTCGGCGACGCGGGTGGTTTCGTAGTACAGCGCCGACTGGCTGAGACGTTCCTTGAACACGCCGGTCGGGTTGAGCAGGTGGTCGGGGATGATGGCGTTGAACATGCCCATGCAACCCTCGTCGAAGACGCCGAGGATCGCCTTCTCGGTCTTGAGCTGGTCGGCGAGCGCCTTGCCGAGCTTCCGCTCCTTGGCGGGGACCTTGACGTCGTCGAGCTTGACGACGTGGTCGGTCTTGTGGGAGCAGCGGCCCTTGTCGAGCCACTGGCCGAGCTTCTTGGTGAACTGCTTGTCGGTGAAGTCCTCGGACCAGAGGGTGGAGTATTTCACGCCCGCCTTCGTCAGCGAGCCGTTGAGGTTCAGCATGCCCACCAGCCCGGGCCAGGTGCCCGACCAGTTGGCGACGGTGAGGATGGGCCCGCGGTGGGTCATCAGCCCGTGCAGGATGTGGTGGGAATACTGCCAGACGCTCTCGGCGACGATGAGCGGCGCGTCGGGGTCGATGCCCGCGAACACGCACATGCCCTCCTTCTGGTTGCCGATGAAGCCGTGGCCCTGATCCGCCTTGTAGGGGTGGGCGCGGACGAGCTTGTAGCCGGCGGCCTTGACGGCGGCGGCGAGCGTGTCTTCCATCTCCTTCTGGGCGGGCCAGCACTTCTGGTTGGCGCTGAGCCGCAGGTCGCCGTTGGCGATCAGCAGCACGTCATTCTTGCCGGCCTTCTTCGGCTGGGGCGGTTGGGGAATGTCATAGTCAGCCATGGCGTAAGGCGCTCCGTGAATTGTCGGCCAGGCCCGGGGCCTGTGATCGGGTAGGTGCCGGCCAATCTACCCGCTTCAGGCTGTCCGCGTCCAGCAGGCGGTGGTATGCTCTACGCATACCCGCTCACGTGGAGTCCCGACCATGCTCAAGGGCAAGATCATCCACCCCGAAATCCTCGCGGCGCTGGGCAGCGCCGGCCACGGCTCGAAGATCCTCATCGCCGACGGCAACTACCCCGCCTCGACCACGCTCGGGCCCAACGCCATGCTGGTCAACCTCAACCTCGCACCGGGGCTGATCAACGGCACGGACACGCTGGCGGCGATCGCCGCGGCCGTGCCCATCGAAGCCGCCGCCGTCATGCAGACCCTCAAGTCCGGGCCCTATGCCATGAAGGATGATCCGCCCATCTGGAACGAGTTCCGCCAGGTCCTTCACGACGCCGGCGCCGACATCGAACTGGATTCGATCGAGCGGCACGAGTTTTACGAGACCGCGGGGCAGACCGACGTCGCGCTGACCATCCTCACCGGCGAGCAACGCATTTACGCCAATCTGCTGCTGACGATCGGTGTGGTGATGGGGCCCAAGTAAGCGCGGCCCGCCGCGACGTGTCAGCATCATCGCGCTGCCCTTCGGGTCGCGGCTAAACGGGCGGACTACCATCCCAACATGGCGAATCCTTCTCCGCTCATCACGCACCACGACGCCGGCGACGTTGAGATGATGGCGTTCGGCCGGGACATCGCCATCGTCGCGATCCACGACATGGTCGAGACCGAGTACGGGCGGCTGCGGAATCGCGCGGCGATGATGGACTGCCCCCACCGGGCGCTGATCGAACTGGCCGGCGGCGATCGGCATGACTTCCTGCATCGCATGCTCACCAACGACTGCGCCCCGGGGAGCACGAGAACCCAGCCGGGCAGCGTGACGCGGCAGCTCTTGCTCGATCGGCAGGGCCGAATCACGGCCGACCTCGTGCAACTCGAGGCGGCCGACCGGACCTACCTGGACACGGACCTGCCGGGGGCGGCGGGGCTGCTCGAGGAACTGGACAAGATGCTGTTCGGCGAGGACGTGCGGATCGGCGACGCGACCGATCGCATGCATCGCCTGTCGTTTCACGGGCCGAAGGCGGCGGACGTCGCGGCGACGCTGGACCGCGAGGGCGCGGTGACGTATCGGCACGACCAGTGCGATGTGCCGGGGGTGCACGTGTGGATGCCCGTGGAACAAGTCGAGGGGGCGTGGCAGCGCCTGGCTGACACGGGCGACCCCGAGCAGACCGACGTGTCGACGTCGCTCGCCAAGCCGATCGGCTGGCTGGCGTTCAACATGGCGCGGATCGAGGCGGGCACGCCGCTGTACCACGTGGACTTCGGGACCGACACGATCCCCAACCAGACCCCGCTGCTCGCCGAAGCGGTGAGCAACACCAAGGGTTGCTACCGGGGCCAGGAGATCGTGGCGCGGATTCGGGATCGGGGGCACCCGTCGAAGCTGCTGGTGCGGTTCGAGGCGGCGGGCGACGAACTGCCGGCGGCGGGCGAATCGGTCTTCGCCGGGCGCGACCTGGGCCAGCCCGTCGGCGCCGTGACCAGCTCCGCCCCGTCGCCCCTGAAGTCGGGCAAGCCGATCGGCATCGCCATGGTCAAGTGGGGCTGCCACGAGCCCGGCACGACGCTGCACGCCCCGGCCGAGACCGGCATCGTCGCCATCACCGTCGACGAGCTTGCCAGCGCGTGAAGCCGACCCTACATTCTCACGACCATGAAGATTGCCGTGGCATCCGATCACGCCGGCTACGAGTACAAGCAGGCGATCCTGTCGCACCTGGCCCAGCGCGGGCACGAGGCGGTCGATTTCGGCACCGACTCCAACGAGCGTTGCGATTATCCGCTGTTCATCCGCCCCGCAGCCGAAGCGCTGGCCCGCGGCGAGGTCGACCGCGCGATCGTGCTCGGCGGGTCGGGCAACGGCGAGGCGATCGTGGCCAACCGCGTCGCCGGCGTGCGATGCGCCATGTGCTGGAACGACTGGTCGGCGTCCATGGGCCGCGCCCACAACGACGCCAACTGCATCGCGATCGGCCAGCGCACCGTCGACCTCGAACAGGCGCTGAAGATCGTGGACCTGTTCCTCGACACACCCTTCGAAGGCGGCCGACACGAACGCCGCATCAGGCTGATTGATAGCGATTGATCGTCGCGCGATCGTACATGGCGCTTCGGCCGCTTTTCCACGGTCGTCGCCCGGCTACTCGGCCACAACACCGAAAAGCGCCAGGGGCTTGGCGCTTCGTATGGTCACGGGGACGATCCGGCCGACCAGCGACTCTTCGCCCTCGAACATGACGATCAGGTCGCCTTGGGTGCGGCCGGCGAGCTGGGGCAAGGGCACGGTGGACGTGGTCGATCCCCGCTCGCTGACGGGGGCGGGCCGGGCTCCGTGGATCGACAGTGCGACCACATCCGACGGCGTTTCACGCTGCTTCTTCGTGTGCTCGCTGACGCCTTCGACGAGGACGTCGAGCGTGCGGCCGACCTGCGCATCGTGGACCTCGCGCGAGATGTCGTGCTGGACGCCGAGAAGCTCGTTGTTGCGCCGGCGTTTCGCGTCATCCGGCACGTCGTCCTCGAACCGGTCGATCGCCACCGTCCCGGGCCGGGGCGAGTACTTGAAGATGAAGCTGTTCTTGAAGCGGCAATGGCGGACGAGTTCGACGGTCTGCGCAAAATCGGCGTCGGTCTCGCCGGGGAAGCCGACGATGAAGTCGCTGGCGAGCATGGCATCGGGCATGTGTTGCCGCACGCGATCGATGAATTCGACGTACTGCCCGGCGGTGTACTCGCGGTTCATCCGCTTCAGCACCGCGTCCGAACCGGACTGAGCGGGCACGTGGAGGTAGCGGCAGATCCGCGGGCTGTCGGCCATGACCTTGAGCACGTCGTCGCCGAAGTCGCGCGGGTAGCTGGTCACAAAGCGCAACCGCTTGATCGCCGGCACCGCGTCGTGGATCCGCCGCAACAGGTCGGCGAAGGTCGTGACGCGGCGGCCGACGTTGTGCCGGTGACCGGAGTTCTTGAACGCCCCGAGGCCCGGGCCGATCTGCGGCTGCTCGACGCCCGCCACGACGACCGCCGCGCCGTGGTCGTAGCGGTAGTGGTTCACGGTCTGGCCGAGCAGCGTGATCTCGACGACGCCGGCGTCGGCGAGGCGGCGGCACTCGTCGACGATGTGATCCGGCGGGCGGTGGACCTCGGCCCCGCGGGTGAACGGGACCACGCAGTAGGTACAGAACTTGTTGCAGCCACGGGTGATCCGCACGTACGCCGACCCGCGGTGCGTCTGCGCGCTCATGCTCCGCGACAGGTCGAGCAACTCGAGCTGATCCTCCGCGGCGTGCAGCGTGCCGCTGCGGCGGGCGGCGTTGCCCTGCAGGGCGATCTGCGGCGAGCCCCCCCTGCCCCCACGCGTCTTCATCGCGTTGTCGATCAGCATGGGCACCTTGTCCAGCTCGCCGGGCCCGCACATCAGGTCCACGACCTTATAGCGGTCGGCCAGGCCCGCGCCGTCTCGCTCGGCCATGCAGCCCAGCACCCCGACCACCTGCTCGGAGCCAGTGGCCCGGAGCTCGCCGAGCCGCGAATACACCTTGTTCTCCGCCTGCTCGCGGACGCTGCAGGTGTTGAACAGCACCACATCGGCGGCGTCGCGGTCGTCGGTGAACCGGTACCCCAGCGCGGACAACTGCGAGCTGACCAGCTCCGTGTCGAGCACGTTCATCTGGCAGCCGAAGGTCTCGATGTAGACGGTCCTGGTCGAGGCGGCGGGCATCGCGGGGATTGTAGTGCCGCGACGAGGCGGGGCCAAAGCCGGGCAAGCATGACACGGGCCGCGGACGCGCGCCGATCAGGTGCGGCGGGCGAGGCGACCGGCGGTCAGTTGCTTGGACTTCTCCGCGGTCCAGGAGTCGGCGGGCCCGATGACCGACTCGTAACCGGTCCACAGCTCGTACCAGTAGGCGAGGAACTGGAAGGGCGCGAACCGGTCGTAGTGGCGGCGGGCCCGCTCGGCGACCTCGCGCGCCGACCCGCCGACGCCGTGGAACTGGCGGAAGTGGCGGATCGTCTCGGAGTCGATGGCAACGCGGTCGTAGTGGTCGAGCAGTTGCAGGACGTTGCTGGCGGCGTAGTCGCCGAAGCCGTGGATGCGTCGCAACGCGTGGTAGAGCTCGTCGCTGTGGCGGCCGGGCGCGGCGAGCGCGTCGAGGTCGAGCCGGCCCGCGTCGACGTCACGGGCGAGTCGGATGATCCGCTCGGCGCGGTAGCCGACGCGCGTGGCGCGGTTGAGCCGGGCCGGCTGCCACGCGGCCAGCTCCGCGGGCGTGGGGAAGTCGCCGTCGCGGCCGACCCGCTCGCACAACCGCCGGTTCATCGCGATGGTGTTCGGCCAGGAGACGTTGCAGCCGGTGATGGTCTTGACCATGTCTTCGAAGAGCGTGGGCGAGCGGAACAGGCGACCGAACCGCCGCCGCCGCGCCCCGCGGTGAAGCCGATGGAACCGCCTGAACACCGCCGCGTCGACGTCAAGATGGAACATGCGCGCCACCTGCCGCTTGATCGCATCGTGATCGCCGCGGGGGACCTGGGGCGTGACGCGGATGCGGAGCGACCGGCCCCGCGCGGGCCCGGAGGCGGCGCGGCAGGTGACGCGGACGACCCGATGGTCTGCCGTGCGCAGCGGGCGGGTGAGCGTCTGCGCCACGGCGTCCCACTGGTTGGGCGCCAGCACGTAGTAGCCGTAGCTGCACACCGCGGCCGTCAGGTCGAACTCGTCGGGCGTGGGCAGGGTGAGTCGGGTCGGCATGACGGATCGGGGTTCGGCGGCTGTTGCTTGCGAGGCGCGCGAACCGAGCCGACAATACTAGCCCAACCGCCCGCGGAGGGTCGCCGTGCAGGTTCAGATGGAACTATCGCGAATCCTGATCGCCGAGACGCGCGATTACCAGTTCATCGAGCTGCGCGAGGTGGACGGCGAGCGGCGACTGCCGATCGTGATCGGTCTGTTCGAGGCGGCGGCGATCGAGCGGCGTCTCAAGGGCATCGACATCCGCCGGCCGCAGACGCACGACCTGCTGGCGCAGACCATCGAGGCGATGGGCGGCCGCCTCGAGCGCATCCTCATCAACGACCTGCGCGACGACACGTACTTTGCCCGGCTGATCATCCGCTGCGACAGCACCCACACCGTCGACGTGGACAGCCGACCCAGCGACGCGATCGCGCTGGGCATCGCCAACAACGTGCCGATCTACGTCGAGGAGCACGTGCTCGACACCGCCTCCGACTGATGCGCATCAGGCTCGGGCGGCGTGGCGGGCGCGCCGATCCGTCCGATATCGGCCGGGGTCCTCGCTCGGCCGCCCAGACGGCACAACCTGACCCGGCCGGGGGCCCAAATTCACGCGCCCGGTCAACCACGCCGCGGCGCGGGCCGATGCTGATGCTGTCACACACGCGAAAGCGGAGCAAACACCATGACCCAAGAGCACGGTCTTCGAATGGGCGAGTTGCTGGTCGCGGCGGGTCTGCTGACCGACCAACAGGTCCGGGACATCCTCGCGGAGCAGCAGCGCAGCGGCCGCCCGTTCGGCGACCTGGCCGAACGCCTGTTCAACGTCAACCCCGACGCCGTCGAGCAGGCGTGGGTCGAGCAATACCTCAGCCTTCAGACCGAGGTCGACCTGACCACGCAGGAGGTCGACGTGGAGGTGCTCCGCGTGCTCAATCGCCGGCAGGCGTGGCAGTTCCGCATGCTGCCCCTGCGCCGCGACGACGATGAGCTGGTCATGGCCACCTGCCGCGAGAAGTTCGTGCGCGCGGTCAACTTCGCGTGGCGGCGGATGAACGATCCGGTGTTCTTCCTGATCGCGCAGCGGCCCCAGCTCGAAGAGTTCCTGATGGAGCACTACCCCTGGCCGGGGATCGAGCAGCTCGAACCGGCCGCGATGAGCTAATCGCCGGGTTCGTCGGTCGCGCGCGGGGGCGGGTCCACGGGCTCGCCGCCCCCTTCCCCACAGACATACAGCGCCCCCGGTCCGAGCGTGATCACGTTCTTGCCCTGGCCCTTGCTGGACAGGAGCATCTCGTCGGCCTTGGTCATCAGCTCGTTGAGGGTCTGGCCGTCCCACGGGAAGCTGGCCAGCCCGCCGCTGATGGTGAGCGTGCCGGGCGCGAGGTCGGCGAGCTTGGGGAAGCGATGGTCGCAGATGGCGCGCTGGAAGCGGGCCGCGGCGCGTTGCGGCGAATGCGGGTGCTCAGACTGCTCGCGGCGGGGGGCGTCGGCGTCCCAGAAGATCACGGCAAACTCGTCCCCGCCGATCCGAGCGACCACGTCGTGGCGGCGGACGACGCTGACCATCAGCCGCGCCGCCTCGCGGAGGATCTCGTCGCCGGCGTCGTGGCCGTACGCGTCGTTGTACTGCTTGAAGTCGTCCAGGTCGAACAGCAGCAGGGTCACGCGGAACCGCTGCTCGCGGGCGCGGCGGAGCACCGACTCCAGGAACTGCATGAAGTAGCGGCGGTTCCACACGCCCGTCAGCTCGTCGTGCCACGCCATGTGCCGCAGCTCGTTGATCCGCTGCTCCAGCGCCAGCCACTTGCCCGCCCAGTCGACCCACGCGATCAGACGCCGATCGGTCACACTGTCGCTGACGAGGAAGCCCAGCGGCGTGGTGCGGTACGTGATCGGTACGCAGCCGCGGGCGTCGAGGTCGGGCTCGGCCAGCACCGTCACGTCCGCGCCGACCGACGCGCGGATCGTCGCGACGATCGTCTCGCGGATCGATCCGCGGTCCTTGAGCAGTTGGTCGAGGATCAGGTCGTCGGCCGGTCGCTCATGGGGTCCGGCGGGCTGCGGTGCGGGCGCGGCCGCCGTCGCCGGCTCGGCCTGCGACGCCCGGGGCGGCGTGGACGGGCCGCCCGATCCCCGCGCCAGCGCCGCCGACCAGCGCTGGGGGCTGACCGGCTCGATCAGGTAGTCGTCAAAACCCAGGCGGACGGCGCGCATCGCGTCGGGCTCGTCGGCCGGCTCGGCGACGATGACCAGCCGCGCCCCCGGCGCGGTCTGCCGCAGCGCCTGCACGGTCGCGTCCATGTTCGCACGCATCGGCCCGACGCGACCGACGATCGCGCCCACGCGGCGGTGGGCCATCTCGCCCATCGCCTGCAGATAGTCGTCAACGTGGACGACCACTTGGGCCGAGGCATCGCCGTCGCCGTTGTCGGCACCCGGGCCGGGCTCGAGTTCGCCGGCACCGACGACGAGCGTGACCGGCGGTTCAGCGTTCGGCGTTGCGGGGGTGGGGTTCATCATCTGCCTCATCCAGCCATTCGCTGTCGTCGAGCAGCATGGCCAGTTCTTCTTCGGTGAGCAACGACGACGGGTCGTCGCCGGGTTGTTCATACGTCGGCTCGGCCGGCGAGGTTTCCGGGGCCGGGGCGGGCGCGGCCGCGGCCGCGGCCGATCGGGCATCACCCGGGGCCGGCCAGGGTATCAGCGGCGGATGGGCGCCGCGGACGTACCGCCAAAGCGGCATCCTGGGGAAGTACCGCCGCACGGTCGCGGCCAACCGATCGGCGTCGCGCAGCCCCGCGGGGTCGACGACGACCACCATGTTCGGCCGGGCCGTCCTCGGCGTCGCCAGGGTCGCCATCGCCGACGGCGCATCGCCGACCTCGCGCACCGCCACCTCGCGCCGCCGCAGACCGTCCAACAGGTCCAACGGCGGGTCCTGCCCGGCCGGGATCACCAGCAGGCAGTGCGGCGGATGTTTGCGTTCGGCCATGGCTGTGGGTCCGTTGCCGGCCTGGGTCTGCGTTTCTCCCGCACCAATTCTAACACGCCGCGGGCCCGCTGCCGGTTTGTTTGGTCGGCCGCATCACATCGCCCGATCGATCGCCCGCATAATCGGCCCACCCGTCAAAACCGGCGCGCAACCGGCGCGGGTGTCTGATAAGGTCGCCGATCATGATGCTGGTGGGCCTGGCCATCCCCTTCGCCGACCAGCCGACGCCGTGGCTGAGCTGGCTGCTCGCCGGGGCGGCGGTGGTGATCCTGGGCATCGCCAAGAGCGGGTTCGGGTCGGGCGTGGGCATCATCGCCGTGCCGATGTTCGTCTTCGCATTCGGGTCCGACTCGGCCGGGGCGATCGGGGCGCTGCTGCCGCTGCTGATCGCGGCGGACGTGCTCAGCGTCCTGCACCACTGGGGCACGTGGGACCGGGCGAACCTGCGGGTCGTCGCGCCGGGGACCGCGGTCGGGTTGATCGGCGGCGCGGCGATCCTCTGGTGGCTCATGGGCGGCCCGAGCCTGTTCGACTTCGGCGAACGCGCCGCCGCCGAGGCCGACCTCGGGGGTACCGAGCAGCGCTTGAAGATCGCGATCGGCGTGATCTGCGTGATCTACGTCGTCGCCGACCAGGTCAAGGCCCGCCTCGCCCCGCAGTTCAGGCTCCGACCGACTTACCTGTCGGGGTCCGTGACCGGGGTCTCGGCCGGCGTCGTCACGGCCATCGCCCACGCCGCGGGCCCGATCATGGTGATGTACCTGCTGGGTCAACGCCTGGCCAAGCAGCGGTTCATCGGCACCGCCGTCATCTACTTCTTCACCGTCAACGTGATCAAGCAACTGACGATCTATCCGGCGCTGGGCCTGACGCGGGTCGAGACGCTGTGGACGGGGCTGTGGTTGTTGCCGCTGGTGCCGGTCGGCACGTGGCTGGGCGCCAAGCTCAACCGCGTCATGCCGGAGAAGGTCTTCCGCACGACGATCCTGATTATCGTCGCGATCTCGGGCCTTCAACTGGTGACGGGACTGAATCCGCTGGAGCTGTTGGGATTGTAGCCGGGTCGCCAGCCGGCCGCGGCGCTGCGGGGTCGGCGCGGGAGACCGGCTACGGGTTGATCTGCCACATGACGCGCCGTCGATGCGTGCGTAGAATCGCGACGCCATGACCGATACCGCCCATCACAGCCGTCTGTACTTCGACAACGCCGCAACGAGCTTCCCCAAGCCCCGTACGGTCCTCGAAGCGATGCAGCGCTATGCGACCGAGCTGGGCGCCTCGCCGGGCCGGGGCAGCTACCGCGAATCCGTCGAGTCCGGGTCGCTCATCGCCCTGTGCCGGCGCCGCATAAACACGCTGATCAACGGCGAAGACGCCGATCACGTGGTCTTCACGCTCAACTGCTCGGATGCGTTGAACACGGCGATCCGCGGCGTGGTGCTCGCCGAGCCCGACAAGCCCCGTCACGTCATCACGACCGAACTGGATCACAACTCGATCCTGCGGCCGTTCAACACGCTGGCGCAGCGGCCGGGCGTGACGCAGACGCGCGTCCCGGTCGATCCGAAGACCGGCCTGGTCGATCCGCAGGACATCGCCGGCGCGATAACCGAGGACACCTGCCTGATCGCCCTGCTGCATGCCTCGAACGTCACGGGCACGATGCAGGACATCGAGTCGATCGGCGCGATCGCGCGGCGGCGCGGCGTGCTGTTCTGCGTCGACGCGGCACAGAGCCTCGGCCATTACCCCCTCGACGTGCAGCGCATGCACATCGACCTGCTCGCCGCACCGGGCCACAAGGGCCTGCTCGGCCCGCTGGGCACGGGCCTGCTCTATATCCGCCCCGGCGTCGAGCGGCGCATGACCACCGTCCGCGAAGGCGGCACCGGCTCGGTCAGCGAACGCGACACCCAGCCGGACTTCATGCCCGACCGGTTCGAGGCCGGCTCGCACAACACGATCGGCCTGGTCGGCCTGTCCGAAGGGGTGGCGTACGTGCTGGAGCGCGGCGTCGAAACCCTCTGGGCCCACGAGCAGGCGCTGATCAAGACCATGATCGAATCCCTCACCGAGTGGGGCGAGATGCCGGGCCTGACGATCTATGGCCCAACGACCGTCAAGCACCGTTGCGGCGTGTTCAGCGTGGGCATCGAAGGTCTCGAACCGCACGAGCTGTCGGCGATCCTCGAAAGCGAGTACGGCATCCTGACCCGCAGCGGCCTGCATTGCGCACCGGGGGCGCACGCGACGATCGGTTCGACGGATCGCGGCGGGACGACACGGCTGAGTTTCGGGCCGTTCCTGCAGCCCCACGACGTCAAGTACGCCGCCGACGCGCTGGGGCGGATCTGCCACCGCATGCGTGAAACACGTGCACAACCCGCGGGCGCGTGACGGGGTTGGGCGTGCATCACGACGCCGCGCGACAGGCTTCCCACAGCTTATGCGCGACTGATCCACATTCGCACCATTTCCCTATGTTTTGCTTGCCTTTGCGCGGCGCGCATCGCACAATCAGGTAGTGGCGTGCCTCAAGCACCGATGCACGCCCAGCAAACCTCTCTTGCTTCGAGGTGGGTCGATGCGTTGCGTTCATCGCTATCACAAGGGCGACCCGGTCGTGTTTCGCATGACCAAGCGGTCGGCGAGCCCCGGCCCCCGCGCCGCCAACATCGCCCCCGAACCGCTCGGCGAGGACTACCACTACTTCGTGGACAAGTACTGGACCGTCGCCGAGGCCCGCGAGGACGGCCAGGTCGTCGTCCGGACCCGCCGTGGCAAGGTCCACGTCCTCGACGCCGATCACCCCGAGCTGCGCCCGGCCAACCTCTGGGAGCGGCTGTTCAAGAAGAGCCGCTTCCCCCAGGTCGACTGACCTTCCACGCGCCCAAACCGGACCCTCACTCGCCGAACAGGCGGGTGAACAGCGCCCGCATGTGACGCCACGACTGCTCGTCGGCGCGGCGGTTGTATGCGATGCCGTCCATGCCGTGCGCGTCGGCGCCGGGGTTGGTGAAGCTGTGCTCGGCGTCGGCGTACTCGATGAAGGTCCACGCGGCGCCGCGCCGCGTCAGCCCGCGCTTGAAGGCGGCGATCTGCTCGGGCTTGGCGAAATGGTCCTGTGCCCCGTGGCAGACGAGCACTTCGGCTTCGATGTCGGCGCCGGCGGGGATGGCCGGCAGCCCCCCGTGGAAACTGACCACACCGGCCACCTCCGCGCCGCTGATCGCCAGTTCCAGGGCGGTCGAACCGCCGAAGCAGTAGCCGATCGCCGCGAGCCGCCGTCCGTCGGTCTGCGGCTGATCGGTCAGCACCTTCAGTCCGGCCAGGGCGCGCTGCCGCCACCGCGCCACGTCGCCCTTGAGGTGGCCGGACCACTGACCGGCCTGCTTCGGATCGGCCGTGACCTTGCCCTCGCCGTACATGTCGGCGCAGAACGCGACGTGGCCGAGCCCGGCGAGCATGCGGGCCCGCCGCTTCGCGTAGTCGTTCAGCCCCCACCACTCGTGGATCACCAGCACCCCGGGCCGCGGGCCTTCGACCGCGTCGTCGTAGGCGAGGTACCCGGCCAGCGCATCGCCATCGTGCGTGTACTCGACGGTCTTCGTCACGATCTCGCCGCCGGAGCCGGTCGTCAGAACCATGATGAGCAACGACATGAGCGGGGCCAAGCGGATGGGCATCGTGATCTCCTTGTGTTCATGAGCTCGGACGCTAGCGGATGTTAGGCACAGCGGGCGGCGCTGTTGCGGCCGTGAGCTTGCCGCTACGCTGGCGCGGATGTTCGACGGGCCGACGATCCTGATCATCGCGGCGGTGGGGCTGGCGACCGGCGTGCTGGGCGGGATGCTCGGCGTGGGCGGGAGCATCATCATGATCCCCGCCATGGTGATGCTGTTCGGGCAGGCCCGGCCCGAGAGCCCGGGGTTCAACCAGCACCTGTACCAGGCCGCGGCGATGATCGTGAACGTCGCGGTGGTCGCGCCGGCGTGGTGGCGGCATCGCCGGGCCGGCGCGGTCCGACCCGCGGCGCTGCGGATCATTCTCCCCGCCGCGGCGGTCTTCATCATCCTCGGCGTGGGCGCAAGCAACCTGCCGATCTTCCGCGGCGGCGAGGGGGCGACCTGGCTCGGCCGCATGCTCGCGGTCTTCCTCGCCTACGTCATCGCGGTGAATATCAAGCGGCTGGTCACCGGCCGGGCGGAGCACGAGGACGGGGCGCTGCTGACGTGGCGGCGCGGCGTGGGCGTGGGCGGCCCGATGGGGTTCGTCGCCGGGCTCCTGGGCATCGGCGGCGGCGCGATCGCCGTCCCGCTCCAGCAGGTCCTGCTCCGCCTGCCCCTCCGCCAGTGCATCGCCAACGCCACGGCGATCATCTGCATCACCGCCACCGTCGGCGCCGCGGTCAAGAACGCCACGCTCCCGCCCGAATGTCGACTCGCCGATTCACTGACCCTCGCCGGGCTGCTGGCCCCGACCGCGATCGTCGGCGGGTACCTCGGCGGGTCGCTGACCCATCGCCTGCCGCGCAAGGCGGTGCGCATCGCGTTCATCGCCCTGCTCATCGCCGCGGCGTGGAAGATGGCGGCCGTGTGAGGCCGCCCCGCCTTATTAGCTGACCATTTCGTTTCGGGGGACCGGTGGAAGCGGTTGTAACCGCCGCCTATCCTTGCGATCAAAGCAGTGCCAGACACCCGCCTTTTCCGATCACCCCCCCGAACGCACGGAGCAGCGACCATGGCGATCCTCGTCGGAAGCGAAGCACCCGATTTCAACCTCGAAGCCGTCCACAACAGCCAGTTCGTCAACGTCGGCCGCGACGACTACAAGGGCAAGTGGCTGGTCGTGTTCTTCTACCCGCTGGACTTCACGTTCGTCTGCCCGACCGAGATCCTGGCGTTCAGCGACCGGATCGGCGAGTTCCACGAGCTGGGCGCCGACGTGGTCGGGGTGAGCATCGATAGCAAGTTCACGCACCTGGCCTGGACCAACACCCCCCGCGACAGCGGCGGTATCCAGGGCCTGAAGTACCCGCTGATCAGCGACCTGAAGAAGCAGATGGCCATCGACTACGGCGTGCTCGGCGATGCCGTGGCCCTGCGCGGGCTGTTCATCATCGACCCCGACGGCGTCATCCAGCACGCGACGGTGAACAACCTCGCCGTCGGCCGCAGCGTCGACGAGACCCTGCGCGTGCTCAAGGCGTTCCAGTTCGTCCGCGAGCACGGCGAGGTCTGCCCGGCAAACTGGCAGCCCGGCGAAGCGTCGATGAAGCCCGATCCCGAGGGTTCCAAGGCCTATTTCTCGCAGCAGCAGCCGCGCGACTGACCGACAACCCGGCGTCGCCGGGTAATCGGCTGTGCGCCCGACACACCCCCCGGCCGCCGGGCGGGTGGTTGTTGCTGCGCCGGTCAAACATCCGGCCCCGGGCGGGCCCGATCGAATCCAAGTCCCTTGTTCCACGCCCCTTGCCATCGTCACAAGGGGTACTTACACTACGCGGCTGAACATGGGAGGCGACCCAAGAGCCAGCAACCTGCCCGTAACGCTCGCGACTCTGGTCACCCACACCCCGGGGTCGCGAGAGACAAGTCCTGGAGACGATCATGTTGTTCACTTCGCTGCGTTTTGAACCGGCCCTGCTCGCGACGCTGGTGGTCAGTCTGTGCCTGATGTCGCCGGCGCCCGCCCAAGACCAGACCGCCGCCGACCTCCTGGAACAGGGCATGGCCCAGTATGAGGGCGGCAACCTGGAGCAGGCGCGGCAGACCCTCCAACGCATCGACAAGGTGCAACTCGACGAGGACGAGCAGCAGACGCTCCAGACGACCCTGCAGGTCATCGAGGCCGAGTTGTCCGCTCAGCGGCGGCTCGCCGAGGCCAAGCGCGCCGAAGACGACGGCAACCTCGAGATCGCCAAGCGGCTGTACCGCCAGATCACCGCCGACCAGAACGCCCCCCGCACCGCGCGGCGCGAGGCGCTGCGCGGGCTCGCCCGCGTCGAACGCAACCTCATGAGTGGGCAGGTCCAGCCGACCGAGCCCCAGCCCATGGATGACGGCCAGCCCATCACCGTCCCCGTCGAAGACACCCCCGACGTCCAGCCCGAACCCATGCAGCCCGAACCCATGCAGCCCGAACCCATGCAGCCGGAGGCCATGCAGCCCGAGCCGGTGCAACCGCAGACGGGCCAGCCGCTGGCCATTCAGCCGGCCGAGTCGCCGGCGCCCAGTTCGCAGCAGATCATCGAGCGGGCCCGGACGCTTCGGGCGCAGCGGCTGGTCGCCGAGGCCGAGGCCGAGGCCGAAGCCGGCAACTACAACAACGCGATGAAGCTGTACCAGCAGGCGTCCAACGTCGACCCGGCGAACGCCGCGGCGCAGGAGGGGCTGGAGAACATCGACATGCTGCTCCGCCGCGGGGGCAGCGAGGGCGTGCTGCAGGACGAGGTGACGGCGTTGAGCCTGAAGCGTCAACGGGCGGTCGCGCGTTATGACGACCTGATGGGCGAGGCCCGCAAGGCCCGCCAGGCCGGCAACTACGCCCAGGCCGTCGAGGCCGCCGGACTCGCCAAGAGCGTGCTGGACACCAACCGGCAGTATTTCGACGAGCAGCGCTACCAGCAGATGCGTCAGCAGTCGCTGGACCTGGCGTCGGCGGTCCGCGCCGAGCAGGAGCAGGACCGCGCCCGGGAACTGGCCCGTGAGCAGCAGCGGATCGAGCGGAGGAGCGTCGAGCAGCGGCAGCGCGCCCAGCAGGAGCGGACGGCCAAGGTCCAGGAACTGCTCCGCCGCGCCCGCGACCTCTCCCGCGAACAGCGGTACGACCAGGCCCTCGAACAGATCGACCAGATCCTCTTCATCGACCGCAACAATACCGCGGCGCAGTTCATGCGGGACCTGATCCGCGACCAGCAGATCGCCCAGCGGTGGCACTCGCTCCAGAAGGAGCGCGGCTACGAGTACGCCCAGCTGCGCAACCAGAGCATGGCCGACACCGTGCCCACCTCCGACATCATCGTCTACCCGCCGGACTGGCCGGAGCTGACCCAGCGGCGGCTCGGCCAGCAGGGCCAGACCACCGACAGCGAGGTCAACCGGATCGCCCGCGAGAAGCTCCGCCAGCCCATCCCCGTCGATTTCAAGGCCAATCGCTTCGAGAACGTGATCGAGTACTTCCGTAACGTGACCGGCGCGAACATGTACGTGCAATGGCGCACGCTCGAAGCCGCCGGCATCGCCCGCGAGACCCCGATCACCATGCAGATGAACGTCGCCGCCGAGAAGGCGCTGCGACTGATCCTCGACGACGTCGGCGGCGACCTGGTCAACCTCGGTTACACCATCGACGAGGGCGTGATCGTCATCGCCACCCAGGAGTTCCTCGCCCAGGAGACCGAGCTGCAGACCTACGACATCAAGGACCTGGTCGTGCAGATCCCCAACTTCGAGGAGGCCCCGGAGTTCGACCTGAACCAGATCGTCTCCGACGCCGCGGACACCGGCGGCGGCGGCGGCGGCGGTGGCATCTTCGGCTCGGAGGCCGACGAAGAAGTCACCATCCCCCGCGCCGAACGCATCCAGAACATCATGGACCTGATCCGCTCTTCGATCGCCACCGACAGCTGGCGGGCCCAGGGCGGCCTGGACAGCACCATGGAAGAGCTCAACGGCATGCTGATCGTCAACACCACCAGCGAGAACCACGCGGCGATCGTCGGCCTGCTCCGCATGCTCCGCGAGCAGCGGGCCCTGCAGATCGCCGTCGAGAGCCGCTTCCTGTTCGTGACCCAGAACTTCCTCGAGGAAGTCGGCATCGACGTCGGGGTCAGCTATAACGCCGGCTCAGACAACTGGCTCGTGGGCAACCCCGGGTTCACGCAGGACTCGGCGGACCTGGCGCGGGCCCGGCCGACCAACGTCGAAGGCTCGCTGCCCGACACCCTCGAGAATAGCGCGATCGAGATCGGCTCGGTCGCCGCCGGCGCCGCGCCCGGCATGGCCAGCGCCCTGGGCTTCATGATCGATGACCTGCAGGTCAGCGTGCTCATCACCGCCACACAGGCCGACGTCCGCTCCATCACCGTCAACACGCCGCGGGTGACCTTCTTCAACGGCCAGCGGGCCTACGTCACCCTCAGCCGACAGGTCGCTTTCGTCAGCGACCTTGAGCCGGTCACCGCGACCAACTCCTCGGCGTTCGACCCGGAGATTGGGGTGGTCTCCGACGGCGTTGTGCTCGACGTCGAAGGCACGATCAGCGCCGATCGCCGCTACGTCACGCTGACCGTGAGGCCGTCCCTCGCCCAGCTCGACGAACCGATCGAGACCTTTACCGTCAGCGGCGGCGGCGGGCTCGCCTTCGACGCCAGCAACGACGGGCTCGACAACGACGGCGACGGTACAATCGATGAACCCGGTGAAGTCGCCAACTTCGGCTTCGGCAACCAGCAGATCCAACAGCCCACCGTGACCCTGACCACCGTCCGCACCACCGTCAGCGTCCCGGACAAGGGCACGCTGCTGCTCGGCGGCCAGCGGCTCGTCGGCGAGGTCCAGCGGGAGGTCGGCACCCCGATCCTCAGCAAGGTCCCCGTGCTCAACCGGATCTTCACCAACCGCTCGACCGTTCGCGACGAGCGGACGCTGCTCATCCTCATCAAGCCGACCATCATCGTCCAGAGCGAAGAGGAAGAGCGGCTGTTCCCCGGACTGAACCAGGAGCCGGGCGTGTACAACCTCGGTGCGCAGCGCTGATCGGCGCGCCGAGAGGCGAATCTGGAGCCCGCGCCGCGTTGCGGCTAAGATAGGTAGTTGATCGTGCCCGGCCCGCGGATCGGCGACGACCGCTGTCGGCGGCAGACTTGGAGATCATTCGCTATGCCCGACGCGACCTCGCGCTTGATGGTGCAGTACGACGCCGAACGCGCCGTCAACATCATCGAGTTCCTCGACCGAAACATCCTCGACGAAGCCAACATCCAGCAGATTGGCGACGAGATCGGTCAGCTCATCGACCGCTCTTCCGTGCCCAAGCTGCTGATCAGCTTCGAGAACGTCGAGCACCTTTCGTCCGCCGCGCTGGGGACGCTGATCACCATCAACAACAAGGTCCGCCAGAAGGACGGTCAACTGCGCCTGGCCAACATCCATGACCAGATTTACGAAGTCTTCGTGATCACCAAGCTGAACAAGCTGTTCCAGATCCACAAGACGACCGAGGAGGCGTTGAAGAAGTTCAAGTGACCGCCGGCTCGGGGTGGCCGGCCGGAGGGATACAGGGCGTTGGCACAACCGCAAGTGGACAACCGGTTGGTACTGCAGAGCCGCTTCAGCGAGGTGGCCCGGGTTCAGGACGCCGTCCTCGCCGCCGTGCGCGAGCAGGGGTTCAGCGAATCCCAGGTCTTCGCCGTCAAGCTCAGCCTCGAAGAAGCCCTGACCAACGCGATCAAGCACGGCAACCAGATGGACCCCGGCAAGCAGGTCCGCGTGGCCTTCCGCATCACCGCCGATGAGATCTGGATCCAAATCTGCGACGAGGGCGGCGGCTTCCGCCCTGAAGGCCTGCCCGATCCCACCCTCGACGAGAACCTCGAGCGTCCTTGCGGCCGCGGGGTCATGCTCATGCGCGCCTACATGACCGACGTGCACTTCAACGACGAAGGCAACTGCGTGACCATGGTCAAGCGTCGCGAATGCGCCGGTCCCACCGAATCCTGACGCGTCGAACGGCCAGCCACGCCCGGGGCTGACCGGGGCCGCCACGGAGCGAACGCCATGCACGACAGCCTGCACATCGAAGTGGAAACCCGGCCCCAGGCCGTCGTCGCGCGGCTCGGGGGCAGCGCCGCCAACGAGCAGGCCGCGGCGCTGCACGACGCCCTCGCCGGGCTGCTCGACCGCCGCGCCGACCCGATCGTCCTCGACCTCCGCGAGCTGGAGTACATCGCGAGCATGGCCCTGGCCGAGCTGATCCAGTTCCGCCGCGACCTGCAGACCTACGGCGGGCGGCTGCGGCTCGCCGGCGCCCGCGAGAACATCGCCGAGGTCTTCCGCCAGACCCGCCTGATGGAAATCTTCCCGATGTTCGACGATCCCGACGCCGCGATGCAGTCGCAGTAACCGCCCCGCTACATCTGCTCCAGCACGTCGATGCCCAGCAGGTCCAGCCCGCGCCGCAGCGTCCGCGCCGTCAGGTCGCACAGCCCCAGCCGGCTCATCCGCGACGCGTCGTCCTCGGCCCTGAGCACCGGGCAGTTCTCATAGAACCCGCTGAACGTGGTCGCCAGCTCGTACAGATACGTGCACAGGTGGTGCGGCTGCAGGCTCGACGCGACGCTCCGCGCGACCGGGCCCAGTTGCATCAGCTTCATCACCAGCGCCCGCTCGGCCTCGTGCGCGATGATGATCCGGGCGTCGGCCAGGTCGCCCGCGGCCAGATCGGCCCTGCGGAAGATCGAGCGAATCCGCGCGTAGGCGTACTGGAGGTACGGCGCGGTGTTGCCGTCCATCGCCAGCATGCGATCCCAACTGAACACGTAATCGCGGGTCCGCTCGGAGGACAGGTCGGCGTACTTGATCGCGCCGATCCCGACGACGCGCGCCACCTGTCGCTGCCGCGACGGTTCGAGGTCGGGATTCTTCTCGGCGACGACGGCCGCGGCGCGCTGCTCGGCCTCGTCGAGCAGGTCGGCCAGCTTGACCGTCTCGCCGCTGCGGGTCTTGAACGGTTTGCCGTCCTCGCCGAGCACTGTGCCGAACGTCACGTGCTCGGCCGCGACGCCTTCGAGCCAGCCGGCGCGACCGGCCGCGGCGAACACCTTGTCGAAGTGCTCGCGCTGCCGGGCGTCGGTGACGTAGATCACCCGCTGCGCAGCCAGGTCGGTCACCCGGTACCGCAGCGCCGCCAGGTCGGTCGCGTCGTAGCCGTACCCCCCGTCGCGCTTCCGCACGATCATCGGCGCTTCGTAGGGTTCGACGAAGACGACGACCGCGCCCTCGCTCTCGACGGCGATGCCCTGGCCGAGCAGGTCGTCGACCACGCCGGCCAGCCGGTCGTTGTACGCGCTCTCACCGCGGACGTCGTCGCGGCGCAGCCGCACGCCCAGCCGCGTGTACGCCTGCTCGAAGTGCCGCTCCGACTCGCGGACCAGCCGCCGCCAGAGTTCGAGCGTCTGCGGCTCGTGCCGCTGGAGGGCGACGACGCGGCGGCGGGCCCGATCGGCGAAGGCGACGTCTTCGTCGAAACGCCGCTTGGCCTGCTGATAAAGGGCGTTGAGGTCGCTGACCTGGTACTCGGGCTGGTCGGCCGCGCCGCATTCGATCATGCACTCGATCAGCATGCCGAACTGCGTGCCCCAGTCCCCGAGGTGGTTCTGGCGGATCACCGGATGCCCGAGCGCTTCGAGCACCCGGACGATGCTGTCGCCGATCACCGACGACCGCAGGTGCCCGACGTGCATCTCCTTGGCCACGTTGGGCCCGGAGTAATCAACGACGGTGCGGACGGGCTCGCCCGGGTCGGCGAGGGTGAGATGCGGATCGGTGGCGAGTTGGGCGGCGGCCTGTTCGAGGAAGCTGCGGCGGAGGGTGAGGTTGATGAACCCCGGCCCGGCGATCTGCGGGCCCTCGCACAGCTCGCCGACGCTCAGCCGCGTGACGATGTCCTGCGCGATGTCGCGGGGCTTGCGCCCGAGGCGCTTGGCCAACGCCATGGCCACGTTGATCTGGTAATCGCCGAACCGCGGGTCCTGGGCGAGCCGGACCTGGGGATCGACGTCGGCGAGGTCTTCGCCGCACGCGGCGACGATCGCCTCGACGGCGCGGCGGGCGAGGATGGCTTGAGGGTCACGCATAGTGGCGGCAGTCTGCGATGCGGCGGGTCGGCGGTCAAGCGCGGGGTGGTGCGGCGAGGCGGGTCGGCTTGACCATGTTGGGCGATGGAGCTTTAATGGTTGCATCAGGGCGGTTTGCGCCGCGCAGGGCCGCGAACGATCCGGGTTCCCGCCGCCGTCTTCCGCCTGCCCGACTTCACGCGCCCAGGAGGCCTGTCCATGCCCGGTTCCACGGATTGTTGGGGTATCGAAGTCGGGGCCAACGCGGTGAAGGCCATCCGGCTGCAACGCTCGGGCAACCAGGTCACCGTCGCGGACTTCGAGGTCATGCCGTTCAAGAAGATCCTGACGACGCCCGACCTCGATGTCGACGAAGCGATCCGTGTGAACCTCGACCAGTTCCTGCTCAAGCACGACCTGAAGCGAACGACGGTCATGGTCTCGGTCCCGGGGCACATGTCCTTTGCGCGGTTCGCCAAGCTCCCGCCGGTCGAGCCCAAGAAGATCCCCGACATCGTCAAGTTCGAGGCGGTGCAGCAGATCCCCTTCCCCATCGAGGAAGTGGAGTGGGACTACCAGACGTTCCAGGACGCCGAGTCCCCGGACGTGGAGGTGGGCATCTTCGCGATCACCAAGACGCGGCTGCACCCGTGGCTGCAGCACTTCCGAGCGATGAACATCAACGTGGACGGCGTGGTGCTCAGCCCCGTGGCCGTGCTCAACGCGATGAACCACGACCTGGACCTGCGGGACCGGCCCAACGGGACGATCCTGATGGACATCGGCACGCAGGCGACCGAGCTGATCATCGCCGAGGGCAACCGCGTGTGGCTGCGCACGATCCCGCTGGGCGGCAACCACTTCACCGACGCGCTGGTCAAGAGCTTCAAGCTCTCGTTCACCAAGGCGGAGAAGCTCAAGCGCGAGGCGGCGACGAGCAAGTACGCCCGCCAGATCTTCCAGGCGATGCGGCCGGTCTTCGTCGACCTCGTGCAGGAGGTCCAGAAGTCCCTGGGCTACTACCAGTCGCTCAATCGCGACGCGGACCTGAGCCAGTTGATCGGCCTGGGTTCGACGTTCCGGCTGCCGGGGCTGCAGACCTTCATCAAGCAGCAGTTGCAGATGGAGGTCAAGCGGCTGGACGAATTCCACAAGATCGAGGCCGAGGGGCGCGACGCCGCCACCTTCGCCGAGAACACGCTGTCGCTGGCGCCGGCGTACGGGCTGGCGCTGCAGGGCGTGGGGATGGAGCGGGTGACGTGCAACCTGCTGCCCCTGCCGGTCGTGCGACAGCAGGTGTGGAAGCGGAAGAACAAGTGGTTCGCGGCGAGCGCCGCGGCCGTCGTCGCCGGCGTCGGGCTCGCCTACGGCAGCCTCAAGTGGACCCAGGCCAGCTACAACACCGCTGACAACGATCGGCTGCGGCGGCAGGTCGACGCCATCGTCGGCCGCGCCGACGACGCCTGGTCCAATTGGCGCGCGGCGCTGCAGCAGAACGACCCGCGGCCGAAGATCCACAACATCACCAGCATGCTCGACATGCGATCGCTCTGGCCGAGCATCATCCGCGACATCGACCGGGCGATGGTCGCGGTCGACCCGCAGCAGGCGCTGCTCGACGGCAACGCCGCGGCCATCGACCAGATCCCCCGCGAGCAGCGGCGGTACCTGGGCATCGAACGGGTCACCGCGTCCTACGCCTATCGCCGCCCGGCGGCCGACGGCGGCACGCGACGCGGCGGCCCCGGACCGACCGACGTCGACTGGAGGGCCAATCCCCCGGTGTACCGCATCGTGCTCTCCGGCTTCACACCCTACAACACCCCCGAGGAATCGACCTCCGACTTCCTCCAGAGTCGCTTCATTCAGCAGCTCGTCGACGACGCCAACCAGGCGCACCGGCCCTATTACATCCCCAACGGGGCGGACAACGTGAAGATCCGCAGCCTCAATCGAATCGGCGGGCTGCGACCCGACGCCCCAACCGGCCAGCCGGCGCCCCAGAGCCTGCAGCAGACGCTGCTGCCCGAGCCGGTGCTCGAACCCCAGCCCGGCGATTCGCAGTTCGTGATCGAATGGGAGGTCTGGTTGCGCGACCCCGAGGACGTGCAGAAACTGCTCGGGGACGAGCCCGAGCCGTCGCCCGTAGCCCAGCCCGGACCCGCCGATGACCAGGAGGCCCAGTCGTGAACGAGAAGCTGAACGCCGCTTGGACCTGGGTCCGCGGGCACCTGGTGATCGTGATCTCGGCGCTGCTGATCCTCGCGTCGATGGGACTGCTGTTCGGTTGGATCAACGGCGCGATGGCCGACTTCAAGCAGGGCCTGGCCGCCCGCTCGGGCGACCTGCGCACGATCGAGCAGCACATCAACCGAACCGTCAGCAACGTGCCCTCCGATGACCCCGACCAGCCCACGCGGTCGCTGGAGCTGACGATCAACCCCGCGTCGGTCGACGCCCTGAAGCAGATCTTCCAGCGGATGAACGGCGGGTTCGCGCAGTTGTTCGAGACGGTGACGGCGTTCAACCGCGTCGGCCTCGACGGGCGGAACGCCCACGAGCCGCTGGTCGACAACCTGTTCCCGGGTCCGGCGAGCAACAACGCCCGCTTCAATGCGCGGCAGGCCTACCAGCGGGCGCTGCGGGCGATCTATGCCAACGTGCTCAACGCCGGCACCCCCCCGACACCGGAGAGCATCGAGCTCCGCCTGGCCACGGTCCAGCAGAAGTACCTCACCAGCCGGCTCGGCGCGAGCGAGAGCGACCCGCAGCTCGTCCGCCAGAAGGTCGACACCCGGCTGAGCCTGCTCGCCGATCGCGCCCGCGACATCCGCGTCTACGGCCAGCCGCCCGTCTTCGGCGGCGAGGCCGCGACCGGCGGGCTGTTCGACGTCGCGCCCTGGGCGACCGGCGGCGACCGGCCGTCCATGACTCAGCTCTGGCACGGGCAGGTCGAGCTCTGGGTCCAACAGGACCTGGCGATGGCGATCGCGCTGGCCAACCGCCCCAACCCGGGGTCGGCCGCGACGCCCAGCGTGCTCAACCTGCCGGTGAAACGCATCCTCAGCATGGTCGTCGAGGACAACTACTTCGACCCGCCGGACACGCCCAGCCCGGCCCGACGCGGGTCGGCCGACGACCCGGCCACCGTCAATTACCAGCCGCCCGACCTCAACGAGCCCATCGTCAGCTACTACGACCTGAGCCCGACCGGGCGGGTGTCCAACGACCTGTACGACGTCCGCCACGCCCGCTTGTCGGTGATCATCGACAGCACCCGCATCCCGCGCCTGCTCAACGCCATCGCGCAGGTCAACCTGATGACCCCGGTCATCGAGTCGATCAGCACGGTGGATCAGACCGATGCGCTGGCGGCCGGCTACCTCTACGGTGACGGCGTGGACGTGGTGCAACTGGACCTGCGGGTGGAGACGCTGTGGCTGCGGCCGTGGACGGCGGGCCACTTCAGCCGCGAGACCGCCGAGCAACTCGGCGAGCCGTTCAACCCCGGGCTGATGCCCGACGAGGTGCGGGTGCGGCGCAACCTGCCGCCCCGTGATGACGACTTCGACGCCGCGGCCGCGACCGGCGACCGGTCCGGTTCCGCCGGCGAGCGCGGCCGGTACAGCAACTGACGGCGCTCGCGCCGGTGACCGACGGCGCCGTAGGCTCGACGGCGCGGCCCCGCACGGCGACGCCGCCCAACGCAAGAGGCGTATGACATGAAGCTCAAGAACATCCATCCGGCCGAACGCCACGTCGAGAAGATCATCTTCGCGCTCGCCCTGGCCTTCCTCGGCTACACCGTCTGGGCCTACGTGATCAGCAGCGATGTCACGGTGGACCTGGCCGGCCGCGAGGTCGGCCCCGAGCAGATCGACCAGATCATCCGCGATCGCGCCGAGGACCTGAACGATCAGTTGCAGGGCCCGGCCGACCCGACCCTGGCCGGGACGGAGATCCCCGACTACGCCACGGCCTTCCGCGATCAGATCAGCTCGCCTCTCACGCCCGCCGCCCCGGGCCTGGACGTCGGGCCCGACCGACTGGCGTGGACCGCCGGGCTGACCGGCAACATGCTCGTGTTCAGCGGCACGCAAAGCCCCAACGCCTGGACGCCCGACGGCGACAAGCCATTCAAGCGGTTCGACCTGCCGAAGGTCGCCTCGATCGTCGCCGAGGCCGGGCAGGGCACCCTCGCCGCTAACGCCGACCCGAACGTGCTGCGGCTCGCCGCCGCGCAGCCCCCCTACGACGCGCAATGGATCAGCGTCGGCGGCGAGGTCGACTTCCCGGCGCTCATCGATCAGTTGGAGGCGGCCGAGGACGAGCCGGGCCGGCCCATCCCCGTGGAGTGGATTAACGACGGCTGGGCGGTCCTGGAGGTGCAGGCCCAGCGCCAGGTTCGCCTGCCCGACGGGTCGTGGTCGGAGCCGACGCTGCTGCCGCCGATGCCCGGCCTGGAGGTCTGGCGAACGATCGCCGATCGGGCCACCCCCCAGACCTTCCCGCAGATCGTCCAACAGGCCCAGAGCAACTGGCGTTCGATCCTGCAACCCAGGTTCCCGTCACTGACCGGGGCGATGGCGTGGACACCGCCGACCTTCGACCAGCCCGCCGATCCGGGCGCCGACGCCAACGACGGCGCCGAGGCGGTCGTGAAGCCGCCGGAGCTGGTGCGTTTGGAGGAGCGGCTGGCGGACCTGCAGGCCAAGGCCGAGCGGCTGCAGCGGTTGGTGAGCAACGCCGCCAGCGAATCGGCGGCCCGCCGTCTCCGGGCGCAACTGCAACAGACGCAACAGCAGGTCGAACAGGTCCTGGCCCAGATCGATCGCTACACGCGCGGCGCCGCCGAGGCATCGCCCGGGACGGTGCCCGCCCAGCGGGTCGCGAACCGGCCGACCTTCAACTTCACCCAGCCCGGCGGGTCACCGGCGGCCGCGACCAACTCGCCCCGCCAGCGCCTGCTCATCGCCCTGCTCAAGGAGCCGCGCGACGTCTGGTTCAACGACCTGTCGGTCCGGTCGAACCAGACCTACCGCTATCGCCTTCGCCTGGTGGTCACGAATCCGCTGTACCACCGCGTGGTGCCCGAGGAGCAGGCCGACCTCGGCAAGCAGTTCACTCGCACCAGCGCGTGGTCCGACTGGTCCGCCGCGGTCGAGGCGCCCCGCAACACCTACTTCTTCATGGTCGGCGGCAACCGCAGCGTCGGCTACAGCAGCATCGAGGTGTGGCGGTTCTACGACGGGCGATGGCGCGCCGCCGAGTTCGAGGTGTTTCCCGGCGACGCGATCGGCTCGGACACGGCCGACTTCGTGAACCTCGGTGAACAGCAGTTGCAGGCCGGCCTCGGCGCCGTCGACTTCGGCACGGGGCTCGTCGCCGTCGACCTGGATTTCAATCACCGCCTCGCCGGTGGGCTCGGCGGCATCGGCCAGAACACCATCCGCATGCTTTACACCGACGGCGACGCGCTGATGTCGCGGCTGGAGAGCGACGATCGCCAACGCCGCACCCTGGTCGAAGCTGAATTGCAGCAACGCCTGCGCGCCATGCGCGAACGACCGGCCTGGGACCCCCGAGGCGGCGCCGACGCCACCGGCCGCGCCGATCCCGGTGATCGGTCTGACCCGCCCTCCGATCGCGACGAAGGCCCGGGCGAACGGTATGAAGACACCCGCCGTCGGTACGAGGATCGGTATCGGGTTGAATGAACCGCGGCGGCTCGGCGTCCGCTACGCCGCGATCGCCTCGTGGTCGTCCGCGGGGAACAGGCGCGTGCGGACCCTTTCGACCCGGCGCATGACCCGGCGCGCCGGGCCTCGTGACAGGTCGTCGGCCACGGCGTCGGCGTGATGGGTCAGCGTCGCGTCACAGACCAACAGGGTCAGCGGCGTGGTCAGCCTCGCCCGCCGCGCGATCCACCAGAGCAACCACAGGTCCAGGGTCGCCAGGCCCTGGGCGCGGCCGAGCCGCACGTACAGCCCCACCGGCTGCATCGCCGCGCGCCACGCCGGCCAGCGCCGCCACACCTTCCAAGCACACACCGCGATCGCCACGGTCGCGGCCAGCCACGCCAGCGGCCAGAGCGGCAGCGTCGGCCCGTGGGTCCAGAACGACACGCCCCGCAGCCGCTCGGGCACGTCGGCCAGCGTCGTCGTGCTCGTCATCCACCGCTCGATCATGCCGAACCTTTCTGCTTCGCCAGGTGCGCCGCGGCGAGATCGCGGACCACGCGGACCGCGCGGCGGCGGACGCGCGGCTGGGCGTCCGACCGCGCCAGCGCCGCCACCCGGTTGACCACCGGCAACAGCCCCAGCCGTTCCACCACCCACAACGCGCTGACCCGGTGCGCCTCGTTGTCGTCGCCGAGCATCCGCTCCAGCTCCGGCAACGCCTCGGACATCGGCAGCGCGAGCAGGGCCTTGATGGCGGTGGCGCGGCTGCGGTTCGCCCGGCCGTGCGTCAGCGCCAGCAGCGCCTCGCGGAGCGGGCCGACGTGCTCCATCGCCTCCAGCGCCTCGATCGCATTGGAGCGGACCCGATCGTTGTCGTGGCCCAGCGCCTCGGTCAGCGCCGCGACGACCGGCGGGGTCGGGCCCAGCGGGGCCAGCGCCTTGACCGCCGCGGACGCCACCCGGGCATCGGCGTCGGCCGCCCGCGTCAGCAGCAACCGGTCAAACGAGGCCTCCTGGCCCAACTCGCGGACGACCATGACCGCCCGGAGGCGATCGTCGACGTCGCTGGCGCTCATCTTGCGGGCCAGTTGCCGCCCGAACCCCGCGTCGATCTTCATCAGCGCGCGGGCGGCGGCGACGCGCTTGGCCTGGGGCAGTTGCGGCCAGTTGCACCAGAACCGCTCGAACCCGATCGGCCCGAGCTGCCGCTCGGCGATCTCGCGCAGCTCCGCGTGCGACGAGCCGATCAGCCGCACCATCAGCCCGCTCAGCCCCGGCCACCGCCGCCGCAGCAGGTGCCGCAGCGCGATCCGCGCTATCGCCGGGTCGGTGTCGAAACACAGCGGCTCGATCAGCGTGTCGGCCTCGTCCTCGCCGATCGCCATCAGGCCGCGCAGCGCCATCAGCCGCGTCGTCGCATCGCGATCGCCGGTCAGTTCCCCGAGCGTCTGCCGCCTGGCCGGGCCGAGCACGGGCATGGCCGCGACCCAGCGCGGCAGCCGCCGGCGGCAATCGGTATCGAGCTGGGCCAGCGACCGGCCGTGCGGGGCCAGGTGCGCCACGCGCTGGGCATGACGCACGCCCCGCAGCACCACCGGCGCCGCCAGCAGGTGCGTCATCTGCGTGATCGCATCGAGGTGTGCGGCGCTGCCGCGGTTCTCCAGACCGCGGATCGCCGCGTCGCGCATGGATTCGATCGCCGCCAGCGGCACCAGCGCCCCGCACGTCAGCGGGTGGTCCGCCTGCGCCAGCAGTTCGCACATCGCCGCGTGGGCCGAGGCGTGGCGGTCGGCGACGTGCTGGAGCAGGTCCGGTCCGAACCGCGGGGCGTACAGCGCCGCGGCCAGCAGGACGTCGCGGCGGCGGTGCTGGTGGAAGCAGGCGCACGCTTCGACGACCGCCTCGTAGACGTGCGCGCGGGACTGGGCATCGGGTCGGGCCGACGCCCGACCCGACCGCTGGGCGCGGACCATACGGAGCAGCGCTCGAGCCGCCCCGCGCTGCAGCCGGGCGTCGGTGCCGTGCAACTGGCTGGTGAGCAGGTACGCCGCCCGGGCTTCGCCGCTCTGGTCGACGATGTCGAGCATGTTCAGGCGGGTCTGCACGGCGCGACCGTCGGCCGCGTGCCGCAGCGCCTCGTCGAGGCAGTCGATATGCACCCGGATGAGCTGCTGGGCCGGCTCGCCGAGATGGTGATAGTGCTGGACCAGGCCGGCGAGCCCGGAGGGGTGGCGGCGTTCGAGCAGGGTCGCCACGAGGGCCCGGCGCGTGGGTGAGTCGGCGCTGGGCAGGGCCTCAACCAGGGCCATATCCACCACCTCATCTTCAACCAGCGCCAATTGACGCAAACCTGCCTGTCGGTCGGGCATGGCGGCTCCGTGGCATTGCCGCAAGTCCCTAGAAATTACTGTACTTATCGGCCGCGCGATGCCCGCGCCTCCAACCGACGCCCATCGCCGGGGGGACCGCAAATTTTTTTCTCACAATCCGAACTTCATAGGTGCAAAACGACCGACCCCCAGCTATCATACGCCTCCATATATCCGTACCCCCTGAAGGTTTACTGATCATGAGCCTGCCGAACAAATCACCCAGCACCCAGGTTTACCGGATGATGCTGTATCAGCGGGCCCTGCACCCGGAGCTGTTCAGCATCCAGGACCGCCGCATCATCACCACAAGTGATTATGAGCTAGAGGCTTGGATCATGCCCGGCGGGCACACCCTGCGCTTTGGCTGCGAAAGCGGCTGTGTCACCGAGGTCGTCTGCGACCAGGATGTCCAGCTTCCCGAACGCGGCCTGGTCCACGCCCTGCCCTGCATCGGCGAGAAGGAACACGAGCAGCCGGTCGGCTCGGATATCAACTTCGTCACCGCCGTCCAGACCGAGAACCTCTCGGATAACCTCTACCTCGCGACGTTCAACGAAATGCAGGACTTCGCCGAGCAGTCGGAGGCCATGGTCCACGCCTGGAGCGACGCTGAGGGCTCGTCCAACCTGTCCATCCTCGACATGCAGCGATACAAGGGCGAAATCCACGCCCAATGCTATCACCTGCTCGCCAGCGGCGGGTTCGTCCTTCGGACCCAGACGATCTTCGAGCTGGCCTGAGCGTCCCAAAGCCCTAACCGCCTTCGACCGATGTTCTTACAGCGCGTGGAACGGCGACTGTGACGTTTTTGTCTTGTTGTGACCGTTGCTCACAGGGAAAATAGGCCCATGGCGTCGCGATCAAGCCTGAATGTCTCCCCGGCCAATGCCGCCGGTGCCCCGCAGACCGGCCCCGCGAACGGCCTGCGCCGCTGGGACCAGGTCATCGGGACCCCGCCCAAGGCCGACGTGCCCGAGGGCCTGTGGATGCGCTGCGCCAACTGCGAGGCGATGGTCTACCGCAAGCTCGTCGAGCGCAACCTGTGGGTCTGCACAGAGTGCGAGCACCATTTCCGCATCTCCGCGGCTCAACGGGTCGCCCAGCTCTGCGACCCCGAGAGTTTCGAGCGGCGGTGGGAGAAGGTCGCCCCGGCCGACCCGCTGAAGTTTGTCGACGCCAAGCCCTATGCCCAGCGGCTGGCGCACGAGGCCCAGAAGAATGACCAGCTCGACGCGGTCGTCGCCGGGACCGGTTATATCAAGGGTCGCCGGGTGGCGCTGGCCTGCCTCGACCCGAACTTCATGATGGGCTCGATGGGCAGCGTGGTCGGCGAGGTGGTGGCGTTGACGGTCGAACACGCCGACGAGCAGAACCTGCCGCTGATCGTGGTCTCGTGCTCGGGCGGGGCGCGGATGCAGGAATCGAGCCTGTCGCTGATGCAGATGGCCAAGACCTCCGCGGCGATCGGGCGTTTCCAGGACAACCGCGGCCTGTTCATCAGCGTCCTGGCCGACCCGACCTCGGGCGGGGTGACCGCGAGCTTCGCGATGCTCGGTGATGTGATCTTCGCCGAGCCGCGCGCCCTGGTCTGCTTCTCCGGGCCACGCGTCGTGGCGAACACGCTCAAGCGCGACCTGCCGGACGGCTTCCAGCGCGCCGAATTCCTCCAGGACAAGGGCTTCGTCGATCGCGTCGTCAGCCGCCGCAACCTCCGCTCCGAGATCAGCCGCATCATCGACTACGCCGGCAAGTGATCCGGGCGGTCAACCTCCGGTGATTTGTCCATCAAGGGGGCCGCGTGGCCATGCGTACCATCGTCGCCGCGCCGCGACGGCGCCGAGCGTGTCGGTCGGGGGCCCGGGCCGCGTGCGGCCCGATCATCGGCAATGGGCGATACTGGACTCGAACCAGTGACCTCTGCCATGTGACGGCAGCGCTCTAGCCAGCTGAGCTAATCGCCCGTCGTGGTCGGCTTGCCTGCCAGCCCGACAACCCATCAATATAGCACCCCGCCGGGGCCCCGCCAAGCAACCGCGCGACGCCGCGGCGATTCGCGTCCTACCCGCCTCGGCGCGTACGATGTCCTGTCTCAACAGGCTGCAACGAAGGAGCTGGAAAATGTCGATCCTCCACGATGTCCTTGCCGAAAAGGTCGAGCCGATGCGCGACCAGGCGCGACGCCTCGTCGAAGAACACGGCGACGACAAGATCAGCGACGTCACGGTCAAGCAGGCTTTCGGCGGCATGCGCGGCGTGAAGGCCCTGGTGTGCGACACCAGCTATGTCGACGCCCACGAGGGTGTCAACGTCCGCGGCTATCCCATCCGCGACCTCGCGGAGCGCTTGCCCGAGGAGGTGTTCTTCCTGTTGTGCACCGGGTCGTTGCCCGACGACGCCCAGCTCCGCCAGCTTCAGCAGGACCTGTTCGACCGCGTCACCGTGCCCCAGTACGTCTGGAACGTGGTCTGCCAGATGCCGCCCGAGTCCCACCCCATGGCGATGCTCAGCTCCGCGTGCCTGCTGCTGGAGCGCGAGAGCGTCTTCCAGAAGATGTACAACCAGGGCATCGACAAGGCCGACCACTGGAAGTACGCCCTAGAAGACATCCTCAGCCTCGTGGCGAAGATCCCGATCATCGCCGCGGGCATCTACCGCATCCGCTTCGGCAAGGGCCAGCCCATCCATCCGTCGGACCTGATGGACCTCGGGGCGTACTACTCCGAGGCGCTGGGGTTCTGCGACGGGCAGGCCTGCCGCGACGCCGACTTCACACGCCTCGCTCGCCTTTACCTCGTGCTGCACTGCGACCACGAGGGCGGCAACGTCTCGGCCAACACCTGCACCACCGTCGCCTCGGCGCTCAGCGATCCGTACCTCGCGGTGTCGGCGGGATTGAACGGCCTCACCGGGCCGCTGCACGGCGTGGCCAACCAGAACGCCCTCCGCTTCGTGCTCGACATCAACCGGCACTTCGGCGGCAGCCCCACCGACGACCAGCTCCGCGAGTACATCTGGGGCGTGCTCAACGCCGGCCAGGTCGTCCCCGGCTACGGCCACGCCGTCCTCCGCGCCACCGATCCCCGCTTCACCGCCCTGCACGAGTTCGGCAAGGCCCACTGCGCCGACAACCCGGTCTTCCAGACCGTCGACCTCATGTTCAACGTCGTCCCCGACATCCTCAAGGAACAGGGCAAGGCCCAGGACCCCTACCCCAACGTCGACGCGGTCAGCGGGTCGCTGCTCTACCACTACGGCATCCGCGAGTTCAGCTACTACACCGTCCTGTTCGCCATCAGCCGCTGCATGGGCATGCTCGCCCAGGTCCTCATGGAGCGGGTCCTGACCCTGCCGATCCGCCGGCCCAAGTCCATCAGCACCGCGTGGATCGCCGCGCACGTCGAGCAGCAGCGATAAGCCTGACCCACGCACGCGCCTGACTCGCCGCGACCGTCGGGCTACGATCCGCCAGCACGCCCGACCGAAAAGGAGTTCCACTTGGCCGACCCGTTCGACAACCTCAACAACCCCTGGCTCGTGGCGGTCTGGCCCGGCATGGGCAGCGTCGCCATGCTCGCCGGCAGCCACCTCGCCGCCGAGCTCGACGCCGAGGTCGTCATGGAAATGCCCGGGGACGAGTTCTTCGAGATGCAGCACGTCGAGGTCAGCGATGGCATCGCCGTGGCCGGGCACCTCCCCCGCAACCTGTTCCTGCTCTGGCGCGACCCCGAGGGGCGGCAGGACCTGATCATCTTCGTCGGCGAAGCCCAGCCTCAGCACAACGGCTTCACGCTCTGCCAGCGGATCGCCGCCTACGCCGGCCAGTGGAACGTCCGCCGCATCACCACCTTCGCCGCCATGGCCACCCAGCTCCACCCCGCCGACGACGCCGGTGTCTTCGCCGTCGCCACCAACCCCCAGCTCGCCGCCGAGTGCGCCCAACACGATATGCAACTGCTCAAGCAGGGCCAGGTCAGCGGGCTCAACGGGCTCATGCTCGCCGCCGCCGCCGAGCACGCCATCCCCGGACTCTGCCTCATGGGCGAGATGCCCTATTTCGCCGTCAACCTCCCCAACCCCCCCGCCGCGCTCGCCGCCCTGCGAGCCTTCGCCGAACTGTCCGGCGTCGACCTCGACCTCTCTTCGCTTGCCGACCAGGCCGACCACGTCCGACAGCAACTCGAACACATGGTCGAACGCCTCAGTTCCCCCGACGCCGGCGAGGACGACGAGATCGGCTTCTCACCCCAGGCGTTCAGCCACGGCGAAGAACACGAACCCGACCCCGACGAACACGTGCACGCCGATCTCGACCCCGAATCCCGCCGATGGATCGAGTCGCTCTTCGAGCAGGTCCGACAGGACCGCTCCAAGGCCATGCGGCTCAAGAGCGAACTCGATCGGCTCGGCGTCTTCAAGCAGTACGAAGATCGCTTCCTCGACCTCTTCCGCAAGGGTGGATGAACCCCGCGCCGATCTCCGCCGCCCGGCCGACCCGCACGCAAGGGCAACCGCACCATGACGCCACAGCCACGCCTCCTTCGCTTCGCCGTCGCCATCGCGTGCCTCACGCTCGTCGCCTGCTCCACCGCTTCGCGGGAACTGACCGATGGCGCGTACACCATGACCTCGCTCCGCGGCCAGCCGCTGCCCGAACAGCCGACCATCCGTCTCACCCTCGGCAACGGACGCATCGCCGGCCACGGTCCGATCAACCGTTGGACCGGGACGCTCGATGAGGATCACCGCGTTGGCCCGCTCGCCAGCACCCGCATGGCCGGCCCGCCCGAATGGATGGACCTCGAACACCAACTGCTCCAGGCGCTCGACGGCGCGACCCTCCGCCCCGCCAGTCGCGGCCGCATCCACATCATCCGTAACGACAAGGTCGTCGGCCAACTCGACCCCGCCCCCGAGTAGCAGCGCCCGCCGCCGTAGCGCCGCGCACCGCGGCGACCGCACATCCGGCCGGTTGTGCGGTCAATGAAAAAAACTTCATCGCGTGATCCCGTCGGGACTTACCGCACAGCCGCACCGCTCTCGCGACGGGGCCGTGCGCCGGCCCGCGCGCCTGCGCCCCAGGGTAGAGGGCGCGAGTTTTAGGGCCAGCCGCACTCGCCCGGCCGCCGCCCAGGCCGCCCGCGCCGCTCCGGTGGGGCCGACATGACACCACGCCACGCGGACTCGACCATGCTCATCGACGCTCAAGCCTGTAACCCACGCCGCACCAGGACGATCGAAGCGTCGCCGCGACCCGTGAACCGATCCGCCCTGCCCCCGGGCCTGACCGCCCGGCCAGGGGCGGACAACCCCCCGGCGACACCGCAAAACATTGATATCAAATGCCTTAGGTCACGTGACCGGGCGGGTGGACCCCGTGGGCGGACACGCGACCCCGTGGCGCGCGCGCAACCGTCGCCGTCGGCACCGCACCGCGACGGGCTGACTCACGAATCGCCGCTGCATTCAGGGTTCGAGGTTGCCACGATCCGGCGCGAGCTTCATCAGCGTCGGCAGAAGGTAGTTGGCATTCTTATAGACGAACACCTGCCCGGAGATGATGAACGGCACCGCCTCGCCGCGATCCTCCACGATCTGCTCCATGTCTTCGAGCATGCGGCAAGGCATCAGGTACATCGGCGGGTCGTCGAGATTGTTGCGGTCGGCGTCAAACACGAACAGCCACGGGCTCGCCCCGCCGGTCGCACGCATCATCCGACCCCGACGCAGCACGACAAACTGCCCTTCACGCTTCAGGTCCGCTTCACCCACGCCCGGCGCGGTGCCCAGCGGCCTGGCCGCCCGCCCCTCCACCCCGCCATCGCCGCCACGCGGACGCGCCGGCTCGATCAACGGGTTCTCCGATCGACGACGCAGCAACTCGTTCAACACGCGCTCGGCGGTCGGGTCGCCCGACGGCGCCGCGGCGTCCGGCGACTCCGACGCGGGCGACGGCGTTTGGACCGACGGCTTGTCGGCTTGCGGTCCCTCGCTCTGCGCCAACGCCAGCCCCAGCGGCAGCATCACCAACACGACGCCCATTCGCAGCTTCCAGCCCATGATCAGCCTCCTGTGCTTGGTTACGGTTGGGGCGGCGCCGACGCATCGGCTTTGCGCCGCGACGCCGCTGCGGTCGGGCGGCTCGACGCCGACGCACCGGCGTGCCCTTCGCCACGACGACCGAAGATCATCCGACCCGCTGATGTCTGTAACACGCTCGTCACCACCACCTCCAGCGACTGGCCGATCTTCTCTCGTCCCTCCTCCACGACCACCATCGTCCCATCGTCGAGATACCCCACGCCCTGCTCCGGGCCCTCGCCCGACTTGATCAACTGCACTTGCATCCGCTCGCCGGGCAGCACGACCGGCCGCAACGCCTCGGCCAGCGTGTTGATGTTGATCACGTCCACGTTGCGCACCTCGGCGATCTTCGCGAGGTTGAAGTCCGTCGTGATCAGGCGGGCGTGCAGGTCCTGGCTCAACGCCACCAGCTTCTGGTCCACCGTCGCGCCCTGCGCGTCGGCGTCCTCCACGCTCACGTCCAGCAGCGGGTGGTTCTGCAACTTGGTCAGGATGTCCAGGCCGCGGCGGCCCCGCGCCCGCTTGAGCTTGTCCGATGCGTCGGCGATCGTCTGCAATTCGTCCAGCACGAACCGAGGCACAATGATCAGCCCCGCCAGCACCTGCGTCTGGGCGATGTCCAGCACCCGACCGTCCACGATCGCCGAGGTGTCCAGCACCATCGGCCTCGGACCGCGGATCTGCTTCGTGAATTCCACGTACGGGATGACGAACCGGAAGTCGTCCTTGGTCTGCAGGATCACGCTGATCGCCGCGAACACGCAGACCACCCCGATGAACACCTTCAATCCCAGGAAAAGCGTCTCGTAGCTTGCGCCCTGGCCCTCGACGGCCTCCATCCGCTGCACCACGAACTGCACGTAGTCCACGAGGAAGCTGAACGCGTAAGCGCCGATCATGCCCACGATCAGACCCAGCACGACGCCGGACAAGGCGCTCAGTCGCTTCCGCGGCGTGTAGATGTCCAGGAGGATGACGCCGATGCTCAGCCCCATCGCCAGCCCGACCATCAGGAAGATCTTGCCCTCGTCGCCGGGCTCCTGGAAGGTGCGGACGGCGAACAGGGCGGCGACGGCCGCCGACATCAGGACAAACAGGCCTCGCAGGATCAACTGCATCATGGTCCGCTTCCGCCGGCATCGGGCGCTCCGGCCGCCAACGCCGTTGCTGATCCCACAGTGTAGCCGATCGGGCCGCCCTTCACCGGACGCGACGGGGCGATCGATGCCGCGCCACGATGCCCTTGCTGATCAGCAGTTGGCGGATGGACTCGTCGATCAGGCCGATCGTGCGCACCGCCTGCTCGTCGGTGATCCGTTCGGCGCGGATCATCTGCCGTTCGCTCTCCAGAACCGCGGCGACCTTGCGCAGCGCGTTGAGACCGGCGTCCAGCGCCGCGGCCGGGTCCGATCCGTTCGATCGCTCATCGCACGCATCCACGTCATCGCGCCACTCGACGACGACCGGCATGCCGCTGGTGAACATCTCCGCGAGCTTGCGGCGGGCCTGGGCGTTCGCCAGTCGGTGCGTCAGTTGCCGCACCTCCTCGAAGTCCGGTTGGCTCTCGCCATTGATCCAGCGATACACCGTGGATTCGCCGCGGCCGGTCAGTTCGGCGATCTCTCGCACGGTGGTGTGCTTTTCCTGCACAAGTCGTTGCAGCATGTTCGCAAGCATGGGTTCGTTCCCGATTGGGCGCACGGCGGCCGGCCCCGAACTTCGGCGGGCCGCAACGCACGTCACGGTTCAGGCCCTCACTGCAACAGGGCCGCAATCCCTATGGCCACGGCAACTGACTCACATCGCAACCGCTGGCGGTCGTTGTCCGAGCGCGCCGCGTTGCCGCTGGTTCCGGTTCTGTCTGTTCATGTTCGCGCCTTGCGAACGTTGTGCATGGTGCATCAAGAAAGGGGCCGGGTTACCTTGCGCATATTGTCACGAATTGCCGCACACGAATCCAGAAAAATCCCGGCGGCCGTGCCATGCAAGTGACACAGGGCCGCGCCGATTCTCCAGTGCGTCGCGCCGCACACCGACTTGCCCACCGCCGACGCTGTGCTACACTGCCACGATCAAGTGGTCGTCGAGGTATCGGCCCGTTCATGTGGACGGCGCCTGGCGTCGGTCGGCGACCCGCGCTTGCCAGCACAGCAGGCCACGCCTGATCGGTCGATGACGCCCGACCCATCACGCGTGGCCTTATCCTTTGGCCGCCCGGCCCTCGCCCCGCGGCATGGAGACAGACATGACCGATCCCGACACCGCACCCGCCGGCACCCCCGACGACCTCGCCGCCGACAAGCTCGAGCAGGAGGTCAGCATCGATGACGTCGGCCCGGCGCGGAAGAAGATCTCCATCAAGGTGCCCGAGTCCCGCATCAACGACAAGCTCGACGAGAGCCTCGAGCAACTGCAGGAAGAGGCCGCCGTCCCCGGCTTCCGCCGCGGCCGGGCGCCCATGCGACTCATCGAGAAGCGGTTCGGCTCCGACGTCCGCTCCGAGGTCAAGAGCCGCATCATCGCCGAGTCCTACACGCAGGTCGTCGAGGACAATGACATGAAGGTCATCGGCGAGCCCGACGTCAAGGACGCCGACGAGATCGAGCTGCCCGAGTCCGGGCCGATGTCCTTCGATATCGAGGTCGAGGTCGCACCCGAGTTCGACCTGCCCGACCTTTCCGGGCTCGAGGTCACGCGGACCCGCCGCCCTGTCACCGACGATCAGGTCGAGGCGGAGATCGACCGCTACCGCGAGATGCAGGGCAAGCTCCAGTCGGTCGAGGACGCGGTCCGGGAGAACGACTTCATCACCGCCGATGTGATCATCCGCGACGACACCGGCGAAGTCATCGAGGAGAAGACCGACGCCAACATCTACATGCCCGGCGAATCGCGCGACTACCGCGGCCAGATCAGCGGTATCCTTGTGGCCGACCTCGGCAAGCAACTCGACGGCGCCAAGGCCGGCCAGACCGTCACGGTCAACACCACCGGCCCCGACGGCCACGAGAATGAGAAGATCCGCGGGCAGGCCATCGCCGCCGAAGTGGCGATCAAGAAGGTCGAGCGGGTCGAGCCGGCGCCGCTGGAGGACATGATCCAGGCGCTGGGCATGGATGACGAGCAGCAGCTCCGCGACCAGATCCGCTCGCACCTCGAACAACGCGTCGAGGCTGAGCAGCAGGGCGACATGCAGAAGCAGGTCACCGACGCCATCCTCGAGAAGGTCGACATCGCGCTGCCCGAGGGGCTGAGTGAACGGCAGACCGAGCGGATTCACCAGCGTCGGGCGATGGAGCTGTTGTATCGCGGCGCCAGCGCCCAGGACATCGACCAGAACCTCGCCGAGCTTCGGGCCGAGTCCCAGGCCGAAGCCCAGCGCGAGCTGAAGCTGTACTTCATCCTGAACAAGTATGCCGAGAAGCTCGAGGTGGAGGTTTCCGAGGGCGAGGTGAACGGCCGCATCGCGCAGATGGCCATGCAGTCCGGTCGACGACCGGAGAAGATGCGCCAGGAAATGGCTCAGTCCGGCCGACTCGAACAACTGTTCATCCAGTTGCGCGAGCAGAAGGTGATCGAGAAGCTGCTCGAGGACGCGAAGATCACCGAGGCCGCGCCGGATGAGCAGCAGCCCAAGGATGTCGGCGAGTCGGGGTGACCCGCCTCACGTGGCCTGCACCGCGTCGACGCCCACGGGCAACAGGTCGAGCCGCAGCCGCTGGGCCCACGAGCAGAAGACGGCCAGCACGGCGTTGAAGGTCTGGCCGTCGATGATCAGGTCGTAGCGGATCAGGCCAGCCGTGTCGGTGCGGCACAACCGCACGGCGTCGCCAACGACGTCCATGACGCGATGTTCGCCGCGTGCCATGTCGGCCGCCGCCTCGCACTCCAGCGCCGCCAGCAGCCTGATCGCATCGGGCCCGACCAGCGCCAGGCGTTGCACCGCGAGCGTCAGGTCGTCGATCCGCCCGCCGACGTCATCGGTCCGCCGGCTGATGCACGCCATCAACTCGGGTATGCGGCGTCGCGGCGTGCTCAGCCACATGCAGCCGTCGTCCATGAACAGGTCGATGGGCACGGGCTCGGCGTCGCCGTTGACGGTGATGTGGCCGGCGGCCCCGCGGCCGCTCGGCAGCGTCGCCGCGTCGATCGTGCAGATCTCACCCAGCCGCTCCGCCGCCTGCGACCCGCGGAGGCACGCCCAACCTTCGGTCGCCCGATCGGCCAGGCCCACGCCCGCCTGCACGGCCCGCCGCTCCGCCTCGGGCAAACTCATGTGTCGCGCAACGAACAATTCGCCGCACGCGTGATGCTGCGAGTCATCGAACTGCACGCCGGGCTGCAACGTCGCGAGCAACGCACTTGGATGCACAGCCAACTCCCGAGTGAACGTGGCTTGAGCACAGTTTACCATCCTGTCGCCCGCCGCCCATAAGAAAAGGAAGGCCGAGGGCAACGCACCCTCGACCTCGGGTCGAACAGTCACAGGTTCGATTCGAACATCACGGCAGCAGTACCGTGTCGATCACATGAATCACCCCGTTAGCAGCCTTGATGTCAGCGATGATCACCTTGGCGTCGCCGATCATAACCGTCGTCTTCTTGCTCTTGCCGTAGCCCTTGGTCTTCACCGCCACGTCGAGCGTACCGCCCTGCAGCGTCTTCACCGCATCGAGCTTGACGACCTTCTCACTGGCCACCGCCCCGGACGCCACGTGGTAGGTGAGGATGCTCTTGAGCTTGTCAATGTTGGCCGGCTCGAGCAGCGACTGCACCGTGCCATCAGGCAGCTTCGCGAACGCGGCGTTGGTCGGTGCGAACACCGTGAACGGCCCGGGCTGCTGCAGGGCATCGACCAATCCCGCAGCCTTCAGGGCCGCCACCAGCGTGGTGAAGCGGCTGTCCGCGGCTGCAATGCCGACGATGTCGCGAGGGATTAGAACCTCATCGATAACGTGGATAACACCGTTGGACGCCATGACATCGGTCTTCACAATGTTGACGCCATTGACCTTGGCGGCACCGTTGGTTGACGCGATGCTGAGCGGCTGGCCGTACAACGTGCTGGCCGTGCCGGCACTGAGAGCAGCCTTCGCCTTGACCTTGGCGGGCACGACATGGAGCAGCAGCACCTGCTTCAACGCCTGCTTGTCGGCGAGCAACGCGTCCAGCGCCCCCTCGGGCAGCTTGGCGAACGCCTCGTCGGTGGGGGCGAACACGGTGAACGGGCCCTTGTTGGCGAGTGTGTCGGCAAGCCCCGCCTTGGTCGCGGCGGTCAGCAGCGTGTTGAACATCCCGACACTGCTGGCAGTCTGGACCAGGTTGGCCTTGTCGTGGCTGTGCTTGTGGTGGCCGGCCTCGACGCTGAGCGCCACGACACCCAAGGCGACCGCGAAAGAGGTAACGTGCAGAGTTTTGATGATTCGTCCTGACATGGCGGACATCTCCGTTGGTAGCTTTCATGCCGCGACCCGCCGTGCATGAAATCGTTCAATTCGTTCATGTGAACATTAGCATATCCGGCATCCCTTGGCAACAGTAATCGCCTTCGATTGCCAGTTTCGCACAAGTGGTTGTTCAAAAGCATCTTGCGCAACATTTGCCATGTCCGCCCGATGGCATGTGGCGATAATATAACGGTCAAAACAGCCGCATTGCATGCCCGCGGTCGGGCGTTCTACACTGTGACGCGTGAACTGCATGCCCCCGATCCTTGCCGAACGCGTGGACCTGCCCACGGACGTGTTCATCTGGGCCGGTGTGCTGATCGCCGCGGTGCTCGTGCTGTTTGCCGTGGCGACGGCGATCAAGCGGAAGCTGGAGGCGACGCCCGGGCCGAGCGGCGACCAACCGCCGTTCACACTGGACGAGCTGCGGCGGATGCGAGCGGCGGGCCGCATCGACGAGACCGAATACGAACGGGCGCGGGCGGCGATTGTGGCGATGACGCGCGGGGCAGTTGCGGCACCGTTGCTATCGAGCCCTGACGCGAGCAACCAGCGAGGCGAAGAAGCGGATCCACGCGCGGAAAATGGCGCGACGCAAAAGGAGCCGAATCCGTGACGCAGGGCGTCCGTTCGTGTAGATTGGTGGTCAAGGGATGCGAGATTCAGGCCGATGGTTGCCTTGACAGGGCAACATTCGTCGCCGGTCGCCCGCTCGACACTCCCGCGAGCCTCTAGCCCCCAGGAGCCAGCATGGCTGACGATACGCAAGGACCGCACACGCCCGGCGCCGGTGGCGGCGAGGGTGGATTCCGCGGGCGAAAGATCACCACGTGCAGCTTCTGCGGCAAGACCAGCCGCGAAGTCGGGCCCATGGTCGAAGGTCCGAATGACGTTTACATCTGCGCCAATTGCACCGATCTGTGCCAGAACATCTTCAAGCAGGAGAAGCGGCGGGTCCACCAGGCCAAGCCGCTGTTCAACGCGATCCCCACGCCGCGGCAGGTCAAGCAGTTCATGGACCAATACGTGATCGGGCAGGAGCAGGCGAAGAAGAGCCTGGCGGTCGCGGTGCACAACCACTACAAGCGGCTGCTCGCCGGGGAGCAGAAGGCCGAGGGCGCGGTCGAGCTGGAGAAGAGCAACGTCATGCTCATCGGGCCGACGGGCACGGGCAAGACGCTGCTGGCGCGGACGATGGCGCGGCTCCTGAACGTACCGTTCGCCATCGGCGACGCGACGACGCTGACCGAGGCCGGCTACGTCGGCGAAGACGTGGAGAACCTGCTCCTGAAGCTGCTGCAGGCCGCCGACTACGACCTCGACGCCGCCCAACGCGGGATCATCTACATCGACGAGATCGACAAGATCGGCAAGACGACGCAGAACGTCTCGATCACCCGCGACGTGTCGGGCGAGGGCGTGCAGCAGGCGCTGCTGAAGCTGCTGGAGGGCACGGTCGCCAACGTCCCGCCCCAGGGCGGCCGCAAGCACCCCGAGCAGCAGTACATCCAGATGGACACGTCGAACATCCTGTTCATCTGCGGCGGGGCGTTCGACGGGATCGACGACATTATCCGCCAGCGTCTGGGCTCGCGGCGGATCGGGTTCGGGTCGGAGCACGACGACCCCGAGTCGACGGATTCGAAGGCGGCGGCGCTGAGCCAGGTCAT
>CAYWKS010000012.1:0-38576 GCA_964458935.1 uncultured Planctomycetaceae bacterium
CAAAGCGGGTGAAGGGGCTCGAACCCTCGACATTCAGCTTGGGAAGCTGACGCTCTACCAACTGAGCTACACCCGCGGGTCAGTGCTCAATCATAGCATCGGGGCGCGCCGCATCGCAATAGGTCCCACGATTACAGGGTGTACAGGCGTCACCCATGCCCGCCGTGTCTTCTTAGCCGCTGCGCGACGTTGCGGCTGCTCGCGGCGTTCCGTGACCCGGTTGCGGGGCCTACTGCCGGGTCCTGGCAGGTGCGTCATCGGTGGTGCCAGTCGGCTTGGGTGCTGCCTCTTGATCGCCGCCGATCCTGGGCACGCTCTTCATCGCCTTGGCGGTGTCGGCCAGCCCCAGCACGGTGTAGTGCTTGAACGGGGTGCGGTAGTCGACGTGCCGCATGATCCGTTGTTCGTCACCGAGAGGTACATCGGGCACAGCTCGAATATCACATGGGCGGCGGTGTCATGAGCGCGGCCAACGACGTTCGAGTCACCTTCGATGCCATTTTGGTACAGCCCGACACATCGCCCGATCGTCGGCCCACGGAACCGCATCCGCGGGTGCCGGCGGATCATGTCACCGGGTCGCGATGCCGCTCAGCGGGTTGCCTTCCTGGCGAACGCGTGGCGCGGGGCGGGTCGTTAGAAGTGATCGAGCGATTCGTGTTCGACGTGCAGGTCGTGGCAGGCGCGGATGAAGCTGGCGGCGCTCCAGGCCTGGAAGGCCTTGCCCATGGGTCGGCCCGTCACGCCGTGGTGCCACTCATTGAACTCCCATGGCTGCGTGATGCCCAGGGCGCAGAGGTCGGCGAGCTTGACCAGTTCGCGTCTGGCCAGGTCGGTCATGCCCAGCTTGTAGATGTAGCGGACCCACATGCCGCCGATGAACGGCCAGATGCCGGCGTTGTGGTAGTGGTTGGGCAGGTTGAGCAGGTTGACGGTGTAGTAGCTTCGCCAGTCGGGATCGCCCGCCTGGACCGTGGGGTACAGGTTCTTGACCGGCGCCGGTTCGTTGGCGCCGACGCCCCAGAGGAAGCGAAAGGTCATCTCCGCGCGGTCGCGGTCGATCAGGCCGGTCAGGTACGCCAGCAGGTTGGCGTACACGTCGCACCGCCAGGAGAAGCTGAACGGGGAGATCTGGGCGACGAGGTACCGGGTGTCGCCGAGCGAGAACTGGGTCTCGGCGAACGTGGGTTGACCGCCGCCGTCGGCAACGGCGAGGGTCGTCGGCCAGAAGTCGTCGAGGATGACCGCCTTGACGTGGGCGGCCCAGCGTTCGTAATCGTCGGCCCGGTCGTGATCCTCGAAGTGGCGGAGGACCTGCGCGTAGCAGATCAGCGAGCGATGCCACAACACCTCGTCGTAGAGCACGTGGTAGCTGTGGCCGAACAGGTCGGTCCAGTCGCCGGCCTCGGGGATCTCGAGCAGCCCGCAGTTGTTGGAGTCATGGGCGCTGAGCCAGTCCATGGCGCGTTGCAACGTGCCGCGGTGTTCCTCGATGATGGACCAGTCGCCGGTGATGTGGGCGAAGCGTGAAGCGGCGATGATGATCCAGAGCACGCTGTCGATGGAGGAGATCCCGCCGATCCCGCAATACTCCGGTTCATCGCAGTCGATGCGGACGTTGGCGGGGATCTGGCCGGTCGGCGACTGTCGGGACAGGAGTGTGTCGAGCGTGTTCCGCTGCGCCGCGCGGATGTCGTCGTCGTCGAGGTCGAGCGTCCAGATGACGGTCAGTGCCCCGTCGCGGGCCCAGACCGCCCGGTAGTTCACATCCGTGCCATGCACGCGGTTGTCCTCGATCGAGCACGCGGAGAAGCCCTTGGGCGTGATGTTGCGGCGGATGGCCTCGATGGCCTTGTCGTACCCGAGGCACAACAGCTCACGCTCGGCGGTGGTCAGCTCGCGATACTCGTCGGGATGAAAAAGGATCTCAGGGGGCATGGGCTCAGGTCTCACTCATCGGTCGCCGCCGCGGCTGGACGCCAGCTCGTCTTCATGCTGGTCGTACCGGCCGCGGTACGGGTCGAATACGGCGAGGGTGCGCTTGGCGATGCCGGTCCAGCCGAACTGTCGACGGGCAAACCGCGCGCCTTCGACCGACAACCGCTCACGCAACGATTCGTACCGCAGCGGCATGCACGTCAGCGCCGCGTACTCGGCCGGGCACTGGGGGTCGGCGAACAGGGCGTTGTCGCCGAAACTCACCAGGTCGTGCAACCCCCCGAAGATCGTGAGCACCGCGGGCGTGCCGCACGCCATCGCTTCAACGGCGGTCATGCCGAACGGCTCGTAACGGCTGGGCAGCGCGAACACGCCCGCCGCCCGGTAGTGGTCGGCCATGTCGTCGTCATCGATGTAGCCCAGCCAGCGGATGTGGTCGCCGACGCCCAGCTCACCGGCCAGCGACTTCCACTCATCGATCAGTTCCTGGTCGGCGTCGGAGTTGGCCCCCATCGCGAGCATCAGCCGCGCGTCGGGCACGAGCTGGCGGATGTGCGGGTGCGCGCGGATGAGCAGGTCGACGCCCTTGTTGCGGGCCGCGCGGCCCACGCAGTACACGTCCGTCTCCCGGTAGCCCAGCTTCTCGCGGACCGCGCGGAGCCCGGTCGGTTGAACCGGCGTGTACCGCGATTCGTCGATGCCCGGCGGGATCATGGTCGTGTGATCCCGCGGGATGCCGTACTGTTCGTGAAGCAGGTCGATCTGCTGGTAGGACGTGGCGATGACGTGGTCGCAGTTGCGGTAGGTGAGGAACTCCTTGTTGATCCGTTCCTCGAAGCGGTACCGCGGGTCGTCTTCCTGGCCGGCCTCCTTCATCTCCTCGCGCTTCCACCAGCCCAGCGAATGGGGCGTGTGGACGTGGGGGATGCGAAGCTCTTCGGCGATGCGCTGGCCGGCCCACCCGGCGTCCCAGTAGTGGCTGTTGACCACGTCGTACCGCCGCTTGCCGCCCTGGACCTGGGCGAGCAGGTTGGTCACGAAGTCGCCGATGTGGTCGTGCATGTCTTCCTTGCGGATGAACTCGCGCCCGCCGAACGGGATCCGCCACACCCGCAGGTTGCGGTTGATCCGGTCGATCGCCGGCTGGTTCTCGAAGCGGCGCGTCACCACATCCACGCGATAGCCCAGGCGGCTGAACCGCTTGGCCAGTTCGAGGACGAAGACGACCTGCCCGCCGGTGTCGGGCTTGCCCAGCTCGGGCTCGGCCGAGACGTACCCGTGCAGCGAGATCATCATGATCGAGCCATGCTTGGCCGCACTCATGTCAGCTCCTTTTCGCAATGGTGCCCGGGCGTCAGGGGCGCATGCCAGTATCGCAGACCTTCGATCAGCCCGCCCGCGCACCGGCCCGCGGCGAAGCAGACGCGGGCGGGATCGACGGCGTCCCGCAGCTCCGGGCGGGCGTTGCCGACCACGATCCCCTTCGCCGCGACGGCGAACATGCTCAGGTCGTTCGCCGAATCCCCCGCCACGACCAGATGCGCCGCGTCGACGGCCAGTCGCTCGGCCACGTATCGCGTCGCGGCGCCCTTGTCCGCGCCCGGTGGAAGGACATCCAGGTCGCTGGCGCCGCTGGCGATGATCTGCGCCTCGACCCCGGCCGCCCGCAGCGCTTCTCGGGCACGCGCCTGGTCCGCGCCATGGGGCACGGCGTAGCTCGCCTTCAGCGGCGTCTGCATCTGCTCGGCGTGCGGTGTGAAGCCCAGGTCGGCCATCACGCGGTCGATCGGGTCGCGTGACCAGCCCGCGAACCGCTCGGCCCAGGCCTCGTCCGGCTCGCCGCCGATCGCGACCTGCGTGCCCATGGCCGTGATCAGGGCGCACGGTTGCACGCGCACGGGCAGGGCGGCAAGCGTGCGCCCCACGCTCTCGCGCGGTCGGCTGGAATTCAAGGCCAGGTGCAGCCTCGGCGAGTGGTCGAGTGCCTCGACGAATTCGCGCAGCGCCTCGTCGTCGCCGACAAGCGTGTCGTCGATATCACTGACCAGCAACCATTCGGGGGATGTATCGCCGTCCACCGGCGGCACGATAGACCCGTCGCCGTGACCAAGCAAGCGTACCGACATGTTCGCGCGGCCGCGCCCGCCCGTCAGGTGTGGCTGGACGGCCCCTCGATACAGATGGTGACGAGGAGCCGGCTCGCTTGAGCAGCTCGCACGTCGTGACGAACGCCCGGCGCCAGCCGCAACAACCGACCCGCCGGCAAGTCGTGCGCCGACGATTCGGTCCCGATCGTCACGTGACCCGACAGCGTCTGGATCAACACCGACCCATCGATGACGTGATCAGCGAGCGTCCCGCCGGCCTCGAAGATGAACAGCGCCGCGGTCATCGGCCCGTGCTTGAACAGCGCGATCTGGTGGTGACCGTTCGCCATGCTTGATGGCTCGACGGCCAACTGCTCCGCCGTGTGCTGCAGGTCGATGACCTCCTCGGCGGGAGCGAAACGCACCTGGGGATGCTGCCGCTTGTTGTCCGTGAATAGGCTGCCCATCGTCGGCTCCTGTGAGTTGCGGTTGCTGCGGGGATATAGCGATCGGCTCACCAACATGCTTGGCCAAGCGACCGCGGCCGTCCAGTTCCCGCCGCTGCAAATCCCGCGGGCGGCCGGGTTGTTTACTCGGCCGATCGGTCGGCGAGTTCGGAGCCGCGGTGCTGTAGCTGGCACCAGCGCAACGCCAGTCCGCGCTGCGGCCGCGGGCGGGTCAGGGTCAGCGTGTGGCGTCCCTCGGTGAGGGCCAGCCGCACCGCCGCGGTGTTGCCCCACACGCCCCGCGTGTACGGGACGGGCACATCGACGCCCCGGCCGCCGTCGACCGCCACGCGGACCACCTGCCCGTGGTTGACCGCGGCGACACGAAGGGTCAGGTCGTAGCCGCCGGCTTCCGGCACGTCGAGTTCATACGTGATCCGCGGGGGGTGGCCCCATCGCTCGCCGTACTTGGGCATATAGACCTGCCGGCCGCCGGTCAGGCAGGGGTGCACCTGGGCATGTTCGATCGATTCAAAGGCTTCAGCTTCGATGTGCAGGAGCCCCGGGCGGTCCGCGGGGCGGCTTTCATCGGACGCTCGGGCCATGCGACGGGCGAGGTCCCCCGGTATCCGCGGCCGCGTCAGAGGCGGCCGCGCGGCGGTTTCCTCGGCGATGGCGTCGGCGAGGCGATGCAGCCGGCCCGTCCGCGCGTCGTTGCCCATCGCGGCGGCGATCCAGCGCATCTGCCGGGTCTCTTGAAACGCCTCGGCGTGAGAGCGGAACGCGGCTTCCGCCAGGAAGTCGGCCCCGGATCGACCCTCCCAGAATCCCTTCTCGAACGCCCCGCCGCGGATCGTCCGCCAGCCTTGTCTGCCGAGGTAGCCGGTGGCGGCGTGGCCGGGGAAGCGAATGCCCCAGGTCGGGATGCCGAACGCCCGGTTGGTCATCCGCGTGAACCACGAGCGCGGGCCGCACTTGCCGCCGCCCCGGATGATCTTGGGGAACGTCCGCACGCCCCGTCCCCAGTCCGGTGTCTTGCGGTGGACCTCGCCGATGATCGTTGCCACGTCACGCCGCACCACCAGGTCCGGTCGAAGCGTGCGCAGCATCTGCCGGGCCCATGACAGCTCGAGGTCGCTGGCCTGCGAGTTGACGACCATGCGGTACTCCCACACCGACAGGTCGCCGAAGCTGGGGAACAGCTCGCCGTCGAGGTGAGCACTCTTGAAGTGGTGGTATCGGCCGATCGGGTCGATCACGCCGCGATCCCCGAAGCAGGTAATCGGCGCGGCGTGGGCGAGGGCCGTCGCGACGGCCAGCCGGAGGTTGATCCCCTCGCGGGCCGCGGCGTCGGCCTGATCGATCTCGCGCCAGACGGTCAGCGAATCGATCCAGCGACCGTCGGCCGGCTCGCCGCCCAGCAGATAAAGCCGCGTCACCGACCTGTCGCCCATCACCCACCGGAGCAAGTCGCGGTTGGCGTCGTTCGCCTTCATCCACGCGCTCAAGGCGCGGGGCCCGACCTCGTTCAACAGTTGATGCTGCGCCGCCGCTCGGGCGAACGCTTCATCGGCAAGCAGGCCGGCGATCGCCTGCCGCGACGGATCGGCCGGGGTCTTGTCCTGAAGCGCGGCCGCAAGCTGATCGTGGTAAGGCTCGAGGTCACCGGCTTGCATCGCCTCGCGGAGATCCGAGTCGTCCGGAAACGCCGCCTGCGCTGAAGCAACGATTATCCAGGCCAAGCTGAATATCGCCATCATCGCGGTGTCACGGGTAAGCCTGTTCATCGTACTGTCCTGCGTACAAGAGGGGGTAACTGGCCTGAAACGTGGGCATGTTCGCCGGGCACGGCCCAACACGATAGCACCGGGCGGGCGGGCAAACGACAGCCAGTTGCAAGAGGCAAGGACGCCGGCGGGTGTTACTTGTAGGCGGCCGGGGCCTCGGGCGCCTCGGGCTCCGCATTGGTGGCGCTGTCGTCGCCCATCCCCGCCCGGGGGATCAGCGACTCGTTGACCTGGCCCATCGGCTTGAGATAGACCTCCACCCGACGATTGGGCTGGGCGCCGCGGCGGGCGTTCTGCACGACCGGGCGATACTTCGAGTAGCCGCTGACGGCGGTGCGGACATCGGCGATCCCGGCTTCGCTGAGCGCATCGCGGACCGCGATCGCGCGATGCACTGAAAGGTGCCAGTTGGTCGGGTGGTTCTGCTTGGTGCTCGGCCGGCTGATGGGGACGCTGTCCGTGTGACCGACCACGCGGACCTCGTACCTGCGGGCCGACTCACTGTTGAAGATCTCGGCAAGCTGGCGGATAGCGCGGCGGGCGTTGGTCGACAGCTCGGCCGAGCCCAGGCCGAACGTGAGGTCCGCGTCGAACTTCACGGCCTGCGTGACCGGGTCGAAGGTCGCCAGGCCCGGGTGCTGCATGGCGAAGTCCTTCAGCGCGTTCTCCACCTCCACCGGGAGCCGCGGGCCCCGTGCGGCGAGCCGCTCGTTCTCCGAGCGCAGTTGGACATTCTCGTTGCGAAGCTGGTCGAGCTCGGCCTGGAGACGATCTCGCTCGGTCATCAACTCCGAGACCGTTTGCGTCGCATCACTGCCGGTTTGCTGCAGCAGGCGAATCCGTTCGTTCAACTCGCTGACCTGCGACTGCAGTTCGACCACGCGCTCCTGCAGCTTGCGATTGGCGGTGGTCAGTTCGTCGATCTTGCGTTGGGCTTCGCAGCCGGTGAACGAGCCGAGCCCGGCCAGGGCGAAGACCACGAGCATGCAGGTCGTCAGGGCGGATTTCATGAGGGCATCCTCTCGCGAGCGTTGAACCTTCACTAATGTATCGTGTACTTACGGTAAATCAAATGACTGGACCACATGTTACCGCCCAACAGGCAGCGCCGTGTCGAGTCTTCTATGGAGGATCGGCGGTCGACGGCGTCGGCATGAATTGCGCCCCGGGGGCCGTGGCCATCGCCGGGGGGCGCGTGTTGGCGGCCGGCGACCCGGACGAGGTGCTGCGGCGAGCCGGCGCCCACGCCGTGCGCGTCGATCTGCCCGATCGGCTGCTCATGCCGGGGCTGGTCAATGCCCACGTGCACCTGGAACTGACGGCGGTCGGCCCGCATCGGTACACCGGCGACTTCGTGGCATGGCTGGGCATGGTCCGCACGCACCTGCCCGATCCGCTGGACCCATTGAGCGAGGCGAACGCGGCGTATTTCGCCGACGCCGCGCGCCGGGGGGCCCGGCTGAGCCGCGACGCCGGTGTCACGACGGTCGGCGACATAAGTCGCTTCGAGCAGGTCACCCAGGCGGTGGCGGCGGAACGGATGGCCGGCGTGAGCTATCGCGAGCTGTTCGGGCTCGGCCGACCTTTCGACGAGTCGGCGCTGCGGCACGTCGAGGGTGTGCGGCGCGGCACCCACCGGGTCGGCGCGATGCGGGTCGGGCTGCAGCCGCATGCCCCGTACTCGGCCGGCCCGCGGCTGTACGATGCGGCGGCCCGGTCGCGGCTGCCTGTGGCGACACACCTGGCCGAGTCCGACGAGGAGTTGCGATTCGTCGCCGCCGCCGAAGGCCGGTTCCGTGACATGCTCGAGCAGATCGGCAGGTGGGACGACGCGTTCGCCGCCGTCTATGCCGCGGCGCAGACCCCGGTCGGGTGGATGCGGCCCTACCTGCTAGGCCGTCCCTGGCTGCTGGCGCACTGCAACTACGCGACCGACGATGACATCAGCACGCTCGCAGAGACCGGCGCGAGCGTAGCCTACTGCCCGCGCGCCAGTGAATACTTCGGTCACAAGCGGCACCGCTACCGGGACATGCTCGACGCCGGCGTCAACGTCTGTCTCGGGACAGATTCGATCATCTGCCACGGTGACCTGAGCGTCCTCGCCGAGATGCGGCGTCTGCATCAGCGCGATCAGGCCGACCCCGCCGGGCTGCTGGCGATGGGGACGACTCATGGCATGAAGGCGCTGGGTCTCGATCCGGCGGACGCCACGCTCGAGGCGGGCCGAACGCTGGCGGCCGGGCTGATCGCCGTCCGCTATGATCCGACCGAGCCGGTCGACGCGCTGCGGCAGGTGCTGCGATCGCGCGAACCGGCTGAGATCGACATCCTCCACGCTCCGCAAGGAGATTGACATGCGGAAGATCGGCTACATCGGACTGGGCATCATGGGCCAGCCCATGGCCAGCAACCTGATCGAGGCGGGATTCGAATTGCTTGTCTGGAATCGGACCGAGTCGAAGGCCCGGCCGCTGCTCGACCGGGGCGCGACGTGGTGCGACACGCCCGCCGAGGTGGCGGTGCACAGCGAGGCGGTGTGCGTGAACGTCACCGACACGCCGGACGTGGAGCGGGTGATCTTCGGTCGGGGCGGGATCGTCGAGGGCAACCCCGGCGACACGGCGGGCATGGTGGTCATCGACCATTCGACGATCGATCCCGGCGCGACACGGGATTTTGCCCAGCGGCTGGCGGAGCAGGAGATCGACCTGCTCGACGCGCCGGTCAGCGGCGGCGACACCGGGGCCCGGGCGGGCACGCTCAGCATCATGTGCGGCGGCAAGCGCGAGGTGTTCGACCGGTGCAGGGGCGTGCTCGACGCGGTCGGCGGCACGGTCACGTACTGCGGGCCGAGCGGCGCCGGGCAGGCGACCAAGAGCTGCAACCAGGTCCTCTGCGCCCTGAATCTCCTGGCCGCGTGCGAGGCGTTGGCGCTGGCCCGGCGCGAAGGGCTCGACCTCGCGACGACCATCGAGGTGACCCGGGCCGGCGCCGCGGGCAGTTGGCAACTGGCCAACCTCGGCCCGAAGATCGCCGCCGGCGACGATGCGCCGGGCTTCATGATCGACCTGATCAACAAGGACCTGAACATCGTCGCCGAGGCGGTGCGGCGGCACGGCCTGGTCCTGCCGGGCGCGGACATCGCCTCAGCGGTCTTCCGCGCCGCCGGGCACGAACACGGTCGCGCCGGCACGCAGGCGATCGGCCGCATCCTCGAGCGTTTAGGCCATTTCACCTACACCGACGCGACATGAATCGCCGCCTATAATCGCCCCCGATGCTCACCAACAGGTTGCTGAGAATTGTGACAGCATGTGCGGCGGTGTTGCTGGTCGGATGCGACGACGAGCCCGAGCCGATCCGCCACTATCGCGTGCCCAAGCCGCAAGTGGTCGACCCGCGTGGCGACGTGCCACGGCCCCAGCGGATGGTCGAGCCGGCGACGCCGCGCCCCGAGGTCACGCCGCCGCCGCGGCCGGCGCTGGCGTACGACGTGCCCGCCGGTTGGCGGGAGAAGCCCGCGACGGGCATGCGGCTGGCCGCTTTCGACGTCGGCGAGGCCAATGCCGCCGAAGTGACCGCGGTGTACATCGACATGGACCTGGGCGTGGCGGGCAACATCAACCGCTGGCTCGGTCAGGTCGGGCGGGAAACGGTCAGCCCGCAAGCCGCGGGCGAGCTCGTCGAGCCCGGCCCGCTGAGCGATCGCTACGAGAGCTACAAGGCGCTGCTCCGCGGCGACGAGCAGTCGATCGCCGTCGCCATGGTCGAGCAGGGCGGCGGGTGGTGGTTCTTCAAGATGATGGGCGGCCGCGACACGGTCGCCGAACAGGCGCCGGCGTTGTGGCGATTCGTCGAGTCGGTGCGTTTTGGCGAGGAAGCGGCCGATGAGTAGTCCCGCCAGCCACATCGCGATGCGGATCGTCAAGCCGCTCGCTTCGCTGCGGTTGACCGTGACGCTGTTCGGGCTGTCGATCTTCCTGATCTTCGCCGGCACCGGGGCGCAGGTCGAGCTGGGCATCTGGGCCGTCATGGAGCAGTACTTCCGCACGGCGATCGCGTGGATCGACGTCGATGCGCTGCTGCTGGGCGTGACCGACACGGGGCTGGCTTTTCCCTTCCCCGGCGGGTGGATCATCGGCGGGCTGTTGCTGGTCAACCTGATCGCGGCCCACCTGACGCGATTCCGACTGTCGTGGAAGCGCAGCGGCATCCTGCTGATCCACTCGGGTCTGATCGTGCTGATCCTCTCGGAGTTCGTCACGGGTCTCTACGCCGAGGAAGGCCAGATGACCATCTACGAGGGCGGCGCTTCGAACTTCATCGAAGACATCCGCGAGGTCGAGCTGGCGATCGTCGACAAGTCCGACCCTCGGTTCGACGAGGTGCACGCCATCCCCCAGTCGCGGCTGGACCCCGGCCGCACGATCGAAGACCCGTCGCTTCCGCTGACGATCGAGGTGCTGCGGTACATGCCCAACAGCGTGCTGATGGGCGAGGCGGGGGCGGGCGGGGACCTGCCGAATCCCGCGAACCGGGGCGATGGCACGAGGCTGGTCGCCGCGGAGCGCCCGGTGGTCGCCGGCGCCGAGGCCGACCAGCGCGTGGACACGCCCTCGGCCTACGTGCGCGTGGCCCAAGCCGCCGCGCCCGATGGGGGTGCGGCTGGCACGTACCTGGTCTCGACGCGGCTGCAAGGCCCCCAGCACCCGCAGGTCGTCGAGCACGGCGGCCGCACCTATCACCTGTACCTGCGGTTCAAGCGGCAGTACCTGCCGTTCGCGATGCACCTGATCGACTTCCGCCACGACAAGTACCTCGGCACGGACAAGCCCAAGAACTTTTCCTCGCGGCTGCGGCTGGTCGACCCGGGCCGCGGCGAGAACCGCGAGGTGCTGATCCGCATGAACGAGCCCCTGCGGTATGCGGGGCTGACGATGTACCAGGCGGCGTTCAAGCCCGGCGACACCGGTACGGTCCTCCAGGTGGTGCACAACCCCGGATGGCTGATGCCTTACGTCTCGTGCGGCTTGATCACGCTGGGGCTGGTCGTGCAGTTCACGCTGTCGCTGGAGCGGTTCCTGGGGCGGGGCTTGTCCCGCAAGCTCGCCTCGCCGCCGGTCTCGACGCAAAGGAGCGCCGCATGACACGCCACGCGACGAGTTGGGCGGTCGCCGGAGCGCTGCTGCTGCTGGCGATCGGATACGTGGGGTCCAAGGCGGTCCCCCGGTCCATCGACTCGCCGTACGACCTGACCGGATTCACGAAGCTGCCGGTGGTGCATGGCGGCCGCGTCAAGCCCATCGATTCGATGGCGCGCCAGGCGCTGCTGATGATCAGCGACCGCCGCACGTACGAGGACCCCAACGGCGGGTCGCGGCCCGCGGTCAAGTGGCTTCTGGAGGTCATGACCGCAACGATTGGCGAGTCCGACACGGCGCGACACATGCGCGTCTTCCGCATCGACAACAAGCAACTGGTCGCGTCGCTCGGCCTGCCGGAGCGCGACGGTTGGCGTTACGCGCTCAGCGAGTTCCAGCCCAAGCTCGACGAGCTGATGCGGCAGGCGCAGGCCGCCGCCCAGATCGATGAACGCGAGCGCTCGCTGTTCCAGAACCGGGCGCTGGAGTTGGCCTCGCAGTTGGACGTGGTCAGCGCGCTGGCCAGTTGGCGCATGCCGCACGTCATCCCCCCGACCAGCGAGGACGATGAGTGGGCGACGCTGTTCGATTCGGCCCACGCGGCCCAGGCCCGGGGCGAGAAGGACCCCGGCGCCGAGGGTTTCGGGCGATTGCTGGCCAACTACGCCGCCGGTGACGAGGCGGGGTTCAATCGCAGCCTCGCGGCGTACCGCGCCGACCTGAAGCGCTGGGCGCCCGATGCGGTGGGCTCGGCGGCGACCGAATACCACTTCAACCAGTTCGCGCCGCTGTACCAGAGCGCCGCGTTGTACGTGGGGGCATTCATCCTGGTCAGCCTGGCGTGGCTGACCGGTTGGCCGCTGCTCCGCGGCGCGTCGGCGCTCGTGCTGCTGTCCTTCGCGCTGCACACCGGGGCGCTGATCGTCCGGATGATCCTCCAGGATCGTCCCCCCGTGACCAACCTCTATTCCTCGGCGGTGTTCGTCGGCTGGGCGGCGGTCGCGCTGGCCATGATTCTCGAACTGATCAACCGCCGGGGCATCGGGGCGGCGATGGCGGCGATCGCCGGTTTCGCCACCCTGATCATCGCCATCAACCTCGAACTCGCCGCCGACGGCGAGACCCTGGAGATGATGCAGGCCGTGCTGGACACCAACTTCTGGCTGGCCACGCACGTGGTCACGGTGACGATCGGGTACGCCGCGACGTTCATGGCCGGCCTGCTGGGCATCGGGCTGGTCATCTGGCGGCTGATCTCCGGCGTCTGCAACGACGCCAACGCCAAGGCACTGGCGCGGATGATCTATGGCACGGTGTGCTTCGCGCTGCTGTTCAGCTTCGTCGGCACGGTGCTCGGCGGCATCTGGGCCGACCAGTCCTGGGGCCGCTTCTGGGGCTGGGACCCCAAGGAGAACGGCGCCCTGATCATCGTCGTCTGGAACGCATTGATCCTGCACGCGCGGTGGGGCGGGCTCGTCCGTGAACGCGGGATCGCCGTCCTCGCCGTCTTCGGCAACATCGTCACGAGCTGGTCGTGGTTCGGCGTGAACATGCTGGGCGTCGGTCTGCACAGCTACGGGTTCATGGACCACGCGGCCTTCTGGTTGAGCCTGTTCATCCTGAGCCAACTGCTGATCATCGCGCTGGGGCTGATGCCGGCTCGCCCCTTCGCGGCGGGCGGTGCGCGATGACCGCGGCGACCGCGGCCTTGTCGCGGCGCTTCTACCGGCGCGATCCCGTCACGCTCGCCAAGGCCCTGCTGGGGCGGACGCTGGTGAGAATGCTCGATGGCCAAAGGCTCGCCGGTCGCATCGTCGAGACCGAGGCCTACCTCGGTGAGGCGGACAAGGCGGCCCACACCTACGGCGGGCGGCGCACCGCCCGCAACCGCAGCATGTGGGGCGAGGCCGGCCACGCCTACGTCTACTTCACCTATGGCATGCACTACTGCATGAACATCGTCGCCGACCGCGCCGAGACCCCGACCGCCGTGCTGCTCCGGGCACTCGAGCCCGCCGAGGGGCTGGACGTGATGCGCAGTCATCGTGGCCGTTGCCGAGGCGGCGGGGCGCTGCGAGACGTGGACCTGTGCTCGGGGCCGGCGAAGCTGACCCAGGCGCTGGCCGTGGATCGGTCGCTCGACGGCGCCGACCTCGTCGGCGGGGGCGTGCTGTGGGTGGAGGGGCGGCGGGGCGTGCCCGCCCAGGGCATCGTTGCGACGCCGCGGATCGGCGTGGGGTACGCCGACGAGTGGGCCGAACAACCCTTGCGGTTCTGCATCGCCGGCCATCGCCACCTCAGCGCCCGTCCCGCCCGGGCGGCGGGGCTGTAGTTGCCGGGCTTGCGCGGCCGATGCTACACTTGCGCCGTCAAGGGTGACGGCCCCTCGCCCCGAACGGTGAATCCATGAGTGAACACGACCCCACGCCGAGCGCACGGACGCTGGAGCAGATCGCCGCGGAGACGCGATACCCGCTCGACGCGTTCCATTTCGTCCGGCGGGCGCTCGATTACGCGGTCCACACCATGCACAGCAACCCGGAAGAGCTCGACGAGTCCGAACGCCACGTCTCCGGCCGCCAGCTCTGCCAAGCCCTCTGCCAGATGGCGATCGAGCATTACGGTCAACTCGCCCGGCCGATGCTGGCACGCTGGCGGATCCATCGCACCGAAGACATCGGGCACATTGTCTTCGCCATGGTCAACGGCGGGTTGATGCAGAAGACCGACGAGGACACGATCCGCGACTTCGACGACGTGCTGGATTTCGAGACGGTGTTCGAGGTCGATATCCCGGTGGATGAGGTGCCTCTGGAAGACGCGTACTCGGATTCGATGCAGCATGGCTGACCCTTCGACAGCGTCGGGCGGCGGGGTGCCTGCCGCGTCGTCCAACGGGCCCCGCGTCGGCCCGCACCTCTGGCAGGTCCGCTGGGTTCGCGACCTGGCCATCCTCACCGCCATCGCCTTCCTGATCTGGTTCGGCTATTACCTGCGCAGCATCTTCACGCCCGTGCTGATCGCGCTGTTCCTGGCGTACGTGTTCGACCCGTTGATCACCTGGGCGGAGCACCGGCACAACGTGAAGCGGCCGCTCACCATCAGCCTCCTGCTCGTGGCGATCACGCTGGTGTTGGCGGGGCTGGTGCTGTGGCTGGGCCCGATCATCGTCCACGAAACCGGCCAGTTCATCGACAGCGTGCCGCGGTACGTCGAGGCGCTGGCCGAACGCCTCCGCGAGCACATCGATTTCGATCCCGGGACGCTACGCGAGACCATCCAGCAGCGGCTCAACGAGTACCGCCAGGACCCCGCCGAACACGCGGCCCAGGCGGTCCGATGGCTCTTCGCCGGCAGCGGCGACGTCGCCAGCTTCATCCAGGGCGTGGTGGGCACGGTCACCTACGTCGCGCTCATGCTGATCCTGATCCCGTTCTATTTCTTCTTCTTCGCGTGGCACTTCGGGCCCATGGTCCGCAGCGTCGAGCAGTACATCCCCGTCCATCACCGCCAGCAGACCCTGCACATCCTCGATCGCATGAACAAGGTCGTCGCGTCCTACTTCCGCGAGCGGGTGCTCATCGCGCTGATGATGGCGGCGATGTTCTGCCTGGGCTGGTGGATCTGCGGCGTGCCTTACGCCCTGCTGTTGGGGTTGGCCGCCGGCCTGCTCAGCCTCATCCCCTACATCGGCGGGATCGTCTGGCCCGTCGCGGTGCTGATGGCCTACCTCAACGCCACCAGCGGCGAGAACCCCCCGGGCTTCGACTGGCTCAAGGTCGTCGTCTGGCCGTCGGTCGTGTACGGCCTCGTGCAGTTCGTCGAGGGCTGGATCCTCACGCCGTGGATCCAGGGCAAGAGCATGGAACTCAGCGCCGTGACGATCCTGCTCGTCCTGTTCATCGGCGGTGCGATCGGCGGGTTGTACGGCCTGATCCTCTGCATCCCGATCGCCGCGTGCATCAAGATCCTCGCCGTCGAGCTGGTGCTGCCCCGGCTCAAGCAATGGGCCGTCGAGCACTGATCGCGGATCATCGCGTCACGGCGTAGACCAGCGCATTCGCGTTGATCTGCCGCGCGTTGCGCACTTCGTTGGTCCCGCAGCAACAGCACTCCGCCCCCAGGTCCGCCGAGTCATTCAGCCCCGCCGGGGAGTAAACCACCGCCAGGCGACCGTGGACCTCCAAGCCCCAGAGCGGTTCGTCGGTCGGCAGCGCCGTCACGACGCGGTCGATCCGGAACAGGGTGCTGAAGATCGGATGGTCGATCGAGAGTGGTCGCAGCGACGCGCCGGGCAGCATCTCCGCCAGCGCCGCGCGGAAGTCGCGATCCCACGCTTTGTCGGCGCATGCCGCCCCCGCGACCAGGAACCCGCCTCGCATCAGGTAAGCACGCAGGTTCGCCTGCTGCGCCGGCGTCACCGCCAGCGCATCGCTGCCGGACATGACCACCATTGGATAGGTGAACAGTTGCTCGGACTCGGCGGCGACCTCGTGCAGACGCCGGTCGACGTGCAGGGTGCTCCGGCGATCCGCTTCGGCAAGAAAGGCCTCGGAGAAGCACGTCGTCCGCACGCCGTCGCCGAAGCTCACCGCGGCAACGTGGACAACGCCCGGGCGCGTGTCCGGGGCATCGGCGCCGGCCAGTACGGCTGCGGCCAGCAGCAGCGTGATCCCGTGCCAACGTCTCATGGCGTTTGCTCCGCGAGGCGCAGGAAGTACCGCGCCGTCAGTGAACGATAGGGCGGTGGCGCGGCATCGGCGAACGAGCGCACCGCCGCACGCTGCTCCGGCGGGACACCCAGCCGCTCGAGCATCACCCCCACAGCCTCGTTGGGTTCGATGGTGTCGGCGTCGTCGGCGGCATGCGCGTGGCCCTCGCCGCGGCCGGCGGTGCCAGCCTGGCCCGAGCCGGGGCGCTCGCCGCCTTGCCGCCGATCCCGGTCGGCAATCTGGCCCTCGACCGGCTGTCCGCCCGTCAGGTCGGCCATGGCGCCTTGTCCCGCATCCGCCGCGTCGGCCGCCGCCACGGCTTCCGCCGCGGCCAGCGGGGCGGCGATGGCCCGCGATTCCGCGGTCGGCCCACCTGCCTCGGCCAGCTCACGCATCCGCGCTTCGGTCAATCCGACCAGTTCGAGCTTGAGGCGATCACGCGACCCCAGGCCTTCGGGCGTGAGCAGGCCGAAGTCCAGAGTCTGTCGACCGCGCTCGATGGGCATGCTTATGCGCAGCCCAGCCGCACGCGGATCATCGATCCGGGCATCGGCTCGATTGCTGACCACACGCAAGGCCAGACGCGCCCCGGCCAGCGCCCGCACCGGGCCTCGCGGTGGCCACCGCAGCGCCGCGGCGCGGCCGTCGTCATGCACGCTCGCCTGAACGCCTTCGATCCGCGGCAGGTTCAACGGCCGAACCTCGCGCCACCGCGTCCGCGTCCCGCCCGCGACGATGCTCATCCGCAGTGGCTCCCGCACGTCCGGCAATGTGGCCGAGTACTGTTCGCCCTGTCGCGACATGGGCAAGACCCGACCATCGGCGATGGTGATCTGGGCGCGGTCGACGTGGCGGCCCCGGGGGCGCATCGTGACCCGCACTTGGTCCCCCACGGCGACCGGGTCCGGCGAGATCGCCATCTCCAGGGCGACCATGGCGTAAGGCGGCCGGTCCGCCCACGGCATCGCCAGCCGGCCCAGCGCCACGCCCACCGCGTTCGGCCCCGGCAGCAACAGCGACCCGCCGATCAATCCGATCCATCCGAGGAGCAGGGCGGTCAGCACACGCCGCTGCCGTCGCATCGGACCGGTGTCGATGACCTGAGCCGGCGCGATGCGCGTTGCCAGCGCGTCCCCGTTCTGTCGCACGCGCTGGGCCAGCGCGCCTGACAGAGACGCGTCGGCGTCCGCCAACTGCACGGCGTTCGTCAAGGGATTGCCGCTCAGGCCGAGTTGCCGTTCGCACAGCCGCGCGTATCGCCACGCCGGCAGGTCGCGTGCGGCGCGAGGCAGTCGAACACGCCGGGCGGAAGCCACCAGCCCGGCCAGCAGCACGCCGCTCACGGCGGTTCGCAACGCGGCCGGCATCTGCACGATGGCCAAAGGATCATCGCGTGTCGCCGCTCCGATTGCCGACCAGGACGCGTCCGCGATCACGGCGAGCCCCAGCGCCGCGAGCCACCAAGACGCGGCCTGCATCGCCCGGCGGCGACGCCACGTGCGGCGATGAGCCGATCGCACCGCGGCGAGCTGGATGGTCAGGTCGCCGGTCATCGCCATCCCACCCCCCGGCGCACGAACCACTCGATCGACAGGAGCCCGACCGCCACGGCGATTGCCAGCACCCAGGGCCCACGTCGCTCGCCCCCGTCACGGCGCGTAGTCGGATTGATCTCGCGGCCGCGCAGCGCTTCCAGAAGTGGTTCGATATCGCCTGCCTCGAGCAAACGCCCGCCGCTGGCGCTGACCAGCGTGCGCAGCAGGTCAGGGCGTGCCACCGCGTGCTGGGCCTCATCTGCCGTCGCGGCGGCGCGGAATCTCGCCTCGACCTTATCGCCATCGGGGCTGGTGTACGTCACGCGATAGTCGCCGGGCGACCGGGGTGTGAACGCGACGGTGGCCCGCGTGGGATCAGACGGGTCGGCGGTGGGCGTGAACGCCTGCGCCCGGTCGCCTTCCCGGGTTACGCTCAAGGTTCCTCGCGCGTCGAGCAACGACGCGGCGGTGCGGTAGCGGCTCTGTATCACCAGCGTGACCGGCTGACCCACGGTGGCGTTGACCGGGGTCGCACGCACCGCGACGTCGGCGTCCCCGAGCAGTTGCTCGTCTCCGGCCGCGTAGCGCACCGCCGAGCTGATCAGCGTGCGGTACACCGCGCGGTAGGCATCAAGGCGCGGGGGCAGCATCGCCCACCGCCAAAGCCCTTCGGTGAGCAGCGCGACGACGCGGCCGGCCCCGACGCGGTGGCTGACCAACGCGGCCTGCTGCGGCGCGGCGTCGGGCCGACCGCCGGACGGGGCCTGCCGCATGTGCACCACCGCCCCCGCCTTCTCGCCCACCACCCGCGTCGCCCCGGTCATCCGCGGCAAATCCCACGCGACCTGCGCGTCAGCCGGCATGCCCCGACGCAACATCAGCCGTTCGGCCGCCGCGTCGAACTGCAGAACCAGTGGCTCCACGAAACGCTCGCCCCAGTCGATCGGCGCCAGTGGCGCGATGTGCCCGGCCGCCACGGGATCGCCGTCGAACGGTCGCCCACGCGCCAGAAACAGTCCGCCCCCGCGCTCCGTCACGAATCGCCGCAGTTCCGCCGCACCATCGCCCGGCATCAGTCGCTGCACCCGCCTGCCCAGGATCACCACGTCGAACCGGCTCAGGCCCTGTTCGGTCAGCAGCGACGCCAGCGGCGTCGTTGGCTCACCGCGCCCGACGCCCTCCCGTGCCACGCGGCGCAGCCCTTCCGACATCGCCTGCACCACCGTCAGGTCCATCCGCCGGTCCGCCGACAGCGCGTCGACCATGAACCGCGTATCCCAGGCGGGCTGCCCCTCGAGCAGCAGCACGCGGATGCGACGACCCAGGTAGTCGACCATGACGTGGGTGGTGTTGTCGGCTGTGTCGGCCTCGCCGTCGTGGGGTTCGACATTCAGCTCGTAGTGCACCTGTCGCGGCTCGCCGGGCCGCGGAACCAGCTCGGTCGCCAGCCGGGCGTGGCGCCGGCCGGCCGGCAGGATCGTGCTGAGCTCAGCCACCACAGCGCCATCGGCGCGGATCGTGACCTTGATGGGCATGGCCGCTGCGGTGTCGCGGCGTTGTACGATCGCAGTCAGCTCGACCGGCTCACCCTCGAAGACGCCGGCCGGTGTGGCGTAGGCGGCCAGCCGGACGTTCGCCGGTGCATCGGTCGAGCCCGCGGTCGCGGCGAACAGCGTCATGCCCCGGGCAGCGGCCCGCCGCCCGAGGTCCGCGAGCACGCGCGGGTCGTCCACGTCGGTCGCGGCGCCATCACTGAGGATGAGCGCTGCGCCGGCGGCCTGCCCGAGAAGGTCCGACAGGCTGCGATGCAGGTTCGTCGCCGCCCCGTCGGCCGCGACGCCCCGCGGACCGCCGACGCGACGGAGCTGGGTGTCGAACGCATGCCATCGCACACCCGCAACCTCTTGCAGTCTCTGCAGCGCCGCGTCGTCGAGCCAGGCGTTCTTCACGCTGTCCAGCCGTGTCGCCGCGGCCGCGGCGTCCGCCTGCGCCATGCTCGCGGAAGTGTCCATGAGCACGTGCAGCGTCGGTTGGGTCTGGTCGTCGGCCTGCGCGGAGACGGGTTGGCGAACCGCAAGCAGCAGCGCGGCGGCGACACCCGCGATCGCCGCCACGCGCAACCCGGCGACCAGGATGCGCCACGCGCGGTGCGTGGCCGAGCGCCGCACGGTCAGCACGACCACCAGCGCGACCGCAGCGACGGCCGCCCCGACGATCAGCGTCGGCGGGCCGACCGGCTGCCACACGATGTGCAGGTGGTCGATCATGCGGCCGCCCCCGCTTCGGCACGCAGGTCGACCGCCAACTCGTCGCGTGCCCGAGTCATGCGCCGCCTGCCGCCCGGTGCTGCGACGAGTGTTTCCAAGACCACCAAGGCGAACGCGGCGGCGAGGCACGCCGGCCACAGGGCCCGCGCCGTATCGCCGGGCGATGCGGCGATGGCCGCGTCAGAGCGGCGCAGGCTGCGGGGGGCTTCATGGCCGGCCGCCGCGGTGGCGTGCGCCGACGCGGCGATCCGCAGGTCACTCTCCCGCGGGTCGATCAACACGGTCGCCGCGGCGATGACCCGGCCGGCGTCATCGATCACCCGATACACGCCCGGCCGATCGAACCGGGCACGCAGGGTTCGCCCGGCCTCCGTCACGCGAATGGTGGCGTCGATTGCACGGCCGTCGGGCGCGATGCATCGCCCGCCGCCGGTGTCGCCCGCCGCCGGCAGGTCGACCGTCGAGCGGGTTCCGGCGGTGATCGTCGCGGTGGTGGCTTGCGGGCGCAGCATCGCCAGCAGTTCGTGCACCAGCGCGACGAACGCTGAAGACCGGACCAGATCGCTGTCCGCCGGGTCGATCGACGCGGCGAGATGGATCAGCGGCCCGCCGCCGGTGCGTTGGAGGGTCATGCCCGGCGTCTCGTCGGGCCACCGCGCGAACACCTCCGCCGCCCCGGTCTCCGTCGCCCGCCAGGTGCGGCCAAAGCTGACGTTCATCAGCGTGGCCAGCGCCTCGCCCTCGAAGGCACGCCACGGCGACTGCGACGGCTGAGCGGGCACAAGCGTTCGGCCATCCAGCGATGGCGCGGCGTCGTACAGCGGGCCGATGTGCCAGCGCCCCGCGCCCCGGTCGACCCTCTGCCGCACCTCGTGGTCGGGACGCGTGAGCGTAATGAACACGTCGATGGGCACGGCCGGAGCGGCCGTGCCGCGGCTTATCGGTGTCACGTCGTACACGCCGGCGTCGCCGGGACTGACGGCGCGATGCAGGTAATACGCCGGCTCGTCGGGGTCGTCGATGCGAACGCCTGGTTCAGTGACAATTCCCACGCGGTAGCGTTCGCGCGGCCGGGCCATCAGGGCCACACGATCGTCGAGCGTGAAGGCGTCGGGCTCCGCAAGCCGCGCCGCAAGCTCGACCGGCTCGCCGGTGTCGAAGCGGACGGGCTGGGCGATGGTCGCTCGGCCGCCGGCCTCGACGGTCAGACGCTGCGCCACGGACCCGAACGGCCCGTCGATGATGACCCGTGCATCACGCTGCGTATTGCTGTGGTTGACCACGTCGACGCTGAAGGTGCTGGCCCGACCGATGATCGGTCGCGTCGGGTCGAGTCGCGGCTCGGCCAATGCCATGTTGTCCGCGGGCAGGTCCGCGCCCACATGGTGCACGATGGGGCGCACCGGCCCGGCCGCGGCGTCGAGGGCGCCGACACGGCTCGTCGCCTGGGCGTCGGTGAAGACGTGCACGCTCGTCGCTTCGGCATGGACGGCGGCGACGGTCGCGGCCAGGTCGACGTACCCAAAGCCCGGCTCCACGGACGTCAAGGCCTCGGCCAGTGCATCGAATCGCGCGGTCGGCTGCGGCCAGACGCGCTGCGGCGCATCGCCGGCGACGACCACCGTGGCCTGCGCCGCGGAGCCCTGCAAGCTGCGAAGCACGCGCTGAGCTTCGTCGACGGCCTGCCGGAACAGCGGGCGGCCCCGTACCGCGCGGCGCATCGACGCCGATCCGTCCAGAACCAGCAACACGCTCGATTCGCCGGGGTCTGCGGGCGCCGCGGAAGCTTGCGCACCGGTCCGCCAGATCGGTTGCGCCAGCGCCAGGACCAGCAGGGCCACCACGGCGCAACGCAGCAGCATGAGCACCCGGTCACGCCACAGGTGGCGGCGGCTGATGCGGTGCTGGGCTTCGAGGACCAGGCGGATGGAACTGAACATCGCCGGCGGGCCGCTGCGCTGTGACCACAGGTGCGCCGCGACCGGCAGCGCGACCGCGGCCAAGCCCGCCAGCGCGCCCGGCTGCACCCAATCGATCGCCGCCAGTCCGCTGTGCATGCATCGGATTGTACTGCCGCGGCGGGGCGGTTCGTTCGCACGGCCGGCCGATTTGCGGATGTCCCGGGCTGTGGTACGCTCAGCCGCCGGGCGTGCTGAGGCGGGCAACGTCCCGGTCACGCCGCGGCCCACGCCCCGGAGTTGGCCATCCATGACCGATCGATCCGCTATCCTGAAGAGTGCCGCCGCCCACCTGAGGCAGTGCAAGCCCCGGCTCGCCGACCAGCCGGTCACCATCGGTTTCGACGGGTTTGTCGACGCCATCATCGACGTGGTGGACAAGCGCCGGGGCGTGGATGAGTACACGCCGGTCAAGACGATCGAGCAGTTCAGCCGCCGAATCGCGGACGCGGCGGGCTTCAGCGCCAACTACGAGCTGGTCGTCAAGCGCCAGAAGCTGGGCGGCAACGGCCCGATCATGGCCAACGCCCTGGTGGAGTTCGGCCTGCCGGTGACTTATATCGGCGCACTGGGCCGGCCCGAGCTCCACCCGGTGTTCCGGGACTTCGCCGGGCGAGCCGAATGCCATTCGGTCAGCGAGCCGGGCTACACCGACTGCCTGGAGTTCACCGACGGCAAGCTGATGTTCGGCAAGCACGCGAGCCTTCGCGACGTGAATCCGGCCGAGATCGACGCGGTGATCGGCGCTGCAGGATTTGCACGCATCGTCAGCGACTGCCGGCTGCTGGGCATGGTCAACTGGACGATGCTCACCGGCGCCAGCGACATCTGGCGGCGGCTGGTGGACGACGTGCTGCCGCGGACCACGCGGCGGCAACTGCTGTTCATCGACCTGTGCGACCCGGAGAAGCGGACGACCGAGGACCTGACCGGGGCGCTGGACCTGCTGGGCGAGATGCAGGCCCACGCCGACGTGGTGCTCGGCGTCAACCTCCGGGAGTCGGTCCAGGTGGCGCGGGTGCTGGACATCGATCCGACAGACGACCCGGCGGGCATGCTCGCCGACCTCGCCGCGGCCATCCGCGAGTCGCTGGCGATCCATGGCGTGGTCGTTCATCCCCGTCACTCGGCCGCCGCGGCGATCCGCGCCGGTGAAGGCGTCGAGACCGGGCACGTGAGTGCGGCCTTCACGCGGACGCCCCGGCTGAGCACCGGCGCCGGCGACAACTTCAACGCGGGGTTCTGCGTCGGACTGCTGGCCGACCTGCCCGTCGCCGAGTGCGTGGCGCTGGCCAACGCCGCCAGCGGCTTCTATGTCCGCGAGGCCCGCTCGGGCAGCCTCGACGAGATCGCCGAGTTCTGCCAGGCGATGCCGGAGCCCGAACCGGTCGACGGCACGGGGTAAGTGACAGAACCGGCGGCGGGCGAGGCGATCCGGCGCCATTTCTCTTGACCGCGGTAAGGCGATACAAATATCCTGATTGGCGGGCGGTGTTCGCCTCTGTCCACGCCCGGCACAGGAGATGCCCCGATGATCGATCGCCGTCACTTTCTGCAGCAGGTCGCCGCGTGGTCGGCCGGGACGATGCTCACCGTGCCGATGCTCGACCTGTCGGTGGCGCGGGGCGAGCCGGCGGCGGAAAGCGTGCTCGCCGTGGCCCGGGGCAAGTCGTACGCCGGGCTGGTCGACCAGGCCATCCAGGCGCTCGGCGGGATGGCGATGTTCGTCCGCCGCGGCGACAAGGTGGTGGTCAAACCCAACATCGGCTGGGACCGCACGCCCGAGCAGGCGGCCAACACGCACCCCGACGTGGTCAAGGCGCTGGTCGCCCTGGCTCTTAAGGCCGGCGCCAAGCAGGTGCTCGTGTTCGACCGGTCGTGCAATGACGAGCGGCGGACGTACGCCAACAGCGGCATCGCGGCGGCGGTCGAGTCGCTCGGCGACGAGCGGGCCCGGTGGAAGTACGTCGATCGCCGGCTGTTCGCGCCCGTCGACCTCCGCAACGGCAAGGCGATGAAACGCTGGGAGCTGTACCGCGAGGCGCTCGAGGCCGACTGCTACATCAACTGCCCGGTCGCCAAGCATCACAGCCTCACACGCCTGACGCTGGGGCTGAAGAACGTGATGGGCGTGTGCGGCGGTTCGCGGGGCAAGATCCACCAGGACATCGCCGAGAAGCTGGCGGACCTCAACCAGGTCGTCGCGCCGACGCTGACGGTGATCGACGCGACGCGGGTCCTGCTCCGGCACGGTCCATCCGGCGGCAACCTCCAGGACGTGGAGATCAAGGACACGGTGATCGCTTCGCCGGACATCGTGGCGGCCGACGCGTACGCCACCACGCTGTTCGGGCTGAAGCCCGAGCAGATCGGCCCGACGGTGGCCGCGGCGAAGCGCGGGCTGGGGCAGATGGATTTGAGCAAGGTCCGCGTCGTTGCGGCGTGACGCCACGACCGCGGGCCCAGGCAGTGGGCCGCCATGAAACAGCCGATCGGACTTTCCTGGCGCGGGTGGCGCAGGGCCAGCCAACTGGCGTTCCTGCTGCTGTTCCTGGCGCTGTTCCGGGCGACCGAGTACGGCGCGGGCGCGGAGCACGGCTCGTCGCTGGGGTTCTGGTTCCAGATCGACCCGCTGGTCGGCGCGACCACGATGCTCGCGGCGAAGTCGGTCATCGTCGCGCTGCTCCCGGCGCTGGTGCTGGTGGCCATGACGCTGGTGCTGGGGCGGTTCTTCTGCGGGTGGGTCTGCCCGCTGGGCACGCTGCTGGACGTGGCGTCGCGGCTGGTACGGCCGATCGCCAAACGCACGCGGAAGCTGCTGCACCTGACCAGCCGGCGGCTTCGCGTGGTCAAGTACTTCCTGCTGGCGGTGCTGGTCGTCCTGGCGGTGTTCAACGTCATGCTCGTGGGTTGGTTCGATCCGTTCGCCCTGCTGTATCGCGGTCTGGCGCTGGCGATCGATCCGTACCTGGCGCAGAGCGCCGATGATGTGTTCGGGAAGCTGTACCTCGACGGGCCGGCCTGGGTGACGCGGGTGAGCGAGCCGACGTACGCGTTTCTGGATGCGCACGTCTTGCCGTACCAGCGAGCAAGTTTCCTCTGGGCGAGCGTGGCCGGCGGGATGCTGGGTGCGATCTTCCTGCTGGAGTTGGCCGAGCGGCGTTTCTGGTGCCGCAACCTGTGCCCGCTCGGGGCGTTGTACGGGCTGCTGGGGCGTTATTCGCTGTTGCGGCGGTTCCCGGTGAAGGTATGCAGCGGGTGCGGCGAGTGCGGTGAGTTCTGCCGCATGGGCGCGTTCGACGCGCGGGGACGCTTCGAGCCGGACGCGTGCAACCTGTGCATGGATTGCGTGGGTCGCTGCCCGCAGGGCATCGCGTCGTTCGGGACGAAGCGGGTGCGTGCGGAGCCGGCGCCGCTGCAACCGTCGCGGCGGCTGTTCCTCACCGCGGCGGTCACGGGCGTGGCCGTTCCGCTGATCTGCCGGTCTGCGTCGGCCGTGACGGGGCGTCGCGCCGGGGCCAAGGTGCTGCGGCCGCCGGGCGCGGTCGCGGGCGAACGTTTCGTGGACCTGTGCATCCGCTGCGGCGAGTGCCTGAAGGTGTGCCCGACGAGCGCGTTGCAGCCGACGTTGCTGGAGGCGGGCTGGGAGTCGATGTTCTCGCCGCGGGTTGTCCCGCGGATGGGGTATTGTGAGTACAACTGCACGCTGTGCGGCGAGGTGTGCCCGAGCGGGGCGATCGAGGCCTTGACCGCCGCGGCGAAGCAGCAGCCCGACCGTCGGATCGGGATCGCCGAGTTCGACCACGACCGGTGCATGCCGTGGGCAACCAATGAGCCGTGCATCTGCTGCGAGGAGATGTGCCCGGTGCCGGACAAGGCGATTCGGCTGGAGCGGGTGTGGGTGCAGGACGCCGAGGGGCAATGGATCGGGTTGGATCGGCCGTACGTGTGTGAATCGCGTTGCATCGGATGCGGGGTCTGCGAGCACGCGTGTCCGCTGGACGGCGAGGCGGGGATTCGCGTGAGCGTGCGAACCGAACCGAAGCCGGGCCGGCGAGGGCACGGCCGGCGCCGCGGCGCCGGGCGCGACGCGGGCCAGCGCCGCGACAACGATCTGCCGTATTGAATCGCGCTCTTCACTCAGGCCCGGACACGGGTCGTATATGCGATAACACCGGATGAAGCGGCAAACGACGGGCGCGTGCGCCCGGGGAGGTCGTGTGTCCGCCCACCGCCTTGCCCCCGGGGCGGACATGGTATGTAAGCGTGTTATTCAGTTGTGTTTACGATTCTTCGCGGGGCGTGTCCGCCGTTGGCCTGCCGGTCATCGCGGCGGGTCAGCTCTGTCCGATGGTCAGGGGCGTGGCGCCGGTGGGCGGTGGGCCGGCGGGCTGAGCGTCGACGGCCGGGCGTGGCGGGGTGAGGCGGGGGGCGTGTTCGGCGTGTCCGCCGTCGGGCCGACGCATCGGCAGCAGTGTGCCGGGCGGCTGGGTGGCGCGGACGAATCGACCGGTCGCCAGCCGCAAAGTCCATCCGAACGTCCGCCTCAGGTTCTGGGTGAGCCCGACCATGCCGACCAGTTGCATGAGCATGGGCTTCTCGCTGAGCTTGCCCTTGCGTCGGCGGAAGGCGGCGATGAAGGACAGGGGGTTGTAGAACGCCGCGTAAGCCAGCCAGAGGTTGACCTGCTTGACCCACGGCCGAGGGGCGTGCGAGGCGATGACGTAGTTGCCATCGTGCATCCATCGCTCGACGGGCCGGCCGGCGACGGACTCGAAGGCCTGGCCGGATTCGTACGTGCCGTTGAACAACTCCGACCCGAGCGCCGGGACGAGCATGAGCACCTGGACGGAGACGGCGCCGGCGCGGCGGAGGTGGTTGACCTGGTTGACGATGCCGTAGTCCGAGCCGCGGGTGTAGAGCGGCTGGGAATCGTGGTGCATCATCATGGGGTGGGGGGCGATGCCGGCATCGCAGAGGAGGTGGAAGGCCTCGATGGTCTTGCTGGCGGACTGACCTTTCTTGACGAGCGTGGCGGTCATGTCCTCGACGCCGAGCCAGAGCCCGCGGCAGCCGGACTCGCGGATCCGCGGCAGGTGGTCGCGCATCTTCAGGGTGTCGTGGACGGTGACTTCGGTGTGCCAGCGGACGCGTCGGCGGAGCGGCTTGCCGCCGGGCTCGGCCTCGGCGAGGGTGTTGACGATGTCGAGCGTGCGGTCGTGGTCGTTGAAGAAGTTGTCATCGGCGCCGAAGAACCAGCGCAGGCCGTAGGTCCGATTGAGCTGGTCGAGCTCCTCGGCGATGCGTTGGCCGCTCTTGAGGCGGTGCTGTCGCTGGTTGTAGGCGGGGATGGGGCAGTACTTGCAGGCGAACTTGCAGCCGTAGGTCAGGACGATGGAACTGATGGGGCTGAGGCGGCGGACGCGTCGGGGATCGAGGGGTCGATCGGCGAGCGTGGGGCGGCGTCCGGGCGGTTCGAGCAGGCCGTAGCCGAGCACCGGGCTGGGCAGCTCGTCGAGGTCGCCGAGCAGCCGCTGCATGCCGGTGTCGATGAGCTCGACGGGCCGGTCGGCGCGATCGACGACGGGGTAGACCAGCCCGGGGATGTGATCGAGTGCGCCGGCGTCACGGGCGCGGGCGAAGGCGGAGCGGAGGGGCTCGCCGTCGGCGCGGTGATCGAGGACCACCTCGATCAGGCTCATGAAGACGAACTCCTCGCCGGTGACGACGACGTCGGCGGAGGCGGCGTCGGGGTGGGAGGGGTCGGCGGGTCCGAAGAAGCGGTGGGGCTCGTAGACGGCGCGGGGCCCGCCGGCGACGATGAGCGGTCGCCGGGCGGGGTCGATGCGGCAGGCGTCGCGGATCATGGCCATGGCCTGCCCGCCGTGCATGCTCATGCTCGAGACGCAGAACAGATCGGGCACGCGGCCGTCGAGCCGCATGCGCGAGGGCTGGAAGCGGCGGTTCCATTGCTGCAGCACGATGCGGACCTTGTCGAAGCCCGAGTCGGCGAGGGCGGAGCCGATCGCTCGGACGCCCGCAGGGGCCATGCGGGTGTCGGCGTAGATGAACGGGAGCATGCGTGTGCGATGATCGAAGGCGCAGGCGATGACGGCGGACAAGTCGTGGCGGGGCGCGGAGCGGCGCAGCCGCCGCCTGAGTTCGAGGTACGCCCCGGGCCGAAGCAGTTCATCTCCGCGATCGCGGCGGGGTAGTTCCATAAGTCATCTGGCCTTGCGTGAGCGGTGGCGTCAGTGCGAAGCTCGCTGCTGCCACACGCAAACCCGACGTGTGGCTGTCCGGCGGTGCCGAAGCGCAACCCCGCATGCCCATGAGGGTAGCAGGTCGGGCGAGCCGATTCCATGAGCGGCTACATGCCGCGGCGGTAGGCGCAGCAAGGGCGTGTCTATCGCGCGACGTCGCGGCGAGAGGCCGGCCAGGGATCATGGACGATTCGCCGCGCGATGTCCGGGCGTCGTCTTGCGGCAGGCCGTGGGGATCCAGCGACGAGAGGCCGCCGTCGTCGACGAAGTCGTCGCCGACGCTCCAGAATACGGCTGCGCCGTCACGGCAGATGTATCGCAGCGGTTTGCCTGTGAACGGGTCGTTCGGGAGTTGGGCGATGACGTGCGGGGTCAGGTCGTCCAGCTTGTCGGGCCATTCGCCGCGTTGCGCCGCGTCCAGCCTCAGCGCGAGCTCGAGTTCAAGCCGGCGTCGATCAGCCTCGGCGGACATGAATGAGGGCAGATAGTCCCCGAGGCAGACGGAGCGCATGGCCATCACATGGTTTGCGAATGCGGGCGACACCGTGAGTCGTTTATCGCCGGCCGGCCGCGCAAGCCTAAGGACCGGATGCAGCGTGCTCGTGTCGCGTTGATTGCGCTGCTCGAGCCGATCGATGAAACGATCGTATGCTGCCTTCAGCTCTGTGCAACGGGCATGAGGGTCGGGCTCAGTCAACGACGCGCGCCACTTTTCGTGATACGCGTTGACACATTGCAGGGCCATGTTGATGTCGAGCCATCGATCCGCATGCCGGTTGATGAACGACTGCGTCATGAGCTCGCTGGGGTCATCGGCGAATTGGAGGACCAAGCTCAAGGTCACCATGTGTTCCAGCGTCATCACCTTCTCCAGGTGGTGCGGTGCCGGCAGTCCGGCAAGATGTTGGAGCATGGCGTTGAGCAGCGTGGCGTTGCGGGGGGATCGGGCCAGGATGTGCCGCGACACGGCGCATGCGTCATCCTGCAGGACCATTCCGGTGCATGCGACGATGAACCGCGGGTCATGCTGAAGCAGGGCGGCCATCTGGTGTACGGCCCGCAGCGCAGGCCACGCACGATCGAGGCGGCCGCGCTCGGTATCGATCATGGCTCGGCACAGCACGGCCCAAGCGGCAGTCATCAGCCAGGTCACGTGCGGACTGCCGCAATGGAAGAGGCGGTCGCCGCGGCAACGTAGTCGGGCAGGCCGTTGGCGCGCAGCGGCTGGGTGACGTAGGTCGTATCGCGCCCGATCTTAAGCTTCACCCGCGGCAGCGGGCGGAACGCGGCGTACATCCACACGCCATGGCGATGAACAGCAAGGCGATCAAGAGCCATCCCCAGCTCCGGCGGAGCCTTGCAGTCATGGCGAGCACTCCCCGCGGAAGTAGGGACCCCAGAGGGCGTCGAGGCGCACGATCTCGGCGGGGTCGATCAGGTCCTTGTTGGACCAGATGGCGAGCTTGAGCGCGTGGTGGGCGGGGCTGGGTTGCTCTTCGAGGATGGTCAGGTCGGCCAGGGCGCGTCGGATGAGGGTGACGGCGTTGTCGGTGGCGGCGTTGAGATTGCCCATGATCTCTTCGAGCAGTTGCTGGACGGGGATGCCGGGGTCGTGCGGCCGCCAGCAGTCGTAGTCGGTGCTCATCGCGATCAGGGCGTAGGCGATCTCGGCCTCACGCGCGAGCTTGGCCTCGGGCAGGGCGGTCATGCCGATCAGGTCGCCGCCCCATTGGCGGTGCATCTCGGACTCGGCCCTGGTGGAGAACTGCGGGCCTTCCATGCAGACGTAGGTGCCGGTTTCGTGGACGGTGACGGCATCGAGCTCGGTCGCCTGCTTGTCGGTGCGGGCGCGGCGGCAGGCGTCGAGGAGCCAGTGCCGCATGACCGGGCACATGGGCTGGCTGAACTCGACGTGGACGGCGGCGTTCTCGAAGAAGGTGCGTGGTCGACCGTGGGTCTTGTCGATGAGCTGATCGACGAGGACCAGGTCGCGGGGGGGGATGTGCTCGCGGAGCGAGCCGCAGGCGCCGCTGGCGAGGATGTGCGTGACGCCGAGCTTCTTGAGGGCATAGATGTTGGCGCGGTAGGGCACGGCGCCGGGGTTGTGGATATGCCCGGGCCCGTGGCGCTGGAGGATGGCGACGTCCACGCCCTGCCACTGGGTGGTGATGATCGCGCTGGAGGGCCGGCCGAAGGGTGTGTTGATCTCCTGGCGTTGGCCGGCTTCGACGCCGAGCGCCTCGCCGAGCCCGGTGCCGCCGATGAGTCCGATCTTGATGGGGTGCATGGGGTGTCCCTGGTTTCACGTGGGCTGTCGGATCGCGGCGCGGTGCGGCGCCCGCGGGCCGGCGTATGGGTTCGCGTTGACCGTGGGGTCGCGGCTGAACGATGGAGCGGCGACGAGTGTACCAGACCGCAACGTGAGGCCGCGACCCGAGGGGCCGCGCGGTGCGGATGCGGTGCGTCGCGCGGGGACGCGGCGGTTAATCGATCAGTTGGATGATCTGTTCGACGGTGAGTTGCTCGGGGCGCATGGCCGGCTCGACGCCGTGCGGCAGGGCGCGGTCGCGGCCGAGTATCGCGCCGATCTGCTTGCGGCGCTTCTGGAACAGTTGCTGCGCCATGGCCTCGAGCTTGCGGGGTTCGTCGGTGAGCGGGGTTGCGTGGCGGGTGAGTTGCACGACGGCCGAGTCGACCTGCGGTGGGGGCCAGAAGCACCCCGGGGGCAGCGTCATGATCCGCCGGACCGCGCACATCGCCTGGACGGCGACCGAGAGGGGGCCGTAGTCCTTGTGGCCGGACCCGGGCCGGGCGGCGAGCCGCTCGGCGACCTCGCGCTGGACCATCACGATCGCGTCGGTCATCGCGGGGTAGTCCGTCGCCAGTGTCGCGATCAGCGGCGAGGCGATGTTGTAGGGCAGGTTGGCGACGAGCATGAAACCAGCCCCGGGGCCCTCGGCGTGTCGTTGGAGTGCCTCGACCACCGCGGGGTTGAGGGCGCGCTTGCCGGCCATGACGTCGGCCTCGATGAGGTTGAAGCGGTCGTGGTCGTCGAGCCGTTCGCGGAGGATCGCGCACAGGTCGCGGTCGATCTCGACGGCGATGACCCGGGCCCCGGCGTCGAGCAGCGATTCGGTCAGCGCGCCGGTGCCGGGGCCGACCTCGAGCACGGCGCGGCCCGGCGCGACGCCGGCCGCGTCGACGATCTGCTCGATCTTGCGGGGGTCGACGAGGAAGTTCTGCCCGAACCGGTGCCGGGGTCGGCAGCCGCGCGCCGCGAGCAGGCTCTTGATCTGGCTGAGTGTCTGGGGCACCATCAAGCTCGTGGATGCGTCGGCCCGTGGCCGCGTGGCGACGATCACAGCCCGACGATGTTGAACCCGGCGTCGACGTAGATGACCTCGCCGGTCACGCCCGAGGCCAGGTCGCTGAGCAGGTAGGCGGCGGTGTTGCCCACCTCTTCGCCCTCGATGTTGCGTTGGAGGGGGGCCTTGCGGGCCTGGTGGTCGAACATCTCGCTGATGCCGCCGACGGCCATGGCGGCGAGCGTCCGCAGGGGCCCGCCGCTGATCGCGTTGACGCGGATGTTCTTCTCGCCGAGTTCGGCCGCGAGGTAGCGGGTCGTGTGCTCCAGTGCCGCCTTGGCGATGCCCATGATGTTGTAGCCGGGGATGACCTTCTCGCCGCCGTAGTAGCTCATCGAGACGATGCTGCCGCCTTCGGTCATCAGCTCGCGGTCGACGGCGCGCTGCGCCATCGCCAGCAGCGTGTACGCGCTGATGTCCAGCGCCTGTGTCCACGCGGCGCGGCTGGTCTTGTGGAAGCTGCCGATCTCCAGGTACTGGCGGTCGGCGAAGGCGATCGAGTGCACGATGAAGTCGATCTGCCCGAAGTCGGCCTTGAGCCGGTCGAAGACCGCGTCGAGGTCGGCGTCCTGCGATGCGTCGCACGGCATGAGCCAGGGGTCTTCGAGGCCCAGCTCCTTGATCGCCGAATCGCACCGCCGCTTCATCTTGTCGCCGGGCAGGTGCGTGAAGCAGCACTGGGCGCCGTGCTCGACGAGCTGCTTGGTGATGAACCACGCGTAGCTGCGGTCGTTGGCGATCCCGAAGACGATGCCGCGCTTGCCGTCCATGATGCCCATAAGCCGATTGCTCCCTATGAGGTTGATCCATCAAGCTAACCCCCCGCGCCGCCTGCGGCAATCCGGCGGCGCCCCGGTGCCCGACGTGCGATGTCCATCCACGGATCGCCCGGTCATTCGATCCAGTGCTCGGGCCGGTGCAGGCTCCGGGCGCACCGCACCGTGCCGTGGAGGTCGCGGGCGGCGCCCGGGTCCAGGTCCATCGCCATCCATGCGTCGGCGTGCGGGTCGGGGATCGGGTAGGGCGCCCGCAGGCCGCGCGGCGTCGCGGGTCGAAAGCCCAGGCGGCGGTAGTATGCGGGATCGCCGAGCACGAAGACGATGCCGCACCCCGCGTCGGTGAGTCGCGCCAGCCCGTCGTTGACCAGGCGGGCGCCCAGACCCCGGCCCCGGTGTTCGGGCCGAACCGCCAGCGGCGCGAGAATGCGGGCGCTGACCGGGCTCGACGGGTCGATCAGACGCACGCCGCTGAACAGCACGTGCCCCGCCGCGGTCGCGTCGGCGTCGGCCATCAACGACAACACCGGCTCGGCCGTGGGGTCGTGGAGCAGCGCAACCGCGAGGTCGGCCACGACGCGACCTTCGCGCGGTCCGAACGCCGCTTCATGCAGCCGATGGATCGCCGCCTCATCCGCCGGGGTCGTGGTTCGGATCACCAGGGCCATGCCATTCATTCCCGTGAACGCCGGTCCGCCACGTCAACGGCCGCAGGATACTCCGCGGCCGGCCGGGTTGCGCGGGCGACGCGGGGCTCAGCTTGACAGCGATGTCCGCGGCGCGTGAACATACGTTATGGAAAGCAAGATCATCGCTGACGGCATCACCTTCGACGACGTGCTGCTGCTGCCGGGCCGGGCGGACTTCCTGCCCGCCGACTGCAAGACCAGCACGCAGCTCACCCGCGAAATCCAACTCAACATCCCGCTGCTGTCCAGCCCCATGGACACGGTCACCGAGGCGGCGCTGGCCATCGCGCTGGCGCAGGAGGGCGGGCTCGGCGTCATCCACAAGAACATGACCATCGAGCAGCAGGTCCGCGATGTCACCAAGGTCAAGCGGTCGGCCAACGGCGTCATCATCGACCCCCAGACGCTCGGGCCCGACGCCCCGGTCAGCGCCGCCCACCAGCTCATGATCGACCACAACATCTCGGGCGTGCCGATCACCGCCGGCGGCGAGCGCGCCGGCCGGGTCGTCGGCATCCTCACCCGCCGGGACCTGATGTTCCTCGACGGCGGCCAGGCCGACCGGCCCATCAGCGAGGTCATGACCAGCGAGAAGCTGGTCACCGGCCCCCCGGACACCACGCTCGACCAGGCCGAGCACATCCTCAACCGCAACAAGGTCGAGAAGCTGATGCTCGTCGACGAGGCGTACAACCTCCGCGGGCTGATCACAATGCGAGACATCAGCAAGCTCAAGCAGTTCCCCGCGGCGTGCCGCGACGGGCGGGGCCGGCTCCGCGTGGGCGCCGCGGTGGGCGTGAATCAGTTCGATCGCGCCGCGGCGCTGGTCGCCGCCGACGTGGACGTGCTCGTGGTGGACACCGCGCACGGCCACAGCCGCAACGTCATCGACACCGTCCGCCGCATCAAGGCCGACCACACCATCCAGGTCATCGCCGGCAACGTCGCCACCGAGCGCGGCGCCGCGGAGTTGATCGAGTCCGGGGCCGACGCGGTCAAGGTGGGCATCGGCCCCGGGTCGATCTGCACGACCCGGGTGGTGACGGGCGTGGGCGTGCCGCAGATCACCGCGGTGATCCAGGCGTGCCGCGCCGCGGACCCGGCCGACGTCCCCGTCATCGCCGACGGCGGGATCAAGCACTCGGGCGACATCACCAAGGCGATCGCCGCCGGGGCCTCGTGCGTCATGCTCGGTTCGCTGCTCGCCGGGCTCGACGAGTCGCCGGGCGAGATGGTGATCCACAAGGGTCGCCGCTACAAGGCCTACCGGGGCATGGGCAGTGAAGGCGCGATGATGGCCGGATCGGCAGACCGCTATCGGCAGTCGGACATCGCCGCCGCACCCGATGCGCGCGGCAAGTTCGTTCCCGAGGGTGTGGAGGGACGCGTGCCTTATCGCGGTCCATTGAGCGATTTTGCCTATCAACTGGTCGGCGGGCTGCGGGCGGGCATGGGCTACTGCGGCACGCCGGACATCCGGTCGCTGCGGACCGACGCGCGGTTCTGCCGCATCTCCACGGCGAGCCTGATCGAGAGCCACCCCCATAACATCTCCATCACCCGCGAATCGCCCAACTACAGCATCGACTACGAGATGGAGCAGTAGTCGACTCGAACAGTTGTTTGGCGACACGTGTCGCATGCCCGGGCGCAACAATTTCTTGCGGCAAAACGTTTTAGTGGGTATATTTACGCATTCGCTTGCGGGATTCTGCGCGGGGTGTGAATCGTGGATTATGCCGAGCATCATTCTGATTGCGATGCTGTTGCAACGGTCGAAACGCCGCCGCTGGATCGCAATACCCTCATGGCGCTGGTCGATGCCAGCCGCGCCATCAACAGTGAACTGAGCAGCGAGGACGTGTTCAAGCGCGTGGCCGAATGGGCGGCCAACGTGCTCGACGCCGAGGGCGCCAGCGTCCTGCTGTTTGATGCGGCACGGCGGCAACTGGTCTTTCAGACCGCCGTGGGGCCCAGCGGCGACCTGCTCGTGGGCGTCCGTTTCGACGCGGACCTGGGCATCGCCGGCCAGGCCGTCAAGACCGGCCGCGCCATGCGCGTCAACGATGTCCGAAAGAATCGCCACTTCTTCCCCGGGATCGACGCCCGCACGCACATGCGGACCCAGAGCCTGCTCGCGGCACCGCTGATCCACAAGGACCAGACCCTGGGCGTGGTCGAGGTGATCAACCCCCGGGGCCGCGACCGGTTCACGCAACGCGACCTGGAACTGGTCCGCGTCTTCGCCAACCTCGCCGCCGTCGCCGCCAGCCACGCCCAGGCGTATGACCAGGTCAGCCGGGCCAACCGCGGCCTCCGCGAGTCGCTGGGCGACTACCAGATCGTCGGTCGCTCGGCCGCGATCGAGCGCGTCGTCGAGCTATGCAAGAAAGTCGCGCTGTCCAGTTCGACGGTGCTGCTGTACGGCCACACCGGGACGGGCAAGGAGTTGGCCGCCCGCGCCATCCACGACTTTTCCGACCGCAAGGACCGGCCGTTCATCGCCATCAATTGCGCCGCGCTGCCCGAGAGCCTGCTGGAAAGCGAGCTGTTCGGCCACGAGAAGGGCGCATTCACCGGCGCCGCGGGGCAGAAGATCGGCCGCTTCGAGCTGGCCGACGGCGGGACCCTGTTCCTCGATGAGATCGGTGAGCTGGCGCCGAACATCCAGGTCAAGCTGCTGCGCGTGCTGCAGGAGCGGGAGTTCGTGCGCGTGGGCGGCACGCAGACAATCACCTGCGATGTGCGGATCATCGCCGCGACCAACCGCGACCTCAAGCATGAGATGCAGGCCGGCCGTTTCCGCGAGGACTTGTATTATCGGCTGAACGTCTTCCCCATCGCCCTGCCGCGGCTGAGCGAACGCGTGGAAGACCTGCCCATGCTCATCGAGCATTTCGCCGCCCAACTGGCGCCGGCGCTGGGCGTGGCTCGGCCGACCGTCAGCGACGAGGCCATGGCGCTGCTGATGCGGTACGAATGGCCGGGCAATATCCGTGAGCTGCGCAACATCGTCGAGCGATGCACGCTGCTCGCGGCCGACGGCGTGATCCACCCCAGTCATCTGCCCCCCGAGGTCGCCGGCGCCGCAACCCACGGCGGTGACGGTCGGGCTGAGCCGGCCGTCGAGCCCATCGGACCCAGCTCTCGCCTCGCCGAGCACGAGAAGGCCCTCATCCTCAAGGCCCTCGACGAGTCGGGCTGGAACCAGTCGGCCGCCGCACGCAACCTCGGCATCACCCGCGACCACCTCCGCTACCGCATCAAGAAGTACAATCTGCGGCAGCCCGAGTAGCGTCTTTCGCCGCGCTTCGAACCCACGATCGTGGGTCTTATCGCCCATTCCGATCGACCTTGATCCGGACGGCACAACGTCGGAATAGACTATTTTTCCGCTTCAATCGGCCTGGAAACGGCCTTCACGGGCTTGTGGCGTGGATTGCATGCCGTCGTGGCACGGCATGTGCATTGCCTACACCGGTGTACGAGCCCTTTGGCAAGTGAGTAAACCCGCCCAGGTCGGACCCGCGCAACGGGGCGTGCTGGTGTAGAGAGATGGGATGTTCGCCGGGCCGGCTGCCCGGCGTACGCAACCGAGAGCCGAGCCGCGTGCCGGGCCGGCCTGGGCGGGTCACCGCTTGCTGAAGATCGCAAACTCCGCGGTCCGCTCCCCGGCGGCGTGCCCCAGCGCCGCCGCTGACCGCAGGAAGTTGGCAGACGGGGCGGAACGGAGAAGCCCGCCGGCCGTCGCGCCCGATGCCGGTGCGGCTCTGTCACGCGGGCGCTCACGCAACGACCGGTCGCCGGCCGAATGGTTCGGTCAGCGACTGGAGACTTCGGGCAGGCTTGCGCAGCCCCGGCTGCGCAAGCCCTTTTCATGCGCTTCATGTCCAGCGTGCGCCCCGGACCGGCCGACGCACGGCGGCGTTGCCCACAGGCCCGCCGGCTTCGACGCCGCGGCGGGCACCGCCGCAGCCATAAGCGGTGGGGGTGGGATTCGAACCCACGGTGACCCGAAGGCCACGCCGGTTTTCAAGACCGGTGCATTCAACCGCTCTGCCACCCCACCGGGTCCGGCGGCGCCGCGACCGTGAGCGTTCGAGGCCAGGGCGACGGGAACACCGTCGGTCCGGCCGCCGGGAGGTGCGGCGTTGCCGTGTGTATCTTTTCGACCAGGCGGCGACCTGTCAATGAATCGGGGTCGGGCCGCCATGCCGCCGGGCCTGGGCACCAGGCAGGCGGTGCATGGGACGACCGATGGCGGGGCGGATACGAGATTAGCGGGTGGATGCGGCCGAGCGGCGCAATAAAAAAGAGAGAGTACGCCTAAGCGTATCTCTCTCCGTCCCCAGCCGTTTCCCTCTCGCTCCAACAACCAGCCAAGCTCTCTCGCGTCTTCCCGTGACGGCGGGTCTCTCAGGTCCACCGTCAGGCTGAGGAAACTGGGGCCAGTTTCAACAGCGGTGCCAACCCGATAAAGGGTATGGGTCACCAGCCACTGATATATGTACCTCATTGCATCGGTGGTGTCAAGATAATGTTGCCGCCGCGGGCAAAGTCTCGCGCGGCAGACCGAGGCGGCGGCGGGCGGCGAAATGTTAACGAACGGGGCGCGGCGGCGTAGGGGCAAGTAAAAACCCGCGCTGCTCTGTTAAGAGACAACGCGGGCGGCTGGTGTAGAGAGAGAGAGAAAATCGTGCGGGGCGGACGTACAGCCTTCGTGGCTGAAGTACAGCGGCGGATTCAAGCCGATCTGGCAGAATGCGGATTTGGGTGATATGGCCCAAGACATCGCACGCCGCAACCTGGCTGGATCACGCACGGCCAACAACAACGCCACGCGTCCCGCCCACATATTCTATTGGGTGATTGGGGAACTCTCTCTTTCATCCCATCACCGTTGTGCAGTAAACATAGCATGCCTGACACCTATGTCAACCCAAAACTTCAGTCAATCCCGGGACTCGCGCAAATTTCATTCCCGGTCTCGAATCGGCCGACGCCATCGGCCCGGTCGACCGCGCCGGGCGGCTGGGTGTCGGAATAAAGCACTATCAAGCAAAAGGTTAGCAAACGTCGCCCCAGGGCGCCGCCCGTGGCCGACGCGCACAAACTGCTTAAACATCAATGGTTAGGGATGTTACCTTCGCCGCCGGTCCCGCGGCGGATTGGACCTTGGCATTGATCTTGCCCCCTGTCGCCCGCAGGTGGCCGCGATCCGTGGCGGCGGGGTCACAGGCCTCGTCCGCTTCGCCGTCCGGGCATGCGTTACCGAGGCCTGTCAAGCTGCGTTGAGCAAACGGGTCGTGCCCGTCGCGCCCGACCCGCCGATTGGGCAAGTCGCGCACCAGTTGATGCCCTGCGCCCGACGCGGCGCTCCATCCGGCACGACAACCGCACCCCAACGCACCAAGGCATCGATCCTACCGCGCATACACCATTTGCTGTAGTGGCGTAAGCAGATCGCTTGAGTGCGCGTCGGGCATGGATCGGCGCGTCGAAAGGCTGCGTACGGGCACGACGTTGTTGCAACTATGCGAAACATGCAACGCCGGGATCGCGGTGGAGTCCGAGGCGTCTGCGCTTTGCTTCGGCGTGAACCTGCGACC
>CAYWKS010000012.1:38676-99086 GCA_964458935.1 uncultured Planctomycetaceae bacterium
GGATCGCGGTGGAGTCCGAGGCGTCTGCGCTTTGCTTCGGCGTGAACCTGCGACCTAAGCGTCGGCTGCGCCGCCGCGGTCGCAGGTTCACGCTGGCGCCCAAATTGACAACGGGCAGGCCTGGCGGCCCGCCCGTCGTCAATCGGGGAGACAGGATTTGAACCTGCGACCTCTTCGTCCCGAACGAAGCGCTCTACCAAGCTGAGCTACTCCCCGTGAGGTCGGTTGGAACACCGGATGTTAGCGGTCGGTCGGCCATTTCGCAACAACTGCCCGGCGCAGCTTGCATCAGTCGCCGGCGGACTCGGCCAGGCGCTGGAGGCTGAGTTGATACTCCGCGGCGGCGAGCAGGGCCATGGCGGTCGTCGCCAGCGGCTGGCGGTTGTCCCAGAAGGCGGTGCGGACGCCGCCAAGGCCGCGGCCCAGGTCATGCACATACCAGGCGGCGTCGCGCGTGAGCGTCAGTTGTTCGAAGAACCGCAGGCCCAGGGCGCAGTTGAGCAGCCACGTGCCGCGCTGCTCGGCCTCGACCAGGCCCGGCACGCCCAGCGCCGCGGACTGGAGGATGAGCAGGTCGGCCGATCGCCAGGTGGGCTCGGGCATGACGGTCGCGTCCTGGATGAACCCGCCGACGGTGTCGGGGCTGACGTAGCTGGGGTCGGCGGGGTCCTGGGCGGCGGCGGGCCCGGGCGGCTGGACCTGGCGGGTCCAGTACTGCTGCGCGGCGCTGCGGACGAGCATGAACCCGCCGGTGGCCATGTCCAGCCGCAGCAGATCGAACTCGGCGAGCCCGGCCCACGGCATGACCTGCGAAGCGTTGCCGGCGCGGACGCTGGCCCAGATCGACCCCATCGCCTGCCGCGCGGTGCGCTGGGCCTGGTTGCTGCGCGTGCGATCGCAGTATCGGACCATGGCGAGCGCGGACAGGGCATCGACCGGCGTGGCGCGGGGCGTGGTGTTCGCGTCGGCCGGCTCGCGGCCGCGCCGCTCATGCGCCTCGGTGAGGCGCGCCGCGAGCTGGTCGCGTTGCGGCTTGAGGTCGGCTGCATCCGGCGTTTCGAGCAGGGCGATCAACGCCATCGCCATATCGCCGATCGCCGGCGGACCGTCCTCGCCGTCGAGGTCAATCTCGTCGAGGGCGGCGTCGATCGCGCGGCGTGCGGCGGCGGCGTACCGCCCGGCGCGCGCTTCGGGCAGGTGCGCGGCGCCGGCGTATCGTGCCAGGGCATACGCGGCCAGCGCCGCGTCGCGCGCCTCGGCCACCCGGGGCGCATACTGGCTCGAGGTCGGCTGGAAGGTGCCGGCGAACCGGCCGCGGTCGTCCTGGCGGGCGAGCAGGTAGTCGGCCCATCGGCTCGCGAGGCGATCGATGCGCGTGAAGTCGGGCGGCGTCATCGGCAGGACGCGCTGGCCGCGGTGCAAGCGATGGACCGCGTCGGCGTCGGCCGGGCGGATCAGGTGGATCACCTGCATGGCGTGGAGCGTCGGGCCGGCGTCGGCGTTGATGCGGGCTATGGCGGCGGCATCGAGCCCGACGTCGCTGAGCAGCGTGTGCAGTTGTTGCTGGAGCGAGAGGTTGGCCGCGATCGCCTGGCCGGGGAACACCCACGCCCACCGTTCGCCGCGGCGCATGGCCAGCCCATGCACACCGATGACGATGCGTCGGGGCAACTGGTCCAGCCGCTGCATCTTCACCGGGCGTGGGGCGTGGGCGACCTGGCAGTCGACCTGGAGGAGCGGTCCGACCTTGGCGAGGTCGGCGGTGATGTTGGCGTCGGGGTTGCGCGTGGCCAGCCGCACGAGGCTGCGGCGGGCTTGGCGCAGGGCCTGGGCCGTGGCGTCGCGCGCCAGGGCGGCGAGGTCGACCGGCCGGGCCGCCGCCCGGCCGGGTGCGTCGCACATGGCGTGGGCCTGGCCAAGCGTAAGCCCCGACAGCCGGATGGCCACGTGAACGGCCGCGGCGTCGGTCGCCTGGATCGCCGCCGGCTGGTCGGGGACGGCCCCGCCCTCGACCCAGCGCTCGACCTGCACGAAGACCTGCTCGGCGATCGCGCGATCGAGCGGCCGGACGTCGCGCTCGGGCGGGGCGGCGAGCGTGGCGACGTGGGCGCCCGCCCACGGGACGAGCGCGAGGATGATGCACCAACACAACATCCGGCGCGGGCCCGCACAGCCGGGGCGACCGGGGGTGGAATACCGCAAAGCCAGCGTTTGCAATGGGTTAGAGAGGCGGACGGCCACTTGTGGCCCCGCTGGCATGTCGCTTGAAAGTAGTCGGGGTGCCATGCAACGCAGTCTAACCAATTCGTCGACCGCTGTGCGAGGGATGAATCTCGGCCGCATGGTCGTGCTCGTGCTGCTGTTCTACGCGGCCATGTGCTGATCGACAGACGCGGTGCGTGCGAGGCCCGTGAGACGCCGCATGCCCGCAAGGATTCGAGGGACGTTGGAGGAGGAAAGGTCGCCCGGAGGACCGACCCCGCTGCTGCCCAGGGATGTCAAAGTCCCTGGGCTTATTTTCAGCCGGTCGCCGGGGCCGCGCCGCATCGGCGCCGCTACGAACCGTTGGGCACGGCGACGGCGTGGTTGATGACCACGCATCCCTTGCCGGCGGCCTTGGCCTGGTACAGCGCCACGTCGGCCAGCGCGACCAACTGGTCGGCGTGGGTCGGGCGATTGCCACGCACCGACGCCAGCCCCACCGACATGCCGGTCTGACAACCGACGGGCAACAGGACGTGCGTGGCCTGGCGGAACTGGTGCTGGATCCGCCGGGCGACCTGCCGCGCCGTCTCGAGGTCCGCGTTGGGCAGGATCAGCACGAACTCGTCCCCGCCGTAACGGCCGGCCACATCGCTCCGGCGACAGTTCGCCTCCAGCACCCGCGCCGCGGTCTTCAACAGCGCGTCGCCTTTCTGATGTCCGAGCGTGTCATTGAGCGGCTTGAACGCATCGAGATCGATCATCGCGCACGTCAGGTCGGTGTGATGCCGCTGGGTCTCGGCGAATCGCCGTTCCAGGGTGTCCTGGATCGACCGGCGATTGGCCAGACCCGTGAGCGGGTCGGTGGTGGCCTGCCGCTCCAACTGGGCGACGGCGTGTTCGAGCTGGCGGTTCTTGCCCGACAGGTCTTCGAGTGTCTGCTCCAACTGTTGCCGCAGCCGGCGATTGTGCTGCTTGATCTGCCAGACTTCCAGGTTCTTCTCGACGACGAGCGGGATGGTCACCATGTAATCGCCGACCTTGACGATGTAGTCGTAGGCGCCGAGGCGGATCGCCCGCATGGCGGTCTCCATGGTCGACTCGCTGGTGACCATGACGAAAGGCAGGTCGTCGCGGCGGTGCAGGGCCCGGTCGAGCAGGTCCAGCCCCGAGCCGTCCGGCAGGTGGATGTTGCTCAGCACCAGGTCGAAGCGTTCGAGGTCGAGGGCGATGGCGTCCGCGACCGACCCGACCACGACGATGCGCTCGTAGCCGAAGTGCGCCGTGAGGATATCGCACGTCATCCGGGCCGTCGGGACGTCGTCCTCAACGAGCAACAGGTAGGGCGAATGACGCGTCATGACAGCAGTGGACCCCTCGTTGCAGCCTCGTGGCGCCAACGGTGGTATCGGACGGATCGGGCGGGCGATTTACCCGGCCGCGCAGAGCCTTTGGTGCGGTCGCGCTTTTCCGTCGACGCCGAGGGCGATACACTCGCGGCATGCAGCGTTTCACATGGCTCAGGACCGGCGTCATCGCGGCGACCGTCACGATCGTCTGCCTCGCGCCGCTCGCGGCGTGCCAGAAGCAGGTCGCCATCGACAACCCCATCCCGGTGGCCGACCACGAATACGACGCGGTGTTCAACGAGGCGGTGGCGACGCTGAGGCGGCATCGATTCGTCGTGGAGCGACAGGATCGACGTTTCGGGGTGATCACCACGCGCCCGATCGTCGCTTCGAGCGTGCTTGAGCCGTGGCGAGACGACAACACGACCGCGGGCCAGGTCGTCGGCAACACGCTGAACCAGCGCCGACGGTCGGTCCGGGTGCTGCTGGAGCCGACGGTTGCGGTCGCGGCGCCGCGCCCGGATCGGCCGCGGTATGAACTGTACGTGGAGGTGACGGTGGAGCAGCGGCAGCACCCGCCGCGGATGCTGCATACGGCTCGGGCCGGGTCGCTGGCCAGCTACGAGCGCGACCCCGGCCTGCGTGCGGCGCGGACCGAGCAGGGCGTACAGCGCAGCTTCTGGCGGCCGATCGGGCGCGATCCGTATCTCGAGCAGCGTCTGATCGCCGAAATCTTCGAGCAGGCGACCCCGAGCCCGTCGGGGGGCGACCCCCATGCCGGCGACCCGCCCCAGGCCGGACCGGCCGACGAAGCCGCCGCCGGTGCGACCGATGGGTTGAGTGCATCATGACGCCACCGGCCAAGACCCTGGGCATCGGCCATTCGCCCGATCCCGATGACGCGTTCATGTGGTATCCGCTGGCCGAGGCCGCCGGTGGCCCACGCGTCGACACCGGGCCGTACCGCTTTGAACACGTGCTCGAGGACATCGAGACGCTGAACCAGCGCGCCGAGCGTGGTGAGCTGGAGATCACCGCGCTGAGCATCCACCAGTACGCGCACGTGGCCGATCGTTACGCGCTGACGAGCTGCGGGTCGTCGATGGGCGACGGCTACGGGCCGATGATCGTGGCGCGTGAGCCGATGAACCTGCGGCAACTGATCACGCCGGTGACCGAGCCGGACCCGACGTTGGAGGCCGAGCGTCCGCCGGATGGTCTTCGGCTGGCGATCCCGGGCCGCAAGACCACTGCGTGGCTGGCGTGCCAGTTGATGCTGCGGGAGGTCGAGGGGGTTCAGCCGGGTTCGCTGCGGTCGGTGAACCACGGCGTCGAGGCGTTCGACGCGATCATCCCCAAGGTCGCGTCGGGGGAGTACGACGCGGGCCTGATCATCCACGAGGGCCAGCTCACCTATGCCGACGCGGGTCTGCATTGCATTGCGGACCTGGGCCAGTGGTGGACCCAGACGCGTGGCCTGCCCCTGCCGCTGGGCGGCAACGCGATCCGCCGGGACCTGGCGGGCGAGGCGCCGGCGATCTGCTCGATCCTGCTGGCGTCGATCCGCTACGCGCTGGAGCACCGCGAGGAAGCGGTGGCGTACGCGATGAACTACGCCCGCGACATGGGCGTGGAGCTGGCCGACCAGTTCGTGGGCATGTACGTGAACGACTTCACGCTGGACTACGGCGCGAGGGGCCGCGAGGCGGTGGGGCGGCTGCTCGCCGAGGCCGCCGAAGCGGGCATCGCGCCCGACTGCGGCGAGGTCGACTTCGTGGAGCCGGCCTGACCGGTCCGCGGCCGCCGGTTGGTCATCCGCCGGCATTCCTGATAGATAAGCGGTAGGAGTTCATGCCACCTGGCGAGGCGGATGCGCCGTGCTACCGTTCAATGATGAGCCCCGGGAAGACTTCGCGTTCTGGACGACGCTGTGGCGATACGTCCGGCCGCAGCGCAAGAAGCTGTATTTCACCGCGTTCCTCTCGCTGGTCGTCGGCGTGATGGTCGCCATCCAGCCCCTGGTGATCAAGTTCATCGTCGACGAGGGCATCCTGCGGCCGGACGCGTCGAACCGGGAGAAGATGCTGTACTCCCTGGGGTTCGTCGGTGTGTATTATGGGGTCAGCGCCGGGCGGGTCACGCTGTGGACGCTGGGCTATCGCGTGTTGGTCAACACGATGGAGCAGTTCCTGTTCTCCATCCGGTCGCAGTTCTTCCGGCACCTGCAGGTCCTGTGCTTCCGCTTCCACGACACGGTGTCGAGCGGCGAGCTGTTCAACTACATCATGGGCTCGCCGATCAACACGCTGAAGCAGTTCCTGCAGCAGTTCGTTCTGGCCGTGCCGTTCCAGGTCGTCGCGTGGGTGGTCGCGCTGGGGGTGCTGTCGTCGTTCGACCTGCTGATGACCGGGATCTTCACGCTGACCGTGGTGGTGGTGGTGCTGCTGAACCGGCGATCGCGGCGGATCATCCGCACTATCAGCGCCGACTTCCTCGAGCACGAATCCGACGCCAGCAAGTACGTCGCGGACATGCTCCGCGGCACGCGGGAGATCAAGATCCACGCCATCGGCGAACGCGTCAGCGGCCGGTTCGACGACAAGATCGGCATCATCCGCGACAAGGAGGAGTACCTGCTCCGCAAGCAGCAGATCGAGCGGATCAAGCCCGAGGCGATCAACTACGTCGGGGTGGGCATCATCTTTATGACCGGCGCGTATTCGTGCGTCTATCGCGACCTCACGGTGGGCGAGCTGATGGCGTTCGCCGGGGCCATGGGCGCGCTGATGGGCCCGCTCATGCAACTGTTCAACCTCAACCTCATCCGCGCCAACGCCGAGGCCGGGCTCGAACGCATCACACGCATCCTCGCCACCGAGTCCACCGTGCCCGAGGCGGCGCCCGAGCGGCAGATCACCGTCGCCGAGGCCGAACAGCAGGCCCGCGACACCGCCGCCCCGCTCATCGAGTTCGACCAGGTCAGCTTCGCCTACCACCTCGGCTGGGACGGCGAGCACCCCCACTACGTCCTGGACAACATCTCCTGCGCGATCCGCGACGGCGAGAGCATCGGGCTCGTCGGGCCCAGCGGCTCGGGCAAGTCCACGTTCATCCGGCTCATCCTGCGGTTCTACGACCCCCAGCACGGCGCCATTCGACTCAACGGCCACAACCTGCGATGCTTCGAGCAGGACGACCTCCGCGCCAACTTCGGCGTCGTCTCGCAGAACCCCTTCGTCTTCCAGACGACGATCTTCGAGAACGTCCGCGTCGCCAACAACCAGGCCTCCAATGACATGATCTACCAGGCGATGCAGATCGCCGGCGTCACCGATTTCCTGGACGACCTGCCCGCGCGCGAGCACACCGAGGTCGGCGAGGACGGCTACGGCCTGTCCGGCGGGCAGAAGCAGCGCGTCGCCATCGCCCGCGCCATCGTCAGCAACCCCCGCTACTTCATCTTCGACGAGGCCACCAGCGCCCTCGACAACCAGTCCGAGCACAAGATCCAGGCGGCGATGGAGCAACTGATGCAAAAGCACACCATGTTCATCATCGCCCACCGCCTCTCGACGATCCGCAACGTCGACCGCATCTTCGTCTTCGACCACGGCCGCATCGTCCAGACCGGCGACTACCCGACGCTGACCCAGACCCCCGGGTTGTTCCAGGACCTGGTCTCGCACGGGCTGTGAGGCGGGCCGCGGGGTTCAGGGCAGCTTCACGGTCAGGCGCCCCAGCGTCGGCGCCGTCGCCGCGATCTCGCCGTCAACAACCAAGGTCAGCCCCGCGCCGCGGCCGAACCGCTCGCCCGTCCGGTCCCAGATCACCGCGACCTCGTGGCCGTGATACCGGACCCGGTCCAGCGCAAACCAGTCCCACGTGCCCCGCGGCAGGAGGGGGTTGACCACGAGCGTCTGGCCGGCCGCGGGGCGGAGCCCGACCAGCCCCGTGATGATCAGGTCGCAGTAGCCCGAGTGGTTGTAGAAGACGCTGCGCGGCTTGTCGACGATCCACGCGCCGGTCTCGCCGTCGAGGCTCTCGGCGATCCACGGCCGACCGTCCTTGTGCTGCGACCGCGTGTAGGCTTCGAGCGTCTGGAAGTAGTCGCTCCGGTCCAGGGCGTCCTGCCCGTCGCGGTTGAGCTGATGGGCCATGGCGACCAGCGTCACGGTCGTCGCGAAGGGCCACGACGGCCCGTTCCACAGGCAGTCGTGCGGGTGCTCGAACCGGAACCGCGGGTGGCGCTGCTCGGCGGTGGTCGGCCCGAAGGGCGCGGCGAAGCCCCGGGGGTCGGTGATCTGGGCCCACGCCGCGTCGTACCGCGTGGTGTGATCGGTCATGCCGAAGTACCAGGGCGTGTAGCCGTGCAGCTCGCGGACGTCGGCGAGGTCGCGCGGCTCCCCGCCGCGCCCGCGCCGGCGGACCTTGAAGAACTGCGCATCGTCATCCCAGAGCATGTCGAGGGCGCGGCGCCTGATCTGTTCGGCCTCGCGCGCAAATCGCCGCGCCAGGTCATCCCGGCCGGCCGCCTCCGCGATCTTCGCGATGGCGACCGCGTCGCCGTACATGTAGCTGTTGATGGTGGCGCGGTACCCGCTGCCGCCGATGGACATCTCCATGCCGTCGCGGTCGTCGATCTGCCAGAACAGGCCCGCTTGCTCGTCGTACTTCTCGCGCCGCCACGCCTCGAAGTTCTCCACGAGATCGGGCAGCAGCTCGATGAGCAGCGCCTCGTCACCGTCGACGAGGCGCTTGGCGTACAAGGCATCGGCGGCCCAGAAGCTGTATCGCCGCGGCTCGCCGCCCCCGCGGAACCAGAACCGCGCATACCCGTCGAGGTATCGGCTTTCCCGCAGCCAACGCCCCTCGTAGAAGTGGTGACCCGCCGGGCAACTGATCGTGTTGTGCCTGCCCGACCAACTGACGTCCGGCAGGAACTCGGTGATCACGTACCCGTCCGGCGTGTGCTTGATGTGCTTGCGGTACGTCCACCACCGGAAGTAGTAGACCCGCTCGAACCGGTCGTCGGGGCAGGCGAACCGCGGGACATTGTCGCGGAGAAAGTCGTACGCCTGGCGGTCGGTGATGGCCTGGACGTGCTGGTCCGACCACCGGGCGTAATCGGTGTTGAACCGCTCGACATGGGCTTGGATCGTCGCGTCGTCGATCAAGGCCGCAGCCCCTTGCTCCGTGGCCGGGCGATCGGCTTGGGCCGCGGCCGCCGCCCACAGCGCCACGATCCACAACACGGGTCGGTGGCATCGCATCATCGTCCCAGTGTAAGCGGCGGCGCGCGCGGTGTCCTGCGGCGGCGGGGCGCTTGCCTTTCGCGCGCGGGCGGGTAACTTGAAGCGGCTCGGCGACATCCGCGGGCATCGGCTCGGAGCGATCGGTCATGCACCTCACGCGGCACGGACTTGGCTGCGCCCTCGTCACGCTCTGGCTGTGCCTCGCGCCCGCGTCGGCGATGGCGCAGGACCCCGCGCTGCCGGCCCTGCCCGTGCCCGACGCCGCGCCCAACACGCCCGCCGACGCGGTCCCGGCCGACCTGGTCAGCCCCCGCGACACGATGCGCGCCTTCCTCGAAGCGATGAACGACCTGCCGGACAGTTGGGCCCGGGCGGTCGACTGCCTCGAACTCACCGCCGAGCAGCGCGACCATGACCCGCGCCAGTTCGCCCGCGACCTGTATTTCGTGCTCAACCGGATCGAGTGGGTCGACATCGACCGCCTGCCCGGTCACGAGGAGGTCAAGCAGTGGCACTTGACCGAGTACGTGTTCTTCCCGCGGGGCTACGAGCAGCGGGACGTGCTCGGCCGCCTCGGGGACGAGCGACCGGCCGGGCGGGTCGCGCTCGTGCCCGACGCCCACGGCGCCTGGCGCTTCTCGCCGGGCACGGTCGGCGCGCTGCCGGCCCTCCGCGCGCAGTTCGAACGCCACGGCCTGCCCCGCATCGCCGGGTCGGACATCCTCACCCCCGCCGACTATCTCAGGCAACTGCTGCCCGAGAGCTGGGAGGACCAGCGCCTGCTGACGCTGGAGTACTGGCAGTGGGCGGCCCTGCTGGTGCTGCTGGTGATCGGGTTCGCGCTGGACCTGCTGGTGCGGGGGGTGTTCGCGTTGATCATGGTCCGGGTGACCCGCGGCGATGCACGCAGCCCCGTGGAGCGTCGCACGTGGGCGCTGAAGGCGGCGCGGCCGTTCGGGCTCCTCGCCGCGGGCATCGCCTGGCTTTCGCTGCTCTGGCTGGTCGACCTGCCGGAGCTGGCGCACGTCATCCTCCACGGCGCCGCGTCGATCTTCACCGTCCTGGCCGGCACGTGGGCGACGTGGCGGCTGACCGACGTCGCGTTCGACCGGCTGTCGGCCCGCGCCGAGCGGACCGACACCAAGATCGACGACGTGCTCTACCCGCTGGTCCGCCGGGCGCTGAAGGTGCTGATCGTGATCTTCGGCGTCATCTATGCCGCCGAGAGCGTCAACATCGAGACCGCGCCGCTGCTGGCCTCGCTGGGCGTCGGGTCGCTCGCCTTCGCCTTCGCCGCCCGCGACACCATCGAGAACTTCTTCGGGTCCGTCGCCGTGCTGCTCGACCAGCCCTTCGAGGTCGGCGACTGGGTCGTGATCGGCGAGGCCGAGGGCATCGTGGAAGAGATCGGCTTCCGCTCCTCTCGCATCCGCACCTTCTACAACTCCCAGATCACGGTGCCCAACGCCAACCTCGTCCGGGCCAACGTCGACAACTACGGCCGGCGCAAGTATCGGCGCTGGATGACCACGCTCGGCGTGCAGTACGACACCACGCCCGAGCAACTGGTCAGCTTCACCGAGGGCATCCGCGAGCTGGTCCGCTCGCACCCCTACACCCGCAAGGACTACTTCCAGGTCTGGTGCAACGAGTTCGGCGCTTCGTCGCTGAACATCCTGGTGTACGTGTTCTTCGAGGTGCCCGACTGGTCGACGGAGCTTCGTGAGCGTGAGCGGCTGTTCCTGGACGTCCTGCGTCTGGCGGACCAGCTCGGCGTGAGCTTCGCGTTCCCGACGACGACGGTCCACCTGCACCACGAGCCGGCCGACGCCGCGCACCAACCCGCCCGGCCGCCCCAGAGCCTCACCGAGCGCCGCGCCCAGGTCGCGGGCATCCGTTCCGCCCAGAAGCTGGTCGCCCAGCAGCCGTGGCTGACCGCCAAGCCCGGCCCGGTGCTGTTCAAGGGCGGGCCCACCTACGTCCCGATCGACCCGGCGACCGGCCAGCCGCTCGACCCCGAAGCCAAGACCGCCATTGAAGACCGTACCGCTGGCGGGTGATCCGCGGCCGCCCCTCGCCCCGGCGCGTCGGGCGATGCATCTTCGCCCGACGCGGTACACTGTCGGCCAGCGGGTACCACCAGACGCGTCGGGACGGAGCATGGCCGACAGACCCACCGAGCATCAGCTTGTTTTTGTGGCCGGCCTGCACCGCAGCGGCACGACGCCGCTCGCCCGCTGCCTCGCGGCCCACCCCCGGGCCAGCGGGTTCGCCGATACCGGCGTCCCCGCCGACGAAGGCCAGCACCTCCAGGACGTCTACCCCCAGGACATCTCGTACGGCGGGCCGGGCCTGTTCGGCTACCACGAGCCCGGTCACCTCACCGAAGACTCGGAGCTGGTCAGCGCGGCCCACGCGGCCCGGCTCTTCGAGCAGTGGTCGATGTACTGGGACCTGGACTGCCCGGTGCTGATCGAGAAGTCGCCGCCCAACCTGATCCGCAGCCGGTTCCTGCGGGCGCTGTTCCCCGGGTGCCGCTTCGTGTTCATCCAGCGCCACCCCGTGGTGGCCTCGCTGGCCACGCGGAAGATGTCCGGGATCAATTCCGTGCCCGAGATGGTCGCCCATTGGGTCCACTGCCATCAACTGTTCCTCGAGGACGTGGCGCACCTCGAACCGCAGACGTACCGCGCCGTGCGGTACGAGCGGCTGGTCGCCGACCCCCAGCCGCACATCGATCGCATCATGCAGTGGTTGGGGCTGGACCCGATGCCGGTGGCGGAGATGTTCGAGCCCCGGGCCAATGAGCCGTACCTCCGGGCCTACGCCGACATGCGGCGGTCGTGGCTCAGCCGCCGCGGCATGAGGAAGATGATCGCCGAACTCGAGCCCGGCGTCCGCGCCCTGGGGTACAGCCTCGATGAGGTCGACCGGCTGCTGCCCAGCCCCGTCTTCGACCCCTGACGGACGGCGCAACAAAAAAGCCCCGGCCGGACGACCGGGGCTGCGTCGCGATTCAGCGGTTGAGCGGTTACTGCTTGCTCATCAGCTCCATCAGGTCGACCACGCGGTTGGAGTAACCCCATTCGTTGTCGTACCAACTGACGACCTTGAAGAAGTTGGCGTTGAGCTCGATACCGGCGCCGGCGTCGAAGATGCTCGAGTGCGGGTCGTGGATGAAGTCGGTCGAGACGACCGGGTCCTCGGTGTAGTCGAGGATGCCGTTCATGGGTCCTTCGGCGGCGGCCTTCATCGCCGCGCAGATGTCCTTGTAGCTGGTCGCCTTGTCGGTGCGGCAGGTCAGGTCGACCACCGACACGTCGATGGTGGGCATGCGGAAGGCCATGCCGGTGAGCTTGCCCTTGAGCTCGGGCAGGGCCAGGCCGACGGCCTTGGCCGCGCCCGTCGAGGCGGGGATGCAGTTGACGCTGGCCGCGCGGCCGCCGCGCAGGTCCTTCTTGCTCGGGCCGTCCTGCGTCGGCTGGGTCGCGGTCAACGCGTGGACCGTGGTCATCAGGCCCTCGGCCAGGCCGAAGTTGTCGTTGATCACCTTCGCGATCGGCGCCAGGCAGTTGGTCGTGCAACTGGCATTGGAGACGACCTTGGCGTCGGGCTTGAGGTCCGCATCGTTCACGCCCATGACGATCGTGGGCACCTGGTCGGGGCTCTTGGTCGGGGCGGAGATCACCACGCGACCGGCGCCGGCGTTGACGTGCTTCACCGCGTCGTCGTACGTGGTGAACAGGCCCGTCGACTCAACGACGAACTCGGCGCCCAGCTTGCCCCAGGGCAGGTTGCCCGGGTCGCGCTCGGCACAAACCGGGATCTTCTGGCCGTTGACGACAATCGCGTCGTCGGTGGCCTCGACCGTGCCGTTGAACCGCCCGTGGATCGAGTCGTACTTCAGCAGGTACGCCAGCGACTCGGGGGGAAACAGGTCGTTGATGCCGACGAATTCGACGCCGCCCTTTTCGAGCGCAGCGCGGAAGACGAGGCGGCCGATGCGTCCGAATCCGTTGATACCGACCTTGATCGCCATGATAGAAAGCTCCGTACGTTAGCAGGTTCTCGGGAAGGGTCGGCCGGTGGGGCGGGGCCGATCCGGTCATGTCGGACCGAGGAAGGTAGTGGCACACGCGTCAAATGTCAAACCCGACGGTCCACGATGAATCGGCCTTGCCGCGCGGGCGTGAGCAGATATACTGGGGCGTTCCGCGGGCGCACATCCGCGGCGCACGGGCTTGTAGCTCAGTTGGTTAGAGCGCACCCCTGATAAGGGTGAGGTCGGAGGTTCGAGTCCTCCCAGGCCCATTGACCGCTCGCGGGCAGGCGCTCGCCTGACCTTCACGCACCCCACCGCTCCGGACGCCTCGCGGCAGCCCCATGGGCACCTCCGAGGTGATCCATCACACCGGGCGAGCCTAGATTACCGCGGCCGGCGTCGTATCATGATGGATACACGCACCCTATCCGAACGAGGTGATTCATGAAGTGCTTGTCGCAACTGTCCGCGATGCTCGGGGCCGGGGCGGTCGCCGTGCTGGCCTGCGCAGGTGAACCGGCGCCGGCGAGCGGCCCGACGTATCTCGACCTGGCCCGCGCCTACGCCGACGTGATGATCGAGAAGGGACGCGACACGTACGGCAAAGAACACAGCCCGCTCTTCGCCGCCACCCTGGATCGCGAGACCTACGAAGTGGGCAAGCAACCGGGTATTCCCGGTGTCCGGGGCAAGGACCGCTGCGTGTTTGGAGCCAATGTGCAGGACGACCCGGGGCTCTACCACTTGCTCCTGGGGCTGGCCGAGGTGACGGGCGATCCCAAGTACCAGAAGGCGTATGACGAGTGCTTTGCGTTCTTCTACACGAAGACGCAGAGTCCGGTCACGGGGCTGTATCCGTGGGGCGAACACATTTGCTGGAACTTCGTTGAGGACCGCTGCACGGGCTGGAAGATGATGCATGAAGCCAACATGATCTGGCCCTTCTGGGACGATGCCTATCGCATGGCACCGGAGAATGCCTGGCGGTATGCCGTGGGAATGCTGGATCACGGCATCATCGTCAACGAGGCAGGGGGCATTGCCCAGTTCCGCAACAAGGTCACGTTCTCTCGCCATACGCAGTACGACAAACACAACCCTTGGCAGGGCTCGGAATACCCGCGCTATGGCGGCCAGTTCATGTGGATCTTTGCCGATGCCTATGGTCGCCCCGAGAACAGGCAGCGCGAGCGGCGCGACGATCTCAAGAGGGCAGCAGAGCAAGTTCTTGAGCACTATGAGACCAAGCTGAGGAACTGCGGCTACATCCCGTGCGCTGGCGGCCCGGACGGGACGAAGTACTACGGCAAGGGAAGGGGTGTGAGTTCAGGGATACGCGACGGATCAGACAGAGGCGAGGCCGGACTTCCCGTCAAGCGCATGCCCGCCTGGCCGGGGCAGAGCCTGGAGTTGGCCCGTTGTGCATGGTTTGCGGCGCAGGCCTTTGACGAACCGTTGAAAAGCCGCTTTCGTGACCACGCCTTGGCCGTGGAGGACACATTCTTCACCAGGAGTGAGCGGAACCCCATACAGCACAAGGTGTTTGAGGGGGGCGGCTTCCACGCGAATATGGAAAGCACGCTGGAAGGGCCCAACGAATCGTATGAGAAAGGTCGCAAAGCCAATTCCTGGACTCCGCACTGGCAGACCCGCTACGGATCGACCACGACCGCATCTATGGCGTGCGACTGGATGATCCCCAGATACCTGCAGATCAAAGACACCCACCCGCAGATTGCGCGCAAGTACATGGCCATGTTTGAGGCCGTCGCGGACATCTACATGACCGCTGATCCCGAGCCGGGCATGACGCTCACGCCCGGCTCGCTGGAGCCGGTCGTCCGTTTCATGGGCCAGATGTACGAGTGGACCGGCGAGCGGAAGTACCTGGAGCGGGCCAACCACTTCGCCCAGCTCGCGGTGTGGCACTTCATGGACGGCGTCTCGCCGCTTCCCCGGGCGAGCACGAAGAACGACCACTACGAGTCGAAGACGCGCAGCGCCGAGTTGATGAACACGCTGTTCGAGCTGCATCGCTGGGGCATTCGGCCGGACTGGAATTACCCGTCACGGGTCGGGCTGGACATGGGCCCGGACTATGTCAGGGCGGATCGGCCGGCGCGGGTGCGGATGCTGCTGGACCACGCGGCCGCCCATCCCGACGACCGCGAGGCGGTCGAAGAGGTGATGTTCCGGATGCCCGGCCCGGCGATCGACGGCGCGCTGAAGCAGGCGTTGCCGGACGACGATGTCGCGGCGTTGGCCGCGCGCGTGCTGGAGCGGCGGGCGGCGGGCGCCGCTGGCCGGGACAGCGGTTGAATCAAGTTGCCCGCCGGTGTGGCCGATACTTGGGGATGACCCGGCGGTGCATGATGCCGGGCCCAACCAGGAGCGGCGACGTGAGTAGCCAGATGATTCGACTGGTCTGTCCAAACCTCAAGTGTCGCAAGATCCTTGCCGTGCCGGAGAACACGCGCGGCAAGGCGATCCTTTGCAGCTCGTGCGGGGCGGCGGTCCGGGTGCCGGCCGATCGACTCAAGCCCGCCGACAGCCGCAAGGACTGACCGCCGGCCCCGGCGGACGAGGCCGCTGCCTCCCGCCCCCGATCGTCATCCGATTCGTTGCATGTCCGCGGCCTTGTGCGTAGGTTGTGCGTTGGCGCAGACGCACCGACCATCCCAGCGCGAGGTATCCGCATGTTCACAGGCGCTATCACCGCCATGATCAGCCCTTTCCGGGACGACCAGCTCGATGAGCGGCGGCTCCAGGAACAGGTCAACTTCCAGATCGACCGGGGCATCGAGGGGCTGGTGCCGTGCGGCACGACGGGCGAGAGCCCCACGCTCAGCCACGACGAGCACGAGCGGGTGATCGATGTGGTCGTGGAGGCGGCGGCGGGGCGGGTGCCGGTCATCGCCGGCGCCGGGTCCAACGCGACCGCCGAGGCGCTGCGGTTGGCGCGGCACGCCCGGACCGCCGGCGCCGACGCCACGCTCCAGGTCACCGGGTACTACAACAAGCCCTCCCAGGAAGGCATGTACCGCCACTTCATGACGATCGCCGACGCGGTCGACCTGCCGATGGTGCTGTACAACATCCCCGGCCGGTGCGTCGTGGGCATGACGCCGGCGACGATCGCCCGGCTGGCCGAGCACCCCAACATCGTCGCGGTCAAGGAAGCGACCGGGTCGTTGGACGCGGCGAGCGAGATCGCGCAGTTGTGCGACCTGACCATCCTTTCCGGCGATGACTCGCTGACCCTGCCGCTGATGAGCGTGGGGGCCCGGGGCGTGATCAGCGTGATGGCGAACCTCGTGCCGGCCAAGGTGAGGGCGCTGACCGATGCGGCGGCGTCGGGCGACCTCGCGGCGGCCCGGGCCGTGCATGCCGAGCTGTTCCCCCTGTTCAGCGCGTGCCTGAAGCTCGCGGTCAACCCCGTGCCGATCAAGGCGATGATGGCCGCCGCCGGTCGCGACACCGGCATGGTGAGGCTGCCGCTGGTCGAGCTCGACGACGAGGCGGCGGGGCGGCTGCGGCAACTCCTGGCCGATCGCCAAGTCCTCTGAGCCGGCCGGCCGGCCGATCACTCGGACAGCTTGATCTGCCGGGTCTTGCCCCGCCAGGTCGCGGTGAGGGTCAGCGGCGGGTCCGGCGCGTCGATCTGCGCCCACGCCGAGCCGTCACGCTGCGGCTTGGCGGTGCGGCCGGACCCTTCGATGACCAGTTCCGCGTCCGGGTCCGCCTCCCCGCGCAACGTCGCCTCCTGGCCGCGCAGGTACGACCCGGCGTTGGTGATGATGACGAACGGCTCATCGGCGCGGATCGCTTGGTGATAGGCCCGCATGGCGCGGATGTCGACGTCGGTGGGTGGCTCGGGCGCGTGGTCGTGCATCATCTGGGCGATCTTCCGGCGCAGCGCCTCGCCCCGGTAGACCGGCGGCTGGGCGTACATCGACCCGCGTTCGCCGTGGCATCGCGCGCAGTCGTGCGCGAAGGTGGAGACCGGCGGCTGGGGCACGTCGACCACCGGTGCGACCGGCCCGCCGAAGCGCCCGGGCTCGCGATCATCGCACCCCCACGCCCAGGTCGCGGCCAGCACCAGCAGCACGCCCAGCCACGCCCCTCGTCTCACGCCCGATCCTTCTGCTTGTCCTTCTCGAGGCGATGCGCCAGGGCCCGCTCGAGCTTCTCCGCGGCGTGCTTGATCGCGGTGTAGAGATCGCGGTCGGTTGACTCGACGGCGATCGGGTCGCGGCCGGCCGGCCGGGCTTCCATCATGCACCGCTGGTCGTCGCTGCCGGCCTTCTTGGATTTGTCATCCCGCAGGTGTACCTCGACGCGGGTGATCCGCTCGCCGAACCGCTTGAGCGTCCGCTCGACCTCCTGGTGCACGTGGCTCTCGATCGCCGGGGAGGTGTCCACATCGCCGAAGTTGACTTGTACTTTCATGGTGCCCCATTGTATCCGCCCGTCCGAGGCAAGTGCACGCTCACCCCGCCACCCGCGGCTGTTCCGCCCGCCGCTTGATGTTCTCCAGCACGTGCAGGTGGATGCGGTGGATGATGTGGTCCGACCACAACCGCCAGTACGTCTGCGGCCAGACGTCGTGCGTGTACCAGGTTGTACCGACCAGCCGCGTCCGCGACCCGCCGTCGAGCGGGATGAGGTCGAACCGGCCCCGCCGCGCGACGAAGTAGCCCCCGTGCGCGTGCGGCGTGTGAAGCGACGGGTAGGGGGACAGCTCCGTCATCGGCGGGGGGCTTTCGATCACGTCGAACGCCAGGCGGCGGGGCTCGTCCCACGCGGTGATCGGCTCGACGAACGCGCCGGTGCTGAACACGCAGCGGCGGACGGCGCCCACGCCCCGGCCGTCGATCTCCGCACGGACCGGGTACGCCACGCCCGCCCGGAACAGCAGCTCACGCGGCTTGGGCAGCGCGCTGAACGCGATGACCTGCCGCCACACCGCGCCCGGCGGGGCGTCGACCGTGACCGCGCTGTCCACCCGGAGCAGGGGCGCCGCCGGGGCAAGGCGCGACTCGGCCCCGGCGAGCAGCGGGCCCAGCAGCGTCACGCCGATGATCCACCACATCCGCGCCCGCCGGCCGGGGCTTCGGGCGCCCGCGGCCCCGCCGATCAGCGCCCCGACGAGCAGGGCCGGCACCCACAGCGGCGCGGCCATGGCGATGCAGATCACGCCTTCGATGGCGAACACGAGCAGCCCCACCGCCAGCAGGGCGGCGCTGGCCAGCGCCGTCGACAGAACCCCCGTGCCCATGCCGCGGGCGACCAGCCCGCACAGCAACCCCTGCACCAGCGGCAGCACCACAAACAGCGTCCACCCATAGGCCCCGCTCCAGTGCAGCAGCCCCGCGACGAGGGCCAGCGCGACGCCCCCGGCGATCAAGGCCGCCAGCGGCAAGGCCGGCCACACGTGCGCGGCGGGGCGCTCGGGCGGGCGGATCGGTGGTGGGTCGGCGTTCATGGTTGGCCCCCTAGCGTTGGAGCATGCCTTCGAGCTTGCCCCGGAGCGAGGCCATCCGCTTGAGCGTGGCCGGGGAGAACCGCCGCACCTGGTCGTACCAGCGGCACATGGTTTGCATGAAGTCGAGCATCGCCTTCAGCCGCTTGCGGGTGTGCTCGTCGGGTCGGCGTTCCCGTTCCAACTCCTCGACGCACTCGCGGAGCAGGGCGACCGTCGGATCGATCTCGCGCTTCTTCCGCTCGTCGAGGATGATGCGGAACATCTCCCAGACGTCGTCGAGCGTCTGGAAGTAGTCGCGGCGATCGCCCAGCGCGTGGGTGACACGGACGATGCCCCAGCCCTGCAGCTCGCGGAGGCTGGTCGAGACGTTCGACCGGGCCACGCCCAGCGCCTCGGTGATCTGCTCGGCGTTGAGCGGCACCGGCCAGACGTACAGCAGGGCGTGGACCTGCGCCACGGTGCGGTTGATGCCCCAGCGGGCGCCCATCTCGCCCCAGTGCAGGATGAACTTGCGTTGTGCGGGCGTGAGCTGCATGAAGATTCCGTAATTTCAGTATCGACTAAAATAACAGTAAGCCCTTCCCCCGCCCCGGTCAAGCGGAAACCGCCCGGCCCCGCGACCCGGCCCCGCGAGGGGCTCAGCCCTTGCCGGCCTTGATCTTCTTCACCATCGCCGCCTGCTCGCTGCCCTTGTAGTACGGGTCCAGCGGGTAGCAGCCGCTCACGATCCCGTTCCGCGGCGCCGTCGTGCAATCGCTGAACGTCCGGCAGACCCGCTTGGCCTCGAACGGCTCGCCACGCAAGGCGTGCACCGGCATCTCGGGATAGCTCAGCACCATCCGCCCGATGCCCACGCAGTCGGCCCAGCCGTCGCGGACCGCCGCCTGCGCCACGTGCGGCAGAAACTCCTGCAGATACGTGTAACCCGTGCCCACCAGGCACAGGTCCTCGAACTCGCCCTTGAGCTGGCGGACCACGTGCATCTGACGCGCCACCCCGATCAGCGGGTCCTCCGGCGGCTGGTAGCCGTCGCTCGGCGGGTACAGCGCCGGACGCTGAATGTGCGGGTTGTAGTACGGCGAGCCCGCCGACAGGTTGACCAGCCGCACGTCCAGCTCACGCAGCAGCGCCAGGAACATCCGCGTCTCGGTCAGGTCGATCTCCAGCGGGTTGTCCCGGTTGCACCCGAAGCCCGGGTAGGGGGCCTGCCAGTCGTCGACCACGCCCGGGCCCAGCTTCACGCCCTCGGTCAGCTCCGGGTCGGGCTTGAACGGCGGCATGTCGAACGCCGACAGCCGCACCCCGATCGCCAGCCCCGGCGCCTCGGCCCGGATGCCCTCCACGACCCGGCGGATGATCGCCGTGCGGTTCTCGAACGACCCGCCGAACTCGCCCGGCCGATCGTACGCCGACAGAAACTCGTGAAGCAGGTACCCGTGGCAGTGCTTGATGTCGACGAAGTCGTAACCGATCTCCCCGGCCAGCTTCGCCGCCTTGACGTAGCAGTCGATCAGGTCCTTGACGTCGTCATCGCTCATGATCGCCGCGTCGGGGTCCACGCCGAACCGCGCGTCCAGCAGCGGGTGGTGATAGGCGATCAGCGACTCCAGCCGATCCTTGCGGTTGGGCCGGCAGAACCGGCCCGAGTGCGTGAGCTGCAGCCCGACCACCAGGCCGGCGTCGTTGCCCATCTGCTGGCGGTGGTGCTCGGCGAGCGTTTCACGCAGGCCCGCGATGTCGGCCTGGGTCGTCGCGTTGAGCATGAGCTGGTTGGGATTGGCCCGGCCGTCCGGGCGGACCGCCACCGCCTCCCCGCCCCAGATCAGCTTCGCGCCCGATAGCCCGAAACGCTGCCAGCGCCGAACCCCGCTCTCCGTCGGCCGGCCGTCCGTCGTCCCGTCCCAACCCTCCATCGGGTGGATGCACCACCGGTTGCCGATCGTCAGTTCACCCGCACGGATCGGCTGCGCCAGCGGCGAACCGTCGCCCGATTCCACCTCGCCGTCGAGCGGCAGCGTCACCCCCAGTTCGTCGAGGGCGGCCGCCAATGCGTCGCTCGTCTTCAGGGTCGGGATCCGTGTAAACGTGCCGCGCTGAGCCATGTGCTGATCCATCCTGTCGCGTTATGGGGGGCCTGGGTCCGTCGAGGGGCAGATTGTAGTGGCGGCCCGCGGCAGCGGCCAACCGATGCATAACCCAATCCCGCCCCATGCGTCACAACGTCAACTCACACGCAATCACCCGCGCCGCCATACGCGGCAGCGGCCATGCCCTGCCCCGGGTAGAACCGGCCCCGCGGCGCGGTACACTCTCGCAACGCCAGCAACACCTCGCGAGGATGCCCACCATGCCATGGACCAAGCAAATCGCTGTCGCCGGCCTGTCGGCCGCCCTGCTCGCCGCGCCGATCCACGCCGGCGCCCAGCCCACCGGCGCCGACCGCCGACCGCCACTGCCCGACCCCGACAAGCAGCCCGCGGACATGGACCAGCCCGTCCAGGTCTTCATCCTCATGGGCCAGTCCAACATGTTCGGCTTCGGACGGGTCGGCCCGGCCGATCAGCGCGGCACCCTCGCCCACGCCGTCCATGCCGAGAACAAGTACCCCCACCTCGTAGACGACCAGGGCGACTGGACCGAACGCCGCGATGTGCGTTACGTCCAGGTCATGCACCGACGCGACAAGATGAACCTGGTGCGTAACGAATGGCTGACCGTCCGCGGCCGGCACATCGGCCCCGAGCTGCAGTTCGGACACATCATGGGCCACACACTCGACGCCCCGGTGCTCGTGCTCAAGACCTGCATCGGCAACCGCAGCCTCGGCTGGGACCTGCTCCCGCCCGGCAGCGAACGCTTCGAGCACGACGGCAAGGTCTACGCCGGCTACAAGGACTCGCCCCCGTCGTGGCAGAAGGGCACCGAGCCCGAGCCCATCGGATGGTACGCCGGCAAGCAGTACGACGACGACGTGGCCAATGCCAAGCGGATCCTCGCCGACCTCGGCAACTACTACCCCGGTGCGACCGAATACGAGGTGGCCGGCTTCGTCTGGTGGCAGGGCCACAAGGACCGCAACCCCGCACACGCCGGCCGCTACGAGCAGAACCTCGTCCGGCTGATCAAGGCCCTGCGCAACGACTTCGACGCCCCCGACGCGAAGTTCACCCTCGCCACCATCGCCTTCGGCGGCGAGAAGCTCGACGGCCACGGCCTGACCATCGCCAACGCCCAGCTCGCCGTCAGCGGCGACATCGGTCGTTACCCCGAATTCCAGGGCAACGTGAAGACGATCGACGCCCGACCCTTCTGGCGCGACAAGAGCGTCTCCCCGTCCGGCGCCGGCTACCACTACAACCACAACGCCCAGACCTACATAGACGTCGGCCATGCGCTCGGCTGGGCCATGGCCGACCTGCTTGAGAACCAGTCTCCAACCCGATGAATCCACGCACTCGCCGAGAAGGATAGGATCATGCATCGCATCGCTTGCCTGCTCAGCTTGCTTGGCCTGGTCTCCTGCGGCGCCGCCACGCACGCCGCCGATCGACCCAACGTCCTGATGTTCCTCGTGGACGACATGGGGTTGATGGACAGTTCGGCGGCGTTTCTGACCGATGCCCGGGGCAATCCGAACAAGCACCCGCTTAACGACTTCTATCGCACGCCGAACCTCGAGCAACTGGCCGGGCGCGGCATGCGGTACAGCCAGTTCTACGCCAACAGCGTCTGCTCACCGACGCGCGTGACGATCATGACCGGCCAGAACGCCGCGCGCCACCGGACCACGCAGTGGATCAGTCCGTTCAGCAGGAATGCCGGGCCTGAGGGTTGGAACTGGCAGGGGCTGACCCGCGACCACGTCACGCTCCCGCGCCTCCTGCAGCAGGCCGGCTACCGCACCATTCACGTCGGCAAGGGCCACTTCGGGCCCAGGCATTCCGACGGCGCCGCCATCATGCCCATCGGGTTTGATGTCAACATCGGCGGAAGCGCCGTGGGTCGCCCGGACTCCTACTACGGCACGAAGGACTTCGGCGCGGGAGGCCAACGCCCCGTACCCCACCTCGAGCAGTACCACGGCCGGGACATCTACCTGACCGAAGCCCTGACGATCGAGATGAACAAGGCCATCACGCAGGCTGTCGAGGACGACCAGCCGTTCTTCGCCTATATGAGCCATTACGCCGTGCACGCACCGTTCAATCCGGACCCGCGATTCATCGAGCATTACCGCGATACGAACAAGAGCCGCAAGGCCAGGGCCTTCGCCACCATGATCGAGGGGATCGACAAGAGCCTCGGCGATATTCTGGCGCACATCGAGAGGCTCGGCGTCGCGGAGAACACGCTCGTCATCTTCCTCGGCGACAACGGGTCCGATGCGCCGCTCGGTGATACGCACGGCTACACGTCGTCCGCCCCCCTGCGTGGCAAGAAGGCCACGCACTACGAAGGCGGCATGCGCGTGCCGTTCGTCGTCGCTTGGGCCGCCCCCGCGCCGGACGCACCCGTGCAGAAACGCTTGCCCATCGCGACGGGCATCGTCCACGACCGCTTCGCGTCGATCTGTGACCTCATGCCGACCATCCTCCGGCTGACCGAGGTTCAGGCGCCGGATGGCCACGTCATGGACGGCCACGATCTCTGGCCGGAGTTCGCGGGCCAGCGCACCGACAATCCGCAGAAGTTCCTCATGCATTTCCCGCACAAGCACCGCAGCAGCTACTTCACCGTCTACCGCCACGAGAACTGGAAACTCATCTACCACTATCACCGCTCCGGTGAACAGCGGTACGAGCTATTCGACCTCGACGCCGACCCTTACGAGACGGCGAATGTCGCGAGCGAGCGGCCGGAGGTGCTGAAGCGGATGGTTGCGGCGATGCGCAGCGAACTCGACGCCGTCGACGCGGTGTACCCCACGGCGGAGGACTCGGACACCGTGCTCAAGCCGAACTGATGCCCGCGGTGGCGTCAGCCGGCCACCTGCACGCCCGGCGCGCACGGGCGCGGCGGCTTTTCCGGGGCCCCACGCTTTTTTCGCAGTTTTTTTCATCGCATGACCTCGACGGGATTTACAGCGAATCCGTGGCGCGACCGCGACACCCCGGCGCGCGCGGGCCGGGGTCGCCGCACCAGGGTAGGGGCGCCATAGTTTTCGACCCCCACCCCGCCCCCGGACCCGGCCAGGCCGGCCGACGCATCGGTGCGCGACGAATATGGACAATGCCCTCCATCCCCATCCATCGGCCCCGCCGTGTCCGGCCGGACACGGGCGGACACACCCGCCATGTAATCGCAAGTCGATGTATGAAAGTAGTTTACAATCGTTGGCCGCCCCGGGGGGACCGGGGGGCGGACACGCGACCCCGGCGCGCGCCCGATCGCGTCGCCAACACGCAGGCGCGCGGCATCATCCGCACGCTGGCAACAGCATGCGCAATGCGCGGCAACGGCCCGACGCTCACGCCGCGGTGAACTCGCCGATCTTCCGCAGCTTGTCGTACCGCCGGCGGATGAGGTTGTCGATCTTGTACCGCTTGAGGTCCCGAAGCGTCTTGGTGATCCACTCTTCGAGCTTGGTCTGCGCCATCTCGGCGTCGCGGTGCGCCCCGCCGACCGGCTCGGCCACGATGTCGTCGATCACCCCCAGCTCCAGGTTGTCCCGCGCGGTCAGGTGCAGTTGCTCAGCCGCGTCGGCCGTGTGCTCCCCGTCTCGCCACAGGATCGCCGAGCAGTTCTCCGGGCTGATCACCGAATACCACGCGTACTGCATCATCGCCACCCGATCGCCCACGCCGATGCCCAGCGCACCGCCGCTGCCGCCCTCGCCGATCACGATGCACGCGATCGGCACACGCAATTTGCTCATCTCCCGCAGGTTCACCGCGATCGCTTCCGCCACGCCCCGCTCCTCCGATCCCACGCCCGGGTACGCGCCCGCCGTGTCGATCATCGTCACGATCGGCAGCTCGAACTTCTCCGCCAACTGCATCTTCGCCAGCGCCTTGCGGTACCCTTCGGGGTGGGCGCAGCCGAAGTTCGCCGCGATCTTCTCCTTGGTGTCGCGACCCTTGTGGTGCGCGACGATCAGGCACTTGTGCGGGCCGACCCGGCCGAAACCCGTGATGATCGCCTGGTCGTCGCCGAATCGCCGGTCGCCGTGCAGCTCGCAGAAGTCCTTCACGAAGGCGCGGATGTAGTCGATCGCCTGAGGCCGCGCCGGGTGCCGGGCGACCTGCACCGTCTGCCACCGGGTGAGCTTGTCGTAGGTGCGGGTCAGCAGGGCCGCGTGGCTCTGGCGGAGCTTCTGGACCTCCTCCGAATAGCCGTGCGTCTCGCCGCTGGCGTTGCGCTCAAGCTCGGCGATCTGCTTCTCGAGTTGGATCAGCGGCTTCTCGAACTCCAGCTCGAACGCGCCGCTGTAGTTGGGCGTACCATTGGCCATGGGGCAGCTCCGTCGCCCGCCTCCGCCGTGAGACGCGTCGCGGGCTGGTTGCGAATCCTTTAGCATACGCAAACGCACGGTCGCACGACAAGACGCATGCCATGCTCGATCCCGGTATTCAGCACATCACGATCATCGGCCCGGGGCTGCTGGGTTGTTCACTCGGCATGGCCCTGAGGGCCCGCGGGTACACCGGCGGCCTCGTCGGCGTGGCCCGGCGGCAGGCCACCGTCGACGCCGCCATCGCCCGCGGCGGCATCGATGCCGGCACCGACGACCTCGCCCAGGCCTGCAGCCACGCCGACCTGATCGTCCTCGCCACGCCCGTCGCCACCGTCCTCCGGCAGATCGACCAGCTCGCCGGGCTCGCACCGGCCGATGCGATCGTCACCGACGTCGGCTCGACCAAGCGGTCCATCGTGCTGCGGGCGACGGCCAAGCTCCCGCGGTTCGTCGGGTCGCACCCCATGGCCGGCGGCGAGCTCACCGGGCCCGACGCCGCCCGCGCCGACCTGTTCCAGGATCGGCCCTGCGTCGTTACCCCCGTCGAAGACACCGACGCCCGGGCCTCCCAGCTCGTGCAGGACCTGTGGTCAGGCCTGGGCATGCGCGTGCACATCATGGACCCGGCCCGGCACGACCGCGCCGTCGCCGTCATCAGCCACTGGCCGCACCTCGTGAGCGTCATGCTGATGCACGCCGCCGACGCGCACGGCGCCCTGGACATCGCCTCGTCCGGCCTGGCGGACATGACGCGGCTCGCCGCCGGTGACGTGACGATGTGGGCCGATATCCTGCTGGACAACGCGCCGGCCGTGCTCGAGGCGATCGACGACTGGAAGCAGACCTCCGAAGTGGTGGCCGACGTGCTGCGGGCGGGCGACCGCCCGGGTCTGGAAAACCTGCTGGGCGAAGCTCGCGACGTGCGGATGCAGTGGCGGCCGAGCTCGCCGGGAGGATCGCCATGAACCGGGACCTGGGCGTGATCGGAGCGGGCAACATGGCCGAGGCCATCATCCGCGGCGTCATCGACAAGGGCCTGTTCGATGCGGAGCGGATCATCGTCGCCGATCCCGCGCCGCAGCGCCGCGAGGTGTTTGCCGCGCTGGGCGTCGACGCCGTCGACGACAACACGCGGGTGATCGGCGAGAGCCAGGCGATCCTGCTCGCGGTCAAGCCGCAGACCCTCGACAAGCTGGCCGGCGACCTGGCGGAGGTCGACGCCGGGCGTCAGGTGGTCCTGTCCATCCTCGCGGGCGCGGGCACGGCGAAGATCGCCGGGATGATCGGCGGCGAGGCACGGGTTGTGCGGATCATGCCCAACACGCCCCTGCTCGTCGGGCTGGGCATGAGCGCGATCGCGCCCGGCGAACACGCGACCGACGCCGACGTATCGCTGGCGATGGAGATGTTCGGCGTGGCCGGCGAAGCGGTCGTCGTGGCCGAGTCGCAGATGGACGCGGTGACGGCCGTGTCGGGATCGGGCCCGGCCTACGTGTATTACCTGGCCGAGGCGATGTTGCGGGCCGCCGAGGACCTGGGCATGACCGCCTCACAGGCGCGGCGGTTCGTCAATCAGACGGTGCTGGGCGCGGCGACGCTCCTGCACGACGCCGACGAAACGGCCGACGTGCTCCGCCGCAAGGTCGCCTCGCCCGGCGGAACGACCGAAGCGGCGCTGGATCACCTGGACGCGCACCAGGTCAGCCGCGCGGTCACCGACGCGGTCCGCCGCGCCGCCGAACGCAGCGCCGAACTGGGCGGTTGACGGCACGCAGCCGCTGACCGGGCAAAGTCGCCGCCATCGCCGGCCACCGGACGCGTGTCACGGTCGCGCCGCCTTCGGGCCGTCGTAATCGTAGTAGAAGTAGTCCACGTCGATGTGGCCTGCGGCGATGCGGTCGTTCCAGCAGAACATGCCCAGGCGGTCGCCGGTCCACCGCCCGAACCGGATCGTGAACGTCGGGCCGATGCGCTCGAAGTCTTGGCCATCGGTGCTGAACTCGAACCGAGCCCGGTCGCCGGTGTTGGTTGTGCGGACCCACAAGGCATCCCCTTCGACGGCCGGGCCGGGCGTCGTCTGGCCGTTGGCGCTGAAGAACATCCGACGCTTGCCGTGTTCATCCACCCGCACGCCCAGCAGGTGATAGACCCCGCCGAATCGGACGAACCCGGCTCGCTGGCCTGGCTCCATGCCCGACAGGTCGAACCGGGCGACAGCCTTGCCGGCGCCCGTGCCCATGATGCGTTGGCTGATGGTATTGCACGCGCCCCAGAAATCGCCGTCCCCGACGGGCACGGACGCCTTGAGCCGCAGCCATCCGGGCCGCTCAGTCAGCGACCAGTGCGAGTCGCGCGGATTATGGTTCCACTCCCACTGCGGACCGAGTTCCGCCGCCGTGAAGTCATCGTCGGTGGGGGGCGCGGCGATGGGACGGCCATGGATCGGCTTGGCGTGGCGGCGCACCGGTTCGCCAACCCCGTCGTCGTCCAGGTCCTTGCCGATCATGGGCCAGCCATCGATCCATTCAACGGGTTCGAGGTACTGCACGCGGCCCTGGAACGGCGATGCGCTGTTCTGAACGAGCTGATGCATGTACCACCACGCCCCATCCGGCGCCTGGATCAAAGCGCCCTGGCTGCAACTGCGGACTACGCCGTTCCCCCGCTCCAGCACGACCCGCTTCTCGTACGGGCCATAGATGCTGTCGGTCGTCGATCGCAGCACGATCTGCTTGCGGTCGTTGCGGTCCGCCGCGGGATCGTCCGGCCTGCGCGGATCGGGGCGGTACCACTCAGACAGGAACAGGTACCAAGTCCCGTCAATCTTGTAGATCTTCGCCGCCTCGGCGCCCTCGCCGGTGTAAACGTGGCGGCCTTCGTCGAGGATCTCGCGGCCGTCCCAACTCATCTTGAAGATATGGTTCTCAAAGAGGCGTTTGCCGTTGCCGCGATCGCTGCCCTCGTGGTCGGCAAGCTTCCGGCCGGTGTTGCAGATCAGGTAGGCCTGTTTCGTGTCGGCGTCCCAGAAGACCGCCGGGTCGTCCATCACCCTGGAACTCGGCAGCATCTGGTGTGGCTCGGTCCACGGGCCGCGGATGTCCGCCCCCTCGGTCATGCTCACGTACAGCCCGTGCTTGTAGTCGATGTGGTAGCAGTACCAGCGGCCATCGTGCCAGGCCAGGTCGCCCGCCCACACGCCGTACCCGTACCCGTCCATGCGGTCCCAGTCGTATTCCGGCGCCCACGACAGTCGGTCCCATACGTGGCCGACCGACCTCCAGTTGACCAAGTCCCGGGACTCGAGGATGACCATGCCCGGGGACATGTGCTGCTTGGAGCTGATCATGTAATAGGTGTCGCCCCGCCGCTCGATATCTGCGTCGGGGTAGTCGGCGTTGAGGACCGGGTTGCGGTAGGTGCCGTCGCCCTGGTCCCCCCACGTGCCGATCTGCGGCCCGGCTGCATACGAGAGCCCTGCCGCGATGATGGCAATCCATGCCGCCACGAACTGCGTCGCATACCAGGTCATGTCGTTCGCCTTCGCCGGTGATGGAGCATTGCGGGACATGTTACGTGGGGGATTGAATACACGCGACCACACCTCGCCGACCGCGTCGCCGATCCGGGCGGCTGAAGTCTTCAGTCGTCCGCGGCCGGTATAGCAACCCGCCAGCGCGTATGGCAACGATACGGCGGACGTTGCGTGGCATGTGGTGCGCCGCAGTACCTGGAGTGTGACCACGTTATCCCCGTGGCCAAGGGCGGCAGCAACAATGAGAAGAACATCCAGTTATTATGCCGCCGATTCAATCTCAGAAAGTCGGATGCCATTTGACCTGCCGTGGGCGGTGTGACGGGCGGTGTCGGGTATATTCAGCACCATGCCGACGCTCAAGCAGATCGTCGAAGGGGTGGATACTGGGCCGGGCCGGCTCTTTGATGTCGTGCTTCAGTGCCTTATCGGCATCTCCCTGATCTCGTTCGCCGTCGATACGTTGCCGCATTGTCGGATACGACGCGGCGGTGGTTGCATGGCGTTGAAGCCTTCACAGTCGCGCTGTTTACGGTGGAGTACCTTCTACGCTGCTGGGTGGCACGGCCGACACGGCGGTACGTGTTCAGCTTCTTCGGCATTATTGATCTCGCCGCCATTGCACCGTTCTACCTGGCGACGGGTCTTGACCTGCGGTCGCTGCGTGCCCTTCGCATGCTGCGGCTCGTGCGGATACTCAAGCTGGCGCGCTACAGCCTGGCCATGCGACGGTTCACCCGTGCGATACAGATTGCCCGCGAAGAGATCGTGCTGTTCCTCTGTGTCACTGCGATACTCCTGACCCTCGCGGCGGCCGGCATCTACCACTTGAGCATGAATCGCAGCCCGAAGAGTTTGCCTCGGCGTTTCACAGACTCTGGTGGGCCGTCGCTACATTGACCACCGTGGGGTACGGCGATGTCTACCCCGTCACGTTCGTCGTCCTGTTGATCGGGCTGGGCGTTGTGTCCGTTCCCGCGGGGTTGGTTGCGTCGGCGCTGAGCAAGGCGCGTGAGATGGAAGATCGCTCGGGCGATGCGTGATGTGTGCGTCATGACGCACGACGTTGGCGCTATGGCGTATGGCAGCGCGACGATCGCGCACAAGAGGGCCCGGCGCAGGCGCCGGGCCGGGTGGGTTGCGTGATGGGCCAGCGCGCGGCGCCGGCTATCGGCCGGTCAGTCGCGTTCGTCGGCGGCGGCGACGGCGGCCGGCTCTTCCTCGAGGTGCTCGAAGCCTTCGAGGAAGCCCTTGAGCTTGCGGGCGCGGACCGGGTGCTGCAGCTTCCGCAGCGCCTTGGCCTCGACCTGGCGGACGCGCTCGCGGGTGACCTTGAAGATGCGGCCGACCTCTTCGAGCGTGTAGGTGTACCCATCGCCCAGGCCGTAGCGGAGCTTGATGATCTCCCGCTCGCGGTAGGTCAATGTCTTGAGCACGCCGTCGATCCGGTCGCGGAGCATCTCCTGCGTGGCGGTCTCGGTCGGCGCCTCGGCCGAATCATCCTCGATGAAGTCGCCGAAGTAGCTGTCCTCGGACTCGCCGACCGGGCGGTCAAGCGAGATCGGGTGGCGGCTGATCTTCAGGACGCGGCGGCACTCGGCCACACTCATCTTGGCGATCTTGGCGATCTCCTCGGTGGTGGGCTCGCGGCCGAGCTCCTGCAGCAACTGCTTGGAGATGTTCCGCAGCTTGCTCATCGTCTCGATCATGTGCACGGGGATGCGGATGGTGCGGGCGTGATCGGCGATGGCACGGGTGATCGCCTGGCGGATCCACCACGTCGCGTAGGTGGAGAACTTGTAGCCCCGCTTGTATTCGTACTTGTCGACCGCCCGCATCAGGCCGGTGTTGCCCTCCTGGATGATGTCGAGGAACGACAGCCCGCGGTTGCGGTACTTCTTGGCGATGGAGACGACCAGGCGGAGGTTGCCGCCGGACAGGTCACGCTTGGCCTGCTCGTACTCGTTGAACACCAGCAGGATGTCGTTGAGCCGGGCACGCAGCTCCTCGGGCTCCTCGAGCACGAGCGACCGCAGCCCGTTCAGCTCCTCGGTCATGACCATCACGTCTTCAGGGTCGGCCTTGTCGGGGTTCTTCTCGGCCTTGGCGAGGTCGCGCTGCAGGCCCTCCATCTTGGCGCAGATGCTCTGCAGCTTGCGGAGCAGGGGCTGGATGCGGCTGGTGCGCAGGCTGAGCTCCTCGATGAGCGTGGCGAGCTTGCGGCGGCGGCGCTTCATCGCGGCCTTCAGCTCCTCGCGCACCTTCTTGCTCATCCGCTCGGTGTCCAGGCGCTCCCAGTCCTCGCGGTTGAGCTCGAGCAGCCGCTTGACCGTTTCGAGGTTCACCGGGATACGCGAGCTGATCTTCTCCTTGGCGTTCTCCTCGGCCGTGGAGATCTTCATCGTCCGGTCAAACGGCAGCTCGCCGGTCTGGACGAGTTCGAGGGTCTCTACGGCCTGCTGGATGGCGTAGTCGTTCTCGAGGACCTTGCGGCGGAAGATCATGCGGCAAAGCTCGATCTTCTTGGCCAGGCGGATCTCCTCTTCGCGGGTGAGCAGGCTGATCTCGCCCATCTGCGTCAGGTACATGCGGACCGGGTCGTCGATGCGGCGGGCACCGGCTTCGTGCAACGCCTCGTCCAGCGCCGCAACGATCTCCTTGGCCTCGGCGGCGACCGCCTCCGACGCCGGCTTCGCGTCCTCGGCAAAGACCACCGTCTTGGCGCGGAACTGCTTGCCCTCGGTCATCCTGACGCCGAGGTCATCCACGTGCACGAGCAGTTCATCGATCCGGTCAGGCTCCACCCAGTTGTCCGGCAGGGTCTCGTTCAGGTCGTCGTACGTGAGGTAGCTGCGCTTGACGCCGAGGTCGACCAACTGCTGGACCTCGTCGGGGATGGTCGTGCTCAACGTCTGCATCGGAATCTGCGTCTGCTCGGTCATAGGGCTGTCCTTTGCCTGGAGTCGCTGTCGGATCGTCCCGCACGTCGGCGGGGCCGTTCGGGTTCGTGTTCAGTGGCGGATGCGTGGGATGCGGCCGGCCGACGGGCTCGACGCCGCCAGCTCACGCAGACGATCCAGGCGTACCGCCAGATCGTCGCCATCGGTCGCATTGTTTGGGGCGTGTTCCAAGTCACGTCGAGCCGCCTGATCGTGGATGTATCTGACCTCGGCTCTGAGGGTCCGCAGCGCCGCCTCGCGGTCGGGCCCGCACATCCGAGCCGCCCGCGCCGCCACGTCGATGGCGTGGCGCACGGCCTGCTCGTCGTCAAGCATGATACGCACGTCCGTGGCCTCGATCTTGTCGTGGTGCAGCAGCCAGTCGTGCACCGCCTGGAAGACCTCGCGCGTCGGCAGGTGCGAGATGTCATCGGCCGTGATCGACTCGTCGCATGTGCGGCCGTCCGCCATCGTCTCGTGGAACAGGTCGGCGTGGTTGATCAGGCACCCGACGATCGTCTGCTCGGCGTCGGTTCGGGCGTCGGGCCGCTGGGCCGCTTCGCCGGTCGCCGCGTCGCGGGCCGGGCCGCCGCTCCGCCGGGCCGACCCCAGCTTTCGCGCGACCTCGTCCACCGAGGCCAGGTCGAGTTTGAGCAGTTCGGCGATGCGGCTCAAGACCATGCCGCGCCGGGTCGGCTCCATCTGCTTCAGGCCCAACTGCACCAGCGTGCGCAGGTAGTCTTCGGCGATCCGCTGCTTGCCGCTGAGGGTGTCGGCGGCGTCGAAGCTCGTGCGGATGCGCTGGAAGTGGAAGCTCATCGCGTCCGCCGCCGCGTCCATCGCGGCGTTCCACCGATCCAGCCCATCGGCCTCGCCCAACAGGTCCGCCGGGTCGTTGCCCTCGGGCAGCGTCGCGATCTTCACGTCGACCGGCTCGGTGAAGAACACCTCCAGCGCGCGGTCGGCGGCCTTGAGGCCGGCTTCGTCGGCGTCGAACACCAGGATCACTTCATCGCAGTATCGCTTGAGCTCGGCGGCGTGCTGCCGCGTCAACGCCGTGCCCAGCGTCGCCACGACGTTGCCGAGCCCCGCCTGGTGCGCGGCGATCACGTCGGTGTAGCCTTCGACGATCATCGCCGTGCGGCTGTCGATGATCGGCTTCTTCGCCAGGTGCAGCCCGAACAGGGTCGCCGACTTGTTGAACAGCGGTGTCTCGGGGCTGTTGAGGTACTTCGCATCAACCGACTGGTCGTCGAGCGTGGACCCGGGCAGGATGCGGCCGCCGAAGGCGATGGGCCGGCCGATCGCATCGAAGATCGGGAACACCAGCCGATGTCGCAGCCGGTCGTAGCTCGAGCCGTCGCTGCGTTCGGCGATCAGCCCGGTCGCGGCGAACGCCTGGCGGTCGAGCTTGTGGTGGGCCACGGCGGAGGCGAGTGCATCCCACGCGTCGGGCGCGTAGCCGATGGCGAACGCCTCGACCATCTCGTCGCCGATGCCGCGCGAGCGGACGTATTCACGCGCCGCCGCGCCCGTGGACTCGTCGGCGAACTGCTTGCGGAAGAAGCGGACGGCCTTGTCGTTCGCCTGCCGCATCCGCTCGCGGAGGTCGGCGGTACCGCCGCCATGCTCGGGGCGGCCGGGGCTCTGCGGCAGGGCGATGCCTTCGCGGTCGGCCAGGTACTTCATGGCCTCGGGGAAGGTCATCTTGTGGTAATCCATGACGAAGCTGAACGCGTCCCCGCCGGCGCCACAGGCAAAGCACTTGAAGATCTGCTTCGCGGGGCTGACGTACATCGACGGGTTGGAATCCTCGTGGAACGGGCACAACCCGACGAATTCACGACCCTTCGGCCGCAACGTCACCTGCTCGCCGATCAGCCGCACAAGGTCGGTCGACTGCAATACCTTGCGTTTGGCATCCTCACGGTTCACGTCGATACACCCTTCGCCTCGCGCTGTCGATATATGGACAGCAGCCGAAGCGTTGTTCATCTGGCAGTAACCAGCCTGATCCCTGTGGCGTGTGGTGCGTCGCAATCCGTGTGGCGATCCGGACCGTTTGGGGCGAGGTCCCTGACCGATGATCGACGCCAACAGCAAGTCTTAACCTTGAAAAGATAGCACAAGCGCGGGATTAGTCAATGGCTGCGGGGTGTTTTTTTCGGTCGCGTTAATGAGGCGGGTCGTTTGAAATACGCTGTTTGATGTGCCGCCAACGCGGTTTGGCGCGGTGTGCGGCGAGGTTCGCCGACGGCCGACGCCCGGGCGAGCCGCCGCTACAGTGCGGGGTGTTTGACCGTTGTACGGCGGCTGGCTAGGTTAAGTCTTTAGCTCACAAGGGATGGCTGAGCGTTTGGACACCTCCGAGAAGAAAGACAAATGCGGCGTCTTCGGCGTCTGGGGCCCGCCGGATAGCGGTGCACGCACCTACCACGCCCTCTACGCTCAGCAGCATCGGGGCCAGGAATCGGCGGGCATCGCCGTCTCCGACGGCCGCAGCCTCGCCTCGCACGCGGGCATGGGCCTGGTCGTCGACGTGTTCACGCCCCGTATCCTCGAGCAACTGACCGGCAAGGCGGCGATCGGCCACAACCGCTACTCCACCACCGGATCGAGCCGCTCCTGCAACGCCCAGCCGCTGCTCCAGGAGTTCAGCGGCGGGCAGATCGCCGTGGCCCACAACGGCAACCTCGTCAACGCGGGCCTGCTGCGACGCGGGTTCGAGGCCCACGGCCACATCTTCCACACATCCACCGACACCGAAGTGCTGATCCACCTGCTGGCCGCGCCCAACCATGCGGGCAAGGCCGACCCGCTCTACCACGCGCTGCAGCACCTGCAAGGCGCCTACAGCCTGGTGCTGCTCTACCCCGACCGCGTGGAGGCGGTGCGTGATCCGTGGGGCTGGCGGCCGCTGGTGCTGGGCAAGACCGCCGACGGGTTCGACTGCGTGGCCAGCGAATCGGTGGCGTTGGATGCGCTGGGCGCCAAGTACGTCCGCGAGGTCGACCCGGGCGAGATCGTTCGGCTGGACGACTCGGGCGTGGCGTCGCGCCGCTTCGCGCAGCCGGTCACGCCCGCCCAATGTGTGTTCGAGCACGTCTACTTCGCCAACCCGTCGAGCAAGCTGTTCGGGCAGACGGTGCAACTGGTGCGCGAGCGGATGGGCGAGGCGCTGGCCGGCGAGGCCCACGTCGAGGCCGACTGTGTCATCCCCATGCCCGACAGCGGCCGGTCGGCGGCGCTGGGTTATGCCCGGGCGAGCGGGCTGCCGTACCGCGAGGGGATCGTGCCCAACCGTTACGTGGGCCGCACGTTCATCCAGCCCACGCAGGCCCAGCGGACCGCCGCGGTGCAGCTCAAGCTCAATGTCGTCGACGACGTGGTCCGCGACAAGCGGATCATCGTGGTGGACGATTCGATCGTCCGCGGGACGACGACGCGGGGGAAGATGGCCCAGCTCCGCCGAGCCGGCGCCCGCGAGATCCACTTCCGCGTCTCGTGTCCGCCGATCCGCCATCCCTGCTACTTCGGCATCGACTTCCCCGATCCGGCGCAGCTCATCGCCAACAACCGCAGCGTCGAGCAGATCGCCGAATACCTCGGCGTCGATTCGCTTCACTTCCTGTCGCTGGACGGCATGCTCGGCTGCATGGGCCAGCCGCCCGAGCACTACTGCACGGCGTGCTGGTCGGGACAGTACCGCATCGACGTCGGCCAGCCCATCAGCAAGCTCGACCTGGAGCGGCACCAGCCGCGCCTGTTCACCAGTTGATCGCAGCGACCCCGGCCGCCCGCGGTTGACCGGCCGGCCAGCCCGGCCGGACGCGGCTGGCGCATCGTAAGCGGCCAAACGCCGGGTTGGTGCGCGCGGTCGGGTCGCGTGTCCGGGCGGGGTCCCCCCCGCGCGTCCGGTGGGCGTCTAACTGGTTGTCGGCGAGTGTGATGCGCGTTGGTTGGGGTGCGTGACGGCCGTGGCCGGGCGGACAGCGGACGCCGGTCGGCGTCGGCGGGGCGGGCGCGGCGACGGGATGTGGGCCCTGGGTGTGCGGCATGATGCTGCTCCATAAGAGGCCGGCGGCGCGCCGCGGTGCGCGTGGCGGCGTCGTTTTGGCGATTGGAGGCCGACAACGTCGACGCCAAGCGTCGTCGCGCGGGCACGGCGATGCGCGCCGGCGCGGCGTGGCGTGGATGGCGCGGCGCGTGCCGCGTGTTATCGCCTTTGCATCTGATCCCTGAACTGCTCGAACTCTTCGCGCATGGCGGGGCTGGCGTCGGCGCCGGGGGTGGTCAGCGTGACGCTGCGGTCGTATTCGAGCTGGTAGGCGTATTCGACGAGGCGGGCGTTCTCGCCGGAGGCGTTGGCGTCGACTTCAATGTCCCATCGGAGGATCCCGCGGGGCTGTTCGAGCCGGACAAACAGCGCATCCGTGCTCATGGGGTCGGTCATGTCGCCGAGGGTGAGTCGGATGTCATTGGTCATGCCGGCGTAGGGGACGCGATCGCGGAGGCGCACGGTGGCGGGGCGGTCCATGTAGTTTTCGATGGTGAGGCGGTAGCCGGCGGTGAGCACCTGGTTGCCGCCGTGGAACTTGCGATCACGATCGATGAGCTGTCGTTCGGTTCGGAGCTGGGGGTCGCCGCCGAACCCGACGACGAAGGTCTGGCCTCGGGCGACGGTGGGCAACTCGGTTCGACCGACGAATCGGCCGTCGAGGTAGACGTTGACCTGCCCGCCGAGCAGGTCCTTGTCGGTGGTGTTCAACAGTTCGGCTTCGCGATAGGCGTGGGGCGAGAGCACGGGCGTGGCGACGAAGTAGAACGCCGCGTCGACGGGCGAGCCGGTGATGCGGACCATCTGCCGATCCGAGCGGCTGGCGAGGGAGACGGGCTCGGGCAGGTCGTAGCTGAGGCTCGGCTCGGCGCCGTCGTGGCCGCCGATCTTGCGAAGCGACTTGAGCGCTGCCTTGTCGACGGTCAGCTCCATGATCTGGATATCGTTGCCGAAGGTGTTGACGTCCCAGTTGCGGCGGTTGAATTCGTCGATGTTGATGGCCTGGGCATTGGCGGCGAAGGCCGCCTGCTGGCGGTAGACCTGGCCCTTGTATTGCTGGATGACGTCGGCTTGTGGCTGGGCGGGGCGTTCGGACTCGGGTCTGTCGCGGTGAACGGCGACGTGGAAGGGCGCGAGGCTGGGCACGGCGGCGCTGAGCGCGGGGGTTGCCGTCGACAGGCGGAGCCGGACGTTGGACCAGTCCTCGCCGCTCATCTGCTGGATCATGGCGTTGTACTCGACGGTGACGCGGCCGGCCTGCGAGTCGCCGCGGAAGTTATAGGCCGGCGTCCATCCGCACTGGTTCACGAGGTAGCTCAGCCGCAACGCCTGGGCCCGGTCGTCGGTCTTCTCGACGAAGACGACCGCTTCATGCACGGTTCGACTGGACCCGCGCGTGAGCTGGGCGTGGGCGCGTTGCAGCTCCGAGAGCTGCCGGCGAAGCTCGCGCTGCTCGATGGTCAAGTCGACGCTGCGCTGGGCGATCTCGCGGCGGCTCTGGAAGTTGTGTTCGGTGAGTGCCTTGAGCGTCTCGGCGTCGAGCACGCCCTGCTGCAGTTCCATCTTGGCCGTGGGCGCCACGAAGTCCTCCATCTTGCCGAGGTACTGGACGGCATGTTCGACGAGCTGCTGGTACTGGGCGTTGAGGGTGAGCTCGTCGCTGAGGGACTGGATCTTTTCGTCGAGCCGGCGTATCTCCTCGCGGGGCTCTTCGCCGACGGCGCGCTGTCGGTAGCGTACGGCCCGGACCTCCAGGGCATCGGAGCCCTCGGCGAACAAGGATGGCCCGAGCACGTGTTGCGGCAGGCCGGTGACGACCAGCTCGCGTGGGCCGGCGGGGCCGTCCAGCGTCATCTCGCGCACGACCTGGGCCTGGCCGCGGTAGAGCGTGACTTCGGTGATCGTGCCCGTGGCGGTTGGGTCCTGGCCGCGGACGATCGTGGGGGTGAGGGCGAAGGCCAGCAGCAGGCCGATGACGATGCGTGCCTGATGGGACATGGTTGGGAGCTCCTTGACAGGTGATGTACAGGCAGTTGAACCTGCGCGTGTAGATGCGCTTGCCCGTTAGACGCGCGGCAAGGTGAACGGTTCACTGGGCGTTGAGCGACCCGCGCCACCGCAGGTGGCCGCGGAGGTTTTCGAGCGTTCGGGGCGGGTGCGGCACCGCCGTGGAGCGAGGGTCGGTCAGGAGCGGCGGCGGAGCAGGGCGAGGCCGCCCAGCGCGAGCATCGCCATGGACTGGGGTTCGGGGATGATCGAGTCGATCCACGGCTGGTAGGTCGAGACGATCATGCCGCCGCCGAGCGAGCCGAACAGGGGCGCCTCGGGGAACGGGCCGCCGCCGGCGTTGAAGGTGTTGACGCCGAAGAGGACCATTTCGTCGGCCTGGGGTATGGCGTCGCCGGTGTCGGTCCAGAGGAAGGACGGGCCGCCGGAATCGCCGGGCCCGATGGTGGTCTCGATGTTGTTGCCGAGCGTGGGCAGGGCGTCGAGGGTGCTGGTGGTCAATTCGGGCCCGTCGAAGTCGAAGAAGAAGACCTCGCGGCTGCCAGAGCCTTCGTCATCGAGGTCGAAGACCGAGGCGACGTTCTGTCCGCCGCGCTTGACATCGAGCGCCGGGGCGACGGTGAAGCCCTCGACGCCGTTGCCGGATTCACCGTAGCCGGCCATGGTGATCAGCTCGGCGGTGATGAACGGATCGTTGTTGAGGGGGTAGATCGGCACGCCGGCGGGTGCGGGGCTGTCGAGGGTGAGGATGGCCAGGTCATCGTTGATGCTGGGGTTGTTGAAGCCGGTGTAATCGGGGTGGACGTCGATGGCGGCGATGCCGCGGGCTGCGGCGAAGCTGCCGGTGTGGTTGAAGACAACGGTCGAGGAGGCGGGCAGGATGTCGACGAGCCCGTTGTCGTCGAGGTCGAGGCAATGGGCGGCGGTGAGGACGTGGTGGGGTGAGACGAGCGTGCCGCTGCACAGGGTCCCCACGCCGCCGACGGGGGGCACGTCGAAGAAGACGCTGACCACGCCCGCAGCGAACGAGCTGGCGACGTTGAGGTCGACGCGGTCGGCGGGTGTGACCGGGGGCGTGCCATTGGGGTCTCCCGGGACGACGGCCGGGTTGTAGGTCGGGGAGTTCAGGTCGAAAGCCGTCGTGGCGGGCGGGTCGCCGGACGGCATGGCGGGGATGTACTGCTGTGCATACGCGGGTCCTGCCAACGCGAGCAGGATGGCTCCGACAAGTGTCGCTCTGTGCATCTTCAAACCCCTGTGAACTGGTGAGAGAGCTCCGATCTCAACGCCTGGCTGCGCCGCGCATGCACGACGACAGACCGTTGCCCCGGGGGGCAAGACTCTCGCTCAGGTCCCACAGCTCTCTCACGGTTCACGCCGCGGCCGGATGGCGGCGACATGCAGGAACGCCCCGGAGTCACACTTAGTAGACCACACGAGGGAAGCGAGTCAACCCATGAATTGCATTAAAACGAGAATGTGGCCGCGGGTGGGTCGGAATCGCTGCGATCGGTCGTTTAGTCGACCGCGGTCAGGTTCATGAACTGCCGGGCCGAGAGCGTGAACAGCCGCCCGTGGTCGACGCGGCCGAGCGGGACGTCGCGATCGGATTGGCTTTCCGGCCAGAGGTGCAATTGGAGCGGGCGGCCGTCGCGCGGCGCGATCGAGAGGACGTGTGGCGGGTTATCGGCGTCGATCTTTGCCCAGTCGTCGGGGACGTAGTATCGCACGTGCAGGCCGGCGAGCGTATCGAACAGGGCGCCGACCGTCTGCTCGTCGAGGGGGCGGTCGTCGCCGCGGCGGTAGACGCCGTCCCGGTCGCGTTCGATCGTGACCTGGCCGACCGTGACCGATGCGATGTCGTCGAGTTCGAGATCGATGACCTGTCGATCGCGGAGTTCGTCGGTGAGGGCGTCGACGGTGGCGGGCCCGAGGGTGAACCGGCCGGGCACGCCGTCGGCGGAGCCGAGCAGGCGGTCGGTGTCCACGCGGATCGTGCGAGTCGACCCGTCGGCCATTGTCAGATCGATCGCATCGGGGAGCAGCGCCATGTCGTGGACCTCGATCCAGCCGGTGGCACGGAGCGGGTGCAGGGCGTCGAGCAGACGTTGCAGGGCGTCGCGATCGTAGCCGGCCAGGTCCCAGTCGCCGAAGTTGCCGTCGGCGTTCTGGCGGCGTTTCAGTTCGAAGTCGGCGGGCGGGTCGGTGCGTTGGACGGCGAGGGCGGCCACGGCGTCGGGCGCGATGTCGAGCACGGTGCGATCGCGGAAGGCGACGGGGCTCTGCATCACGGCCGACAGCTTGTCGGCATCGACGTGGTAGACGACGCGCTCCTCGCCGCGGACGACGCGGAAGCGCGGCTGGTCGTCTGACGGCGGGGCGATCCGCAGGACTTCGTCATCCGGTCGGCCTTCGACGACAAGGCGCGCGGTGGTCGAGAAGGTGTGGTCGGCGCGGCCCGGCGTGAACGCGGTGGCTTGCGTGGTGGTCAGGGCGCGGACGAGGTCGCGGACCTGGTCGGGCTCGACGGCGTCGTTGGGGTCCATGCCGTCGAAGCGCCACCGGCCATCTTCAAAGACCAGGCGCAGCCTCGGTGCGTCGCCGGGGTCGTCGGTGACCGTGACCCGCCGCACATCCTGGGGCTCGACCGGGGTGATCCGGGCGTCGCGCAGCTCGTCGACGGGCTTGTCGAGTGGCTGGGTCTGTCGCACGGGGATGGTGAAGACCGTCTGGGCGTCGTCCCACATGGCGTAGGCGTTCTTGTCGGCCAGGTCGGTGGATCGGCCGACGCGGAGGCGGTGTGTCGCGGCGGTGTTGGGGTCGTTGGGGTCGGTCGGGCGGCCGCGCAAGGTCAGCGCGTAGCGGGGCTCGTCGAGGCCGAACGGCTCGAGGTCGGCCGGGTGATCGCGGACGAACGCTTCGATGGTCAATAAGTTGACGACGTTGACGAGCTCCTGCGCGGCGGAGTCGGCGGCGCGGCCGGTTGCGCCGCTCTGGAAGGCCCAGCGCCCGTCATGCTGGGCGAGGGTGATCGCGCCGTCGGGCCTTTGGAGGGCGATCTCGCGGAGGGTGGCCGGCTCGATGCGGTCGAGGCCGGTCCGCCGCCAGGCGGTCAGGTCGGCGCCGAGGAGTTGCTGGTGCAGCGTGTCGTCGACGACATACACGGCCGGGTCGTCGTCGCGTTGGAGGTAGGCGCGGCCGGCGGCGCTGACGCGGCCCAGCGCCAGGGTGAAGCGGCGGGTCTGCTGGTCTTCGGTGGCGATGACGGTGAGGCGGTGGGTCGGATCGGCCAGCCCGAATCGCTCGGGGTCGGCGTCGTCGATCCGGTTGGTGTAGTGCAGGGTGCTGATCGCATCGGCCAGCGACGCCAGCGGCCGCTCCGACAGGGCGAAGCGGATCGGCTCGGCCAGTCGCCAGCCGCCGCCGGGCTCGTCGTTCCGCTCGGCGACGAACGGCAGCTCGCCCGGGCGGTCGATGCGGATCGATTCGATCTGACCCGGGAGGAGTCGGCCCCGGGCGAGCAGCGGCTTGCCCGAGGCGTCGGTCGTGGTCGGCGCGGCCGCATCGCCGGTCGCGCCCCGGTCGAACACCAGGTCGGTTTCGAAGACGATCACGTACCCCAGCAGGCCGATCGCCAGGAGCACAACGAGCATGGTGGTCCGCACGTTCATCGCGATTACTTCCTCCGCACGAGCCAGACGGCCGCGCCGCTCAGCAGGCACACCGCGGGCACGCCGCCCATGACGACCCACCAGACCGTCTTCATCTGCCGCTCGGTGATCAGGTCGAATCGGCGGACGTCCTGCGTGCGGGCGCCGCTGGCGATGAGGTTGTCCAGCCCCGCCAGCCAGTACACCCCATTGACGAACAGCTCGGCATTGCCCGCGAACTGCACGCGCTCGATCGCCTCCAAGCCGTCGGGCGTGATCGCCATCTCCTGCCGCACGATGTACTGGTTCGAGGCGAAGTCGGCGTCGCCGATCGCGATCAGGCGCTGGGCGTCCTTGACGACGGCGGCGGCGACGGGGACCGGGCCGCCCGTCTCGCCTTCATCCTGCTCGGGCAACTGCCGGCGGTTGTCCCACTGCTGTTCCGCCCAGGTGTCCCGGGGCGAATGCAGCAGCGGCGTGGCCGTCACCCCGCCGTCGTTGCCGTCGGCCAGCCGCAGCGGGACCGCCATCTCCAGGTCGACGGTGTGGCCCTGCACGGCGCGGGCGATCGGGTGCGTCGAGTCGAACCGCGTGACCAGGTGCTGACGCGAGGGGAAGCGGCGGCCCTCGTTGCCCATGACCAGCGAGATGATCAGTTGCCCGGTGTCGGCACGGATGGCGTACGGCTCGAGCAGGGCGGCGACGGGGTCGGCCTGGCCGAACCGCGACATCGGCGACAGCGCGAGGAAGACCATGGCCGGCTCGCCGTCTTCGAGCGCCTGCTCGAGCCGGTCGATCACGGGCCGGGCCGTATCCTGCTGCGGGGCCATCGGGTTCGGCGGCGGCGGGGCGAGGAAGACCCAGACGCGCCGCTGGCCGGGTTCGGGCTCGGGCACGGGCTGGGGCGGCATCGGGCCGAACTGCGTCTGCCGCCCGCCGGGGTTCCATTCCTCGACCTGGAAGTTCATGCTGCCCAGCCGCTGGGCGACGTGGGCGTGCGTGCCGCGGCGGCCGGTCGCGGGCTGGGGCGAGCCGTTCACGAACACCACCAGCGGCGGCGTCTGCAGCGTCAGCGAGATGATCGCGCCGGTCACCGCCTCCTCCCCGCGGAAACGCTGCTCGGGCGCCGCCTCGTCGGCCTCGGTCACCAGCGGGTCGGTGTACACGTTGGCCAGCCGGATCGTCGTCAGCCGATCCCCCACCCGAACCACGACGCTGTTGGCTTCCAGGATGTTGCTGCGGGCGTTGCTGTACTGCTCGGCCGCCGACGCGTCGAGCTGGTCGAGCACGGCGGTGATCCGCTGTTGAAGGTCACGGAAGTCCGCGACCGCGCCGGCGGCGAACTCGGTCACGGCGGACCCCGCCGCGTCCGACCCGGCGAGCTGCTGGAGCTGCTCGATCGCGGGATCGAGCAGCCCGGACTTCACGGCGTTCAGCGGCTGCCGCGCCGTCTGCGCCGCTTCGTCAAGGTTCGGCAGCGTCTGCCGCATCGACCGTGTCACGTCCCGGGCTCGGGTGTCCAGGGTCAGCGACGCGTCGAGCTGGCCCAGCACGCTGGTGACCTCGCGGAGGAAGCGGACCTGCTCGGGGTCGAGCCGGGTGAACCGCGAGGCGGCCTCGCCGAACGCCGCCGCCTGCCGGCGCCCGAACGCCTCGATCGGCTCGAACAGCTCCCGCGCCGCCTCGATCGCGCGCTCCGCCGGGCGGGTCTGCTCGGCGTACAGCGCCCGAAGCTCGGCCGCGAAATCCTCGAACGCCTCGGCTTCGAGCGCCGGGTCGATGTGGCGGACGTCGATCTTCTCGCCGCCCCGCAGGGCGTACTCGTCGAGCAGCTCGCTGAACTGGTTCATCCGTCGCACGGTTTGCGCGCTCGGCGAGACGCTCTGGGCGAAGAGCGTGACGATCGCCACGTCGCTGTCGAGGTCGGCCAGGAGCTGCCGCGTCTGGGGGCTGAGCGTGTAGGCGCGGGTCGCGGTCCAGTCGAAACGCAGCCGCTGGGCGTGCTGGGCCGCCAGCCAGTTCCCGACGACCACGATGATCGCCACCGCCGCGACCAGCACCGCCGAGAGCATGCCGTACTGGACCCGTCGGCTGCGGGTCGATGTGGTGCTCGCTTGAGTGTTCATGTTCACGATCTCGCTACGCGCGGGCGTTTACCGCCACTTGCGGCTTTGCAGGCTGACCACCGCCAGCACCAGGAACAGCGCAATCCCCGTCACGAAATACACCAGGTTGCTCACGTCGATCAGCCCCTTGGCAAAGTCCTCGTACTGCGCGTTGACGTTGACGAACATGACCGCCTCGGCCCAGCGGTCCGGCAGGAAGCGGGGCACCGCCCAACCCGCCGTCGCCACCGTGAAGATCAGGATGATGAAGAACGTCATCACCCACGCGATGATCTGGTTCCGCGAGAGCGAGCTGATGAACGTGCCGATGGCCAGGTAGAACCCCCCGACGAACAGCAGCCCCAGGTACCCCGAGAGGATCGGCCCGTAGTCGGGGTCCGACCAGCGCTCCAGCAACACCAGGTACACCACCGTCGGCAGCAGCAGCACGACGAAGAACGCCAGGGCGCCCAGCCACTTGCCGACGATGATCTGCCCGTCGGTCAGCGGGGCGGTCAGCAGGTTCTCGATCGTGCCGCTGCGGAGCTCCTCGCTGAGCAGCCGCATGCTGATCGCCGGCAGGATCGCCACCAGCACGAACACGACCGCCTGGAAGAGAAACCGCATCGACACCGGTTGCTCGGGCCGGAACACGCCGATCATGAAAAACAACCCGGTGAGCAGCATGAACGCCGCGATCACGAGGTACGCGATCGGCGAGAAGAAGAAGCTGCTCAACTCACGTTTGGCGATGGTCAGTGTTCTCATGGGGGTCACGGCTGACAGCGTCAGGGTGCGGCGAGCGGCCGTGCGGCCTAGGCGGCGGCGACGTTGGCTTCGCTGGTCACCTGGATGAACAACTCCTCAAGGCTGGCGATCTCGGGTCGCAGGTCGCGGCAGACCCACTGCCGCTGGAGGAACAGCTCGGCGAGCGCGGGGCGGATATCGCCGGCGTCGGGACGCGGGCGGACCCGGGCGTGCGACCAGTCGGCGCGCTGCTGGGCCTGGGCGTCGTGGACCTGGGGCAGGGCGGCGATCGCCTCGCGGACGGCGGGGGCGTCGGCGCGGACCTCGGCGAGCACGGCCGTCTCCCGCCGCGCCTTCGCGGTCAACTGCTCCGGGGTGCCGGCGGCAACGAGTCGGCCCCGCGAGATGATCGCCACCTCCTGGCAGGTCTTCTCCGCCTCGGGCAGGATGTGCGTCGACAACAGCACCGTCTTCTCGCCGGCCAGCTCGCGGATCAGCGCCCGCACCGCGGTGATCTGGGCCGGGTCCAGCCCGGCGGTCGGCTCGTCGAGGATCAGCACCGGCGGGTCGTGCAGCAGCGCCTGCGCGAGGCCCACGCGCTGGCGGTTGCCCTTGGACAACTGCCCGATCGGCCGGCCGATGATCTGCTCCAGCCCGCACCGATCGGTCAACTCCGCGATGCGCCGCCGGCGCTCGGATCGGCTCTGGCCGTGCAACTGCCCGAAGTAGTGCAACTGCTCGCGGACGCGCATCTCGGGGTAGAGCGGGGTGTTTTCCGGGAGGTAGCCGATGGCCCGCCGGACCGCGAGCGGCTGGTCGAGCACGTCGTGGCCGTCGATCTTCGCCGAGCCGGCCGATGCGGGCATGTACCCGGTGAGCACCCGGATCATCGTGGTCTTGCCGGCGCCGTTGGGCCCGAGGAACCCGACGATCCGCCCGGCGGGCACGTCGAGGTCCACGCCGTCCAACGCCAGGATCGGACCGTACCACTTGGTCAGTTGCCGCACCTCAATCATGTAGGCATCCCTGTCGCCGAGGTAGGACGGATTACGTTGCAACAAGCCCGCGTCGTTGTCAAGGGGCCGGCGGATTGCGTTGACACCGCCACGGGGCGGTCTTACGCTGCTGCATCGTCGCGTGTGGGCCGGGATTCACGCCGGGGGGGCATAGGGCACGCCGTTCACATGGCCGAGGCTGAGACCAACTCCGTTCAAGCGAACGCGGACACGCTGCTGGCGCGTGCGGTGGTCGACATGGGCCTGGCCACCCAGGCCGAGGTCGATGACTGCCTCGCGTTCCAGCAGGAGGTCGCCGGTCAGGACAGCGACCGGTCGCTGGGCGACATCCTGTTGAGCAACGGCGTGGTGACCGAGCGGCAGATGCAGCGTGCCCGCACCGAGGTCGACACGCAGCGGTCGATGCAGCAGATCCCCGGGTACAAGCTGCTGGACAAGCTCGGCGCCGGCGCGATGGCGACGGTGTTCAAGGCCAACCAGCAGTCGCTGGACCGGACGGTCGCGATCAAGATCCTGCCGAAGAAGTACATGACCGACCCGCAGTTCGTGGAGCGGTTTTACGCCGAGGGCCGCGCCGCCGCCAAGCTCAACCACGCCAACATCGTGCAGGCGATCGACGTGGGCAAGGCCGGCGACTTCCACTACTTCGTGATGGAGTACGTCGAGGGCACCACGGTCTACGACCACCTCGTCCGGGAGGGCCGCTACGACGAGGCCCAGGCGCTGGACATCGTGATCCAGATCGCCGAGGCGTTGAACCACGCGCACGGCAAGGGGTTCATGCACCGCGACGTCAAGCCCAAGAATATCATGTTCACCTGCGCGGGGGTGGCGATCCTGGCGGACATGGGCCTGGCGCGTCTGGTGTCCGACTGCGAGGCCGCCGTGGCGGAGGCCGGCAAGGCCTACGGCACGCCGTACTACATTAGCCCCGAGCAGATCCGCGGTGAGGTCGACGTAGACTTCCGCGCCGACATCTACGGGCTGGGCGCGACGTTCTACCACATGGTCACCGGGCAGGTCCCGTTCGAAGGGCCCAACCCCTCGGCGGTGATGCACAAGCACCTCAAGTCGCCGCTCACCCCGCCGGACCACTTGAACGAGGGTCTGACCGCCGGCGTGGGCGAGATCATCGAAGTGATGATGGCCAAGCAGCGCGACGAGCGTTACGCCTCGACCGCCGACCTGCTGGAAGACCTGAAGGCGGTGTCGGCGGGCGAGCCGCCCATGCAGGCCCGCAAGAAGTTCGAGGTCGCCCAGCTCGCCGAGTTGGAAACCAGCGGCGCCGAAGTCCCCGACAGCGGCCCGACCTCGCGACCGCTGACCGAACAGCCGCTGTTCTGGGTCGCGGTGTTCAGCATCGTCTTGAACGTGATCCTGATCATCGTCGCCATCCTCGGCTTTGCGGCGTGACCGGGCTCGCCGGATCATCTTCGCGCGCCCGGGGCGGGGCCGGAGCAACGTGGGCGCTGTGGCTGCTGGTGATGATGGCGCTGTTCGCCGTGACGCTGTACGTGCAGCGGACCCCGGATAACGACGTGCGGTGGGTCCGCGGCGCGGCCGGGCTCGAGGCGATGGGCGAGCCGAACCGGCCGGTGCTGCTGTACTTCACCGCCGAGTGGTGCGGGCCGTGCAAGATGATGCGCAAGGCCGTCTGGCCTGACGAGCGTGTGGAGCGGGCCGTCAACACCGCCGTGGTGCCGGTCTACGTCGACGTGGACGACCCGAGCAACCGCCCGCTGGTGGCCGAGCATCGCGTCGAGGCCATGCCCACATTTCTCCTGATCCGCGACGGCCGGCCGATGGCGCGGATGACCGGCTACCTCAACGCGGATCAGGTGATCGCCCTGACCCGCGCGGCGGAGTAGGGCCGACGGGGCGGGGGAAACGGGACGTCGGGCTTCGCCCGTGCATCGACCCCGTCTCCGGGGGGGCGAGCTTAGCCGTTCTTTCGGAACTCGAAGATGCCCCAGGCCATCTGACCGCTCTTGCCGCCTTCGATCCAGTGGCCCAGGCCCTTTTTCATGCGGGCGATGTATTCGTCGCTGACGCCGGCGGCGCGGACCTCGTCCTCGCGCTGCCCGAGCTCCTGGAGCACGCGGCTGTAGTGGCGCGTGAGCTGGTGGGTGTTCTCGTCGAACGCGACCAACTCCAGGCCGTGCCGGCCGCACGCGTCCTTGTAGAACGATGGCGAGCCGAGCGAGTCGAGGTGGATCCGGTCGTAGATGGGCTGGAGCTTGGCGGTGTCGGCGTTGTCGTGCTGCATCGGGTCGGTGAACACGAACTTGCCGCCGGGCTTGAGCACGCGGGCAACCTCGGCGATAACCTTCTCCCGGTCGCCGGAGTGCAGGATCGCGTCCTGGCTCCAGACCGCGTCGAAGGTCGCCTCGTCATAGGGCAGCTCTTCGAAGCTGGCGTCGACGACGTCGATCAGGTCGGCCAATCCCTGCTCGGCATTCATCTGCCGGTCGCGTTCGTTCTCGACCTCGCTGAGGTTGAGGGCGACGACGTGGCAGCCGTATGCCTTGGCGAGGTGGCGTGCGGCCCCGCCGTACCCGGCGCCGACGTCGATGACCTTGTGGTCGGCGTTGAGCGGTTCCAGCCGCCCGGCCATCGCGCAGACCGTGCGGTGGCTGGCGTCGCGGATCGGCTCGTCGTCGGAGTCGTAGAGCCCGATGTGGATGTCCTCCCCGCCCCAGACGGTGAAGTAGAACAGGTCCGCGTCGGTGCTGTTGTAGTACTCTTGCGCGGTCTGCACGACCGGCGAATCGTACTGTTTGGTTCGGTTGTCGTTACTCATGGTCGCCCGCCCGCGAAACTTCGCGATCGTCCGGGACAAACACGTCGGGGTTCTCGGAGTAGCTCTTCTCGGCGACGTGGATGAAGAAGTCCGGGTCGTCGGCCTTCTCCTCTTCCTGGAAATCGCCGTACGTGGTGATCTGCTGGAACCCCACGTCGTGCATGAGCCCGATCGTGTACTCCTTGCGGAGGGGGAACATGTTCAGGTGGTACTCCGAGCCGTCCGGGAACGAGTAGCGGAAGCGGGCGAGCCCGTCGTCGACGTGCTCGGGCTCGGCACTGACGTTGCCGCCGCAGTAGTAGTACTTGTGCTTCGACGAGAACCCGTGGTCGAGGATGCCGTCGTAGTTGCGCTGGTCGAGGATGAGCACGCCGTCGTGGGTCAGGGCGGCGTAGAACTCGGCGAGCGCCTTGCGGCGGTCCCGCTCCTTGAACAGGTGGGTGAAGCTGTTGCCCAGACAGATCACCGCGTCGTACTTGCCGTGGATGTCGCGGTTGAGCCACCGCCAGTCGGCCAGGACGGTGCGGAGGATGTGCCCGCGCTGCCGGCCGTTCTCGAACGCCTTGGCCAGCATGCTCGCCGACCCGTCGGTGCTGATGACCTCGAATCCGGCGTCGCGCAGGCGGACCGAGTGGAAGCCGGTGCCCGCGGCGACGTCGAGGACCTTCTTCGCGCCCCGCTCCTTGAGGTGATTGATGAAGAAGTCGCCCTCGCTCTTGGCGCGGGCGTCCCAGTCGATCAGCTCGTCCCACTTGTCGACGAAGTCGGTGACGTACTCCTGGACGAAGTTGTCGGAGTCGCGACGCTGGGTCGGGTCGGAGCCGAACTGCTGATCCATATCGGGATTGACCAGCACCTGTTTTGCGGTATCGCGTGTTCGGGTATCTGCGGACACGGAACACTCCTTTCTTTCTGCGGCGGGCTCGGCGCGAAATAGAAACGCGGCCGTTTGGCGGCTATGCCAAGAACCGAAACTCGCTCGTGCTTGCAGCCATGCCCTCGCGCCATGCGGCGACCGACACGGCCGTGCGATCGTGCCCCCCACGGGAGCAATGTGTGCTTCAGCATAACAGATCGGCCGCCGTGGCGGGCGCGACAACGGCCCATTTCTTCGAAAATTGCCCGAAAACCGCGATAAGGCACCCTCATCGTGGATAATTTCGGCCCCGCCACCGCTAACAGAACCCCCTCATCCACTCTTGCCGCAGCACTGCTTGTACTTCAGGCCCGAGCCGCACGGGCACGGGTCGTTGCGCCCGACCCGCCCGCCGGGGCTGACGGGCATGCGTCGGCCGACGTGGGAATCGGTCGCCGCGCCGGCCGCGACGTTCCGCTCGACCGCCGGCGGCTGCACGCCGCGCCGCAGGTAGCCGGCCAGCCATTGCAGCCGGTCCATCGCATGATTGTAAAAGTGGATGTACCCCTCGCAGAGCACCGACGCCTCGACCGCGTCGCCCCCGGCGGGCCGATGCTCCGGGCACCCGCCGTGGCACAGCGGCCGGTAGCGGCAGGTCTGGCACTTGTCGGGCAGGTTGCCCTGCTTGCGCGCGGAGAACCGGGTCAGCCGCTCGGCGTCGGCCCGGGCGAACCATGCCGCATCCAGATCGGGGTCGGACTCGGCGACGGCGGTCGCCGCGTAGCGGGCCGCCACGTCATCGGGCGCGTCGATGTCGCGGCCGGCGTGCTCGGCGTTCGGGGCGTAGCCCGTGCCGTGGATCGTCAGCCCCACGTTCTCCGAGCCGTCCAGCGCGACCGGGTTGCTCCACGCCGCATCGCCGATCCGCGCCAGTTGCCACCGCCGCTCGACGAAGTGGTCGCACCCGAACACGTCGCCGTTGTGCTCGATGGTCATCTGCCCCGAGCACTTGCCGTCGAGGATGCAAAGCGGCATCGTGCCGGTGACCAGCTTGCTCAGCACCGCGTCGAACATCCGCACGCTCACCCGCTGGCGGTAGTTCTCAAACCACAGGTCGAAGACCCGGGCCATGAATCGGCCGTACTGCAGCGGGTCGGGGCAATGCTCGGCGAGGCGGTTCACGCCCGCCTCGGCCTGCCGGGCCTCGAAGACGATCTCGGGGATGAACTGCACCCACCGCGAGCCGAGCTTGAGCAGGTGCCGGAACACCTCATCGGGGTGGTCGACGTTGGCGGCGTTGAGCACGCAGAGGATGTTGTACTCCACGCCGTGCCGCTGGAGGTGGGCCAGGCCCCGCATCACCGCGTCGTACGAGCCCGCGCCGCGATTGGTCACGCGGTAGTGATCGTGGAAGCGGACCGGGCCGTCCACGCTGATGCCCACCAGGAAATCGTGCTCGCGCAGGAAGCGGCACCACGGGTCGTCGAGCAGGGTGCCGTTGGTCTGCAGGGCGTTGGCGACCCGCTGGCCGGGGCGCTTGTGCTTGTCCTGGAGCGCGACCGCCTCGCGGAAGAAGTCCAGCCCCGCGAGCGTGGGTTCGCCGCCTTGCCAGCAGATCGTCACCTCGTCCCCGGCGCGCGGCAGGTAGCCGGCGAAACACGACTCCAGCACGTCCAGCCGCATCCGATGCTCGCGGCCGTCGTACACCGCCTTCGTCGGCAGGTAGTAGCAGTACGCGCAGTCGAGGTTGCACAGGGCGCCCACGGGCTTGATCATGAGCGTCACGCTCGAAGGCTCGATGACGGGCAATCGCGTCATGCCGCAAGCGTAGATCGCCCGCCGCAGCGGGTAAAGCCGCGCCGCGCACGCGGTTGACCCGGCCGTTTGCCAACCCCCGGGCCCAGGCGTATCGTTTGCGGTATGAACGCACCGACCACGCCCCAACGCGCCGACCAGCCCGAGGTTGACCTGGCCGAGTCGGTCATCCTCGTCGTCGACGACAACGAGCAGAACCTCGAACTGCTCCAGGCGTACCTCGACGAGTTGCCGTGCACGATCCTGACCGCGACCGACGGCATCGACGCGATGAACATCGTCGAGCACGAGCCGGTCGACCTGATCCTGCTCGACGTGATGATGCCGCGGATGAGCGGGTTCGAGGTCTGCAAGAAGCTCAAGACCTCGCCGAACACCCGGTCGATCCCGATCATCATGGTCACCGCGCTGAACGAGCTGGGCGACATCGAGCGGGGCGTGGAGAGCGGGACGGATGATTTCCTGAGCAAGCCGGTGAAGAAGCTCGAGCTGCTCACGCGTGTGAGGAGCCTGCTGCGGGTGCGGCACCTCAAGCGCGAACTCGATCGCACGCTGGCGCATATCCAGCGGATGGACGAGCAGGACCAGCAGCCGGCCGACGACGACGCGTCGGAGTAGTCGTCGCCGCCCGGCCCTTATCCAACCGACGCGGGAGCAACCGATGCGACGGATCGTGTGGCTATCGTTGGCGGCGGTCGTGCTGATCGTCGCGCCCTCCGCCCCGGCACTCGACACCCTGGAGCAGCGCGTGGATCGTTCGATCGTTCACCTGGACAACGGCCTGGTCGTCATCGCCCAGCGGACCCCCGCCGCGCCCGTTGTCAGCGTTCAGTGCTGGGTGAAGACCGGCTCGGTCTTCGAGCAGCAGCACAACGGCGCGGGGCTGAGCCATTTCCTCGAACACCTGGTCTCCGGCGGGACCACGAGCACCCGCACCGAGGACCAGTCCAGCGCCATCCTCGGCCGCATCGGGGCCCAGACCAACGCCGCGACCAGCCTCGACACGGTCCGCTACTACATCAACACCGCCGCCGAGCACAGCGAGACCGCGATCGACCTGCTCAGCGACTGGATGGCGAACAGCGTGATCGACCCGGACGAGTACGCCCGGGAGCGGGACGTGATCCAGCGTGAGTTCGAGATGGGCCGCGGCGAGGCCAACCGCATCTTCTGGAAGCTGACCCAGCAGGCCCGGTACCGCGAGCACCCGGCGCGGCACCCGATCATCGGCTACCTCGACGAGTTCCTCACGGTCAGCCGCGACGAGATCCACGACTTCTACAAGACCATGTACGTGCCCAATAACATGGTGTTTGTCGTCGCGGGCGACATCGACCCCCGGGAGGCGGTCGAGCAAGTGGCCGAGCGCTGGCGGGACGAGCCGCGCGGCGCGTTGCCGGCCGTGGGCCTGCCCGATGAGCCGGCGCGGTCGCACATCGCCCCGCTCGCCGGCGAGGCCGACATCACCCGACCCCGGCTTCGGCTCGCTTGGCCGGGCGTCCGCCTCACCGCCGAGCACGACTACGCGCTGGACCTGCTGGCGCAGGTGCTCGGGCAGGGCGAGTTGTCGCGGCTGGTCCAGTCCGTGCGCGACGATGCCCAGCTCGTGACCAGCATCGATGCGTTCAACTGGAGCATGTGGTGGGGTCAGGGGCTGTTCGCCGTGGACGCGGTCGTCCGGGAGGGCCGGATCGACGAAGCCCGCGAGGCGATCATGCAACAGGTCGCGCGAGTCCGCGACGAAGGCGTGACCGACGAGGAACTCGATCGCGCCAAGGCCAAGACGCTGGCCTCGGCCGTCTATTCCGCCCAGTCGGCGCAGGGCACGGCCGAGCGGATCGCCCGCGACTTCATCGCGACCGGCGACCCGGATTACCTCGATCGCTACGCGCAGGCGGTCCAGGCGTTGACCCCCGGCGACCTGCGGGCCGCCGCTCAAGCCATCCTCGAGCCCGAGCACGTGATCGAGGTGAGGCTGGAGCCGGCCGACGGCGAGATGGAGCAGCTCGCCCGCCCCGAGTTGCCCGAGCGGCGGTACGAAGACCGGCCGATCGACCTGGACAACCGCGCATGGGTGGCGCGCTACCGGGAGCTGGCCGCGTCGAGCGACGCGCCGGCGGCGCCGACGGTCACGCCGATGACCATGCACACGCTGCGTAACGGGTTGCGGGTGCTGATCCAGCGCGACGACAGGCTGCCGGTGGTGGCGATGCAGTGGTACCAGCTCGGTGGGCTGCTGGCCGACACGCCCGGGCGCGAGGGCGTGGCCAACGCCGCGGCGCAGATGATGATCAAGGGCGCCGCCGCCCGCACCGCCGACGACATCGCCCGGGCGCTGGAGTCGACCGGGTCGAAGCTGAGCACCGGATGCGGCAACAACACCACGCTGACCACGGCGCTGAGCCTGACGCAGCACTGGAAGCGGACGGCGCGGCTGATGGCCGACGTCGTCACCGCCCCGACCTTCCCCGCCGACGAGTGGGACCTGATGAAGCCGCGCCTCCTCGCGGAGATCGACGCGATCAACGACCGCTGGTCCAGCCAGTTGTTCAGCACGTTCGAGCGGACGTACTTCGGCGATCACCCGTGGTCGCAGATGCCCGTCGGCCGGCGCGACGTGGTCGAATCACTCGACCCCAACGACCTCAAGCAGTTCCACCGCACGCGCCTGCACCCGGGGCAGAGCGTGCTCGCGATTGTCGGCGATGTCGACGTTGACGAGGCGAAGACCCTGGCCGCGGAACTCTTCGGCGCCATCCCGTTCAATCCGGAGTTGGAGTTCGACGCGGCCGCGCCGGCGCCGGCCGAGCCCGCGGTGCACGTGGAGCGCATCGCCAAGCCGTTGACCGCGGTGCAGATCGGTTTCGGGCCGGCGGTCACGCGTGACAGCGACGACTACCCGGCGATGCTCGTGCTCAACCGCATCGTGAGCAGCTTCCCATCAGGTTGGATTCACCAGGCGTTGCGCGGCGAGGGGCCGGGGCTGGTCTACGCGGCGTTCGCGTTTCAGCGGACCGGCGTCGTGCCGGGGTACTGGGCGATGGCGTTCAACACCAGCGCCGCCAGCGCCCCCGAGGCGATCGATCGGGCGATGGGCGTGGCCCGGCGGCTGCGGTCCGAGCCGGTGGACAACGCCACACTCCAACGCGCGATCAGCGCAGCGCTGGTCGGCGAACTGATGGGCCGGCAGACCGTCGCGCAGCGGGCGACCGCGGCCTCGCTCGACGAGTTGTACGGCGTGGGCTACGATGACCGTGATCGACTCGTCGAGCGGATCCGCACGACCACCGCCGACCAGGTCCAGGCGATCGCCCGCCGGGTGGTCAACCGGCCGGTCATGGTGATCCTCTCCGAAAAGCCCTTTGACCGGGAAGTCGTCGAACAGCTTGAGCAGCACGTCCGCCAGACACCGCAGGCGCCGGCGCCCGCGTCATCGCCGGAGGACTGACCCGGGGCCCATGACGACGGGCGCACCGCTCGAAAGCGGCACGCCCGTACTTCGATCTCCACACCAGCGTTCCGTGTCGGCGGGTGGGCGGTCGAGTCGTGTCAGGGGTTGGGGTGGCCGGGGGCGGTCAGGCGGCATCGGCGTGGCGGGCCGGGCGCGTGACCATCGCGGCGGTGTCGGCGGGCCGCACCCACACCGCCCGCACGCCCCGCGGCGCGAGGCGGTAGTTGAGGTGATCGAGGTAACGACTCAGCGCCGGCTCGTCGAAACTCCGCAGGAAGTCCTCGGTGGCGCCGCGATTGATCTGGCGGATCGCCTCGATCAGTTGAAGCTTGCTCATGGTGCGTCTCTTGGCTTGGGGTGCATGGGGTTGCCTGCCGCGAGCACATTCATCGGCTGATCGCGGCTGCGCGCTGCACCGTGTAACCCCGCCGGACGGCCGGTCGGACTTATCGGGCATCGCGCCGCGTTGACGCTGCGTCGGCGACATGGTGTGATAGGCGTCGGTTTTCAGCAGGCGCGGGCATCCGCGTCCATCGACTCCGCGGCGGATCGCGTCGGCACGCCGCACGGGTGCCTGGGTCAATGCACGAACGATTGCGACATCGACTGCTCGGCTGGTGGGCCGGCGTGGTCTGCGACCATCCGTGGGTGGTGCTGGCGGTGGGCTGCGCACTGGCCGTCGGGGCGATCGGGCTCAGCGCCGCGCGGCTGGGTTTTCAGCCCGATCGCAACGCGCTGATCAGCACCGACCTCGAATGGAACCGCCGCTATATCGACTACCGCAACGCGTTCAGCTTCGATGACATGATCGTGGTGATCGAAGCGTCGGATGCGAATGGTGGGGCGGCCCGGGCGCGGCGATTCGCCGACGCCGTCGCCGATGAGCTCCGCGGGGAGGACCGCGTCAGCCGGGTGCTGTGGCGGATCGACACGCACGCGGCCAGCCCCGCGGGGATGCGGATGCTGCCCTGGCCGGACTTCCGCAAGTCGATCAACCGGATGTCAGCGGCGGGGACGCTGCTCGAAGCGCAGAACCTGGCGCGCGTGGTGGGCATGGCCCCGGCCGAACTCGCCCGCCAGCACACCGGCATGGACGCGGGCGAGGCCATCGCGAACATCGAGATCGTCGAGCACCTTGTGGACGCGGTGGGTCGGGCGCTGCGGGATGAGCCGGCCTCGGCGATCCTCCGCGAGCTCGAGGGCGTCGCCGGGCCGCGGCACCAGTACCTGACCAGCGCCGACGGCGGGCTGCTGTTCATGCAGCTCGAGCCGCGGCTCAGCGACCGGGACCTGGAGCCGGTCCAGCCCGCGGTGGAGGCGGCGCGTGCCGCGATGGATCGCGCCCGCGATCGTGTGCCGGGCGTGGACGCGGGCCTGACGGGGGTCTCGGTCATCGAGGTGGATGAGACCGCCGTGACCCAGCGCGATGCCACCATGGCCACCGTCCTGGCTGTCGCGGTCATCGCGGTCGTCATGATCGTCGCCTTCTACAGCGTGCGCACGCCGCTGCTGATCGTCGCGGCCCTGCTGACGGGGATCGCCTGGAGCTTCGGGTTCGTGACGCTTGCGGTCGGGCACCTACAACTGCTCAGCGTGGTGTTCACGGTCATGCTGCTGGGCCTGGGCGTGGACTTCGGGATCCACCTGGTCAGCCGCTTCGAGCTGATCCGCGATGCCTATCCGTCGGGCCCGCCGGGTTTTCGTCTGGCGATGATCGACACGATGCAGACGATGGGCCCGGGCATCGTCACCGGGGCGGTGACGACCGCGCTGGCATTCAGCACGACGCTGCTGACCGATTTCCAGGGCATGGCGGAGATGGGGCTGATCGCCGGGGCGGGGATCCTGCTCTGCCTGGTCGCGATGCTCACGGTCCTGCCGGCGCTGATGCGGCTGATCCGGGCGCATCGGCGACACGTCAAACCCCTGCACACGAGGCGGCTGAACATCTACGAGCACCACTGGTGGGAGCCGTTCTACCGCCGCCCCGCGGCGACGATCGGCGTGGTGCTGGCGCTGGTGGCGCTGGCCGCCGCCGGGGCCAGCCAGCTCCGATACAACTACAACCTGTCGGACCTGCTGCCGGCGCATGTCGAGTCGGTCGAGTGGTTCAACCGCATCAACGACGCGCAGACGCGCGGCCGCCCCGAGGATCGCGCCCGGGGCGAGTTCGATCGGTCCATCTGGTTCGGGGCGTCGATGGTGCGGGTCGACGGCGACATGGGCGGGGCGATGAGCGAGGCGCGGCGGCGGACCGCGGCGTTTCGCGGCCAGCCCACGGTCGCAGGGCTCGGCGGCGTGGCGGAGCTGTTCCCGCCATACGAGGCGGAGCGGAAACAGCTTATCGCCGAGGCCCGCCGCGCCATCGGCCCGGCGCTCCGCGATCCGATGCCGGCGCCGGCGCCGGCCGGGCCGGACCTCATGCAGGGTACGCTCGGCGGGCTGGGGCTGGCGGCCAAGATCGCCCGCGGGCGACCCGACGTCGAGCAGAGCCCACGCATCGCCGAAGCGCTCGCCCGGCTCCAGCAGCGTGTCGACGCGGTCACCGGCCTGCTCAGCGACACCGACCGCGATGACGCCACGCGGCGGCTGGTGCGGCTCAACCAGGCGTTCGCCGCGTGGCGGCTGGACCTGCACGACCGGATCGATCGCGCGCTGACCACGCGGGACCTGACGCTGGCCGACCTGCCCGAACCGGTTCGCCGCACCGCCGTCGGCGGGCCCGACGACGACCTGCTGCTCCTGCAGGTCTACCCCAAGGCCAATGTCTACCAGCCCGAGCAACTGGCGCGTTTCGTCGACGACCTCCGCCGCGTCGATCCGCTGATCACCGGCACGGTCGTCCAGATCCACGAGTCCAACAGCCTCATGGTGCGGGCCTATCTCAAGGCCGGCTTGTTCGCCATGCTCGCGGTCTTGCTGGTCGTCGCGTTGGATTTCCAGCGGCCGGCCGATGCGCTGCTGTGCCTGGTGCCGGTGGCCCTGGCGTTCGTGCTCCTGCTGGGGGTGATGGGCGCGGCCGACCTGCCGATCAACCCCGCGAACATCATCGTGCTGCCGCTGCTGTTCGGGATCGGCGTGGACTGCGGCGTGCACATCCTGCATCGCTACCGCCAGGCGCCCGAGGAGCATCCGCCCGGTCTCGCCGCGGGGACCGGCAAGGGCATCACGCTGACCAGCATCACCACGGCGCTGGGCTTTGCGTGCCTCATGATCGCCGAGCACCGCGGGATCGCGAGCCTCGGGTTCACCCTCGCCCTGGGCATGGTTCTCACGCTCCTGGCGTGCCTCGCCGTCATGCCCAGCATCCTCGAGCTGCGCAGCCGGGGTAAGCCGCGGCGGCATCACAACACGGTGAGCTGAGGCGGCGGACGCGGTGGTGGGGGCGGCGGGGCCGTCGCCTCAGCGTGCCGCGCGATTGCGGGCGCGCCGCTTGCGGAAGAATTCGGTCAGCACGCGGCCGCATTCGTCGGCGAGCACGCCGCGCGTCACCGGCAGCCGATGATTGAAGCGGTCGTCGTTGCACAGCCGATGCAGCGAATCGACCGCGCCCATCTTCGGATCGGCCGCGCCGTAAATCAGCCGCCCGACGCGGGCGTTGACGATGGCCCCGGCGCACATGGGGCAAGGCTCGAGCGTCACGGCGAGCGTGCACGCGTTCAGCCGCCAGTCGCCCAGCAGCTCGGCCGCGGCGCGGATCACGATCATCTCGGCGTGGGCCGTCGGGTCGTCCAGGGCCTCGCGGCGATTGCCCGCGGCGGCGAGCAGTCGCCCTTGGCGATAGATCGCCGCGCCTACGGGCACCTCGCCGGCCTGGGCCGCCCGGTACGCCTCGGCCAGCGCCGGCCTCATCATCATGGCCGGCGTCAGCGCCCCGCGCCGCACCGCGGCGATGCTGGCCGCGCGGCGACGGATCACCGCCCGCCGGCGGGTCACCGCGCCGCGGCGCCGCCGCGACTCGGCCATCACGCGTCTAGGCCTCCGCATCATCGTCAAACCTCAGCGGCCTGGGCTTGATCAGCAGCCGCATCAGGATCAGCCCCACCTCGTACAGCGCATACATCGGCAGCGCCAGAGCGATCTGTGAAGTCGGATCGGGCGGGGTGATGATCGCCGCCACCACGACGCACGCCAGCACCGCGTAACCCCGCCACTGCGCAAACTGACGCCGGTCGACCAGCCCCGTCCAACCCAGCAACAGCATCACCAGCGGCAACTGGAACGCCAGCGCCGTCGCCAGCCCCAGCCACAGTGCGAAGTTGATGTACTCATCGATCGTGAACCACGGCGCCGCCATCCGCGCGGTCCGCGTTCCATGCAGTTGACGCACCTCGCCGTCGACCACGTACTTGAACGCCCGCTGCGGCACGTTGATCCAGAATGCCCCGTCCGGCGGCGACGCGGGGTCGGCTTGACGCAGCGGCGCCAGCGTCGGCTGGTTGCCGTCGCTCTCGAGGCCCGGCTCGACCTGACGCGCCTCGCGGATCTGGTTCTGGACCCACGAGCCCTGCAACTCCGGCATCGGGTACGTCAGCGTCCAGAACACCATGAAGCTCAGCGTCACCGGCAGGATCACGTAGTACATGAACGCCACGCCCAGTGCGCTCAGCAGCGCGCTGCCCGGCAACAGGCTCACCACGAACCGGCGCTCATGACGGTAAAGCCCGGGCGCGATGAACAGCCATGCCTGATACAGCAGCCACGGGATGCCCGCGATCAGGCCCGTGATGAAGCTGACCTTGAAGTACACCGTGAGCGTGGCCTGGGGCTTGGTCGCGTACAACGTCGACGCCAGGTCGTTGGCGTACAGCTCGTACAACACCGGCTGGGCGAGCCACGCCACGATCGTCCGACCGAAGACCATCGCGACGACCGAGGCGGCGACCGGCCCGATCAGGCCCAGCCACAGCCGCCGTCGCAGCTCGTCCAGGTGGTCGCCCAGGCTCATGCGGATGTCGTGGTGATCGTCGGCCGACATACCGGGTATCAGACCACGCCCGCGGATCGGTCGCAACAGCCGCCGTGTCACTTGAAGGGCAACGGGCCACGTTACTACGATGGCTCTGCAAACCCGAAGGAACGTCTCGGTGATCCGATCGATCGAAGTGGACCGACAATGGCAGGCCCGGCACCAGTGGAAGCACCGTGTCTCCACGCGCGCCTACCACTGGCTCCAGCGTAAACGCCTGCTCCGCGGCGCGCCCGGTGAGGGTTTCGTCGTCAACACCCACCAGCTCCGCCTGCCCCAGCTCCCCCGCGAACTACGGGGGCTGCGCATCGCGCACTTCTCCGACCTGCACGTGGGCACGATCCTGCGGCCAGAGCACCTCGATGCGATCGTCCGCATGGTCAACGAGCTCGAAGCCGACGTGATCGTCAACACCGGTGACCTCATCGACTCCAGCAACCGGTACCTCAGCAAGGTCGTCGAGGCGATGACGCGTCTCGATGCGCCGCTGGGCGTCTACACCGTGCTCGGCAACCACGACCACCGCGACAACCCCGCGGAGATCGTCCACGCGTTTCACATGGCCGACCTGCCGCTGCTGATGAACGACAGCGTGAGGCTGGGCGTGAACGGCCGCACCCTCGCGCTGTCGGGCATCGACTACGCCCAGAGCGGGCCGAACCTCTCGCGGCTGGTCGGCCGCACCTGCAGCGCGATCAACGACGCGACGCTCCACGTTCTGCTGAGCCATCACCCCCACGCGCTCGACCACGCCGCGGTGCACGGGGTGGACCTCGTCCTCGCCGGCCACACGCACGGCGGCCAGTTCGTGCTGCGACGCACGCGGCCCCACAAGGCGAGGTCGGTCGGCCTGGGGAACCTGGCCTTCCGGTATCCGCAGGGCCATTACCAACTCGGCAACACCCACCTGTTCGTGACCAATGGCCTGGGGGGATCATTTCCGGTGCGATTCCGGTGTCCGGCGGAAGTGAGCCTGCTTGAGCTGCAGCAGGTGTAGCCGCTGCGGGGCGGGCGGCGAACAGCGGACAGCGGCGCACTTGGCTTGGCGCACAAAAAGAGCCCGACGACCTTTAGGGTCGACGGGCTCAAAAAGCCGGCAATACCTACTTTCCCGCCTGGTAGGGCAGTATCATCGGCGACGTGGGCTTAACGGCCGGGTTCGGAATGGGACCGGGTGTGACCCCACGCCTGTGGTCACCGACAAGAGTTGATGGGGCCTTTCGGCCGCATCAACGTGGAGAGTCAGGGGGGATTCACGCGATGTTGTGCGTGCGTGTGTTGTCGTGCAACGACCAATAGTGCAAGGCGTCTTTGGTGGTCGTCCGCATGCGGATGGCAATCATCGGCATGGGGTCGATGTGATCAAGCGTTCGACCGTTAGTACCGGTCACCTGAGGGTATTTCGACCCTTACAGCTCCGGCCTATCAACCCGGTCGTCTTCCGGGGGTCTTATCCAACACTCATCTTCAGGGAGGCTTCCCGCTTAGATGCTTTCAGCGGTTATCCCTGCCATACTTAGCTACCCAGCGATGGCCTTAGCAGACCAACTGGCGCACCAGGGGTATGTCCAACCGAGTCCTCTCGTACTATGGTTGAAGCCTGTCAGTGTTGGTACGCCCACGGCAGATAGGGACCGACCTGGCTCACGCCGGTCTGAACCCAGCTCGCGTACCGCTTTAAT
>CAYWKS010000013.1:0-74275 GCA_964458935.1 uncultured Planctomycetaceae bacterium
AAGGTCGACAAGGTTCCGCGGCAGGTCCGCGACCCGCCGCACCTGCCGATGCTGTGACCGCTTGGCCGTTGCACGTCAGCGCGGTATTCAGGGTTCGCCATCGCCGGATGACGGGCCCGAACCGTTGCCCGGGCGAGGCGGGCTGTCGCCGTCGCCGCCGGGTCCTTCGCCGCCGCCTGATTCCCCGCCGCCGCGCCGCCGCCGCCGCCCGCGCCGCCGCCGCCGCTTGCGCTTGCCGCCCTCGCCGGAGGCCTGCTCGTTCGACTGGTCGTCCGTCTCGCCGCCGGTGTCGCTCGCGTCGGGCGTGGCGGGTTGGGACGGCTCGGCGGGCTTGGGCTTGTCGCCGCGCGGGCCGTCGTCACGACCGGCCCGGCCCTTGCTGCGGCGCGAACGGGACCGCTCGCGCCGCTCGTTCCGCGCCGCCTCCTGCTTGGCCGCTTCCTCAGCCTCGGCGGCCAGCCGCGCCTCGTCCTCCTTGCTCAGCTTCGAGATGTTCTCCACCGGGAACGCCAGGCGCGACCCGGCCTTGTCCAGCTCGACCAGCACCAGTTGCGTGAGGATCTGCGTGTTGACCACGCGGCCGGGCCCGTCCTCGGTCATCACCCGCGCGTTGCGGTTGGGCAATCGCTTCCGCAGGTCGTCGTAGGTCTGTTCCTCGTACCGCAGGCAGCACATCAGCCGCCCGCACCGCCCGCTGATCTTCGACGGGTCGAGCGTTGCCTTCTGGATCTTCGCGTTGCGCATGCTGACCGGCTTGAGCACCTTGAGGAACTGCTTGCAGCAGCAGTGCTGCCCGCACTTCTCGTAGTCGGCGACCAGCCGCGCCTCGTCCCGGGCGCCGACCTGCCGCATCTCGATCCGCGTATGGAACTCGCTCGCCAGGGTCCGCACCAGCTCGCGGAAGTCCACCCGGCCGTCGCTCATGAAGTAGAAGATCATCCGCTCGCCGCCCAGCAGCATCTCCACGTCGACCAGCTTCATCGGCAGGTCCATCTCGCGGATCATCCGCTTGCACGCCTGGACGGCGCGGGGCTTCTCGGCGTCGAGGCGGCTCTGCTCGCGGATGTCGTCCGGCGTCGCCAGCCGCAGCACCTTGCCGTCCTGGCTGAACGGGTACTGCTTCCCCCCGGACTGGTCGATGTACTCGAGCATCTGCTTGCGGGTGATCGAGTGGCCGCACCCGCCGTTGGCGCAGGTCGTCGTGAGCATCTCCGCCAGCTCCACGCCCCGTGGCGTGCGGACCACGAGCTTCGTCCCGCACCCGGGGATCTCGTCCCCGCCGTAGGGGAACTCGCCGACCTGCCGCATATATCCGTAGCGGAGCACGATCGTCTCGGGCGGCTTGAGCCGGCTGATCGCCTTGGCCTGTTCCTCTTCCTCGATCACCGGCAGCGGGTGGATGGGCATCGGTGTGTGACCTTGTGCGTGCGACGCGCGACCGCCGGCTGTCACTCAGCGGGTCGTCCGGCGCCTGGTTGTCGTCAGGGTGGTTTTTTACGTCCGCGTCGGGCCTGACTCCCGAAGCGGGCCACGTCACACGAGAAGGTCATGTCGCATCCGCTGCCGCGGCGCGACGCGCCCATTGTATGGCGAGGTTGTCCAACAGCAAGCCGGGGGCGACGTTGGCGGCGAGGTGCCGCTCGGCCTCGGCGACAAGGTCGGGGCCGGCGAGCCACGGCCAAAGCCGCTGCTCCGCGTCGTCGGGGTCGTCGGGTTGCAGCCGGGGCGCCGCTTCGACGATCCGCCGCCGACACGCGTCGCCGACCAGCGCCAGGACGAGGCGGACCGCGCGTTTGTTTGCCGCGTCCTTCGAGGCGTTGTCGTGGGCCTTGACCCAGCGTTCGGCGAAGTCGCCGGCGAGGTCGGCCATGAGCGGGCCCATATCGCCGGCCGCCGCCGCCGCCTCGCTGCCGCCCATCGCCGCGATCAGCGGTTCCAGCCGCTCCACCCACGCGTCCAGCCCGTAGTCGATGGCCAGCTCGGCCATGCCCGGGCTGCCCGCGGCGACCCGCGCCACCGCTTCGCGCCGCCCCGGTTCCAGGTCCCCCCGCCGCTCGAGCCATTGCCGCACCAGCGGCTCGTCGAGCAGCCCGAACGCCACGCGCTGGCATCGGCTGCGGATCGTCGGCAGCAGCCGATCCTCCTGCGAGGTCACCAGCACGACATAGGTGCCCGGCGGCGGCTCCTCCAGGGTCTTCAGCAGCGTGTTCTGCCCGTTGAGGTCGAGCAGTTCCGCCTCGTCGACTATGAAGACCTTGTTGTGATTGAGCTGGCTCTTGCGGTGGGCCGGCTCGATCAACTGCGTCCGCAGCACATCCAGCGGGATGGTGATCTGCTTGGATCGGCGGACGCGCTCGTCATCGCTGTAGGCCGCCAGTTCCTTGGTCAGCACGTGCAGGTCCGGGTGCTCGGTGTTGTCGGCGTCGACGAGGCGGCACGCCTCGCACCCGCCGCAGGCGGCGACGTGTCCCGCGAGGTCGGGCTGGGCGTCGGGGCACAGCAACACCTTGGCGAAGGCGCGGGCGGCGGTGTACTTCCCGACGCCCGCCGGCCCGTGGAAGACCCACGCGTGGTGGACGCGCCCGGACGTGAGCGCCCGCTCGAGGATGGCCAGCGCCGCGGGTTGTCCAAGGATGTGGTGCATCAGCTTGCGACCCGGGCTTGCAGTTGGCGGCACAACTCCGCGAAGACGTTCGGCTCGTCGGGTCGCGCGTCGATGACGAGGTGGCGATCGGGTTCTGCGGCGGCCTGGTCGAGGTAACCTCGCCGGACACGGGCGTGGTACGCGGCGCCCTTGGCCTCCATGCGGTCGAGCAGGGGGTTCAGCCGGGTCGCGGCGGTCTGCTCATCCACGTCGAAGACCACGACCACGTCGGGCTGGGCCGTGCCCAGCGCGACGTCGGCGACCCGGCGGATGTGTTCGAGGGGCATGCCGCCGGCGGCGCCCTGGTAGGCGAGCGTGGAGCTGACGAAGCGGTCGGCGAGCACGAGCCGGCCGGCGTCGAGGGCGGGGCGGATGCGTTCGGCGACGAGCTGGGCGCGGCTGGCCATGTAGAGCATCATCTCGCAGTGCAGGTCCATGATGTCGTGCGCCGGGTCGAGGAGGATGCGGCGGATCTGCTCGCCGATGGCGGTGCCGCCGGGCTCGCGGACTTCGCACACCTCGATTCCGGCGCCGCGCGCGGCGGCGACGAAGCGCTTGAACTGCGTGCTCTTGCCCGAGCCGTCCGGCCCGTCGAACACGATGAACCTGCCGGCCAGCCGCTGCATCCATGCCCGATCGCTCATGGGGGCATTGTAACCGTTCAGTGGGCCTGGCCGTGGGCGTGCCGCACCGCCTTGATCGCGCCGGTGATGTAGGGCAGGCCGCTGAGGATCGTCACGATCACGACCGCCCAGACCGTGGCGGCGCGGAGCGGATGGACCCACGCGTGGCCGCGGCCGTCGAGCATGACCATCAGCAGCAGCACGGGCACGGCGACGGACTGGAGGATCATCTTGGCCTTGCCCGCGCCGAGCGCGGCGAACTCGATGCGCGCCGACTCGAGCGTCGCACGGATGCTGGTCACGAGGAACTCGCGGACGAGCACGAGCACGGCCATCCAGGGGTAGAAGCCGGTGACGTTGCGGGTGGGGTCGTCGGGGTCGACGAACTGCGGGCCGGCGAGGAAGATGAACGCCCCGACGACCAGGACCTTGTCGACGACCGGGTCCATGACGCGGCCGAACAGCGTGATCGCCTGCCAGCGCCGGGCGAGGTAGCCGTCCAGTGCATCGGTCAGCACGGCGACGATGAACACGACCATGGCGGTGATGAGCAGGGCGACGGGTCGGCCGTTCGGCCCGCCGTACTGGAAGGTGCTCAGCAGGGCGAAGAACACGATCGCGAGGATCAGCCGCACAATCGTCAGCGAATTGGGGATATGGCGGTGCATGGCGGGTTTCCGGACGGCGTACGGCATGAGCATGCTAGCAGGATCGGCCACTGCGCACAGGGGCGTCGCGTGTCCGCCCCCGGCCTTCCCCCGCGGCCGGAAATTCGTAAGTCGTTGTCGCGATAGTGTTTGGGGATGTCGATGGGCGTGTCCGGGCTTGTCCGGGCGGACACGGCGGCGCGGGCGGCCGGGAAACGCGAAGCAAGGGGGGCTTTGCGAAGCGATGGAGCGGGCGGGGTTTATGGACCGCGCCCGGTAGCGGGGCCGCATCGCGTTCGCGTGCTCCGCAGGGCCCGGCGCACGGATGCGTCGCAACCGGTCGCGTCAGCGGGCCGGTGTGTGCATGGCCAGGCGTCGCGCGAAAAAGGGCGTGCATCTACTAAGGGGCGAGCCGGCGCAATTCGGCGCAGGGACGTGTCGTTACGGCGAAAATGGGCGCTGTGGCGGCGTAGGCGGCGGGTCGCCGCGGTGCGCGCGATATGCGATTGCCGCCATTCAAGACCCCGATCAGCCCGTGTCGCGCCCCCAACTGTGCCCCAGGGAGTCTGCGTTGCGTGCCTGCCGCCGGTCTGATCGGGGTTGTCGCTGTCGCGGCCAGCCGCCATCGGGTGCATGATGTCACACGACCCGGGGCATCAAAACGCTATGGCATCTATCCCTGATCCGAGTTTGTCCGAATTCGTCGCGGGTGTACATAGATGGGCTTGGCGGTGTGAAGGTGGGTCAGCGTGCGCGGCACCTGCGGCCGTTGGGGGATATGGCGGCGGCTGACCGGTCAGCGGGTTAGAGGATGGCCCGCTGTGCCTTGCGGTACGCGGCGGGGCTGAGGCCGACTTCCTTCCGGAAGGCGGTGCTGAAATGGCGGGGCTCGTGATAGCCGCTCTGCTCGGCGACCTGGGCGATGGGCAGGTTGGTCTCGGACAGCAGGTGCTGGGCGCGGTTCATGCGGACCTGGCGCATCATGACATAGGGCGAGGCGCCGGTGTACTCGCTGAACAGCCGGAAGAACTTGGAGCGGCTGGCGTACTGGGTGTGCTCGATGAGGTCTTCGACGGACTCGATGGAGCAGGCGTGCTGCTGGATGTAGCGGACGGCGCGCTCGATCGCCTGTCGGTTGAGGTCGACGTCGCCGGTAGACTGGCGGATGCACAACTCAGCGCCGCCGATGAGCTGGGGTTCGGGTGTGAGCCCCTGGGCACCGCCGTTGACGAGCTTCGCGGCGATCGCGGCGGCGGCGACGGCGATGTCCTCGAGAGGCTGGGCGACGGCGGTGATCGTCGGCGGATCGGTCAGGCACATCGGCTCGTCGTAAGCGGCGGCGAGCAGCACGTCACCGGGGATGCGGAGGCCGGCTTCGAGGCAGAGCTGCCGGACCTTGACGGCCTGGACGGGGCTCTGACAGATGACGCCGACGGGGCGGGGCTGATCGCCGATCCATTCGAGGGTCTGCCGATCGTCCTGGAACCAGGGGTGGTGCTGGAATTGCGGGCAGGGTGTCTCGGTGCGAGAGGCGAGGCGGCCGCCCAGGGCCTCGATCCGCCGCGCCAGGCAGTCTCCGAGCCCGCCGTCATGCTCGAAGCCGGCGACGCCGAGGTAGGCCCAATGCTCGACCTCTTCGTCGTGGAGGTGGCGAACGAGTGATCGAGCGATGTCGTCGGGATCGGCCAGGACGCTGGGGCAGCCCAACGCCTGGAGTGACAGGAGCATGCCGACCATGGGTGGCCCGCCGTTGCGGACGTGGGGCTGGACGCACTGCTGAGGTGCGGTGACGAGCTTGGCGTCGACGCCGTCCTCCTGCAGCTTGTGCTGCAGGTCCTGTTCGTCGTAGTAGCCCATGTCGTGGACCTCGCACCAGCGGGCGCAGTGCGGGTCGCTGTTGAGGGCTTTGATGATCCGATGGTAACCTTCGACGAAGCGCAGGAAGACGAGACCGATGCGTATTTTGTTTTTCTGGGCTGTCATAGCTTCCGGAAAGTCCCCCTTGGGTGGAACCGGCTCGCCACGCCGCTCGGGGACAACGGGCTGGCGTAGAACTGCGCCCATGGCCCCATACCGACCGCCGCATTGGCGTTTATGCGTAGTGCGAATACTATAATACAGGCATGGTCACCGGCTTGACCTGCTTAAATGTCCTAATCATTTCCGCATAGTTACAGCCGACCCCCGGCGGGCATGGCGGGGGTGAATGAGTCGGGCGGGCTTTATTGCGTTGCGGGCGATTGCGGGCTGCCTGGAAGCGGCGGTATCGGGGCCGTGCGACGTGGCGAGTTGACATAGGGGTGTGCAGTTGGGGATAATGCGTGGCTTAATGGTGAGCGTCCGGGCACGGGTCCGGTCGCGACGATGGAGCCAGACGGTGATGAACGTCCAGGCCTACGAGTTGAGCAGCCGGCGATGAGGCGTGCGACGCCCCATGTTGCCGTGTTGCGCCGAGCCGAGGGGCGGCTGCGGGTCGCCCTGGAAGGGGAGCCGACGATGGGTTGATGATCGTGATGGATCATCTGAGAGTTGCCCGTCGCCGGCGATCGGCTGTGCGGCGTGAGGCGAGGCTGGTAGGCCACGGACCGTGATGGAGCCCGTGGCCTCGTCGTTTTTCAGGCCTGCCGAGGCAGGCCCGGGCCGTGAGCCCGCCCTGAAGGGCTCGACAATCCGACAGGTCGCCAGAGGCGATCGACGACATGGGACAACGGCATGGTCAGCACCAACAGCCCGGAAATGTTACGCATCATCGATTCGATCGCGCGGGAGCGCAACGTGGACAAGGAGTCGTTGTTCACGGACATCGAGCAAGCGATGATCTCGGCGGCGCGGAAGCATTTCGCGGCCCCGGATACCGAGGAGTTCACCTGCGAGGTTGACCGCTTCACGGGTCAGATCCACATCTACCACGAGCAGGAAGAGATCCCGCTGGAGAAGCTGGGCCGCATCCCCGCGCAGACGGCCAAGCAGGTGATGATCCAGAAGTTCCGCGAGGACGAGCGGGCGAGCATCTACGAGGAGTTCAGCGAGCGGATCGGGGAGATCATCACGGGGACGGCGCAGCGTTACGAAGGCGGGGCGCTGGTGGTACAGGTGGGCCGGGCGGAGGGTTTCATGCCCCGCTCCGAGCAGATCCCCGGGGAGCAGCACATGCCCGGCGAGCGGGTGCGTTGCATGATCCTCGACGTGCGGGACACGGGCAGCCAGGTGAAGATCGTGCTCAGCCGGGGCAACCCCGAGTTCATCCGGCGTCTGTTCGAGGTGGAAGTTCCGGAGGTGAGTGAACGGATCATCGAGATCAAGGCGCTGGCGCGTGAGCCGGGCCACCGGACGAAGGTGGCGGTGGCCTCGATCGACTCGAAGGTCGACGCGGTGGGCGCGTGCGTGGGGGTGCGGGGCAGCCGCATCAAGAACATCGTGGATGAGCTGGCCGGTGAGAAGATCGACATCGTGCGGTGGAACGAGTCGTCGCAGGTGCTGATCGCCAACGCGTTGCGGCCGGCGGAGGTGGTGGAGATCAGCCTGTGCTTCGAGCTCCGCCGCGCGACGGTCGTGGTGAACGAAGACCAGTTGTCGCTGGCGATCGGCAAGCGTGGGCAGAACGTGCGGCTGGCGGCGCGGCTGACCGGCTGGGACGTGGACATCCTCACGCCGGCCGAGTTCGCCAAGGGCCTGGACATCCTCGACGAGACCCTTCGCAGCATCGAGGGGATCACCGAGGACATGATCGACCGCCTGGCGGCGCTGGGTCTGATCACGGTCTTCGACGTCGAGGAGCTGGGCGTGGACGTGCTGATGGAGCACCTGGGGGACCTGGGCATGACGCAGGAGTTGGCCGAGCGTGCGGCGACGGCGTGCAGCGAGCGCGGCAAGGAGGTCGCCGAGCAGCAGCAGCGCGAGCGTGAAGAGGCCGAGCGGCGGAAGGCCGAGGAAGAGGCGGGCCTGGTCCACGACGAGGCGGACGCGCAGGCGGCGGCGATCCTCGGCCACGGCAGCGCCCCGGCGCGGCCGGCGGCGTCGCCCGAGCCGGACCCCGGCGAAGGCGGGGACATCATGGACCTGCTGGGCGGGGCGGCCGACGCGGCGTCGGAGCCGGCCGCCGCCGAGCCGGCTGAACCCGGCGAGGCGACCGATGCGTCGGACGATCCGTCGCCTCGTGACGTGCAGTTGGCGACCGAGCCGCGTGCCCCGTCGGAGTCGTCCGAGGCCGGCGTCGACGAGCAGGAGGAACTGACGCGGCTGGCCGAGGGCAGCGCCGAGGGTGACGAGGCCGCCGAGGACTCGGCGGATGAAGCGACGGATGCGGCGTCAGAAGACAATCAATCCAGCGTCTGACGTCGAGCGGCGTCGCTGGGTGCAGATTCACAGCAGGAGCGTATATTTTGGCGAAGGCCAAGCGTGTATTCCAGATCGCCAAGGACCTTGGCGTCGATTCCAAGGCCATCCTGGCCAAGTGCCAGGCCGAAGGCGTGGACATGAAGAATCACATGTCGACGGTGTCGATCGGCCTGGAGATGACGATCCGCGACTGGTTCAGCGATACGCATGAACAGGGCGGGGGCACGGCGGTCGAGACGAGCCAGCAGGTGGACCTGACGAAGGTGCGCAAGGCGGCGCGGCGGAAGGCCAAGCCGATCGGCCAGCCGACCGAGACCGACGAAGCGTCGGCCGAAGCACCGGCGCAAGCGGAGGCGGAGGTCCCGGCGAAGGCCGAACCCGAAGCGCCGGCCGCGCCGGCGGAGGCGGCCCCGGCGGCCCCGGCGGCGCCGGTGTCCGAGCCGCCGGCCGAGCCCGAAGCGCCGGCGGAGGCGGTGCCGGCGGATGAAGCGCCGGCGATCGCCGCCGAGCGGGCGGCGGAGGCCGAGCCGGTCGCTGAGCAGCCGAGCGATGCGGATGAAGCGCCGGCCGAACCCGAACCGGTCGAGCCCGAGGACGAAGCGGGCGACGAGGCGGCGCCGGCCGATGAGTTGGGCCGCGCGGTGCCCAACGTGCCGCGTCGTCCGGACGTGGTCTCGCCGGCGGGCCCGAAGCTGGAGCGGCCTCAGGCGGCGTCGTTGAAGGGCCCGAAGGTCGTGCGCGTGGAGCGTCCGGACGTGATGGACACGCCGCGCCCGCGGCGGTCGGCCCCCGCGCCCCAAGGCCCGCCCAAGCCCGACGACATTGTGCGGACGCGCGGCCCGGCGCGCGGCCGTGGCGCCGGCGGCCCGGTCACCGAAGAAGATTCCGGCCGCTCGCCGCGTCGCCGTCGTGGCGGCGGCGGCGGCGGCAGTGGCGGCGGCGGCAGCGGCAGCGGTAGCGGCGGAGGTGGCGGCGGCGGCCGGGGTGGCCGTGGCGGCGGCGGAGACGACTGGTCCAGCGGTCGCGGCGGCAGCTTCAGCGCCCAGGACCTGCTCGAGCGGGAGGAGCGACTCAGCCGGTCCGGCGGTTATCTCAAGCAGCGTCGGCGCGACATGCGGAAGCGCGCGACGACCGGCCAGCACGCCGCCAGCCCCGCCGAGGTCGGCGGCAAGGTCGAGATCGCCGAGCCGTTCACCATCAAGGACCTGTCCGCGGCGACCGGGATCAAGGCCGCCGACATCATCGCCTACCTGTTCAAGAAGGGGGTGATGGCGCACATCAACCAGGCGATCGACAACGACGTGGCGGTGGAGGTCTGCCTCGAACACGACATCGAGCTGGAGGTGAAGGAGGCCCAGTCGGCGCAGCAGATCGTCGAGCAGGAGATCGAGAAGCGGGAGGCGACGGACGTGCGTCGGCGGCCGCCGGTCGTGGCCGTGCTCGGGCACGTCGACCACGGCAAGACGAGCCTGCTGGACCGGATCCGCCAGGCCGACGTCGCGGTCGGCGAAGCCGGCGGCATCACCCAGCACATCGGCGCCTACCGCGCGACGATCAAGGGCACCGACGAGGAAGACAAGACGGTGGTGTTCCTCGACACGCCGGGGCACGAGGCGTTCACGGCCATGCGTGCCCGCGGGGCCAACCTGACCGACGTGGTCGTGCTGGTCGTGGCGGCCGATGACGGGGTCATGCCCCAGACGCTGGAGTCGATCAGCCACGCGAAGGCGGCGGGCGTGCCGATCGTCATCGCGCTCAACAAGGTCGACAAGGCCGAGGCGACCGACGCCAACGTGCAGCGGATCCTCGGCCAGCTCGCCGAGCAGGAGCTCAACCCCGTGGAGTGGGGCGGCGAGACCGAGATCATCCGGACCTCCGCGGAGACCGGGCAGGGCGTGACCGACCTGATGGAGATCCTGGACTACCAGGCGGAGCTGCTGGAGCTGACCGCGGACTACGGGGGCCAGGCGTACGGCCAGGTGATCGAGGCGGAGCTGAGCGAGGGCCGCGGGCCGGTCGCGCGGATCCTCGTGCGTGGCGGGCAGTTGCACATCGGCGATTTCATCGTGGCCGGGCGGGCGTTCGGCCGCGTCCGCGACATGGTCGACGACCGGAACAACAACGTGGAGGTCGCCGGCCCGGCGACGCCGGTGGAGATCAGCGGGATCGACGAGGTCCCCGACGCCGGCGACAAGTTCTACGTGACCGCCTCGCTGAAGCAGGCCGAGCAGATGGCCACGCAGCGGCGGGAGGAGGAGCGGCGGCGCGAGCTGGCCGCCAAGAGCCGCGTTAGCCTCGACAACGTCTTCGAGCAGATGCAGGCGGGCGACGTCAAGGAGCTCCGTGTCGTGATCAAGGCCGACGTCCAGGGCTCCATCGAGGTCCTCCGCAAGACCCTCGAACAGGTCGGCGCCGAGCGGGAGGACGTGGCGGTCCGCGTGCTGCACGCGGCGGTGGGCGGCATCACCGAGACCGACGTGCAGCTCGCCGAGGCGTCAGACGCGGTGATCATCGGCTTCCAGGTCATCGCCAGCCAGCACGCCCGCAACCTCGCCGAGGAACGCGACGTGGACATCCGCCTCTACCGCGTGATCTACGACGTGGTCGAGGACGTGAAGGCCGGCCTCGAAGGCCTGCTCGCACCCGAGCGCCGCGAGCACGTGCTCGGACACGCCGAGGTCCGCGACGTGTTCAAGATCACCAAGGTCGGCGCCGTCGCCGGCTGCTACGTGACCGACGGCGTCGTGCAGCGCAACGCCCTGATCCGCGTGACCCGCGACGACATCGTCATCGAACACGACCGCGTGCTCAGCAGCCTCAAGCGGTTCAAGGAGGACGCCCGCGAGGTCCGCCAGGGCACCGAGTGCGGCATGAGCATCGACGGCTACGACGACATCCGCGTCGGCGACATCCTCGAATGTTACACCACCTCGGAGGTCAAGCAGACGCTCTAGTCCCGGCCGGTTGGCGTTGGGCGATGGCCCGCCCACGCCGGCGCTGCACGTCAACCGCCCCGGGGTCATCGGGAATCGGCCATGGTCGTGGGAATCCTTCAGGTTGAATTGCACATCGGCGATGCACAGAGCCTCAAGGACAAGCGGCGCGTCGTCCAGAGCCTCAAGGACCGGCTCCATCGGGAGCACCTCGTGGCCGTCGCCGAGGTCGACAAGAACGACGCCCACCAGGTCGCGGTCCTCGGCATCGCCGCGGTCAGCAACGACCCCGCCCAGGCCCAGGGCACGCTCGACCGCATCGTCGATCAGCTCCGGGCCAACCGTCGTTTCGTCCTCACCGACCACGTGGTCGAGATCCTCAGCGGCGTCTGACGCCGCGCGACTGTCCTGACCGCCGCCATGACGCAACACCGCACCCCACAGATCGAATCGGCGCTCATGCGGGCGGTCAGCACCGTGCTCACCGAGGGCCTGGCCGACCCCCGCGTCCGCGGGCTGGTCACGGTCACCGGCGTCGAGCTGACCGAGGACCACGCCGTCGCCGTGGTGAAGGTCTCGGTCATGCCCGCCGAGCACGAGCGGGCGACGCTGGCCGCGTTGCAGCACGCCGCGCCCCAGGTCCGCCACCGCGTCGGTCGCCGCGTCCGCTACCGCCAGTTGCCCCGCCTGCAGTTCAAGCTCGACCCCAGCATCAAGCGACAGGCCCGCGTGCTCGACGCCATCAACCAGGCCATGGCCGAGTCGCCCCCGACCGCGGCGGCCGATGACGATACCCCCCCCGACGCCCCGAGCCCGAACCCCCGTGACAGGAAGGACTCGTCCCCGTGAAGAACGCGACCGAGCACGCGAAGAAGTTGCGCGGCCTGCTGCGCCGCACCCCCGCCGAGCAAGACTCCAAGCAGCCGACCGACCCGCTCGGCCAGCTCATCTACGCCTTCTGTCTCTGGGAGACCACCCGGCGGCAGGCGCACCAGGGCTACAACCGCCTCATGAAGCAGGTCGTCGATGCCAACGACCTGCGCGTCAGCGACACGACCGAGCTGATCGGCTGGCTGGGCGACCGCTACAGCCGCGCCGATGAGCGGGCGATGCGGCTCCGCGAGGTCCTGCACGCGATCTACCGCCGAGAGCACGCGGTCACCCTCGACCACGTGGTCGACCTGCCCAAGCGCGAGGCGCGGTCGTACCTGGAAAGCCTCGACGGCATGGTCCCGTTCGTCGCCGCCAGCGTCGTGCTGATCGCGCTCGACGGCCACGCCATCCCCGTCGATGAACAACTCGTCGCCAAGCTCAAGCGCGACGGGGCGGCCGACCCCGACGCCGGCCTCGCCGAGGTCCAGGCGTTCCTCGAGCATCAGATCAAGGCGGCCGACGCCCTCAAGGCCCACGCCCAGCTCCGCGCCTGCGCCGAAGCCGGGGGCGCGACCGCCGCCGCCCGCGCCACCCGCACGACCACCAAGAAGACGACCAAGAGGACCAGCAAGAAGACAACCAAGAAAACCACGGGCAAGTCGAGCAAGAACAAGAGCCGGTCCAAGCGCTGAGCGGACGCCGCGACCGCCGGGTGGCCAGCCGCCCGACGCATCGATAACCTACTGCCATGATCCGACGATCCAAAGACCAGTTGCTGCGAATCGGCCTGCCCAAGGGATCGCTGCAGGACTCCACGATCGACCTGTTCGCCCGGGCCGGCTACCACATCCGCGTGCCCGAGCGGAGCTACCTGCCCACGATCGACGACCCGCAGATCGCCTGTGTGCTCTTCCGCGCCCAGGAGATGAGCCGCTACGTCGAGGACGGCGTGATCGACATGGGCATCACCGGCTACGACTGGGTCCTCGAGAACGGCTCGGACGTCCACGAGGTGGCGGAGCTGGCGTATTCCAAGGCGACGGCCCGGCCGGTCCGCTGGGTCCTGGTCGTGCCCAACGAGTCCAGCGTGCAGGCCCCGGAGGACCTGGCCGGCGGGATCGTCGCGACCGAGCTGCCCCACGTTACCCGCCGTTACTTCCAGGACAAGGGCATCGACGTCAAGGTCGAGTTCAGCTACGGGGCGACCGAGGTCAAGGCCCGCCTGCTCGACGCGATCGTCGACGTGACGGAGACCGGCTCGTCGCTCAAGGCCAACAACCTGCGGATCGTCGACGAGCTGATGACCTCGACGACGCGGCTGATCGCGAATCACGACGCATGGAAGGACGCGGCGAAGCGGGATAAAATGGAGAGTCTGAGCCTGCTGCTGCGTGGCGCGATGAACGCCCGGCAGAAGGTCGGACTGAAAATGAACGTGCCGCGCGAGAAGCTCGACGCGATCCTCGCGCTGCTGCCGGCGGAGAAGTCGCCCACGGTCAACCCGCTGGCCGACCAGGCGTGGGTGGCGCTGGAAGTGGTCGTCGAGGACAAGACCGAGCGGGAGTTGGTTCCGCAGTTGCACCGCGCCGGCGCGACGGGCATCATCAGCTACCCCTTGAGCAAAGTCATTCCCTGACATGAATTGGTTGTGCCGAACCCGCCCGCCGCGTCCCGCCAGCCTTCGGGCCGCGGCGCTGGCCATGATGCTGTGCTGCGCCGTGCTGGTCGGCTGCCGGTCGGCCGCGTCGCGGGCCGCCGATGCCGACGCGGACCCCAACGCCGCCGCGGCGGCCGAGCCGCCTGCGAAGACGCTGCCGGTGGTCCGTTCGGACGTGTCGCCGCCGAGCACGCTGCCCGCCGACGACGTGGGGTTGCTCACCGGCGAGTCCCTGCGCCGCGCGCGGACACCGCTGGCGGAACTGATGGCCAAACTGGAGCTGCCCGACAACCTGGTCGGCGAGCCCCCGGCGCGGACGGATGCCAACGCCACGGCCCCGACCGGTGCGGTGAAGCGTTATGTGGCGGCGCGCGACGCGTACCAGCGCCGAGAGTTCGGCGAGGCGATCGCCTTGCTCAATCAGGTGGTCGAAGCCGACCCGGATGCGGCGCAGGCGTATGAACTGCTGGGACGCGTCTATATCGATGCCGGCGACACGCAGCGGGGCTTGCAGGCGATGCGGGAGGCGCTGCGGCGCGACGCGGGCCTGCCGGTGGCGCTGTTCGTGACGGGGCGGATGGCGTTCGAGACGGACAACTGGGGGGCCGCGGCCGCGCTGCTCGCTCGCGCGCGGCGGACCGAGGCCGCCAAGGACCCGGGGCTGGACTACGCCGCCGGCTACTTCCTGGGCCAGAGCCTGCTGCGGCTGGGCTACGAGGGCGCGGCGGTGACGCTGCTGGACGATTTCCTCCGCGGGCCCGAGCGGTTCGCGCGCAGCACACGCATGTATCGCCAGGTCGCCTCGCTCCAGGGCCAGCGTGGCCTGACGGCGCTGCGGGCGGGCGATGCGTGCCTGCGGCTGGGTCGGCTGGCCGACGCGCTGGACTTCTATAGACGGGCCGACGAACAGGCCCGGATCGACGGCGATGCGCTGCTCGGCCGCCGCCTCTACGCGGACCTGCTGGCCGGTCAGCCCGAACAGGCTCAGCAACGGCTGCGCGACGAGCTGGCGGCGCGCCAGGCGACCGAGACGACCGTCCGGCTCGTCGGGTACGTCGCGGACCACGGCGGCGGCCGCCGGGCCTTCGCGCAGGACCTGCGGCGGATCTATCGCGAGCGGGGCGCGCCCGAGCGACTGGCCGAAGTGGTCCTCGCGGCGCTGGGCGATGAACCGCAGGCCGTCCGCTTCGCCGTCGAACACCTCGAGGCCCAGCCGTCGCACGTGGCGGTTTACGAGCGCCTCGTGGATGCGTGGCTTGAGAGCCAGCCGCAGCGGCTGGTCGAGCTGACGATTCGGCTGATCGGGCTTCACGACGATCATGCGCGGCGGTATGCGCAGGAGCTGCTGGCGGCCGGCGACCCCGACGGGATGCGGTCGCACGTCCGCGCCGCCGCCGACCCGGCGCGATCGCCCGCCGCCGCCTACCTGCTCGGGGCCATCGCCATGGAACAGAACGATCCCCGCGCGGCGCAGGCGCACTTCGCCCGGGCGCAGGACCTGAACCCGGACATGTTGTCGGCGCAGGTGGCGGGGATCGAGGTCGACCTGGCGATGGGCCGGCACGTCGAGGCGGCGCGGAAGCTCGAGTCGCTGGCGTCGGCCGATCAGCCGCGGTTGAGGCTGCTCCGGGCGCTGGCGGAGTTCGGCCGCGGCGAGCAGGGCGATGCCCTGGCGATCATGCAGTCGCTCGTCGGGGACCACCCCCGCGACACCGAGTACCTGCACACACTGGCGCGGATGTACCTGTCCCGGGAGCAACCCGACCCGGGCGCCGCCGAGGCGGTGCTGCTGCGGCTGCTGGGGATCGATCCCACCGACGAGCGTGCGTACGCGATGCTGTTCGGGGTCTACGACCATCACCGCCCGAACCCGCAGAAGTATCGGCAACTGCTGGGCCGCGCCCGGCAGCACATCCCCAACAGCCGCGTGACGCAGTTGCAGGAGGCGCGGCTGCACGCGGCGAGCGGGCGGGCCGACCAGGCCGAACGCGCCCTGCGTCAACTGCTCGAGCGTGACCCCGGCGACGAGGATGCGTTGCGGCTGCTGGTCGCGCTGCTCGGTCGCGACGAGCAGTGGGAGCGAGCCCACGACCTGCTCGTGGAACTGATGGACCGGCGTGCGGACAACCCGGCGGTGCTGAACCTGTACTCGGACGTGTGCCGGCGTCTGGGCCGCATAAGCGACTACTACGCGCGGGCGGAGGCGTACCTGGCCGATCGCGACCCCACGCCGCAGACGCTGCTGATGCTGGGTGAGTTGCGGCACCGGCAGGAAGACTACGCCGGTGCGCTGGCGGCGCTGGACCAGGCGGTGGCGGCGGCACCGCATCGCGCCCGGGTCCACGACCAGCGGGCGCAGAACCTCGTCCACCTCGGCCGCCACCAACAGGCGATCGATGAGCTCAGGCGGGCGCTGGAGGCGGGGGTGGATCATCCGGGTGAACTGACCTTCGTGCTCGCACGGACGCAGGCGCTGGCCGGCCGGATCGATGCGGCGCTGGCCACGGTGGATCGGCTGCTCGAATCCCAGGGCGCCCGGGTCACCGCGGCCGATGCGTACTACGAGCTGGCGGTCGCGATCTACGGCGAGCCGAACGCCGACGCCGCGTCCGAGCAGATCCTCCAGCGTGTGCTGAAGATCGATCCGGATCACGCGCCGTCGCTGAACAACCTGGCGTATGCGTGGGTGGAGGCCGGCCGCAACCTCGCGGAGGCCGAGCGGATGCTGCGCAAGGCGGTCGCGTCGGAGCGGAACAACGCGGCGTACCTCGACTCGCTGGGGTGGGCGCTGTACAAGCAGGGCGAGTTCGACGAGGCGGTGCAGTGGCTGGGCCGGGCGCGGCGGGCGCCGGGGGGCGAGGACCCGGTGATCGTGGACCACCTCGGCGACGCGCTGTGGCGCCAGGGGGAGACCCGTCGCGCCACACGGAGTTGGCGCGACGCGCTGCACGGGATCCGCGCCGCCGGCGACCGCGTCAACCGCGACCACCTGAGGATCGAGCCCCTGATCGAGCAGAAGCTCAGCGACGTCGAGGCCGGCGACCCGCCCGAGGTCGCGCCGATCGGCGAGGCGGTCGGCGAAGCCGCGGACGACGACGAGCCGGCGACGCCGCTGGCGCCGCTGCCCGCCATGCAATGACGCGCGGGGTTGGGCTACAATGTCGGTCCGTGCGACGGATGATCCATGCACAGTGACGGAGACCCCCGCTGATGGCCGGTCATAGCAAGTGGGCGAACATCAAGCACCGCAAGGCGCGGCAGGACGCGATCAAGGGCAAGACGTGGAGCAAGTGCGCCCGGGCGATCATCGTGGCGGCGCGGGGCGGCGGGGGCGACCCCGATACCAACCTGACGCTGCGGTACGCGATCGACGAGGCCAAGGCCGCCAACATGCCCAAGGACACCATCGAGAAGGCGGTGAAGAAGGGCTCGGGCGAGCTGGGGGGCGAGGCGTATGAGGCGGCGAGCTACGAGGGCTACGGGCCCAACGGCGTGGCGGTGTTCGTCGAGTGCCTGACCGACAACCGCAACCGCACGGCCGGCGAGGTCCGCTCGACGTTCTCCAAGGCCGGCGGCAACCTCGGCACCAGCGGCTCGGTCGCGTACATGTTCGACCGCAAGGGGCTGTTCCTCGTGCCGCGCGAGTCGGCGGACGAGGAGACCATCATGGAAGCCGCGCTCGAAGCCGGCGCCGAGGACGTCAGCGACGAGGGCGAGCACTGGCAGGTGCTCACCGACCCGACGGCGTTCGCCGCGGTCCGCGAGGCGCTGTCCAACGCCGGGTACGAGTTGAGCGTGGCGCAGTTGAGCATGATCCCCAACAACACGGTCGAGTGCACCGGCGACGAGGCGCGGAAGATCGTGAATCTCGTCGATGTCCTCGAGGACAACGACGACGTGCAGAAGGTCTACACCAACGCCGACATCCCCGACGAGGCGCTGGCCGAGCTGTAGCGGGTCGCCGGCCGCCCCCGCGCCCGACACCGATCGATCGTCGCATTGAAACTCTCCGTCGTCATCCCGGTGTACAACGAGGTCGAGACGGTGGCTGCGCTGGTGCGGCGCGTCCGTGCCGCGGCGACCGACGGCTGCGCGCTGGAGCTGATCCTCGTGGATGACGGCTCGACCGACGGCTCGGGCGAGGTGCTGCGGGGCCTGGCGGGCGATGCCGACGCCACCGTGCTCCGTCACGATCGCAACCGCGGCAAGGGGGCGGCGGTGCGGACCGGCTTCGCCGCCGCCACCGGCGACGTCGTCGTCATCCAGGACGCCGACCTGGAGTACGACCCGCGGGAGTACCCCCGGCTCATCCGCCCGATCGCCGAGGGCAACGCCGACGTGGTGTTCGGCTCACGCTTCGTCGGCGGCGACAGCCACCGCGTGCTGTACTACTGGCACGCGGTGGGCAACCGGTTCCTGACCACGCTGAGCAACTGCCTGACCAACCTGAACCTGACGGACATCGAGTGCTGCTACAAGATGTTCCGGCGCGAGGTGATCCAGTCGCTCACGCTCCGCGAGGAGGGGTTCGGCATCGAGCCGGAGGTCGTGGCGAAGGTCGCGCGGGCGCGGTGCCGGGTCTACGAGGTCGGCGTCAGCTACGCCGGCCGCACCTATGAGCAAGGCAAGAAGATCGGTTGGCGCGACGGCGTCCGCGCCATCGGGTGCATCCTGCGATACAACCTGCTGGACCGGTAGGCGCGGCGGCTCAGTCGGCGCGGCCGGGCAGGTCCTCGGGTGGCTGCTCGACGAGCTCCGCCTCCACGACGGGCTGCTCGCCCTCGTCGCCCTCGGCTTCACGCTCGTCGATGACCTGCTGCTCCTCTTCGGTGAGCGGGCGGTCCGAGACGACCCAGACCTTGATCTCGGTGCGGAGGTCCTCGTCGAGCTGGATCGGGACCATGTAGCTGTCGAGCCGCTTGAACGGCTCGCCGATGCGGACCTCGCGGGCGTCGATGCCGTGGTAGCCCTCGTCGTCGAGCGCGGCGGCGATGTCGCTCTGGGTGACCGAGCCGAACAGCACGCCCTGCTCGTTGGCGGCGCGCTGCAGGGTGATCTCGCATCCTTCGAGCCGCTCGAGCAGCGATTCACGCCGCTGGCGCTCCTCGCGCATCTCGCGCTCGACCTCGGCGCGGCGATCTTCCACGGCCTTGCGGGCCTCCTCGGTCGGCGGGGTGGCCAGGCCCATCGGCAACAGGTAGTTGCGGGCGTAGCCGGCCTTGACCTCGACGACGTCGCCGACGATCCCGAGGTTATAGACGTTGTCCAGCAGCATCAGGGAGATGGTCTTCTTCGTGCTCATGTTGTCCTCACAAGCGTTGGGTACGAGTTAGGCGCCGCGACGCGCGACGCCAGCATGGTGAACCGGTGCACTCAAAACGGTATGTCGTCACCGGACTGGTCGAAATCGGGTCCGGGCGGCGGGCTGGAAGAGCGGGGGGCCGAGCGCGACGGCCCGGCGTCGGGCCCGCCGCCGCGATACCCGCCGCCCGAATCCTCGCCGCCGCCGCCGCCGCTACCGCCCCGGCCGTCGATGAACTGGAAGTTCTCGATGAACACGCGGTGCTTGCTGCGGCGGTTGCCGTCCTTGTCCTCCCACTGGTCGAGCTGGAGCCGGCCCTCGACGAACAGGGGCCGGCCCTTGGCGGTGTACTGGTTGAGCAACTCCGCGGTGCGACCGAACGCGCGGCAGTCGACGTACAGCGTCTCCTCACCCTGCTCGCCGTCCTGGCGGCGGAACCGCCGGTTGACCGCCAGCCCGAACTCGACGACCGGCGTGTTCGACGGTAGGTAGGAAAGCTGCGGATCGCGCGTCAGGTTGCCCATGAGCATGATCTTGTTGTAGTTGGCCATGGCCGCTCCTTGCCCGGGCGTGTTCTCGCAGGCGTTGGTGTTCAGGACGGGTCGGCGGCGTCATTGGGGCGGGCCGGCGGGTCGTCGGCCACGGCGGCGGGCTCGGCGTCGGCGTCGTCCGGGGCCGGGCCGCTCTCCCCGGCGCCGCTGACCGCCAGCAGGTCGTCGAGCTTCTTCGCGTCGGCGAGGACCTGCTCGAGCTCCACGTCGCCCATGTGGTCGGCCCGGAGCACCATCGCCCGCAGCAGCAGCTCGCTGAGGTTGACGTCGCGCTCGATGTTGGCCACCTGCGTGCCGCGCACGCGGAAGTAGGTCAGCAGGTAGAGCCCGCGCTTCTGGCCCTCGATGGGGAACGAGAGCTTCCGCTCGTCCCAGCGGGTCATGGCGACGATCTGGGCGTCGGCGCGTTGCAGGATCTCGTTGAGGTGGTCGACCGCCTGCTGCAGGTCGCCGTCGATCGCCTGCGTGTTGAACAGGAACAGTCCCTCGTACAGTGGCAGTTGCTCGTCAGTCATGAGAATCGTGTGCTCCTTCGTCCGGTGGCATGGGAACCCGCGTGGGCTCCGAACGAATCAGGGTTGGGTTGTCCGGCGTTGGGGGTCGTCGCGGTCCGCGTCGTCGGCGCGATCGCCGCGGCGCACGTTGTACTGGTTCATGGCGGCGTCGAGGCCCCGGCCGACCCAACACTCCAGGGCGTCGGCGGCGCGGTCGAGGGCCGCGTCGATCTCGGCGGCCTGGGCATCGGTGAATCGGCCGAGCACGTAGTCCCGCTGGGCGATGGGCCGGCCGTCGACCTCGGGCTCGCCGATGCCCAGCCGCAGCCGGGGGAACGCGTCGCCGCCGAGGCGGCGGATGATGTCGGCCATGCCGTTGTGCCCGCCGTCGCCGCCCCCGGGCCGGATGCGGATCGCCCCGGTCGGCAGCGCGGTCTCATCGACGACGACCATGATCGCGGCGGGGTCGAGCTTGAAGAACCGCGCCGCCTCGCCGACCGCCTGGCCGCTGCGGTTCATGTAAGTGGTCGGCTGCATGAGCATGACGCGCTGGCCGGCGATGTGCCCTTCGAGGCAGCCGGCATGGAACCGCGCCCGGGGCTGGCTCAGCCCGTGCCGCGTCGCCAGCCGGTCGACCGCCATGAACCCGACGTTGTGTCGGGTCTTCGCGTATTCGCTGCCCGGGTTGCCCAATCCGACGATCAATTTCATTATCCGTGCCAGGCCGCGCGGGATTACTCGGCCTTGTCCTCGCCTTCACCGGCTTCGCCTTGCTCGTCCTCGCGCTCGGTGATGACCTCGGGTTCGGCGGCGGCCTCACCGCCTTCGGCGGCCTCCTCGAGCGCCTCAAACTCCTCTTCGGTCACAACGCTGATGCTGGCGACCGCGGTGTCGGGGTCGCTGACCGCCTTGATCCCGGCCGGCAGCGCCAGGTCGCCGACGGTCAGCGAGTCGTTGACGTCGAGGCTGCTGACGTCCACGGTGATCTGGTCGGGGATCTGGTCGGCGCGGCAGACGATCTCGAGGTCGGTCATCGGGTGTTCGAGGAACGCGCCGGACTGCTTGAGGCCCGGGGCGGCGTCCTGGCCGGTCACCTCGAGCGGGACCCAGACCTGCACGTCTTCGGTCAGGTCGATCCGCGCCAGGTCGACGTGGATGATCGAGTCGCCGAGGTGGTCGTACTGCACGGCCTTGATGAGGACGGTCTGCTGGCCGCTGCCGTTGAGGGCGATCTCCAGCAGGTGGGCGCCGTCGTGCAGGGCGTGGTGGACCTCGTGGGCGTTGACGGCGATGTGCTCGGGCGCCTCGCCGTGGCCGTAGATCACCGCCGGCAGCTTGCCGGCGCGCCGCAGTCGCGCGGCGTACTTGGTCCCGGTGTGTTCTCGCAACTCGCCAGTCAGTTTGGGTGTTTCGTGTGCCATCGTGTTACCTCATGCGGTGCTGTTGGCGGCCGCCACGGCGACCGTCGATCATCGCTTTCCTCCGCTGCCCTGACGGAACAGGGCGCTGACGGACCGGTTGTGGTGGATGCGGCGGAGCGCTTCGCCGATCAGCTCGGCGACGCTCAACTCGACGAGCTTGTCGGCGATGGGGGCGCAGCGCTGGCCGCAGGGGATCGTATCGGTGGTGATCAGCCGGCTGATCGGCGACTCGCTGAGCCGCTCCATCGCCAGCCCCACGAGCACCGGGTGGGTGCAGGCGGCGATGACCTCGCGGGCGCCCTGCTCCATCACCAGCTCCGCGGCGCCGCACATCGTGCCGGCCGTCGTGATCATGTCGTCGACCATGAACACGGTCTTGTCCTTGACCTGCCCGATGAGGTTGGCGCTCTTGACGTCGCTGCCGGAGCGGCGGCGCTTGTCGATGATGGCCAGGTCGCCGTTGAGCATGCTCGCGTACATGTTCGCGGTCTTGACGTTGCCCACGTCCGGGCTGACCAGCACCAGGTCGCTCAACTCGTCGCGGATCGACTCGACGTAGTCGACGATGACCGGCGCGGCGAACAGGTGGTCGAGCGGGATGTCGAAGAAGCCCTGGATCTGCTCGGCGTGCAGGTCGATGGTCACGACCCGGTTGGCCCCGGCGGTCGTGATCAGGTTCGCCACGAGCTTGGCGGTGATGGGGACGCGGCCCTCGTGCTTGCGGTCCTGGCGGGCGTAACCGAAGTAGGGGATCACCGCCGTGATGCTCCGCGCCGACGCCCGGCGGAGGCAGTCGATGTAGATCAACAGCTCCATCAGGTGCGCGTTGACCGGGTGGTAGGTCGACTGGATGACGAAGCAGTCCCGGCCACGCACGTCCTCCTCGACCTTCACGATGATCTCGCCGTCGGGGAACATGTCGGTATGGCCCTGCCCGACGCTGAGGCCCTGGCTCTTGCACAGCCGCTCCGTCAGGTCGCGCGAGGCCCGCCCGGAGAAGATCCGCAGGTCATTTTCGTCCGGTGGGCTCATATCGGCGCTCAGGCTCCGGTGGGTGCGGTCGGCGTGTCGGCCAGCCGCTCTCGCAGGATGGCGTCGACCTCGGCCAACTGGTCGGGGGTGTTGATGCTCAGCACGTCCTCGGCGGGTACCGCGTCGACGACGGCGACGCGTCGGCCCGATTCGCGGAGCATCCGAAAGACGTCGGTGATGTAGTACTCGCCCTTGGCGTTGTCGTTGCTCAGCCGCGGCAGCGCCTCGAACAACGCCGCCGCCTTGAAGCAGTAGTAGCTGGGGTTGACCTCGCGGATCGCACGCTGCGCGTCGCTGGCGTCCTTGTGCTCGACGATCCCCAGCAGGTCCCCGGCCTCGTCGCGGACGATGCGGCCGTACCCGCTGGCGTCGTCGAGGACGGCGGTGGCGAGCGTGGCGGCGGCGCCGGTTCGGCGGTGCGTGTCGATCAGCGTCTGAAGCGTGCGGGCGTGGATGAGCGGGCCGTCGCCGCAGAGCACCAGCACGTCCAGGTCGCCGGCGTCGGTGTAGAGCGGGGCGGCCTGCTGGACGGCGTGGCCCGTGCCCAGCTGCTGGGTCTGCTCCACGAAGTCGATGTCGCGATCGTTGCCGACGGCCTGACGAACGCGGTCGGCGCCGTGACCGACCACGAGCACGCTCCGCCGGGCGCCGACCGCCCGGGCCGCGTCCACGACCCACTGGACCATGGGCCGACCGGCGACCTCGTGAAGCACCTTGGGCAGGTCGCTGTTCATCCGCGTGCCCTTGCCCGCGGCGAGGATGACGGCCTCGATGGGCGCCGATGGATCGGGGGTATCTGTCGGGCCGACCATGCAAAGTCTCCGCTTATCTGTCGTTCTGACCGCATCGTGTGCGGCCAGTCCGCTGGCTCCAGCCACCTGCGAGAACCAGGCCCGCCTGGATTCGAACCAGGAACGCCAGGACCAAAACCTGGTGTGTTGCCGTTACACCACGGGCCTTCAAAAACACGTCGAGCGCGGCCGGCGACCGCGTCGTTGCCTGTTCAGGCGCGGTTTCCGGGTCCGGCGTGAGGTTGCCGGCAGAGGGGAAGCCGCGGCGGACTTTGCTGAGCTGGACAGGCGCTGGATCGTGCCGCGTGGCCTGCCCTTCTCCGCGCCGCTCCCGAGGGATTGTCACGGATGGCCCTGCGTGGCAAAGTCATGGCCCAGTCTACCGGCGGTGGTGGGGCTGTCAAGGCGGTCGGTCTTGACAAAACCCCCGTCCGCCGTAAACTGACGGGTCTTTGCCTGAGGCTACCGAGGCAGCTACACCATGGAACGCCAGACGACATTTACCAATCCCGACCAGCTCGAGCAGGGCTGGCACCTCGTCGACGCCGACGGCCAGGTGCTCGGTCGGCTCGCGACCCGGATCGCCACGATCCTGATGGGCAAGCACCGGCCGCAGTACACGCCGCACATGGACACCGGTGAGTTCGTGGTCGTGATCAACGCGGCGAAGGTCCAGTTGACCGGCCGCAAGCTCGACCAGAAGTTCCACCACCGCTACAGCGGCTACCCCGGCGGTTTGAAGAGCGTGAGCTACCGCCAGCTCCGCGACGAGCGGCCGGAGAAGCTGATCGAGTTGGCGGTGCGGCGGATGCTGCCCAAGAGCGGCCTCGGCGAGCGGATGATGAAGAAGATGAAGGTGTACGCGGGCGCCGAGCACCCGCACGCGGCGCAGCAGCCGGTCACCCTGGAACTGTAATCGCACCCCGTATTTTCGGTTGAGTGGACCATCCATGTCAGACCAGGACACGAGCGTGAATGTTGAAGCGACCGGGACGGCCGAAGTGCCGGTCGAACCGGTTGTCGCGGCGGCGCCCAGCGCCCCGCGTCCCCTGCCGCCGGGCCAGCACTGGTTCTGGGGCACCGGCCGTCGCAAGACATCGGTCGCGCGGGTGAGGATCCGCCCGGGCCAGGGTAATTTCCTCATCAACGGCCGGCGGATCGACCGCTACTTCACCGAGATGCGGGACCGCAGCGACATGACCGCGCCGCTGGAGGCGACCAAGACCGCCGGGTCGCTGGACGTGTACGTCAACGTCAGCGGCGGCGGGCCGAGCGGCCAGGCGGGCGCCGTGCGGCTGGGCCTGTGCCGCGCCCTCAAAGACTACGACCCGGCGCTGGAGCCCATCCTCCGCGAGAACGGGTTCCTCACCGTCGACAGCCGCCAGGTCGAACGCAAGAAGTACGGCCAGCCCGGCGCTCGCCGCCGCTTCCAGTTCTCCAAGCGGTAAGCAGCGACCCTTCCATGCCAAACCCCAGCCCGCGGATGGCCATCCGCGGGCTTTTTCCTTATCGTCGACGGCATGGCCAGGGTCTATATTACGCAACCGTTCCCCGGCGACGGCGCGGCGATGATCGAACACGCCGGTCACGACGTGACGGTCCACGACGGCGACGGCTCGCCGCCGCGTCCGGCGCTGCTCAGCGGCGTCGCCGGCTGCGAGGCCGTCCTCTGCCACCTCAGCGAGTCGATTGACGCGGAGGTGATGGACGCGGCCGGCCCGGGCCTGAAGGTCATCAGCAACTACGCCGTGGGGTTCAACAACATCGACGTGCCCGAGGCGACGCGGCGGGGGATCGTGGTCTGCAACACGCCGGGGGTGCTGAGCGAAGCCACGGCGGATATCGCCTGGGCGCTGCTGTTGGGTATGGCGCGGCGCGTCGCCGAGGGCGATCGGCTCATGCGTACGGGCGCGTGGACCGGCTGGAAGCCGGCCGAACTGCTCGGCGGCGACCTGGTCGGGCGGACGCTGGCGATCGTGGGCGCGGGGCGGATCGGCTACTGCGTCGCGCGGCGGGCGATGGGCTGGAACATGAAGATCGTCTATGTTGCCCGGCGCCGGCATGAGGAGTTCGAGCGCGATTTCGCCGCGCCCATGGTCGATCTCGACGAGGCGCTGCGAACGGCCGACTTCGTTTCGCTGCACGTGCCGCTGACCGACCAGACCAAGCACATGATCGACGCGAGGCGGCTTCAGTTAATGAAGCCCGCTGCGTACCTGATCAACACGGCCCGTGGCGCGGTCGTCGACGAATCGGCGTTGGTCGAGGCGCTGCGGGCGGGCACGATCGCCGGGGCGGGGCTGGATGTCTATGAGCATGAACCACGAATGACCCCGGGGCTCGCAGACTGCGCTAACGTGTTGCTGCTGCCCCACCTGGGATCGGCGGCGGTCGGGACACGGACCGCGATGGGCCGCATCGCCGCCGACAACCTGCTCGCGGTCCTTGCCGGCGGTGAACCCGAGCACCCGGTGAACCCCGAAGCGATCCGCGGTCGGTGAAGCGTTTTGTTTGTGTCATATTGTGGGCTTTGAGGCTGGCCCTGTCTTTGCACGTCCGAGATTGAATATCATGGGTCGGCCAAAGGTCGCGTCGTCATCTGGTCGATAATAACGCCATTGTCCGGTGCGCATGGCCGTAGCCGGACGACGTTTGTCGGCTGTACCGTCTGTGCGGCCCAACGGCGAAACTGAGACGTATATACCCCAAGAAGGCAGGACGCCCATCCCATGCTCAGCCCCGAACAAGCACGTATCCATTCGTTCAAGGTCGTTCCTTCGCTTCCTGAGCCGCTGAAGCCTCTGCTCGAGATCGCCTACAACCTGTGGTGGAGCTGGCACCCGGATGCGGTGGACCTGTTCATGCGGATCGACCGGCAGCTCTGGACCCAGACCAACCACAACCCGATCCGCCTGCTGGGCATGTGCCCGCAGGACGTGCTGGACGAACGCGCCCGGGACGACGGGTTCCTCGCGTGCCTCCGCCGGGCTCACGAGCGGATGGTCGAGCACCTCGATCGCAACACGTGGTACCAGCGCAACTACGGCAACGTGGACGACTGCTGCATCGCGTACTTCTGCGCCGAGTTCGGCATGACCGAGTGCATGCAGATCTACTCGGGCGGCCTGGGCGTGCTCGCCGGCGACCACGTCAAGAGCGCCAGCGAGTTGGGCCTGCCCCTCGTCGGCGTCGGGTTGCTCTACCGCAACGGATACTTCCAGCAGTACCTCAACGCCGACGGCTGGCAGCAGGAGTTCTACCCCAGCCTCGACTTCGCGAACCTGCCGCTGAAGCCGGTCGACGGCGGCCACGGCGAGCAGTTGATCGTCGAGGTCGACCTGCCCGGCCGCAAGGTCCAGATCGCCGTCTGGCAGGTCATGGTCGGGCGGGTGCGGCTGTTCCTGCTGGACACGAACCTGCCGGGCAATGATTCCGGCGACCGCGGCATCACCTCGCACTTGTACGGCGGGGACATGGAGATGCGGATCAAGCAGGAGATCGTGCTGGGCATCGGCGGCACGCGGGCCCTGGAGGCCATGGGCGTCCAGCCGTCGGTCTATCACCTGAACGAGGGCCACGCCGCCTTCCTTGCGCTGGAGCGCATCCGCCGGCTCATCGAGACCCACGACGTGCAGTTTGATGAGGCCCGCTGGGCCGGCGCCGCGGGCAACCTGTTCACCACGCACACGCCGGTCCCGGCCGGCATCGACCGCTTCCCCCCCGACCTGCTGCAGCGGTACTTCCGCGACTACGTCGGGTCGCTGCGGCTGGACATGGAGGGCCTGCTCGCCCTCGGCCGCGAGAACGTCTACAACCGCAACGAGTTCTTCTCCATGGCCGTGCTCGCCATCCGCACCAGCGACCAGTGCAACGGCGTGAGCAAGCTGCACGGCAAGGTCAGCCGCGACATGTGGCACGGCATCTGGCCCGAGTTGCCTCAGGAGGAGACCCCGATCGGGCACGTCACCAACGGCGTGCACGCACGCACCTGGCTCAGCTCGGACATCACCCGGCTGTTCGACCGGTACCTGTCGCTGAAGTGGCAGACCAACCCCGAGGACCAGTCGGTCTGGGAGGGCATCGACGAGATCCCCGACGAAGAGCTCTGGCGGATCCGCGAGGAGCGGCGGCAGAACCTGGTCACCTGGGTGCGGCGGCGTTTGCGCCGCCAGCTCGACCAGCGCGGCGCCTCGACCTCGGAGATCGAGCAGGCCGGCGGCGTGCTCGACCCCAGGGCGCTGACCATCGGGTTCGCGCGCCGCTTCGCGACCTACAAGCGGGCGAACCTGATCCTCCGCGATGCCAAGCGGCTGAACAAGGTGCTCTGCAACACCGATCGGCCCGTGCAGTTCGTCATCGCCGGCAAGGCCCACCCCGCCGACACCCAGGGCAAGGAGCTGATCCGTCAGTTCATCCACTTCGCCCAGGAGAACGGTGGCGCCCGCCACATCGTCTTCATCGAGAATTACGACATGAACGTCGCCCGTTACCTCGTCCAGGGCGTCGACGTCTGGCTCAACACCCCCCGCCGCGGGATGGAGGCCTCGGGCACCAGCGGCATGAAGGCGGCCCTCAACGGGGTGCTCAACTGCTCGATCCTCGATGGCTGGTGGGACGAGGCCTGGCAGAAGGACCTGGGCTGGGCCATCGGCCGCGGCGAGACCTACGCCAACTACGACTACCAGGACCAGGTCGAGAGCCAGGCGCTCTACGACCTGCTCGAGAAGCACGTCATCCCGATGTTCTACGACCGGGAGGAGGGCCTGCCCCGCGAGTGGGTCCGCTGGATCAAGAATGACCTGCGCACCCTGGCGCCGATGTTCAACACCAACCGCATGGTCCAGGAGTACGCCGAGAAGTACTACCTGCCCGCCCACAAGCGATCGGTGCAGTTCACCGCCAACAAGCTCGACAAGGCGGTCGAGCTCAACGATTACAAGCGTCACCTGCGCGAGCACTGGGACAAGCTCAGCGTCGAGTCGCTCGACGCCGACACGACCCGCCCGCTGGGCGTAAACCACCCGCTGAACGTCGAGAGCGTGGTGCACCTCGGCCAGATCAAGCCCGACCAGGTCCGCGTGCAGTGCTACTACGGCGAGCTCGACACCGACGGCGCGATCACCTCCGGCGTCCCGGTCGACATGGACCACGCCGAGGACCTCGGCGACGGGCGGCACCGCTTCAGGGGCGCGCTCAAGGTGGACAACAGCGGGCGGCACGGCTTCGCCGTTCGCATCCTGCCGGGCCACAAGGACATGGCCAAGCCCTTCGAACCGGGCCTGATCTTCTGGGACAAGCCCGGCGGCGACTCCGGCCAGCCCCAGGCCAACGTCCCCCAGGAAGCGGTGTCGGGCGCGTCGGCGTAACCCGACGCCGCCGACCGGACGCGGGCCGGTGCCGCGATCAGGCGATCGCCGCACGCAACCACTCGTGCAGGTACTTGTTCTCGAACAGGTCGAGCGCGGCGGCGGTGTGACCGCCGTCCATCCCCCACACCGCGCACCGCAGGTCCGCCAACTCCACGTCCAGTTGCACCACGAGCTGGTCCTCGACCGCCAGCGCGGTCGGCAGCTTCTGGTACAGATACGCGCTGAGCGCGTTAACCCCGGGGCCGCCGATCGACACGCACGGCCGCTGCTGAAGCGCTTCGTTGTTCAGGTACCATACGTCCGTACACGTCAGCGGCAGCACGGGCCAGTCGGTCGACCCGGTCAGCCGATGCAACCGCTCCTGGATCGACTCCTGCAACCGGTAGGCCAGCGGCCGATCCGTCGCCTCCGCGCTCAGGTGCGCCCCGACGACGATCAGCAGCAACTTGTCGGTATCCATCTCGGGCATGGCTAGATACTAACCGCGGAGATCGCCGCGGGCATCGCCGGTCATGCACGAACATCAGCAAGCAACGTCCGATGTGTGTAGAGCACCCGAGGTTTGACCTCGCCCGCGGGCGTGGCGTCTACGTGTCCTCGGCGGAGCCGGGCCGGGTACCGTCACCCCCCGCCCATCACCCGCCGCCCAGGAGCACGGCGAGCAGGCCCTTCTGAGCGTGGAGGCGGTTGTGGGCCTGGGCGAAGACCCGGGATCGCGGGCCATCCATGACCGCGTCGGTGATCTCCACGCCGCGGTAGGCCGGCAGGCAATGCAGCACGATCGCCTGGGGCGGCGAAGCCCCGACCAGCTCGGCGTTGACCTGGTAGGCGCGGAAATCCTTCAGCCGCTTGGCCTTTTCCTGCTCCTGGCCCATCGAGACGAACGTATCGCAGTAGATGACGTCGGCGCCGCTGACCGCCTCGAGCGGGTCCTCCACCCACGCGACGTGCGGGCCGGCGTCGGCGATCTCGTAGCCCGGCGGGCTGGCGTGCACGAACCGCGCCCCCAGCATCGAGCAGAGCAACGCCAGCGATCGGGCGCAGTTGTTGCCGTCGCCGATGAAGGCGATCGTGCGACCGGCGATGTCGGGGCCGAACTCGTCCTGAACCGTCATCACGTCCGCCAGCGCCTGGCAGGGGTGCGCCCGGTCCGAGAGCATGTTGATGACCGGCACGTCGGAGCGGCGGGCCATCTCCTCGAGGTCCGCGTGGTCGAATACCCGTGCCGCGATGGCCTGGACCATGCCGCTGACGACCCGGGCGAAGTCGCCGACCGTCTCGCGCTCGCCGAGCTGGACCTCGCTCTGGCCGAGCACGATCGCGTGGCCACCCAGCTCCAGCATGGCCTGCTCGAAGCTGACGCGTGTGCGCAGGCTCGGCTTCTGGAAGAACATCGCCAGCGACCGGCCCGCGAGCACCGGGTCGTTGGGCTCGCCGGCGCGGCGCTGGGCGCGCAACCGGTGGGCCGCCTCGAGGATGCGCGTCAACTGCTCGTCCGTGGCGTCGGCGATCTGAAGGAAGTGGTTCATGGCAGCCTCCCCGACCCGGTCAAAGCACGATCTCCGTGCCGATCCCCGCCTCCGAGAAGATCTCCAGCAGCAGCGAGTGGGGGATCCGCCCGTCGACGATGTGGGTCTTGCGCACGCCGCCGGCCAGCGCCGTGAAGCACGATTCGACCTTCGGCAGCATCCCCGCGCCCACCACGTCGTCGGCCACGAGCTGCTCGATCTGCCGCTTGGTCAGGTGGCTGGCCAGCGTCTCGTCGGTCGGCCCGGTTCGGATGCCGTGCGTGTCGGAGACCAGCACCAGCTTCTCCGCCCGCAGCGCCGCGGCGACCTGGCCCGCCGCTGAGTCGGCGTTGATGTTCAGCTTCACGCCGGTTCGATCCCGCACGATTGGCGCGATCGCCGGGATGTAGCCGGCCTTGACCAGCGCCTCGAGCAGCCCCGCGTTGACCCACTCGACCTCGCCCACGAGCCCGATGTCCACGCGGCGCGGCTTGCCCGATGGGTCCGGCTCGCCCTCCAGGAACAGCCGCCGACCGAACACCGCGCAGCTCGACAGCGAATGCAGGCCCATCGCATGGTGGCCGAACTCGTCGATCGTCGTCGTGATGAAGCGATTGACCTCGTTGATCAGCACGTGCTCGGCGATCGCCAGGGTCCGCTCGTCGGTGTAGCGTCGACCCTGGACGAACTGTGCCTCCAGGCCCTCGCGCTTCATCGCCTCGGTGATCCCCTTGCCCCCGCCGTGCACCAGCACCGGGTTGATGCCCACTGCGTCGAGGAAGCACACGTCGCGGAGCAGGTTCGCCAGGGTCTCCGGCTGGTCCATGATGGACCCGCCGACTTTCACCACGATCGTCTTCCCGCGGAAGGCGCGGATGTAGCGATGGGCCTCGATCAGCACCGAGGCCTTGGCAATAGCGTCCTGCATAAGCTCAGTCGTGTTCATGGCGAAACGAAACAATATATCGCCGCGTGCGAACAGGCACAATCGAGCGTGAAACGGGCGTGGAGGCTTGAAATACGCCTCGCGAACGCGGCCGGGCAGCCCCGGGTGCACAAAGCGCGCTGACATTGCGCATTGACAAGGCGATGGTGATTAGATATTATGCACAACATGACACGAGCCGAGCTGGAACTGACAACGCTTGCGCGAATAAGCGATATTCTAGGCAGTGGTCTGGATATCGAGTCGCTATTTGGTGAGGTGATGAACGTGCTCGCCGAGCAGTTGGGCTTTCGGCGGGCCGCGCTGATCCTCCGTGACGAGACGACCGCCTCGCTCCGCATCGCCGCGGCCGTCGGCCTGTCCGAGGACGAGAAGCGCAAGGGCCGCTACGAGATCGGCGAGGGCATCACCGGCCAGGTCGTCGCCTCCGGAGAGCCCACCGTCCTCGCCGACGTGACCGAGGCCCCGGTCTTTCTCAACCGGACCGGCGGGCTGGGCGCGACGCAGGGCGAGAAGAAGACCTCGTTCGTCTGTGTCCCGATCCGCGCCCACGGCCGTGTCGCCGGCGCGATCTCCGCCGCCCAGCCCTACACCAGTGATGCCACGCTCGAGGCCGACGCCCGGCTCCTGTCGATCATCGCCGGCAACATCGCCCAGGCGTTGCGCGTCAATGAGCTGGTGCGCGTGGAGAAGGAGACCTGGCTGGAGGAGAACCAGCAGCTCCGCGAGAACCTCCGCAGCAAGTACCGCTTCGACAACATCATCGGCACCAGCGGGGCGATGATGGACGTGTTCGCGACGATCGGCCAGGTCGCCGCCAGCCGCGCCACCTGCCTGCTGCTCGGCGAGACTGGCACGGGCAAGGAGCTCATCGCCAAGGCCATCCACTACAACTCGCCCCGCCGGGATCAGCCGTTCGTCCGCGTCAACTGCGGGGCGCTGTCCGAGACGCTGCTCGAATCGGAGCTGTTCGGCCACGTGAAGGGCTCGTTCACCGGCGCGGTCCGCGACAAGGTCGGCCGCTTCGAGGCCGCCGACGGCGGCACCATCTTCCTCGATGAGATCGGCACGATCGACACGCAGTTGCAGGTCAAGCTGCGCCGCGTCCTCCAGGAGCGGGAGTTCGAGCGGGTCGGCGACCACCGCACCGTCCGCGTCGACGTCCGCGTGATCGCCGCGACCAACCTCGACCTTCAGGAGGAGGTCCGCAAGGGCACGTTCCGCGAGGACCTGTACTATCGGTTGAACGTCGTGACGGTGTACCTGCCGCCGCTGCGGAATCGCCGCGAGGACATCCCGCTGCTGATCGATCACTTCCTTGACAAATACAACCGCGAGAACGACCGCAACCTCACGAAGATCTCGCGCGAGCTGATGAACACGCTGCTGCGGTACCCCTGGCCCGGCAACGTGCGGGAGCTGGAGAACGCGATCGAGCGCGCCGTCGTGCTGAGCCAGAGCGATGAGTTCACCTACGACCTGTTGCCGATCCAGATCCGCATGTTCGCCCAGCAGGGCCGCGACCAGGCCTCCGCCGAGTCCATCGAGGCGCTCGCCCGACGCCTGAGCGAGCAGGCGGTCGAGGAGTACGGCATGCGCGAGGGCGAGATCTACGATCTGGTCGTCGGCGAGGTCGAACGCCAGCTCATCGCCAAGGCGCTGGAACGCAACGATGGCGTGAAGACCCGCTCGGCCGACTTCCTCGGCATCAACCGCAACACGCTCAACAAGAAGGTCAAGGACCTGCACATCACCGCGGCCGACTGAGCGTGTGCGATCGCCGCGTTGGCGCCCGCGGCGTTGGCGCGACACCCCGGCGTGGGTTGTACAATCCCCCGCAGCGAGCGCGCGTAGCTCAATGGATAGAGCATCGGTCTTCGGAACCGAGGGTTGGGGGTTCGAGTCCTCCCGCGCGTATTGTGCCCAGCCGCCGAGCGACCAAGCCAAGCCAAGCCGCTGACCGCGATGTTCAGAGCGATGTGATCGCGATGCGCCGCGGCCTGTTGCGTTGGTACCGGCGGGCGCATCGCCGTTTGCCGTGGCGCGCCGCGCCCGGCGGGCGGTCCGATCCGTACGCGGTGCTCGTCAGCGAGGCCATGCTCCAGCAGACCCAGGTCGCCACGGTCATCGACTACTTCGAGCGGTTCATGCGGCGGTGGCCCACGCTCGAGGCGCTGGCCGCTGCGGATGACCAGCAGGTGCTCCGCCTCTGGCAGGGCCTGGGCTACTACCGCCGCGCGCGGAACCTGCGGCGAGCGGCGGAGGTGATCGTTGAGCAGCACGGCGGCCGCGTCCCCAGCGACCTTCGGGCGCTGCGTCAGCTTCCGGGCGTGGGGCAATACACCGCGGGCGCGGTCGCGTCGATCGCGTTCGGGTCGGCCGCGCCCGTCCTCGACGGCAACGTCGCGCGCGTGCTGGGGCGGGTCTTCGCGATCGCGGAGCCGATCGATGAAGCGGCGACGCGGCGGCGGCTGTGGGCGCTGGCCGAGCGATTCGTGCGAGGCGCGCGGCATCCGGGCGACGTCAACCAGGCGCTGATGGAACTGGGCGCCACGGTGTGCCTGCCGCGGTCGCCGCGGTGCGATCCTTGTCCGCTCCGCCGCCGGTGCGAAGCCCGCGCGGCGGGTCGAACGTCGGCGCTGCCCGTCAAGGCCAGGCAACCGGCCCAACGCGAAGTGCGGCATGATGTGCTCGCGATGGCGCGTCGCGGGCGGGTGTTGCTGGAGCGGCGCGGCGAGACGGGCCTGTGGGCGGGGCTCTGGCAGTTGCCGACGCGAGAGGGCCGCGATGACGCCGTGCCGACCAACGGCGCCCTGGCACGTTACGCGCACGACCGCTTCGGGCTGAACATCGCGCCCCCGCGCGAGTGCGGCGCGTTCACGCACGTCACCACCCACCGGCGGATCCGATTCGTCGTGCATCGGGCGGAGGTGGTCGCAGGTCGGCTGAAGCGCGGCCGGGGGGTCTGGCGGCGGCCCGATGACATGGATGATCTGCCCATGTCCAACGCCCAGCGGCGTGTTACGGAGCTGATCCTCGAAGCGCGCTGAGCCGGCGCGTGGCGTCGGCCACGTCGAGCCCGCGGATCAGCAGCGTCTTTCGCGGCGATGCCTCCCCGGCGACGAGAAGAACGTCCCGCGGGTCGACCTCGAAGGCGTCGGCGACGAGGCGGCGGATGGCCTTGTTCGCCTTGCCGGCCTCCGGCGGGGCGGCGACCCGCACCTTCAAGGCCTCGCCCAGCACACCGGCCACCTCGTCGCGGCTGGCGCCCGGGACGGCCTTGACCCGCACGTGCACGCCTTGGTCGGCCGCGGTGATCGGTGACGCCCGGCTCATCGTCAGTTCCGCTCGATCGTCTTCTTCCGTCGCAGGATGTGATGATAATGCTGGGCGAAGCGGTGCGCTTCGTCGCGGATAGCCTGGCACATCTTCAGCCCGGCGTTGTGGCGGGACAGCCGGATCGGCTCGTCGCGCTGGGGCGCGTGGATCAGTTCCTCCTTCTTCGCGAGCGCGACGATCATCGGGGGTTTGTGCGCAAACTCGCGCAACGCTTCGAGCGCCGCGGAAAGCTGACCCGCGCCCCCGTCGATCACGATCAGGTCCGGGTACACCCCCTCGCCGGAGCCCGGCTCGCGGTAGGCGCGGCTGACGACCTCGCGGATCGCCGCGTAGTCGTCGTTGCTCGCCGTGCGGACCTTGTAGCGGCGATACTGGTTCTTCAAGGGTCGGCCGTCCACGAAACACACCTTCGACCCGACGGTCTGGTCGCCCTGGAGGTGGGCGATGTCGATGCACTCGATGCAGCGGGGCTCGTCGTCCATCTCGAGCGCGGTCTGCAAGGCGCGGATGCCCTTGCGCGGGTCGACGTACAGCGATTCGGTCTCGGGCTGCCACTGGTCCGACCGCGAGCCGCGCTCGTCGAGCTTCTCGATCGCCCGGACCTGGTCGCGGAGCCGGGCCGCGGCTTCGTAGTCCTGCTTCGCGGCGGCGTCGGCCATCTCCTGCCGCATCTGCCGCAGCATCACCGACCGCTTGGACTGCAGGAACCGCGACAGCCGATCGATGTCGGCGCGGTAGGCGTCCTTGCTGATCTTCGCGGCGCAGGGCGCGGTGCACTGGCCGATCGCGTACAGCAGGCAAGGCCGAAAGTACCGCCGCTGGTCGTCGTCCGAGCGGATGTCCAGCTCGCAGGTGCGGAACCGGAACACCCGCTGCAACAGCTTCATCGCCTCGCGCAGCGCGTAGACGCTGGTGAAGGGGCCGAGGATGCGGCCGCCGCGGAATCGCTCGTCGTTGGGCTGTCGCGTGATGAACACGCCCGGGAACTCCTCGCGGCTGGTGATCACGAGGTAGGGGAAGGTCTTGTCGTCGGTGAGGCGGGCGTTGAAGCGGGGGTGCAGGTCCTTGATCAGCCGGTTCTCGGTCAGCAGCGCCTCCCACTCGCCCTCGCACTCGATGGTCTGGAAGTCCTCGACCACGTCGAGCATCGACTGCTTCTTGTGACCGAGGTCGGCGGCGGGCTGGAAGTAGCTGGCCACGCGGCTGCGCAGCATCGACGCCTTGCCGACGTAGACCACCCGCCCCTTGGCGTCCTTCATCAGGTACACCCCGGGCGTCCGGGGCAGTTGCCGCGCCTTGTCGGCCAATCGCTGCATACGCGGGGAACGGTCGGTCATCGCAGGCATTATAGAACGTGGCGTTCGCGCCCAAGCCGACCTCAGCCGTCTTGCCCGGCGGCGTCCGGGGCATGGCGGCGGGGCAGCAGCGCCCGCAGGACGACCAGGAGGATACCGCAGGTCAGGTAGACGTCGGCGAGGTTGAACACCCAGGGGTACAGTTCGGGGCTGCCGTTGGGCCAGGTCCAGCCGAACGGCAACCGGACGCCGGGGAACAGGTGGAGCATGTCGCGGACGGCGCCGAAGGCGATGCGGTCGTAGAGGTTGCCCAGCGCCCCGGCGAGGATCATCGCGAGCAGCAGTTGCTGCAAGCGGTCGCGTCGGTCGGTGGTGAGCAGGGCGTAGGCGATGACGCCGACCGCGACGACGGTGATGACCACGAACAGCCAGGTCTTGCCCTGGCCGATGCCGAACACCGCGCCGAGGTTGAGCACGAGCCGGATGTTGAGAACGCTCGGGGCGAGTTGGACGGTGCGTTGGGGCAGGCGGATGTGTTGGGCGAGGCCGCCGCCGCGGCGGCGCTGCAGTTCGCGGGCGTGTTCGAGCGTCCGCGGCACGTCGACCGGCACGGGGGGGAAGACCTGGAACGCCCACCACTTGAGGGTGAGGTCGGCCGTGAGCAGCGCCGCCGCCACGAGACAGAAGATCACGATGTGGCGCGGGCGGCGCCAGACCGGGGTGTCGGGTCGGTTTGGGGTCGGGGTGGCGGTCATGCCGATGCGGCGTCCGGCGCGGGGTCACGGCGGGCCGGTTCAGAGGCTGTTGCCGCGCTCGTGCTGGCGGGCCGCTTCGATGCAGAACTTGGCCCAGGGCTTGATCTCGAGTCGGGCCTTGTTGATCGGCTCGCCGGTGGCGATGCAGATGCCGTAGGTCTTGTTCTCGATCCGATCCAGCGCGTCGTCGATGTCATTGAGCAGCTCGCGCTCGCTCTCCATCAGCCCCAGCGCCAGTTCCTGGTCGTAGTTGTCGGACCCGGCGTCGGCCATGTGCAGGGGCATGTTGGACAGGTTGGAGCGGTCCTGGCCCCGGAGCGCCGACTCGGCCAGCCCGTTCAGGTCGCCGACGAGGTCGGTCCGCTTCTCGAGCAACAACGAGCGGTAGTACCGCAGTTCCTTGGCGGACAGGTGGGTCTTGATCCGGCGGGGCTCCTTGGCGGCCTTGGGCGAAGCCGCCGCGGTCACGCCGGGCGCCTTGGTCGTCTTCTTGGTGGTCTTCGCGGTGGTCTTCTTGGCGGTCTTCTTGGACGCAGGCCCGGCCTTGGTCGCGGCGGTTTTCCTGGTCGTCTTCTTGGCCGTCTTCTTGCTGGACTTCTTGGTCGTCCGAGCCGCAGCCGCCTTGGTGGTCTTCTTGGCGGTCTTGGTCTTGCGGGTGGTGCGATCGGTGGCGGCCTTGGTGCTGCGTGTGGAGGCGCCGGCCGACTTCGAGGCTTTGGTGGTCTTCTTGGCCACTGAGGTGCTCCCTGCCGAGGGGCGTGGGCTGATTGCGTTGCGAATGCAAGCACCAGCGCCCCGGCGTGCAAAAGGTCGCTTATGCTAGTCGGTGACTCCCGGAGCGTCAACGCGGCGCGGATCGGCGGTTTGACCGGCGTCCGGCGGCCTGCGCAGGCGGTTGTTGGCGTGTTCCGGGGCGGCGGCTTAACATGCGGCGGCGGCATGATGCACGCCGTTCGGGGTCAAATGCCCGGCCCTGGATGGCCGATAAGTGCCAGTAAGCCGCCGCCCGCTCCATCCTGACAGGAACCAGCCGATTGACCACCATTTCATGGGTAACCCACCTCGCGGTCGGCCTGCTGATCGCCGCCGTTGCCTTCGGGCAGCCCGCCACGTCGGCCGAGGGCGATTCACCGGGTCCGGCGGCTCGCCTGCTCGCCGACGCCATGGAACAGCGTGCCCGCGCCGCGTTGAGCGGGCCGATCAACCCGACCGACGCCATGATCACCCGCGCGCGGGTCCTCATGGAGCACGCGCTCGAACTGGACCCGACCGATCCCGAACGGTGGCTGCTGCTGGCCGAGGCCCAGGATGCCGACGACGCCTGGCAGGAGTTGATCCCCACGCTGCAGGCGTACCTGCGGCTTCGCCCCGCGGATGACGTGGTCCAGTTGCGGTTGGTCGACCTGCTGGCCCGCAAGCAGCAGACCGCCGAGAAGCGTCTGGCATTCTATACGCGCATCGTGCGTGGCCCGGCGTCGGATCGCTTCGGCCCGGCGCTGCGGAGCCGCGTCGCCGTTCGCGCCGCACGCCTCGCCTGGGAGCGGGGTGAGCACGAGGCGCATGACCAACTGCTCGCCGAGGCCTTGTCGCTGGACTCGACCAACAAGCAGGCCGCCATCGAGTCGCTGCGGCGGCTGGGGGACGATCCCCGCACGTCCATGGCCGACCGAGCGGCCGGGCTGTTCACGCTCTTCCACGCCGACCCCGTGGACATCAGCACGCACGTGACGATCGCCGACGCGCACATGGGCCTGGGCCACTACGCCGGGGCGCTGACGTGGTACGAGTCGGCCGAGTCGCTGCGCGAGGCGGACCGCATCCCCCCGAGCCTGACGCTGGCGCACAGCCGCGTGCTCGCGTTGTGGGGCCTGGGCCGCGACGCCGAGGCGCTGGCGCTGCTCGATGAGGTCATGGGCGACGCCAACACGCCGACCGCCGACACGGACAACGCCGACGCCGACGCGGCGACCGACGCCAACGCGCCGGCCGTGCCGGAGGACTGGCCGCCGATCGACACGCTCATGCTCAACGCGGCGATCCGCGGCTGGGCCGGCGGCGGCGGCAAGACGTCCGAGGCGTTCGACCGGCTGGCGGATCGGCTTCGCGCCGACGCCCACGACGCGACCGACCGCATGGGGCCGCTGACCACGCTGGCGTGGGCGCACCTGATCTGCGATCAGCGGATCGACGCGGTGGCCGACATCCTGGCCGAACTCGAAACCGCCGCAGGGGGCGAACGGGTTCGGCAGATCATGAGCGGCTGGCTCGCCATGCGGCAGGGTCGCATGGCCGAGGCGGCGGCGGCGCTGGCGGGGCATGTGGACGACGACCCGCGCGCCCGCCTGGGCGCGGCGCTCGTGGCCGAGGCGCAAGGCGACCTCCCGACCGCGCGCCGACAATTGCACGCGGTGCACCGATCGACGCCCGACGAGTTGTTCGGGTTGCTGGCGGCGGGGCGGCTGCGGCGGTTGGGCCAGACCCCCAAGCCGCTCGACGAGGCGGCGCGGTTGGCCGCGCTCTTCGAGCGGGTCCCCGCCGACCTGCGCGACATGGCCGCCGAACCGCTCCGCGTGGTGCAGGTCCGCCCGAATGTCCCTGACCAGCGGAGCGACTACGGCCGGCCGATCTGGGTGACGCTCGTGCTGTCCAACGCCTCGGAGTGGACGCTGTCGCTGGGCCCGGAAGGGACGATCCCCACGCGCGTGGTGCTCTCGCCGAGCCTGCGTGCGGTGGGCGCCGAGGTGCCGCCCGCGCCGGCGGTCGTGCTGGACCTGTATCGGCGGTTGCGGCTGAAGCCGCGCGAAGCGCTGGAGGTCCCGATCCGCCTCGACTCGGGCGAGGTGGGTGCGGTGATGCATGCGTACGCCTGGCCACGGTTGCAGTTGGGCTGTCTGGGCGTGCTCAACCCCAAGCTCCAGCCGAGCGGGCGATTCACCGCCGCGCTGCTGGGCTCGTCGTTCCGCGTGCCCACGATCGTCCGTCGGCCGACACCGACCACCGAGGACAACATCGAGGCGTTGATGACGCAGACCACCGACCCCAACGCGGCGGTGGCGATGCGGGCGATGAGCCGTCTGATGAGCATGGCCCGCCACTTCGACCGCGCGGAAGAGGCCGACCGCGCCACCCGCATCGCCGACCGCGTCAATGCCCGGTTCGACGAGCTGTCGCCGATGGCGCAGGCCTGGAGCGTGGCGTTTGCCAATGCGCCGGCCGTCGTCGCTGAACCCAATGCGGAGGTGGCGCCGACGACGGACCTGTTCCAGCCGATGCGCGATGCCGCGGGCCGCAGCGGCGACCGGCACGTGCGGCTGGCGCTGCTCACGACCGTCACCGATCCGAACTCGCCGTATCTGAACGCGGCGCTGCGGGGGTCGGCCGTGCCCGAAGCCGTCCAACGCTTCGCGCGGGCCACGCGCCAGGCCTTGCGCGAGCTGGCCGAGTACGAGGCGGCGAGCGAACAGCGCGCCGAGCAGATGGAGGCCGAACTCCAACCTGCGGCACCGTCGGGGGACGCGGCGGGCCCGACCGCGCCCCGGGACCTGGATGGCCGGGCCGACCCGCCGCCGGTCCCGGCCGACCTGCGTCAGGATGCCAACGACGCGGGCTTAGGGGGTCTGCGCTTCGGTGAATAGGGGGCTGCAAGCATTCCCTGCCTGCCCGACTTGACACGCGCGAAGACGTAGCGGTATCCTTTAATGGTCCAACAGGGCCGACGAAGGAAGTGTCTCACCTGTCATTATTCATACGGTTATACGAGGCCGACAGGCCGACCCTTCATCAGTCACTTCTTTAGCCCCCTGCATTGGACAAGACAGGCTGTCGCGTAACAGGCCGCCCGTTTCCGGCGGGGCCGGTTGTTGTGTCGGCGGGATCGAGGCCAACGCCCCGATCCATGCCGTGACACGACCGGGCGTATGGTCCTGTTGCGAGCGACGTCAAGGCCCGGTCGCGTGATGTTCAGATCGTGACCCGTCAGTCCACCCCCGGCGATCCTGAAGGATCGAACGTGGACCGAGCCTTGGACCGCGGGATTCGTGCGTTCGCCGGTCGATCGTTTCGGCCCGGACGCAAAATCATGTTGTCATCATCTGTCCAATTTTCTCGCAAGGAGTCTCGACAATGAAGCGCAGAATCATGGGTTTCACCCTCGTGGAGCTGCTGGTGGTGGTCGCGATCATCGCGCTGCTGCTGGGCATCCTCGTGCCGGCGGTGCAGCACGCCCGTCGCCTGGCCAACCAGACGGCCAGCGCCGCCAACACCCGCAGCATCGTTCAGTCGCTGCAGACCTACGCCGCCGCAAACCGTGACCGCTTCCCCAAGCACAAGGACACGGCCGACGGCGATGAGTCGCAGGTGACCATGTTCGCCGACGACAACCGCGGCAGCAGCAATTCGCTCGACAGCGACCTGAACAACTCGGCGACCGCGGCCATCTGGATCCTTGTCCGCGAGCAGTTCACGCCCCAGGATCTGTACATCAGCCCCGCCACCGACGACACGCCCGATCCGCTCACCGTCGAAGGCGACCCCAACACCATCGTCGAACTGGAAGAGACCTACGACTTCCTCTCCGCCGACCACCTGTCGTACTCGCCGATCAGCCCCTACGTCGACCCCGAGGAGCCCGGCAATCAGAACCAGTGGCAGGTCGACGCCCCATCCAACTTCGCGTTGATCGGTGATGAGAACACCCTGACCGACAACGAGGTGGACAACAACAACCTCACGGAAGGCGATTTCACCGGCGACGTGGATATTCTCAACTCCGCGAACAACGACGGAGACGGCCAGGCGGTCGGCTACGCCGACGGTCACGCCGAGTTCCTCGACAACCCGTGGGGCGGGCCCGCCGGCGATAACATCTATCTCTACGGCGTGGATACCGCGGAGATGGCCGACGCCAACTCCGGCGACCCCAACGACGATTCGGACGTGGGCCTGATCCGCCTTGATCCGCAGTAAGCCCCGCTCGATCGAACCCGGCTTCGGCCGGATCGGCTAGCGATGACGGGCCGACCCCAGCGGGTCGGCCCTTTCTCTTGGTTCGCTTGCCAGCGCCCGCCGCTACCCGTAGTGTGCCACGTATGGTCCGCAAAACCGTCTATTACTCAGGCCAGGTTCAGGGTGTGGGCTTCCGCATGACCGCCAATCGGATCGCCGGCCGCTACAACGTCCGCGGTTATGTCCGCAACATGCCGGACGGCCGGGTCGAGCTCATCGCCGAAGGCGACCCCAGGCAGGTCGACGCCATGCTCGACGACATCGCCCGCAGTCTCCACGATTTCATCCACGACGCCCAGATCGACCCCGGCGAGCCGACCGGTGAGTTCAGCGCATTCGGCATCCGTTACTGAACGGCCGTGTCATCTCCGCCGGCCGCGGCGAGCGCCCGGTTAACTTGTCGCGCACCGCCCGTGCCGCTACCTTCGTCGCCTCACGCACTCAGGGAGGCCCGCCGAATGACCAGCGCCCAGCCGATCACCTTCGACGTCGACACCGGCACGCTCCACGTGCCCGACCAGCCGATCCTGCCGTTCATCGAGGGCGACGGCACCGGGCCCGACATCTGGCGCGCCAGCCAACGCGTCTTCGACGCCGCCGTCGACAAGGCCTACGGGGGCGGGCGGCGCATCGCGTGGCGCGAGGTGCTCGCCGGCGAAAAGGCGAAGAACCAGACCGGCGACTGGCTGCCCGACGCCACGCTCGACGCGTTCCGCGAGTACCGCGTCGGCATCAAGGGCCCGCTGCCCACACCCGTCGGCGGCGGCATCCGCTCGCTCAACGTCGCCCTCCGCCAGGTGCTTGACCTGTACGTCTGCCTGCGACCGGTCCGCTACTTCCAGGGCGTGCCCACCCCCGTCAAGCAGCCCGAGCTGACCGACATGGTCATCTTCCGCGAGAACTCGGAGGACATCTACGCCGGCATCGAGTTCCAGCACGGCGACGACGACTGCAAGAAGTTCAAGAAGCTGTTCGCGGACAGCTTCCCCGACCTGCACGCCAAGGTCCGATTCCCGGATACCGTGGGGATCGGGATCAAGCCCGTCAGCGCCGAAGGCACCGATCGCCTCGTCAAGGCGGCTATTCAGTACGCCGTTGACAACAACCGCGACTCGGTGACGCTCGTGCACAAGGGCAACATCATGAAGTTCACCGAGGGGGCGTTCCGCGACTGGGGCTACGCGTGCGCGGCGAAGCACTTCGGCGCGGTCCCGCTCGACGGCGGGCCGTGGCACATCATCAAGGCCGGCACGAAGCTCGGCGACGAGGTCGAGCTGGCCTCCGGCGACGCGTCCAAGCACACCGTCGAGCACGACATCGTGATCAAGGACGTGATCGCCGATGCGTTCCTGCAGCAGATCCTCACGCGCCCGGCCGAGTACAGCGTGATCGCCACGATGAACCTCAACGGCGACTACATCTCCGACGCGCTGGCCGCATGCGTCGGCGGGATCGGCATCGCCCCCGGCGGCAACATCAACTACGACAGCGGCCACGCCATCTTCGAAGCGACCCACGGCACCGCGCCCAAGTACGCCGGCCAGGACAAGGTCAACCCCGGTTCGGTCATCCTCTCCGGCGAGATGATGCTCCGCCACCTCGGCTGGCACGAGGCGGCCGACCGGGTCATCCGCGGGATCGAAGGCGCCATCGCCGCCCGGACCGTCACCTACGACTTCGAGCGACTCATGGACGGCGCGACGCTGCTCAAGTGCAGCGAATTCGGCGAGGCGATCGTCAAGCACATGGATTGAGATCGACGCCGCAAGCCGCAGCCCGCGGAGGGCCATCCGCCGGCTTCCCGCGATGCGTAGCATGTGACGACTTGGCAGCCGCAAGGAGAAGGTCGTCATGCCCACCGTCCATGGTTTCGCCGCCGAACAGGCGGGCGCCCGGCTCACCCCCTTCGAGTACGAGCTCGGCGACCTGGGTCCGCACCAGGTCGATATCGACGTGGCGTACTGCGGCATCTGTCACTCCGACCTGTCCATGCTGAAGAACGACTGGGGCATCACCCGCTTCCCGTTCGTGGGCGGTCACGAGGTGACCGGTCGCGTCGCGGCCGTCGGCGAGCACGTGACGCACCTGGCCGCCGGCCAGCGGGTGGGGCTCGGGTGGTTCAGCCATTCGTGCATGACCTGCCCTCAGTGCATGTCGGGCGACCACAATCTGTGCGGCAACTCCGAGATGACGATCGTGGGGCGGCACGGCGGGTTCGCCGACCGGGTCCGTGCCAGCGGCGAGTCGGTCATCGCGCTGCCGGAGGGGGTGGATGAGGCGATCGTCGGGCCGCTGTTCTGCGGCGGCATCACGGTGTTCAACCCGATCGTGCAGTTCGGCGTCAAGCCGACCGACCGCGTGGGCGTGGTGGGCATCGGCGGGCTCGGCCACCTTGCCTTGCAGTTCCTGAACAAATGGGGCTGCGAGGTCACGGCGTTCACCAGCACCGACGCCAAGGCCGACGAGGCCCGCTCGCTCGGGGCTCATCACGTTGTCGATAGCCGCAGCGACCAGGCCCTGGCCGACGTCGCCGGCCGCTACCACTTCATCATCTGCACCGTCAACGTGAACCTGCATTGGCAGGCGTACCTGGCCGCGCTGCGCCCCGGCGGCCGCTTCCACCAGGTCGGCGCCGCCGAGTCGATCACGCTGCCGGTCTTCCCCATGATGCTGGGCCAGAAGCAGGTATCCGGCTCGCCCGTGGGCAGCCCCGAGACCATCCGGGTCATGCTCGAGTTCTGCGGGCGCCACGGCATCGCGCCGGTCACCGAGCACTACCCGATGAGCCGGATCAACGACGCGATGCAGCGGCTGGCCGACGGCCTGGCCCGCTATCGCGTGGTGCTGCAGGCCCACGCCTGACGTTCCGCCTGGCGACGCGGTCCGGACCCGCGACCGGCGCCCGATGACCGGGCCGCCGCGGGCTATCCCCGCGCGCCGTCGCCGCGGCCGATCACCGCGTGAGTCTGGCGAGCGGAGTGGGGTGGTAACGGTTGTAACGGTCACGCGGCGGACAAAGACCGGGCAATGTTGCGAATACACATAAGGCGATTGCATTTGCCGATAGGAATCGTACGTGATCAATAACACCGCGCTTCACACGGCGGTGGGCAACACAGACGCGGTCCCGACCCGCCGCGGCGGGCATCGCGTGGAAGGACGCCGGCTCATGCCGCTCAAGTTTCGACACAACAAGAACGCACCGATCGCGGTGGACCTGGGGGCGACCCGGGTTCGCATGCTGCAACTGGTCGCGGGCCCCGAGCCGCTGATCCGTGCGGCCGCGGCGCGGGCCGTGCCCGACAGCGTCCGCGAGGACCCCGACGGGTGGGCCGGCTTCTGCATCGACGCGGTGCAGGCTCTGAGCCGCGAAGGGGGCTTCGCCGGCCGCTCGGTCGTCGTCGCGCTGCCCGCCCGCGCCACGTTCGTGCAGCACCTGCGGCTGAACGGCGAGGGCGCGGTCGAGGGCCAGCTCGCCCAGCACCTCCGCGAGGCGCTGAACGTCGAGCCGGCGCAGCTCATCGTGCGGCACGTCGACGTCTGCCAGACGATGGTCAACGAAGCCACGCGGCGTGAGGTGATCTGCATGGCCGCGGCGCGCGGCCAGGTCATGCGCTATCTCTCGAAGTTCCAGCACGCCAAGATGGGCGTCGCGGGCATGCACGCCGAGCACCAGGCGATCCACGCGTGCGGCGTCGGCAAGTCCCGCCGCAGCGGCGACGAGGAGCTCGCCACGATGTCCGTCGACATCGGCAGCGCCTCGACGCGCGTCGTGATCGCCCATGGGCCCGACCTGGTCTTCGCCAAGCAGATCGCCGTTGGTGGCGAGCACTTCGACCGCCAGTTCGCCGAGCAGTTGCAGATCGACCTGGCGGAGGCGCGGGATCGCCGCCGCCGCCAGGCTTCGACCCGATCGACCGCCGCGGCCGCGACCGGCGCCGCCCCGTCGGCGTCGCCCCCGCCGCTGCCGGCGGCCGAAGCGCGGCGGAGCGGCACGGCCCTGCTCGACGCCCCGGAGGTCCCCGAGACGATCGACCCGGAGGGCGAGATGCTCGACGCGCTCGTGGATGAGCTGCGGCTGTGCGTGAGCTATCACGCCGCGCTGTTCGAAGGCCGCGGGATCGACCGGATCGTCTTCTACGGCGGGGAGGCGCGTCAGACCCGCCTGTGCCGCCACATCACTCAATCGCTCGCCATCGAGGGCAAGGTGGGCGATCCCCTCGGCGGGCTCGGCCGCGCCGCCGACGCCCATCCGCCGGTCGGCGTGGAGCTCCGCGAGCCGCAGCCCGACTGGGCCGTCTGCGTTGGTCTGGCCGCCCTCGCCGCAGGAGGTGCAGCATGAGCAGGAAGCCCGTCGATTTCCTCCCCGAAGACTTCGTCGAACGCCGCATCGAGCGGCGGACGAACATCATCTGCCTGATCCTCTTCGCGGTGGTGTTGATCGGCGTGGTGGGGGCGTACGCGGTGACCCGCACCCAGTTGCACCTGGCGCTCCGCGAGCGGGAGCGGATCGGCGCGGCGTACGAGGACGCGGCCCGCCGCATCGCCCAGCTCGACGAGCTGCAACACAAGCGGCAGGCGCTGCTGCGGAAGGTCCGCGTCACGGCGATGCTCATCGAGCCGGTCCCCCGCAGCAATCTGCTGGCGGCGCTGGCCCACCGCATGCCCGAGGCCGCCAGCCTCGAGAACGTCACGCTCAAGAGCACCCAGGTCCAGGTGGCCCCCACCCCGGCGCCCAGGACCAAGTCGGCGCTCGCCGACGCCGCGAAGGCGGCGAGCAAGGACGCCGCCGCGGCCGACCTCGAGCCCGAGGTCCAGCGCTACCGCGTGGAGCTGAGTGTGGTCGGCCTGGCGCCGACCGACATCCAGGTCGCCCAGTACATCGCCGACCTCGCCGAGAGCCCCCTGCTCGAGAGCGTGGACCTGGTGTACTCCGAGGAGGCCCGGGTGAACGGCCGGACGACACGGGAGTTCAAGATCGACATCGTGCTCGACCCCGAGGCGGACATCCGCCGGATCGACGGGATGCGATTGACGGGAGTGCAAAGCTGATGCGTTTGGGTATCCGCGAGCTCGTGTTCATCGTGATGCTGCTGGGCCTGCCCGGCGCGGCGTACTTCAGCGTCTTCCGCGACATGAACCAGAGCATCGACAAGCTGTACGCCGACAACGCCGCCAAGCGCGCCAAGCTCGAGCGGCTGGAGGTCGCCCGCCACATCGAAGACCTCGGCAGCGAGATCGCGAAGCTGCAGAAGGCCGTCGACGTCTTCGAGGCGCGGCTGCCCGCCGAGAAGGACGTCGAGGTCATCCTCCGGCAGATCTGGGAGATGGCCTCGGCCCACAAGCTCAACCCCCGCAGCGTCCGCACCGACCAGCCCATCGAACGGCGGATGCACAGCGAACTGCCGATGCGGATGGAGATCCTCGGTGACTTCGACGGGTTCTACAGCTTCCTGCTGGCGCTGGAGCGGTTGGACCGCATCACCCACATCCGCGACATGAAGATCAAGTCGCTGCCCGATCGTGACGGCCGGATCGAGGTCGAGCTCACCCTGAGCATCTTCTTCGAACCGGCCCGCATGGCCTCGAAGGGAGCGTGAGGAGCATGAGCATCCTTCAGACATGGATGAGCGGACAGCCCGACGCCGACGCCGACGCCACGCCCGATGAGGCGAGCGCCCCCGGCGGGGGCGCGTCGAGCGAATGGAACATCGTCGGACTCGATGCCGAGGCCGGCGCCGCCGCGCCCTCCCGCGCCCGGCGCATCGGCGAGGGCGTCGGCGTCATCGGCGTGGTGTTCCTCATCGGCGTCGGGGCGCTGTGGGCGATGCGGGCCGCGGGCGCGGTCGACGTCTCGGCGTCCGCCTCGACCGTCGAGATCCAGGTCGAGAAGGCGCTGGCCCAGCTCCGCGGCGGCGCGGCGGTGCCCGACGACGCCCAGGGCACCCGGGACCTGAGCCAGTGGCTGCACGCCAGCGACCGGCTGATCGCCCGCTTCACCGACGACGGCACCGACAAGCAGATCGCCCTGCACATGCTCGGCCGCAACCCCTTCGCGATGGTGGGTCGGCCCGAGCCGCAACCGGCCGCGGAAGCGGGCCCGACCAACCCCCGGGCCGACGCCCGCGCCGAGCGGATGCGCCAGCTGCGGCGCGAGTTCGAGACGTTGCAGTTGGAGATGGTCATGACCAGCCGCACGCCGATGGCGGTGATCAACGGCCGGCTGGTCCGCCAGGGCGAGCCGTACGGCAGCTTCACGGTGACGCGGATCGAGCCGCGCACCGCCGTGCTCACCGCCGCCGGCAACACCTACCGACTGAGCATGCGCATGCCGCAGATGAATCCGAACCCCGCCCATGACTGACCGGACGAACAGCGCGATCCACGAGGCCCCGCCGGCCGCCCCCGACAGCGGGCAGCCCGCGGCGGAGCCGTCGCCCGCGCCCGCGGCGTCGGAAGCGGCGCCCCGGGGCGCGGCGGCGGCGGACCTCGGTCAGCGGCTGCTCGATGCGGCGGTGGTGGACGCGGCGACGCTGGCGCGGGCCCGCGCGGTGCAGCGGCAGACCCCCGGCAAGCGGCTGGCCGACGTGCTCGTGGAACTGGGCGTGGCCGAGCAGGCCGTGCAGCGTGAGGCCGCCGCCATCGCCGGCATCGGCTTCGAGCGGTTCGAGCCCGAGGCGCTGGACGAGAGCCTGATCGAGCGGCTGGGGCTGGACTACTGCAAGGCCAACGGCGTCATCCCGCTCCGCGAGGAGGGCGAGCGCGTGGTCATCGGGCTGACTGACCCGTGCCGGCTGTTCATCCTCGACGACGTGCGGCGGCGGCTCCGCAGCCCGATCAAGGTCGTCATGATCTGCCAGGCCGACATCGCCGCCGCCATCGAGGCCCTCAGCGACGACGAGCCGGCCGACATGGCCATCGACGACATCATCAAGGACATCGGCCTCGACGACGTGGAGACGATCGAGGACGAGGAGGCCGACGTCGACCTCGAGAAGCAGGCCGGCCAGAGCCCGGTCATCCGCTTCGTGAACCACCTGATCTTTGATGCGGTCAAGTCGGGCGCGTCGGACATCCACATCGAGCCGCAGGACAAGCGGCTGCGGATCCGCTACCGGATCGACGGGCTGCTGTTCGATTCGATGAGCCCGCCACACCGGATGCACGCGGCGATCGTCTCGCGGCTGAAGATCATGGCGAACCTGGACATCTCCGAGCGGCGGCTGCCTCAGGACGGGCGGATCCGCGCGATCGTCCGCGGCCGCAAGCTCGACCTGCGGCTGAGCACGCTGCCGACCGGGTGCGGCGAAAAGGCGGTCATGCGCATCCTCGACCAGCGGTCGATCAACGTCCAGCTCGCCGAGCTCGGCATGCCCGAAGACACGCTGACGATCTGGAAGAACCAGGTCCGCCAGCCGCACGGCATCCTGCTGGTCACGGGCCCGACCGGCTCGGGCAAGAGCACCACGCTGTACGCCTCGCTGGGCCAGATGGACCGCAGCCACCAGAACATCTCGACCGTGGAAGACCCGATCGAGTACCACCTCGACGGGATCAGCCAGGTCCAGGTGCACGAGAAGATCGGCATGACGTTCGCGGGGGCGCTGCGGTCGCTGCTGCGGCAGGACCCGGACGTGATCATGGTCGGCGAGATCCGCGACGCGGACACCTCGCGGATCGCCGTCCAGGCGGCGCTGACCGGCCACCTCGTGCTCTCCACGCTGCACACCAACGACGCCCCGTCGTCGGTGACGCGGCTGATCAACATCGGCGTCGAGCCGTTCCTGATCGGCGCGGCGGTCAACGGCGTGCTCGCCCAGCGTCTGGTGCGTCGGATCTGCGACCAGTGCCGCCGCCAGGTCGCCCCCGAGGCCCACCTCGTCGAGCACCTGCAGATGCGCGACCTCGACGCCGATTACGTCTGGCAGGGCGCCGGGTGCGACGCCTGCCACAACACCGGCTACGCCGGCCGGGTCGGGCTGTACGAGATGCTCGTGCTCGACGACACGATGCGCGACACGATCGCCCGCCGGCCCAACGTCACCGAGTTCCGCACGCTCTGCATCGACCGTGGGATGCGGACCCTCCGCGAGGACGGGTTCGACAAGGTCGCCCGCGGCATCACCACCGTCGAGGAGGTCCTCCGCGCGACGCACTCGACGATCTGATCCACCCATGACAAGGACACCCATGACCGATACCGACACAGCGACGACCGCGACCGGCCCCATCGGGATCGACGACCTGCTGCGCGCGGCGATGGCGACCGACGCCTCGGACGTGCACCTGGTCGCCGGGCACCCGCCGATGGTCCGCATCCACACCAAGATGCAGCCGATGACCGGCTACGGGCCGCTGTCCGCCGAGCAGACCATGGAGGTGATCCGCACCATGGCGCCGCCCGAGGGGCTCGACCGCTTCCACGAGCACAAGGACTCGGACTTCAGCTACGCGGTGGATGGGCTGGGCCGCTTCCGTGTCAACGCGCACATGCAGCGGCAGGGCCCGGGGATCGCGCTCCGCTCGATCAAGGAGGACATCCCCTCGCTCGAGCAGCTCAACCTGCCGGCGGTCATCGAGAAGCTGACCTACCTGCCCCGCGGGCTGGTGCTGGTCACCGGGGCGACCGGCTCGGGCAAGAGCACCACGCTGGCGGCGATGATCCAGGCGATGAACCAGCGGTACGACGCGCACATCCTCACCCTCGAAGACCCGATCGAGTACGTGTTCAAGTCCGACCGCAGCGTGATCGAACAGCGGGAGCTCGGTGCCGACACGCCCAGCTTCGCATCGGGCCTCAAGCACGCGCTCCGCCAGGACCCCGACATCATCCTCGTGGGCGAGATGCGCGACCTGGACACCACGGCCGCGGCGATCACCGCCGCCGAGACCGGGCACCTGGTGCTCTCGACGCTGCACACCAACTCGGCGGCGTCGACGATCGAGCGGATCATCGACATGTACCCCGCGACGCAGCAGAACCAGATCCGCGCCATGCTGGCGAACACGCTGCAGGCCGTGCTCAGCCAGCAGTTGTTCAAGCGGGTGGATCAGCCGGGGATGGTGCCGGCGCTGGAGGTGCTGGTGGCGACGCCGGCCGTGCGGAACCTCATCCGCGAGAACCGCACGTTCGAGATCCCCAACGTCATCGAGACCAACCGCAGCCTGGGCATGCAGTTGCTGGACAACGCCGTGGCGGCGCTGCACTTCAACGGCATGATCAGCCGCGAGGACGCGATCGCCAAGGCGGTCAACCCGGACAAGCTCAGCCGCGACCTCGCCGCATAAGGACACCCGACGCCGATGATGCACTTTCGTTACGAGCTACAGACCGCGGACGGCGGGGCGACGGCCGGGGTGATCGCCGCGGCCACGGCCGCCGAGGCCTCGCAGAAGCTGCGCGCCCGCGGCCGCATCGTCAGCATCCGCGCCGACCGTCGGGCCGGCCGCCAGTCGCTCGGGGAGCGGCTGAAGGAGCTGAACCACACGTCCGGCCCGTCGATGTCGGACATCCAGGGCTTCACGACGGAGCTGGCGGTGATGATCCGCGCGGGCATCAGCCTCCGCAGCGCGATCGAGGGCATCGCCGAGCAGGCCGAGAACCCCCGCTTCCGCAACCTGCTGGAGACGATCAAGGCCGACGTGGAAGGCGGCCAGAGCTTCTCCGACGCCCTGGCCAAGCACCCCAAATACTTCAACGCGTTGTACGTGAACATGGTGCGGGCCTCGGAGATGAGCGGGTCGTTCGCGCGGATGCTCGACCGCATCGCCGCCTACCTCGCCCAGCAGATGGAGACCCGCGCGATGGTCCGCGGGGCGATGATCTACCCGGCGACGATCTTCACGATGGCGGTCGGGACGACGATCTTCCTGCTGACGTTCGTGCTGCCCAAGTTCGCCGGGGTGTTCGAGGGCAAGGAGCACCTGCTGCCCTGGCCGACGATCTTCCTGATGAGCCTGTCGGACTTCATGGTCGACTTCTGGTGGGCGGTGGTGCTGGGGATCGCGGGGCTGCTCGGGGGGCTGTTCGCGCTGTCGAAGACCCAGACGGGGCGGGTCTGGTTCGACCAGGCGAAGCTCTCGGCGCCGATCTTCCGCAAGATGTTCCGGGCGCTGTACATCAGCCGCTCGCTGCACACGATGGGCGAGCTGATCAACGCCGGCGTGCCCATGCTCGACACGCTGTCGATCACCGGCGACATCAGCGGCAACGTGTTCTACCGCGGGCTGTGGCGGCGGGTCCACAACGCCGTCAAGCAGGGCCGCAAGATCTCCTCCGAACTGCTCAAGACCCACCTGCTGCCGCGGAACGTGGTGCAGATGGTCTCGGCGGGCGAGGAGTCGGGCAAGCTCGGCGAGGTGCTCGACGAGATCAGCACCTACTACGCCAAGCAGCTCCGCGACGCGATCAAGACCGTCACCAGCATGATCGAGCCGATCATGATCGTGTTCATGGGCTCGGTGGTCGGGTTCATCGCGATGGCGATCATCCTGCCGATCTTCAAGATGAGCTCCCTGGTCAAGTGAGGACAACCCACGCATGCGACGACGAGGCTACACACTGATCGAGACCGCGGTCGCGACGATCATCGTCGCGGTCGGGGTGTTGTCGATGATGGCGGCCCAGCACGCCTTCCACCGCCAGTCCCATGGCGCCCAGCAGATCGCCTCGGGGCTGACGCTGGCCAACGAGGTGCGCGAGATCACGCTCAACCTGCCGCTGTCCGACCCGATCACCGGCGCGATGGTGTTCGGGCCCGAGTCCAACGAGACGGCCGTGACCCACTACGACGACCTGGACGACTTCGCCGGCAGCGACGGGGCGGGCGTGACGTTCAGCCCGCCGATCGACGCGCTCCGCCAGCCGATCGACGCGCTGGCCGGCTGGTCGCAGCACGTCGCGGCGGAGAACGTCGCGGCGACGGACATCGGCGGCCCGGCCGCGGCCGACCACGCGACGGACCTGATCCGCATGACCGTGATCATCCGCCGCACCCCGCCGGGCGCCGCGAACCCCGTCGAGGTGACCCGGCTGACCTGGCTGGCGGCGGGCGGCTCATAACACGCGGAGGCATCGAACCATGCGACTTGCCCACACACGACAGCGCGGCGCCGCGACGATCCTGGCCATGCTGTTCCTCACCGTCTTCGCCTCGCTGGCCGCGGCGATGGCCATGGTCACACGGGTCGACCTGCGGACCGCCGACGCGACACAGCGGGCCAACCGCGCCATGGTCGCCGCCGAGGCCGGGCTCGAGTACGCCCGCGCCCGCCTCGCCGAACGCGTCGCCCAGCACGTCACCACCAAGGGCCAGATCGACGCCACCGTCGCCAACAGCGTCTGGCCCGGCGTCATCGGCGCCTTCAACACCGAGCTCGCCGGCCAGTCGACCTACGACAACGGGTGGGTGCGGCTCGACGCCGAAGCCGACGCCCCGCGGTTCCGCATCACCGTCGCCCAGCACCCGATCAGCGGCGAGGACTACGGCGCCACCGCGTACCAGCGCCCGCCGTACAGCCTCAGCAACGACAACGCGTACACCGCCGACGGCGCGCCGGTCAGCGCGACCAACCCCGTCGCGCCGTGGTGGACGCGGGTCACCGTCACCGGCGCCGACGCCGGCATCGAACGCACCATCCGCCTCGACGTCCAGCTCGGCAAGCGCGTCGGCCACGCGATCCTCAGCCGCAGCCGCATCATGATCGGCCGCAACGTCATCATCGACGGCCCGGTCGGCAGCCGCTACACCCGCACCGACGTCAAGCACGGCCACCCCGTGCAGATGCGCGACAACTTCCACAGCCTCAACGATGAGCTGGACGGCTGGCTGAACGACCTGTCCGACCATCTGGCCGACCACGACGAGGACGGCGACAACCGCGTCGCCCTCGCCGATGACCGCGAGACCCAGGGCCTCGACGACCCGGCCGCGCTCGACCACGACGGCAACGGGTTCATCGAGCCCTACGACCTGTTCATGCTCAGCTACGACGACAACGCCGACGGCCGCGTCAGCAGCGGCGAGTTCGCCGACGCCGACCCCCAGCTCTGGCAACTGATCCACGAGGCCAAGTACCCCGCCGGCACCGAGTTTGACTGGGCCAACGGCCGGGTGAACATCCCCGGCCAGGGGTGGATCGAGGCGGCCGACGACCTCGGCCACCTCGACGCCTCGGACAACTACGCCAAGCTGCACGGCCGCGTGTCCATGACCGCGGCCAAGGCCGACTGGGAGAGCGGCGCCGCCGACGGCCCGTACCAGAACTACTTCCGCGGGTCGATCGTCCCCGAGCTATACGAGGACCCGCTGACCTTCCAGGCCGACACCGCCGACCTGACCCCGCTCGGACCCGACGACTTCGACGTCTCGACCTACCGGACGATGGCCGGCGGCAGCTTCGCCGACCAGGTCGACACCCCCACGCCCAACGACCCCCAGTCGCCGGCGGTCTTCACGCCCGCCGGGCCCGAGACCCTCGAAGCCGTGCCCTACAACTCCCCGCACCCCTATGACCACTACGCCCGGCCGGTCTACGAGAACATGACCTTCACCGACGTGACCATCCCCCGCGGGACCAACGCGCTGTTCGTCAACTGCCGCTTCAAGGGCGTGACCTTCGTCGACACCGCCGTGGACAACGACCATGCCAACTTCAGCTACGCCGGGATGCAGAACGCCGACGGCGGGCTGAAGTACATGAGCGTCCAGGCCGAGGTCGATGGCCAGGCCGTCGCCGACACCAAGCCGCACAGCAACAACCTCCGCTTCCACGACTGCCAGTTCGACGGCGTGGTCGTCGGCGAAAACACCCAGGCCTTCGTCCACACCCGCAACAAGCTCCAGTTCACCGGCGCGACCCAGTTCGACATCGACGCGCCGGGCCTGACCGCCGAGCAGATCGAGCTGTTTCGCCGATCGACCATCATGGCCCCCCAGCACTCGATCGACATGGGCACCTTCACCCAGCCCACCGCCGGTGGCGAGACCACCCACCTCGACGGCACCATCGTCGCCGGCGTGCTCGACGTCCGCGGACAGGCCGTCATCGACGGCTCGCTCATCACCACCTACGAGCCCATCGAGGGCCAGGGCCCGCTCGCCGAAGGCGGCTCGCCCGCGAACTTCAACACCACCATCGGCTACTTCGAATCGACCGCCGGCGACAGCGAGGCCGAAATCCCCGACGCCGGCTTCGGCAAGATCCTCATCCGATACGACCCCGACCGGCCCATGCCCGACGGCATCACCGCCCCCCTGGTCATGATCGCCGACATGGACAGCTACACCGAAGGCACGCCATGAACCCCAGGCACGGATTCACCCTGATCGAACTGCTGCTCGCCGTGGCGATCACGGCGATGCTCGGCCTCGCCGTCGCCGCGGCCCTCCGCGCCTCGCTCATGGCCTACGGCACCACCGCACGCGCCGCCGACGCCAGCACCTCCGCACGCATGGTCATGCAGCAGACCATGGCCATGATCCGTACCGCCTCGCTCCACGACGCCCACGATCCCAACAACCCCGGGCTGTCTCTCCTGCCGCCGGCGCACCCCGACCACCCGCGGCTCAGCCCCGGCCTCCGCGTCGTCCTCGCCGACGGCCGCGACGTCCGCATCTGGTGGGCACCCAACACCGCCTACGCCGACGCCGACCTCGGCGACCTGTGGATCAGCCAGGTCGGCCAGACCGCCCAGCCCCTCGCACGCCGCGCCCTCTGCCAACGCACCGACAACGGCGACCCCTACGTCTTCACCCTCGCCTCGCGCGACAGCGACGACGGACTGCTCCTCGCCCGCGCCACGCTCCAGTTGATCGTCCTGCCCGAGCCCGACTCGGGCGCCGCCATCGAACAGGCCGCCGCTCGCGTCGGCGCCGTCCAACTTGTCGGGTCCACCATGCCCCGACGCAACCTGGATTAGCCCCCCATGGCCCATCGCCTCGTCCTTCCAGCCTCGCGTCTCACGAAAGGAGCTCTCTCATGAAATGCCTCAGACACATCCTGACCGTCGGTGTCCTCGCCGGACTCGGCCTCACGGCGCCCGCCACCGCCGAGGTCGACTCCAGCCTCGAGCTCACCGGAACACTCCGTGACTTCTCCGACACCCATCCCGACATGCAGTACCCCGACAAGAGCTTCGGCCTGCGGACCGGCATGGTCGAGAGAACCCTCGGCGGCGACGGCCTGCCCGTCCTCAAGCCCGAGTACAACCTCGCGCACGCCATGGTCCACTCCCCCGAAAGCTTCAGACAGTGGTACCGCAACGTCCCCGGTGTCAACCAGGCCATCAAGCACTCCATCACCCTCGAAGACCCCGACGGCGATGGCGTCTTCCGCTATGAGGCCTCGAAGCACAACGGACGCTCGTTCTTCCCGCTGGATGGCTTGCTCTTCGGCAATCAGGGCCGGGCCCACAATTACCACTTCACCTACGCCATCCACACCATGTTCACCTACACCGACCCCGCCGGCCGCGACCCCATGACCTTCAGCTTCTCCGGCGACGACGACGTGTGGGTCTTCATCAATGGCCAGCTCGTCGTCGATCTCGGTGGCGTTCACTCCGAGGTCTACGACAGCATCAGCGTCGATGAGATGGCCAACCACCTCGGCCTCGAACATGGCAAGACCTATGACTTCCACTTCTTCTTCGCCGAGCGGCATACCACCGAGTCGAACTTCACGATCGAAACCTCGATCCAGTTCCTCTCGCCGCTGTATGACTGATGCCCCATCCCGTACGCGGCCGCGAAAGCGGCCGCGTACGCTTTCCCCCAGCCCCTCCCCGTTACCGCCCGGCCGCCCACGCCGGCGGTGGCCGCTTGGCCCCACAGAGTGACATCAGGATGAAAGCCAAGCCCGCGCCGTAGGCCGTGGGCTTGCGCGCCGTCCCGCCATGGGTGTCGATCGCGGCGCGACCGCGTCAAGCCGCGATGAACCCGCCTCGCTCGATCGCGTGCAGCGACGTGCGTGAGCGTCCCCCGCCGCGGGCCACAGGCTGGACGGGCGCTACGGCCCGGTGACCGCGGTGACCTGCGTCCGCCCGGTGAAGGCGGTGAGTGTGATCTGGTAGCGTTGGCCGCCGGCCTGGACCTCCACCGTGCCGCCCGCCGAGGGGGCGCCGGTCTCGTCGAAGCTGACCGTGGCCGAACCCCCGAAGTCCGCCGCGTGGAGCTGGGTGTGCGGGAACTCGCTGCCGTCGCCGAACCCGACGACGTACGCCCCGCCCAGCCAGGCGGCCGACAGCGCCTGGCCCGACCCGTCCTCCAGCCGATACGTGTTGTTCTGCACATCGAACACGACGCGGCAGACCTGCTGGTGCGCCACGGCCTGGCTCTGCGCGTAGACCAGGTCGCTGGCGACCATCCGGGCGGCGCCCTGCACCTGGAACCCGTCCGACCGCGCCATGTGCGGGACCACCAGCAACGCGATCAGGCCGATGACCACCATGGTGGCCATCAGCTCGATCAACGCAAAGCCGCGCTGCCCAAGCAGCGGGCGTGACCGGCAGGTCAGGGTTCGGTCCATCTCGTTGCGACTCCGTTGCGCCTCGTCCCTCGCACGCCGCCCATGCAAAAAAGGCCGCCCATGCCTTTCGGCCGGGGCGGCCCCGTGCGGCAGCCGCTTAGCTGCCGGCCGTCGTGACATCGCTGGTCGTGTCCAGGCCCTGGGCCTGGGCCTCGGCGTCCGTGCCGGGGTAGATCGCCTTGATCGCGCCCGTCGCGCTGTCGTAGTCCCAGCCGTCGGTCGCCGCGGTCCCGATCGTCGTGCTGCCCGTGAACGGGTTCACCGGCGCCGCCTGCAGGTAGGGACCCAGGTCGCCGCCATCGCTGTCGGCGCCCTTCACATGATCCGGCGAGCTCTCGGCCGTCAGCGGGCCCCACGGCGAAGTCGCGTCCGAAAGGTCCGGGTACTTGCCGTTGTGCTGCACCTGGAACAGCTCGAGCTGGCTGCGGATCGTCTGGAGCTGGCTCGTGACCGAGCTCACCTTCGCCGTCTCGCTGGCGTTCGTGAACTGCGGGATCACGATCGCGGCCAGGATGCCCAGGATCACGACCACGATCAGGATTTCCACCAGTGTGAAACCGGTACGTCGTTGGGATGTCATGGATGATACCTCCGTCACGGTAAGGGGCCGGGTGTGCATGGGACGATGCACGTGGTTCGTATCTCCGCACGCTGCGGAGTGCTGCGACGCGAACGCCATCCCACATCGGACGGCGGGCACGCCGACGGTTCGCATGCCGGGCACGCCCACCCCGCGCCAAACCCCGGTCGTGTCATCCACGCCGGCCGTCGCGTTGTGGGCTGTGTTGCGCTCATCGGTTCGCCTTTCTGCTGACTGTTGCAGATTCAACATATAAGCAATCCGGACGCAATCACCCCGCCATAACTTCCGCCGTCTACCCGTCTTGCGGCCCTTGCCCAGGCGGTGTGATCCCCACGACCCGCACAACCACGCGCCGTTCGTCCGCGCTGCACCGCCGCGCACCGCCGCGACCGCCCCGCGACGCCTCGCGTCAACGATTCCGACCCGCCAGCCGCATTACGTCGCAACCATGCGCGCGCGCGGGCCGCGCCGCCCCTGGGTGGAGGCCACCCATGTCCGAACACCAGCACCTGCCGCCGGGCCGCACACATCGCGCGGGCGCACCGCGCCGTCGCGAACAACGCTTCAACCCGGCCCCGACCGGACACACGCGGACAGGCCCGGTCAGCCCGGCCAACGCGGCCCGGTCATGCGCAAGCGACCACGGCGCCTGTGCTTACTCCATGCCACCGCGCCGGGGGGGCGGGGCGGGGCGGACACCGGACAAACGCCGCCTCGCCGCGCCCGTGCCCGTCGCAACACGTCGCCGCGCCGATCCCCCGATCCGTTGGACAGCCGACCGCGCACCTGCGACGATGCGAATTCACGCCTCGATCAGGAGCATCGCATGGCTATCGGCAGCTTCGCCTTCGTCCTCCACGGTCACCTGCCCTACGTCCTCCGCCACGGCGTCTGGCCGCACGGCGAGGACTGGCTCTACGAAGCCGCGGCGGAAACCTACCTGCCCATCCTTGCCATGATCGATGAGTGCGCCTTCCTCAACGGCAACCCGAAGATCACCATCGGCCTGACGCCCGTGCTGCTGGAACAGCTCACCCACGACCACTTCCGCGAGGGGTTCGAGAAGTATCTCGCCGATCGCGCCGACCGCGGCCGCGCTGATCGCGAGGACTTCGAGCGACTCGGCAACGGCCACATGAAGTACCTCGCCGAGCGATGGGTCGAGTGGTTCGAGGGCCTCGCTCAGCAGTTCGCCGACATGGACCGCGACATCCCCGCGGCCTTCGCCGAGCGGGCCCGCCGCGGCCAGGTCCAGATCCTCACCTCCAACGCCACCCACGCCTACATGCCGCTGCTGCTGGAGGACTCGACCATCCGCGCCCAGCTCCGTGCCGGCATCGCCACCAGCGAGCGGATCCTCGGGTTCCGGCCGACCGGCATGTGGCTGCCCGAGTGCGCCTATCGGCCCCAGGGCCACTGGAACCCGCCCATCAACTGGGGCGGCGGCCGACACCGCCCCGGCATCGAGCACCTCGTCGCCGACGAAGGCGTCAACCACTTCTTCGTCGAGCATCACCTCATCGAGAACGCGCGCAGCGAGTTCGTCAACGACAACGGCTGGCACAAGGTCGGCTGGGACGAGGCCGACAAGTACCCCTCGCGCGGCTGGCGGAGCGTGCTCGAACCCCACCGCGTCAACAGCGACGGCTCGAGCGAAGGCCGCGCCGCCGCCATCGCACGCGACATGCGCGTCTGCGAGCAGGTCTGGTCCGGCGACATCGGCTACCCCGCCGACCCGGTCTACATGGAGTTCCATAAGATGTGGGGGCCCCGGCGCGGGCTGCGCTACTGGAAGGTCACCGGCAAGGGCGTCGACCTCGGCGACAAGCACCTGTACTATCCCGAGAACGTCCCCGCCAAGATCCACGAGCACGCCAGCAACTTCTGCGACCTCGTCCGGCAGCGCCTCTGGGACCACCACAACAGCACCGGCCGGCACGGGCTGGTCACCGCGTGCTTCGACGCCGAGCTGTTCGGGCACTGGTGGATGGAGGGCCCGCAGTTCCTCCGCGACGTCATGCTCAACCTCAACGCCGACCCGGACGTCGACGTCGTCACCACCGAGCAGTACCTCAACGACCACCCGCCGGACAAGGCGGTCTGGATGCCCGAGGGTTCATGGGGCGAGGAGGGCGACCACCGCGTCTGGGTCAACGACAAGATCCGATGGATGTGGGACATCGAGTACCGCTGCGAGACGACGTTCGGGAAGATGACCTACGAGCTGGCGTGGCGCGAGCACGACGAGCTCCGCGAGCTGTTGGAGATGGCCGGCCGCGAACTGCTCCTGCTCCAGGCCAGCGACTGGCCCTTCGTGATCACACGCGGCCAGGCCATCGACTACGGCATCAAGCGCTACATGCAGCACGTCGCGCGCTTCGAGTCGCTCATCGACATCGCCGACAAGCTCAGCAGTGACTCGGCTTACCTCGGCCGCATGAACGAGGTCGAACGCCACGAGGTCGAGGACGCCCAGATCCACGACATCATCTTCCCCGAGATCAACCTCGACTGGTGGAACGCGTAGCGGCCGCGAGGGTCAACCGCCGAAGAAGCGGGCGATGTCGTTGTAGGTCACGAACAGGAAGATCGCCGCGAACATCGCCAGCCCGACCATGCTGATCGCCGACTGCACCTTGAGCGGGAGCGGCTTGCCGCGGAGCTTCTCCAGGACCAGCATGACGAACAGCCCGCCGTCGAGGATCGGCAACGGCAGGAAGTTGAGCACGGCGAGGTTCACGCTGATCAGCCCGCAGAAGTACAGCAGGTAGCTGAACCCGCGGTCGGCCATCCGCGTGCCGATCGCGGCGATGCCCACCGGGCCCGCCAGGTTGGTCGGCGAGACCGTCTGGTCGATCAGCCGCACGATCGTCATGTAGGTCTGCTCGACGAACAGCACGGTCTTGTCGAAGCCCATCCGCGCCGCGGTGATGGGCCCGCCGGCACGCAGCGGCTCGTCCAACTGGCTGAACGCCCCGATCGGGTCCAGCCACGTCAGCCCCGCCACCCGCTCCAGGCCCGGGCCGCTCAGCGTCACCGCCGTCGTCGCCTCGGTCCCGCCGAGCAGCGGGTCGATGTAGTCGATGGTGATCGGCTCGCCCGCCTCGGCGCCGCTCAGGCCGCGGCGGATGTCGGCGAACGACGCGACGGGCCGGCCGTCGATCCGCAGGACCCGCGAGCCCGACGGGATGCCGCTCGATGCCAGCGGCTGATCGTCGAGCGTGTCCATGATGACCGCCGCGTCGATCGCCCAGGTGATCGTCACGCCCATGATGGGCTTGCTCCACGGGTACTGGCTGGCCGGGGCGATGGCGAAGGCCTGCCGCTCCGAGCCGCGGATGACCTCGATGTCGATCGGGCCGTCCGCGTTGGCGGTGGTGTCGATGAACTGGGCGATGGTCGGCCAGGGTGTCTGGCCGATCGACGCCACGACGTCGTTCGGCTGGAGCTGACCGTCGGCGGGGCTGCCGGCGACGACGTCGTCGATGCGGATCGCCGGGACCAGCCCCAGCATGTGCGGGATGAGTTCCATGGCGTCGGGCCGGCGGGCGACGGTCGCGACGGACTGCTGCTGCATCTGGGTCTGCGGCTGGACGGTCGTGGTGACCCGTTCGCCGTTGGCCGACTCGAACGTCAGCTCCAGCGGCGAGCCCGCCGAGTCGTTGAGCATGTGCAGGTATTGCCAGTGGGCGTCGATGGGCGTGCCGTTCACCGCAACCAGCGTCATGCCCGGCTCGACGCCGAACTCGGCCAACTGCGCGGCGATCGCCTCGCGTGTCTTGCCGGACTTGGGCTCGACGAGCTGGGTGGAGGAAGGCGCGGTGATGCCGATCTGCAGGAAGCGAACATCCTGCTGGTCGTCCTCGGGCATCTCGGGGGCGATGCGGAAGCGGAGGTTGCGTTGGGGCCGATCCTGCCAGGCGGGGCGATCGACGAGCAGTTCGACCTTTTGCTCGTCGCCGCTGAGCGCGGTCATGACGCGCAGCTCATTGAAGTCGCTGGGCACATCGCCGTTGATGCTCAGCACGCGATCGCCGGGCTTCAGCCCGACGATGCTCGCGTCGTCGACGGCGACCGCGGAGGCGGCGGGCTGGCCCGGCACGACCGATCCGACGCGGGCCGGCGGGAAGTCGACGCCCCACATGAACGCGCCGATGAAGAAGACGACGGCGAAGAGGATGTTCATGATCACGCCGGCGCTGACGACGATCATCCGCTGCCAGACCGGCTTGTTGTTGTACGCCCGGGGATCGGGGCTGACCTTGGTGGGATCGAGGTCTTCCTGCCCGACCATGGCGACGTATCCGCCCAGCGGCAGGGCACACAGCGCGTACTCGGTCTCGCCGAGGCCGGCACGCTCGGCGGCATCCCAGAGCTTGGGGTCTTCCCAGGCGAGCTCGCCGGGCTGCTCGCCCCGCGCGGCCAGGTCCTGCTTGACCTTCTCCATGAACGGGTCGGTCGTCGCGCCAAGCCGAAACCCCACGCCCTTGCGGTATGACAGGAAGGGCTTGCCGAACCCGACGGCGAAGCGCCGCACCCGGATGCCGACCCACTTGGCCGTGGCGAAGTGCCCCAGCTCATGCACGAAGATGATCACGCCCAGCGCGACGATGAACAGGGCGAAGTTACCGAGTCCTGAGAGGAAACCGAGCATTGTCACTCCTGCGATGTCATGCGGCTGAGGTTGGCCCTTGGCCGGGAAACAGGCGGATTGTAGCCCCGACGGCGATACAGGTCAGATGGCCCGCTCGACGAACGCCCGGGCGGCGGCATCGGCCCGCAGCACGTCGCCCAGCGTCGCGACCGGCGAAGCGTCGATCGCGTCCAGCGCCGCGGCAACGAGCTCGGTGATCCGGCCGAAGCGAATCCGCTCGTCGAGGAAGGCGGCGACGGCCGCCTCGTTGGCCGCGTTGAGCACGGCGCCGCTGGTCCCGCCGGTCTCGATGACGCGATACGCCAGCTTCAACGCCGGGAAACGCTCGAAGTCCGGCTGCTCAAACTCCAGCCGATCGAGCTGGGTCCAGTCCAGCGGCTGGCTGCAGCCGCTCGCTCGCCGCGGCCAGGTTAACGCATACTGAATCGGTGTCTTCATGTCCGGCGTGCCGAGCTGCGCCAGGATCGAGTGGTCGGTGAACTCCACGAAGCTGTGGGCGATCGACTGGGGATGGATGATCACGTCGATCTGGTCGGCGGCGAGCCCGAACAGCCAGTGCGCCTCGATGATCTCCAGGGCCTTGTTCATCATCGAGGCCGAGTCGATGGTGATCTTGCGGCCCATGCGCCAGGTGGGATGGGCCAGCGCCTGGTCCACGGTGGCGTTCTGGATGTGTTCGCGGGTGGCGGCGCGGAACGGGCCGCCGGAGGCCGTGAGCACGATGCGCTTGACCGGTGCGCCGTGGCGTTCGCCCTGTTCGGCGAGGCACTGGAAGATCGCCGAGTGCTCGGAGTCGATCGGCAGCAGCGGCACGCGGTGCTTGCGGGCGAGCGGGACCACCAGCTCGCCCGCGGCGACGAGCGTTTCCTTGTTGGCCAGGGCGATCGTGGTGCCGCGTTCGATCGCCCGGATCGTCGCGGGCAGCCCGGCCGATCCAACCACCGCGCCGACGAGCACATCGGCATGCACGGCCTCGACCAGGTCGACCAGGGCGTTCGAGCCATTGTGGATCGTGGCGTGCGGCAGGGCGTTCCGCAGGTCGTCGCAGCCCTCGGTGTGAGCCAGCGCCAGGTGCGGTACGCCGAAGTCGCGGGCCTGCTCGACGAGCGTCGGGACGTTGGACCCGGCGGCGAGGCCGACCACGTCGTACGCCTCGCCGAGGTGCCGCACGACGCGGAGCGTGTTGCAGCCGATGCTGCCGGTCGAACCGAGCAGGACCAGGCGTCGGGGCTTGGCGGGCGATGCGGCGTCGGTCGTGGTCATGCGGTGGATTCTACCGGGATTCGGCGGCTTCCGGGGCGGTATCGCCCGAGGCCTGTGCGGCGTCGGGGGCGTCGGCGGCATCCGCCGCGGCGCCGGCCGAACCCTTACGTCGCCGCCGGCCGCCGCGTCGGCGACGTCGCTTCTTGGTCGGTTCAGCTGAGTCGGCGGGCTCATCCTCGCCCGCGGTGACCGCGTCGTCCTGCGGTGGATCGCCCGGCTTGTCATCCTCCGTGTCGGTGTCGGATGTGGCCGGCTCGTCCGTGGCGTCGGCCTTGGCGGCCTTGGACTTGCTGCCTCGTCCGCGGCCGCCGCGACGGCGCCGCTTACGCCGCGACCCGCCGGGCTTGTCCGCATCGCTCGCCTCGGGCGATGCGTCGGCCTGATCCTCGCCGGTCTGCTCCTCGTTGTCCTCGAAGTCGTCGATGTCCTCCGGGGCCGGCTGGGAGCCCAGGTCATCATCACTGGAGAAGTCGGGCGTCTTGGGCGCGGGCAGTGCATCGATATCCACCTTCACGCCCCGCGCGTCGTAAGCGTCGAGCTTCACGTCGTCCGGCCGCATCTCCTGATCGAGGTGGATGTCGACATGCTTCTCCAGTGTCTGCTCGAGCTTGAGCAGGGCGCCGCGCTTGCGGTTGAGCAGCATTTCACCGACCTCCGGCCGCACCGTCAGCGACAGCTTGTGCACGCGTTCGGCGGCGAGGATGACCGCGACGCGCCGCATGACCTGCAGGGCGACCGACTCGTAGGTGCGGACGATGGCCTGGCCTTCGCACGTGGGGCAGACCGTGTGCAGCGACCGCTTGAGGCTCGGCCTCATGCGCTGCCGCGTCAGCGACAGCAGGCCCAGCTCGTTGATCTTCAGCGTCTTGCTTCGGGCGCGGTCCTTCTTGAGACTGTCGCGAAAGCGTCGTTCGATCTCGCGGCGGTGCTTGTTCTGATACATGTCGATCAGGTCGAGCACCACCACGCCGCCGAGGTCGCGCAGCCGCAGTTGACGCGCGATCTCGTCGACGGCTTCCTGGTTGGTGTGGAAGGCGGTGGATTCGGCGTCGCCCTTGTCGCGGTACTTGCCGCTGTTGACGTCGATGGCGACCATGGCCTCGGTGGTATCGATGACCAGCGACCCGCCCGACGGCAGGGGCACCTCGCGGTGGCCGATGCCCTCGATCTGCCGCTCGATGTCGAACGCGTCGAACAGCGGGATGTGCCGGTCGTAGTGGATGACGCGCGTGGCCCCGCGGGGCAGGGCGATGCGCATGAAGTCCTGGGCGCGTCGGGCGGCCTGCTCGTCGTCGACGATGATCCGCTTCACGTCGTTGCTCAGCACGTCCCGGAGGGTGCGAATGACCAGGTCGGATTCGCGGTAGAGCTCCGCCGGGCCGCCGCCGCTCTTCATCCGCCGCTCGATCTGCTTCCACAGCCGCATCAGGTACGCCAGGTCACGCTTAAGTTCGGTCTTGGTTCGGCCCATGCCGGCCGTGCGCACGATGAACCCGAAGTCCTCGGGCGGGTCGAGCTCGTCGAGGATGCGCCTGATCTCGCGGCGTTGCTCCTCGTCGTCGATCTTCCGCGAGACGCCGTGCCGCTCCATGTCGGGCATCATCACGATGAACCGGCCGGGGATCGAGAGGTAGCTGGTCAGCGTGGGGCCCTTGGTGCCGATGCCCTCCTTGAGCACCTGGACCAGGATCTGCTGGCCGCGCTTGAGGGCGTTCTGGATGGGCGGCCGGTCGCGGCGGGGGGTGCGCTTGCCGACGCGCTCGACCGCGTCATCGTCGTTGCCGAAGTAGCGGGGGTGCAGGTCGGAGATGTGCAGGAACCCGTTGCGCTGGAGCCCGAAGTCGACGAACGCCGCCTGGATGGACGGTTCGACGTTGGTGATGCGTCCGCGGTAGATGTTGCCGACGTGGATCTCGTCGCTGGCGCGTTCGGTGTAGAGCTCTTCGAGCTTGCCGCCTTCGACGATGGCGATGCGGCATTCCTCGCCGGGCACGTAGTTGATCAGCATGTCCTGATCGGGCATCGAGATGAATCCTGTGTGGCATCCGCGGCCGGCTCGCGGGCGGCGCCGAAACGGCGCGCCGGCCCGACGGGCGTGGCGGATGGCGACCCGGTCGCGCTCGACCCCGTATCAAACGTGGCGGGGGAGCGGCGCCGGCCGCGGTGCTTGACTGTGCCCGAGGGAGTGGCTGGACCGTCCGGCCTCATCCGATGAACTGGTCACCGTATGCCTCGGGGATGACTCTTCTGGCCTCGTCCTTGAGGTAATTGAGTACTTGTCTTTCGGAGTCGTAACTGGCCGCCCGGCGCGCGACGCGCTCGCACTGTTCGATCGAGACCGAGCGGATCAACTTCTTGATTTCCGGTATGGCCTGCGGCGTCATCGACAGCTTACGCAGGCCCATGCCAATCAACAGCATAACAAATTCTACCTCGCCGGCCATCTCCCCGCAGCACGTCAGCTCGACCCGGTGCCGCTTCGACGCCCGGATCACGTCCTTGATCAGCATCAGCACCGCCGGGTGGGCCGACGAGAACAGGCTCGCGACCCGTTCATTGGATCGGTCAACCGCCAGGGTGTACTGCACAAGGTCGTTGGTCCCGATGGAGAAGAAATCGACTTCCTGGGCGAAGGCCTTGGCCATCAGCGCCGCCGAGGGCACCTCGATCATGATCCCCACGTCGATATCGGGGTCGAAAGGGATCTCCTCCTCGTCGAGGTCTTCCATCACGTCGTTGAGGATCATCCGCGCCTGGCGCAGCTCCATCATGTTCGTGATCAGCGGGAACATGATGCGGAGCTTGCCATGGCTCGACGCCCGCAGGATCGCCCGCAGGTGCAGCTTGAACATCGCCAGGTCCTGCAGGCACAGCCGGATCGAGCGGCACCCCAGGAACGGGTTGGGCTCGGGCTCGGCGATGCGGCTCTGGGTGAGCTTGTCCGCGCCCAGGTCGAACGTGCGGACCGTGAGCGGGCGGCCCTCCAGCAGTTCCAGCGTCTGGCGGATCGCCTCGTACTGCTCCTCTTCGGTCGGGTCGTGGTCCGCCGACAGGTACAGGAACTCGGTCCGGTAGAGCCCGACGCCGACCGCGCCCTTGCTCAAGGCGGGCGGCACTTCGTAGGGGAACTCGATGTTCGCCAGCAGATCGATCCGCACGCCGTCGGTCGTGACCGCCGGCAGGCCCGCCACCTGCTCCAACTCCGATTCGAAGCTGCGGAACCGTTCGAGATATCCGCGATACTCCTCGAGCTGATTCGGGTCGGGATCGATGATCATCAACCCGCGGTTGCCGTCGATGATGACCGTGTCGCCGGATTGCACGGCGCGGGAGGCGTCCTCGAGGCCGACGATCGCGGGAATGCCCAGCGCCCGGGCCACGATGGCCGTGTGGCTGGTGCGGCCGCCCAGGTCCGTCGCCATCGCCTTGATCTTCTGCTTGTCCAGCGCCGCGGTCTGGCTGGGCGTCAGGTCGTGGGCGACGAGGACGGCCTCGTGATCCAACCGGCCCACTTCCGTCTGCACCTCGGTGAGCAGATGCCGCAGCACCCGCCGCTCCAGGTCCCACACGTCGTTAACACGCTCGCGGAAGATCTCGTTGGGCTGGGCGAGAAAGGTCTGCGCCAGGTTGCGGAGGATGCTGGTCAGGGCGAACTCGGCGGTGACCAGCTCGCGTTCGATCATCTCGTCGATCTGCCGGACCAGCGCCGGGTCGTGCAGCATGCCCAGGTGGAACCCGAAGATCTTGGCCGGCTCGGGGCCCAGATCGGATTCCACCTGGTCGCGCAATTGCTGCAGTTCGGCGGTGGCCGCCTTGATCGCCTCGTCGAGCCGACCACGCTGGCGGGGCACCCGGTCGCGGGTGATCGTGCGGCGGGGGACGCGCACATCCTGGGTGTCGATGACCACTGCGGGGTAGATCGCCACACCGGGCGCAACCGGGATGCCCTTCTTGATTTCCATGGCCGTTGGAGAAAGTCGGGATGCCGGGAATGGCCCAGGACCCCAAGTCTCCCGCACAAAGTCCTCATCCGCGCCGGCGGCGCGGCAGGTGATTCAGCGCTTGGCCGACTTCGCCAGCTTCTCGGCAATATCGGTTCTTTCCCAGGCGAACTTGGGGTTGCCAAAGTGCCCGTGATAGGCCGTGTGCCGATAAACCGGCTTGCGGAGGTCGAGCATCTCGATGATGCCGCGCGGCGTCAGCTTGAAGTGCTTGCGCACCAGTTCGCTGATCCGTTCGGTCGCCAGCTTCTCCGTGCCGAAGCAGTCGACGTGCACCGAGGTGGGCTCGGCCACACCGATCGCATAACTCAACTGGACCTCGCAGACGTCGGCCAGCTTCGCCGCCACCACGTTCTTCGCGATGTACCGCGCCATGTAAGTCGCCGAACGGTCGACCTTGGTCGGGTCCTTGCCGCTGAACGCCCCGCCGCCGTGCCGCCCGCGACCGCCGTACGTGTCCACGATGATCTTCCGGCCGGTCAGGCCCGTATCGCCGTGCGGCCCGCCGATCTCGAACTGGCCCGTCGGGTTGACGTGGATCGTCACGTCCTTCGGGTTGTACAGCTTCTTGGGCATGCAAGGCTCGATCAGGTGCTTGATCACCGCCTTCTTCAACTCGCTCTGCTTGGCCTTGCCGTTCCACCGCGCGTCGTGCTGCGTCGACAGGACCACCGTGTCGATCCGCTTGGGCGTCAGGCCCTCGTATTCCACGGTGACCTGGCTCTTGGCGTCCGGACGCAGACCCTTGATCGTCGGCTGCTTGGACCGGCGGATCTTCACGTGCTGGTCCATCAGCTTGTGCGACAACTGGATCGGCAGCGGCATCAATTGCGATGTCTCGCGGCAGGCGAACCCGAACATCATGCCCTGGTCGCCGGCGCCTTCCTTGTCCACGCCCATCGCGATGTCCCCGGACTGGCCGTGGATCGTCCGGATCACGGCGCAGCTGTCGGCGTCGAACCGCATGTCGGGATCGGTGTAGCCGATCTCACGAATGGTCTGGCGCGCCGTATCCTCGACCTGCTCGAGGGCTTTGATACCCGCGTCGTTGTGCACGGTCACCTCGCCGGCGACCACGACCAGCCCGGTCGTGCACAGCGTCTCGCAGGCACAGCGGGCCATCGGGTCCGCCTCAAGGAGCGAATCCAGCACGGCGTCAGAGACCTGGTCGGAGACCTTGTCCGGGTGGCCCATCGAGACGGATTCGCTGGTAAACAGCACGGTTTCGTCGTCTTTCCATACACTCACAGATGCGTCCTCTTACGGTTAGCTAAAGGGCTCCAAATCGTTCTTGATGCTTGGTCATCAACGTGCGGTAATCCATGCGCTTATAACGCACGGCCCCGCCAGCAGCAAGCCACACGCGAAGAATCCCTGACGATCGTCCAGCGACAGGCATCACACGACATGACCGGAAAAGCGGGCGCGAGTTCTTTCACGCTCACGCCTCGCCTTGGTGTTGTAACAGGCGTCACCCCAAAGCACAAGGGGCGGCCAATGTTCATTGACCGCCCCTTCTTGCGTCCCCTCCTCCGACGATGTCCCTCCTCCTGCAAGGCATGGAACCGCCTCCTCCAGCAGTTCCACACCGCCCGGAACCGGCCACCTGAGGCTCCTCTCGCCCCGTTGACCCAGCAGGCGCGATGCACACGCGTCCACTGGCCGTATGAACAGGCCACGCAGAGCCCATCACGTCATGCGACAGTGCTCAACGAACCCTCGGAAATGGCATGTTGTCTAAATGCTCGCCTCCGTTGCGAGCGGGAACATGTGTCTGCTTCGTCTGACCCGCCGCAAGAACTTGCGGGCGCGAACTGACAACCACAGTGAAAGTAACATGCCCGACGCAAATGTCAATGCCAAAGTCCATCTTGTGTACACGCTTTAAGCGGCCGATTCACCGCGCTTCATCCTCATCGCCGGCCATCGCCTTCTCCAGATTGACACGGGCGCCTTCGGCCGCCGGTGCGGCGTCCTGAGGCCGGCCGGCGCGGAGCGCGGCGATCAGACTGCGCATATCGCGGTGCAGCGGGGCCGCGAAGCTCATCCACTGCCCGCTGACCGGATGGCGGAACTCAAGGAGCGCCGCGTGCAGCGCCGGCCGATGGATGAGCAGGTCCTCGCGGCGTGCCATGCGGTCCCAGATCTTCACGCCCTCGGCCTTCTGGCGGGCGTACGTGAGCATGGCCTGCGCCCCGGCCGCCGCGGGCGGTTGGGCGACCTCCGCCGGGCCGACCGGCTCGCCCCCGTAAATGATGTCGCTGACGATCGGGTGGCCCAGCCAGCCCAGGTGCACGCGGATCTGGTGGGTGCGGCCGGTCTTGAGCTCCAGCTCCACCAGCGTGTAGCCGCGGTACGGCTCCCGCACGCGGTAGAGCGTCACCGCATCCCGCGCGTACCCGCCGCCGTCGTTGCGGACCGCGTAGGCCTCGGCGACCGCGGGGTGCTTGCCGATCGGCTGGTCGATGACCCCGCCGGGCCCGGGCAACTGCCCGTGCACCAGCGCCAGGTAATACTTCTGGACCTGGCGCTGCTCGAACTGCCGGCCCAGCCGCCAGTGCGCCTCGTCGGTCTTGGCGACGACGATGGCGCCGGTCGTGTCCTTGTCCAGCCGATGGACGATGCCGGGCCGGAACTCGTCGACCCCGACGCTGCTCAGCGCCTCCAGCCCGTTGGCCCGCGTGTCGCGGAAATACCAGGCGAGCCCGTTGACCAGCGTACCGCTGAGGTTGCTCCGCGCCGGGTGCACGACGAGGTCCGGCTGCTTGTTCACCACGATCAGGTGCTCGTCCTCGTGGATGATGTCGAGCGGGATGGGCTCGGCGGGGATCTGCTTGATCGGCGGCGGCGGGACCACGACGTCGATCACGTCGAGCTGCTTGACGATGGTCGAGCTCTTGGGCAGCTGTCCGTTGACGGTTACTGCGCCTTCGTTGATGAGCTTCTGCAGGCGGGAGCGGCTCAAGCCCGGCAGCCGCGAGGTCAGGTAGCGATCCAACCGCCGCTTGATCTCACGCTGGAGGATGAAACGCTTGTGTTGCGCGCCGTCCGATTCCTCGATGGCATCGAACTCATCGGCCTCGTCCGGCGAGTCGTCGAGCCGATCGTCGGGCTCGGTCGGCGGGTCGGTCATCGCAGGTGATTGGGGTCGACGCGGTCGGTGGACTGGGGCGCGGGCGCCGGCAGGGGCAGCAGCGACGGCTCGTCCAGCTCCCCGGCGGGGCCGAGCGGCCCTTCGAGGACCGGCTCGTTGGGATCGTCGCCGAGCGACTGCCTCAGCAGCGACGCGGGGATGTTGGGCTCGGCGGCCTGCGGCGCCGGGGCGAAGGTCAGTTGCTGATGCCGGTAGTGTTCGATCGCGGCCAGCCGCTGCTGCGCGGTGCGGGCGACGGTGTGGTAGTGGCCGGCCTGCTTCCACGCGGCCTCGTACTGCGATTCGGCGGCCGCCCAGTCGCCCAGGGTCTCGTGGACCGCGCCGAGCCGCAGCCGCGCGTTGAGCGGGATGAGGGGCGGGCCGTTCGTCCCGGCCGAATCGATCGCCTGCTGGTAGAGGCTGGCGGCGCGCTGGAGGCGTTGGGTGGTTGCCTCGCCGGGCTCGGTGCGGGTGGGATCGAGCGCGCCCTGTTCGTAAGCGCTGGTCATGGCGGATTGGAAGACCTCATCGGCGGCGGCGAGCAGGGACAGGCCGGCCAGCCCCTCGCGGTCGGCGTAGGTCCGGGCCAACTGCTGCCAGGTCTCGGGCGTCTGGGCGTTGGCGAAGGCGCTCCACGCCTTCTCCTGGGCGCGGGCTTCGCGCCCGGCGAGCCAGCGTCCCCCGACGACCGCGCCCAGCACCAGCAGGATCACGCCCAGCGTCTTGGTGCCGTGCTTGTCCCACCACTGCTTGAAGTGGCGGAAGAACTCCAGCAGGTCATTTTCCTTCAGTTCGTGTCGGTGCTCACTGTCCATGGCGTTGGGTTCTCATCTGTTCTCGCGGGGTCGTCGGGGCTCAGGGTCGTCGCGGTTGCGGTAGGCGGGGTTGTCGCCGCGGCCCAGCGTCTGGATGCTGGCGTTGATGCTCGTCCGCTCACCGGTGAACGAAGAATCGGAGGTGATGCGGACCTCGCAGAACTCGCTGCCTTTCTCGAACCGCATGAGGAACGTGCCGCGGACCATCTGGCGGCCGCGCATCATCCATCCTTTCAGCGGCATCTGGTTGGCATAGAAGCGTTCGACCTCGTACTTGTCGGCGCGTCCTTCGTAAGTGTGATCGACAAAGCGGGCGCCGGCGGATTCGTAATTACGGCTGATCTTCTCGGCCAGTTCGAAGCCCAGCGGCACGGGCACGTCGGGGATCGGCGGGCGGCTGCGGGGGATGAGCCCGGCGACGGTCGAGGGCCGGTTGGCGTCGGTCGTGCCACGCGTCGTGGCGGTCTCGCCGGACCCGCCCTGGCAGGCGGCCAGGCATCCGGCCAGGGCCAACGGCACAATCCATCGTGCGGCGCGGGTCATTGGGCTTACCTCCCTGTCACTCGGTAATACATTCAGTCTAATGAGACGCTGAGCCACGGGCAATCAGAGCTCCTCGAGGTAGCGTGCGAGCGCGTCGACGTCACGGTCGGCGACGACGCGGCCGAGCGTGGGGCTGAACGCCCAGGGCATCACGGCGACCGCCGGGCCCAGCCCCAGGGCCGCGCCCGCCGCCGCGCCAAGCGCCTCCAGGCCGTCGCCGCGGAGCGCGGAGATGGGGATCGGCGGGCCGCCGTTCCGGGGGTCGGCCGGCGGGTCGGCGAGGTCGGCCTTGTTGCACACGTGCAGGGTCGGCCGGTCGGGCAGGTCATCGGGCCAATCGACCTGCGGATCGCGGACGGCGATGATCAGATCGGCGTGGGCGATCGCGTCACGGGCGAGCTCGATCGCCCGCCGCTCCAGCGGATCGTCGCTGGCGTGCAGGCCGGGCGTGTCGATCCATTCGACGACGAGATCACCGATGGCGGTGGGCAGGTCGGCCAGCCCGCCGACCCAGTCGCGGGTCGTGCCGGGCAGGTCGGCGGTGATGCTGGCGATGCGGCCGAGGACGAGGTTGGTCAGGGTGCTCTTGCCGACATTGGGTCGGCCGATCAGGGCGACGCGCGGCGGGGTGAGCAGGTGTCGCATGGCGTCGGTGGCGTGTTGGATGGCGAGCCAGTCGGGCCGGCCGGTGGCCAGGGCGCGGCGCCAGCGTCGCGGCTGGTCGAGCAGGGGGTCGATGGCGGCGGGGCTGGCGGCCGTTGCGAGTGTCTGGAGCATGTCCGCTTCGGACCGTGAGGCGGCCTCGGGGAAGAGCTCGCAGGCGTCGTGCCCGGCGGTGGGCACAGCGCCGAGGCGACCGAGCTGCTCGACAAGCCGCGTGATGACCCGCGGGCCGCCGTGGGGCATGATCTGGCACCAGTCGTCGCGGAGGCTGACGACGAGGCCTTCGTCGACGCCGGCGAGGTCGGCCAGCCTGACGCGCCCGTCGGGTCGACGACCGGTCAGGCGTTCGATGCAGTCGGCGGCGCCGGGCCCGTGGAGCTGGATGATCCCGATCGCGCCGGGCGCGGGGGCGGTCGCGACCAGGCAGGCGGGCGCGGTCACCCGGCGCCCTCCTGCTCGAGTTCGCGGCGGCGGGTGACAACCATGCCCAGCAGCGTCAGGGCCGGGACGATCGCCTCGACCAACTCGTAGCCCTCGAACAGGTCCCGGGCGTCGCCGCCGGTGGCGATGATCTTGGGGTAAGCGCCGTAGTGCTCGGCGTAGAGCTCGGCGAGCTCACGGACGGCGCCGCGGATGCCGTGGAAGACGCCGCTCCGCATGGCCTGGGCGGTGTTGTGCCCGATCGGCTCATCGGGCCGGGCGAACTCGACATCGGGCAGCAGGGCGGTGTGAGCGTGCATGGCCTGGAGCTGGAGCCGTCCGCCGGGCAGGATCGCCCCGCCGTGGAAGATCCCCTCGCCGTCGACGAAGTCGATGGTGACGGCGGTGCCTGCATCGATGACGATGCAGGCCTGCTGGAGGCGATCGTAGGCGGCGGCGGCATTGAGCAGCCGATCCACGCCCACGATCGTCTCACGGTCGAGCCGCCGGCCGATCGGCACGTTCACGTCACGCTCGACCCGCACAACCTCCCGGTCGAACCGCGAGCGGAGCATGGTCGCCAGCTCCTCGGCGCGGCGGTCGTTGACCGAGGCGACGTAGACGGGCGCATCGGCCCGCTCCGCCAGCGGCGACATCGCATCGGTCAGCTCCGCGGGCAACGCCTCGGCGAGGTCGTGCGGCAACTGGTGGACAGCCTGCAGTTCGTCACCGACAACGGCGGCGAACTGGCTGCGGGTGTTCCCCACGTTCACGGCAAGCAGGTCGACAGTCATGGCCGACAGTGTAGCACCCGCGTGGGTGCGCACGGGGGTGTCGCGTGTCCGCCCGGGGCATGCCCCGGGGCGGACGCACCAATAAAGTACTGTTATGTAACGGTTTAGGGTTTAGGGCGGGGATGTCCGCCCTTGGCCGGGCGGACAAGCCGGGCGGTGCAACGCGCGGGGCTGCGGAGCGGGGCGTACGTCGCAAGGTGATGCATCGCGGCGGGTTACGAGATGGATCGGTCGTGGTCATGGCGTTTCACCCGGGTGCGGCCGGCCGGCGCGGCGCACAGTCGTTTCGCGGGAAGACGGGGCGGCGGACGGGCCGTCGGCCGGGGCCAGCGCTTACGAATAGCGTGCCCCCCATA
>CAYWKS010000014.1:0-72187 GCA_964458935.1 uncultured Planctomycetaceae bacterium
CGGCCCCGGTTGAACCTCGCTCTGGCGATTTGCTCGGCAGGCGCGTCGGGCATGTCGTCGATGACGTGGGAGTAATCGGCGATGGCGCGATCGCGATCCCCCGGCCGGCCGCGATGTTCGTAGCAGACGCCCCGGTTAAACCTCGCGCAGGCGATTAGCTCGGCAGGCGCGTCGGGCATGTGGTCGATGACGTGGGACAAGTCGGCGATGGCGCAATCGAAATCGCCGTTCTGGTAGTGCGCGCGGGCTGAAACGAACAGCGATTCAATCCGTTTCGCCGTCGCGGTGGCATCCGCTGGATTGTCCGGTGGTCCCTCGGGCATGGTGTCCCCCCGCGTAGTGAGAAGATGCTGCAGTATACCATCCCTGCGTCACCCTTCGGAACACGGAGGGAGAACAGGGAGACCTCATCGGCACCATTGAAGACTCGCGGCTGTGCCGAATCCTGGACGCTTCATCGCCCGAGTGCCAGGCCATCACCGCCTCGGGGCAATCACAAACTGATTGATGCTACGTGCTGAGTTGCGCCCGTGAGCTCCATTCGGCCCGAGTTCATGGCCGAGGGCAACCGAACGGGCCATGGGCCTGGGGGTGCGAAGAAGATGCGCGTTGCGTTGGGCGCTTTCTAACGCGCGGGGTGGTTTGGCGGGCTGGGGTCAGGTTGGCGGGTGGCGCGGGGGTGTGATGCCATTGAGGATGAGGCGGTTCAGGTCGGCCATGGACAGTTGCTTGAGGCCGGTCTGCTCGGGGCGGATGTGGATGTGCAGGTCGGGCCGGCCGGTGGGGCGTTGGATGTACTGGAGGCTGACGGGCAGGAGGGTGGGATCGCGACGTGCGGCGTGGACGAGGCGATAGGGACCGGCGAGCAGGGGCTGGATGGACTCGCGGAAGGTGACGCCGCCCTCGGGTGCGATGAAGACGGCGTCGCCGGCGTCGAGCAGTGCGGCGAAGCGTTGGAGGGCGTCGCGGATGTGGTGGATCTGCATCTCGCGGAGCAGCCGTCGGGCGCGGCGGTTGAACGGCGACAGCGAATGCGGGGGTGCCATGTGCCGGCGATACCGCCAGGCCAGCGCCTGGCGGAGGGTCGTGGCGTCGTGGGCGCCGGGGACCCAGTTCGCCGCGGGGCCCTCGAACACGTCGGCGAGCGGCACGTTGCCCAGGACGTCGAGCAGGGTCTGCAGGTGATGGTCGAGAGGCCGGCGTCGAGACAGGGGCAGTGGATAGACGCGGATCGCCTCGAAGACCGGGCCGAGCGACAGCCCGTTGGCCAGCCGCTGCAGCGGGCCGAGGCCGCGGAGCAGGTGGCGGGCGGCGTAGCAGGAGAGGAACATGTCATCGTTGGCGACATAGGCGATGCGTCCGACGGGACCTTGCCCGCGGAAGGCCCAGTAGAGGACGGGTGACAGGACGACGGCGTCGAAGTCGCACTGGTGGTTGCAGACGACGAGGGTGCCTGGGCGATTGGTGAAGTGGTGCAGGCCGTGCACGTGGAGGTTGAACCGCGCGTGGCTGACCCGCTGGAAGGACGTGGCGAGCAAGCGTCTGAGCAAGCCGCCCCAGGCGGGCGGGCCCGGCGCCGCAGCGGACTGGACGGCATTGGCCATCGGCGTAGGTCCCTGTGCTGAGGCCGTGGGCCGACCGGTTGGACAGGACCGGCCGACAGACGCGATGATACCGCAAACGATGGAACTTTCAGTCCCGGAGCGTGGAAGGCCCGCATGAACGACGCCAAGCCCGACGTGAACGAACTTCAGGAGCCGCGTGACGCCGGCTCGATCTCGGCGCTGCTGACCGAGTACGAGCAGCTTGCGCCGACGAGCATCGAGGCGATGGGGGCGTTCGCCGACCGCTGGGTCAGCGACGTGCAGCCGGTGCATGAGCGGACGGAGCGGTCGCGGACGTTCCGGACGGTCTACATTGTGATCGGGGTGCTGCTGGCGATCGGGCTGAACGTCGGTGCGCTGTTCGCGTGGCCGGCCATGCTGGAGCGGCTGCCATGGCTCGGGGAGGCGGACGCCGGGGTGATGCTGCGGCCGCCGTTGCTGTTCCTGATCGGCGCGGGGATCGGGCTGGTGGAGCTGACGCTGTGGTTCATCACGCTGGATTCGGACGTGATGCGTCAGAAGCGTGAGCGGCTGGCGGCGCGGCTGCGGCTCGTCGCGGCCGTGAGCGGCGGTCCCCACGAGTCGCTGGGTTCGTTTCTCGGCAAGCTCCGCCGGACCGAGTCGTTCTACTGGCGGATCGGCGTGGGGCTGGCCTGGACCAACGTGATCCTGCAGTTGGTTGCGTACGGCTGCTTCATCTACGGGGTGCTGCTGATGGGCCTGCCCCTGGCGACCGCGGCGGGCTGAGCTCACGCGTACCGCCACCGCCGGTAGTACGCCGCGACGCGGCGACGCAGGACCCTCGACCCCGGCGGCCGCACGTCGGTCGGCGTGCGTGGCGGGCGCAGCCTACCCGCGATCACCTCGGGATCGACCGCCGGCCACGCCAGGAACTCCAGGACACGATTCAGCTCGGTCCCCGGGGCCGCGAGCAGGTCTTCGTAGCGCAGTTCGATGCACGCCTCGGCCACGCCCGCGGTGACGGCGGCGAGGTACGCCCTCAGCTCGCGGACCTGCCGGCGGGCGAGGTAGAGGCTGAACAGCGGCTCGATGCGTGTGGCCAGCCCCAGCGCCCGGAAGGTGACCGGCGACGCGGACAGCCGCGCGTAGAGCGGCTCGATGATGGCCTGGTAAGCGGACCGGCGGTGGAACAGCTCTCGCAGCTCGCGGCCGCGCGAATACAGCACGTGCTCGGGGCGTCGGTGGATGACCACGAACCGCGCCCGCGGAAACTGCGCCATGATCGCCGCGAGGTGGATCATGTCCCGGGGGTTCTTCATGAGCAGCGGCGCGCCGACCTGCGGCGACGTGGCCGCGACGAACTCGCACAGCGCCTCGAACGCCGGCAGGGTGTCCGGCCGCAGCGTGCCGCCGGGGAGCACGAACCCGTACTCCTCCGGGCTGGCGATGGTGGCGTCGATGTCGTCGATGAAGCGGTCGACGATGCCCCGCCGCTGGAACTCGGCGGCGAGGCGGGGGCGGAGCGCCAGGGCGACGTCGAGGCCGCGTTGCCGGAACGCGTCGAAGGCGTTAATGTGAAACGGAGTCGGGAAAGCAAATCCGCCGAACTCTGCGAGCAGGTTATAAAGGATGGTTGTGCCGGAGCGGTGCACGCCACAGATGAACACGAGATCGGTGCGACTCGAGGGAGTGGTTTGACGGGTCGCCATGGGCCGGCCTCGCATCGGACGTGAGCAATCTAGGGGATCGCCGGTCGTCGCGAAAGCGGGTGGCGCCGAGCCACCGCGACCCGGCTTCGACGCGAGGGATTGTCGATCATGACCAGCGAGTGGTTGGCAATGGGGTTGGGGGGTGTGGCCCTGCTGGGCCTGCTGTATCACGCGGCGGCGACCCTGACCCTTCGCGCGCACTGCCGCGGGGGCCGGCGACGCGGTGCGCCGTCCGCGCCGCCCACCGCCGCGTCGGTGCTCAAGCCCGTCTGCGGCGCCGAGCCGCACCTCCGCCAGGCGCTGGGATCGTTCTGCACCCAGGACCACCCCGACTACGAGGTGCTGTGCGGGGCGGCGACACTCGACGACCCCGGCCTCCAGGTCGCCGCACGCCTGGGGTCCGATGCCGGCGGGCCGGCGGTCCGGCTGTGCGGCCCGGCGACCGCCGAGGGGATGAACCGCAAGGTCTGCAACCTCCAGATGCTCGCCGAACAGGCGCGGCACGACGTGCTGGTCATCTCCGACAGCGACATCATCGTCCGGCCGGATTACCTGGCCCGCGTCACGAGCGAGTTGGCCGAGCCCGGCGTGGGCGCGGTGACGTGCGCCTACACCGCCCGCCCCACCGGGGCGTTCTGGGCGCAGGTGGGCGCGCTGGGCGTCAACTTCGGGTTCCTGCCGTCGGTCGTGTTCAGCCATCGCCTGGGCATCGTGACCAGCGCCTACGGGGGCACCATCGCGCTGACCCGGTCCGCGCTCGCCGAGGCCGGCGGGTTCGAGGCCCTGCGCAACACGCTCGCCGATGACTACGCCGTCGCCCAGGCGGTCAAGGCCTGCGGCCGCAAGCTGGTGCTCTCGTCCTACATCGTGTCGGCGGTCTTCGCGGAGCGCGACTTCCGGGCGCTGCTGGACAAGGAGCTGCGCTGGGCGCGGACGATCCGCGCGGTCCAGCCGGTCGGGTACCTGTGCTCGGCGGTGACCAACCCGATCGCCTTCGCGGCGCTGGCCGCGATCGCCGGCGGGGCGGGCGGCCGATGGCTCGCCCTGCTCGCGGCGTGTGTGCTGTCGCGGTACGTGTCCTGCCGCGTGATGGCGCGGTGGCTGGGCGTGGCGCGCCCGCGGGTGGACGCGCTGGTGCTGCGGGACCTGCAGTCGCTGCTGGTGTACCTGCTGTCGTTCACGGGCCGGACCGTGATCTGGCGTGGTCGGCGGATGCGCCTCCTGCCCGATGGCCTGCTCGAACCGGACGGAACATGACGCGCTACCTCATTGTCAACGCCGACGACTTCGGGCTCAGCGTCGCGGTCAACGACGCGGTCGAGCGGGCCCATCGCGAGGGCATCCTGACCAGCGCGAGCCTGATGGTCGGCGCCCCCGCGGCCGCCGACGCCGTCGCCCGCGCGTGGCGCAACCCGGAGCTGCGCGTCGGGCTCCACGTGACGGTGGTGGACGGCCGGCCGGTCGCGCCGCCGCCACTGCTCGGGCACCTGCTCGACGCCCGCGGCCGGCTGCCGGCGACGCTGTTGACCGCGGGCCTGCGGTTCGCCTGCCACCGGCAGGTCCGCCGCGAGTTGGAGCACGAGATCGCGGCGCAGTTCGAGGCCTTCGTCGAGACGGGCCTGCCGCTCGACCACGTCAACGCCCACAAGCACATGCACCTGCACCCGTTCGTGGCCGCCCGGGTCGTGGAAGGCGCGCGGCAGCACGGTGCGGCCGGCCTGCGGGCCGTGGTCGAGCCGGCCGGGCCGATCCGCCGCGCCGACGGCGGCCGCGGTCCCGGCGCCGCCGCCGCCCTGCTGCGCCGCCATGCCCGCCGCATGCGCCGCGGGGCGCTGGCGGCCGGTTGCCTGTGCAACCACCATCTGTTCGGCCTCGCCTGGACCGGCGGCCTCACCGAGCGGCGGCTGCTGGGGCTCGTGCCCAACCTCCCCGACGGCGTCTGCGAGCTGTACGGCCACCCGGCGCTCGCGGCGGAGGGCCACGACGCCGCCGCGTACGAGACCGCCGCGCTGGTCGCGCCCGCCGTGCGAGAGGCCCTGGCTCGACACGAGGTGGTCTTGACGACGTATTCGCAGCTCGCGGCGATGCGGGCCGGCGCCGACGCGCCACCGATGGCGCGCCGCGCATCTCGCGCGGCGCTGGCCGAAGGCTTCGTCGTGTAAGCGCTTGCCACGGGCGATATACTGCACGCGGGTCGGGGGCATGAACCGATCGGTGGGTTCGCGCCCCGGCATGGAGATGCGATGGCTTGGTCCTCACGTCAACGGCGGATGGCGGTCCTGGGCGCGGTGCTGGTCGGTGCGATCTGGGCGGCGACGGCGCTGCTGACGACGCACGTGCGGGAGCAGCGGCCGACCGCCGACAAGGTCATGACTTTCGTCACGCAGGCGCCCCTGGAAGACCTGCCGCCGATGCAGCGCGACCGGTTCGTGGATGAGCTGGCGCAGCGCGTGCAGCGGCTGGACTTCCGCGAGAGGCGGGCGCTGCTGGCGCGGCGGGATTTCCAGGTCGTCTTCGCCGGCATGACCGACGACCAGCGCCGCCGCTACCTCGACCGGACCATGTCGCACAGCATCCAGCAGTTCATGCAGGCGCTCAACGACATGGACCCGGCCGAGCGGAAGGAAGTGATCGACGCGGCGCTGGCCGACCTCGAGCGGGAGTCGCGGCGGCAGAACGACGGCTCGGTCGTGCCGCTGCTGTCCGAGGACGACGAGCAGCGGCTGTTCCGCGAGGGGCTGAAGACCTACTTCCGCGACGCGTCGGCGCAGACCAAGATCGCCTTGCAGCCGCTGGTTGAGCAGGTGCAGCACATCGTTCGGATGCGCCACTGATGAATCGCCCCGCGTTCACCCTCGTCGAGCTGCTGGTCGTCGTCGCGGTCATCGGGCTGCTGATGGCGATCGCGATCCCGGCGGTGCGGCACGTCCACCAACTGGCGCGGACGACGCGGTGCCTGTCGAACCTCAAGCAGTTGGGCGTGGCGCTGGACATCTACCTCGACACCCGCGAAGCCAAGCGGTTCATGCCCGAGCTGTACAACCGCGACGACGCCAATGACCCGGTCGCCGCGATCGACACGGTGCTGCTGCCCGACGAGCCGAACAGCGCGGTGTTCGCCTGCCCCGCCGACGACCGCGTCCACCGGCGGTCGGGCACGAGCTACCTCTGGAACACGACGCTGAACGGGCAGAACGCCAACCGCCTGTTCAGCGTGCTCGGCGTGGGCGGGCCCGACCAGCCCCACCGCATCCCGATCCTCAGCGACAAGGAGTCGTTCCACCCGCAACTGCCGCTCGGGGTCAACCTGCTGTTCGCCGACTACCACGTGGAGAGCAACCAGACGCAGTTCGTCACGGACCAGGAGCCCGGATGATCCGCGTGGAGCACGTCAGCAAGCGTTTCGCCGGGCGCGCGGCGGTGCGGGACCTGTCGCTGGACGTGCCGGCCGGATCGCTCTACGGCCTGCTGGGCCCCAACGGCGCGGGCAAGAGCACGATCATCGGCTGCATGCTCGGGCAGGTGTACCCCGACGCCGGCCGCGTCCATGTCGACGGCCACGACGTGGCCGCCGACCGGCGGCGGGCGCTGGCGCGCGTCGGCGCGATCTTCGAGGCCCCCGCCTTCTACGACTACCTCAGCGGACGTCGCAACCTGCGGCTGTTCAGCTCACTGACCGGTCCGGCCACCCCCCAGCGGGTGGCGGAGGTGGTCCGGCTGACCGGCCTGACCGCGCGGATCGACGACCGCGTGGGCAGCTACTCGCACGGCATGCGGCAGCGGCTGGCCCTGGCGCAGGCGCTGCTGCCCGACCCGCGCGTGCTGATCCTCGACGAGCCCAGCGACGGGCTGGACCCCGAAGGCATCCGCGAGATGCGCGACCTGGTGCTGACGCTCAACCGCGAATGGGGTCTGACGATCCTGCTGTCGTCGCACCTGCTGGGCGAGGTCGAGCAGGTATGCACGCACGTGGCGATCCTGCGCGAGGGCCGCCTGTGCTACGCCGGACCGTGGCGCGAGCGGGCGGCGTCGAACCGATGGCTGAGGCTGGAAACCGATCGCGACGGCGAGGCGACGCGCCGACTCATCGACGCGGGGCTGGTCGACGAGGCCGCCGACGGGCAGGTCAAGGTCGCGGCCGATCACACCCCCGCCCAGGTCGCGGCGTGGCTCGTCGAGCGGGGCGTGCAGCTTCACGCCCTGGCGCCGCTGCCGGCGTCGCTGGAATCGTTCTACCTGTCGGTGGCGCGTCAAGCGGACGTTGACCCACGGCCGGAGCGCTGAGGCCCATGCAGCAACTGAAGTTCGAACTGATCAAGATGTTCGCCCGCAAGCGGTCGTACATCGGCTACGTGGTGTTCCTGGTGTTCCAGGTGGGCATCCTCGCGATGCTGCGGTTGCCCCAGGCCCAGGAGGCGATGGCGTGGGTGCTCACCCGCAACGGGTTCCCCGTCGAACCGTTCTACGGCGGGCTCACGCTGGGCGTGGTGATCATCATGTTCACGTTCGCGATGCTGGCGGCGCTGTACCTGGCGCTGGTGGGCGGTGACATCGTCGCCAAGGAGGTCGAGGACGGGACGATGCGGCTGATCCTCGCCCGGCCCATCTCCCGAACGCGGCTGATCCTGGTCAAGTGGGCGGCGTGCTCGATCTACACCGCCACGCTGATGCTGTTCCTCGCGGCGACGGCGCTGGCGACCGCAACCGCGTACAGCGGCGGGCTGGGGCAGTTGTTCGTCTACGCGCCGTTCAACTACGTGTTCGGCATCTTCGACACCGGCGACGGGCTGGTGCGGCTCGTGGTCGCCGTGGCGATGCTCACCGCGACCACGCAAACGGTCTCGAACCTGGCGCTGATGTTCTCGTGCATGCCCGTGAAACCGGCCGCCGCCACCGTGCTCGCGCTGAGCGTGCTCTACATCGACCAGGCGTTGCAGTCGATCCCCTACTTCGAGAGCTACCGCGAGCAGTTCATCTCCAACCACCTGATCTGCTGGATACGGGTGTTCAACGACCCGCTGCCGGTGTGGGACCTGCTGGCGTCGCTGGCGTTCCTGGGCGGGTTGAACGTGTCGTTCGTAGTGATCGGCGTGCTGGTGTTCAGCGTCCGCGACCTGAAATCGTAACGCCCGTTGTTGCCGGGGGCTGCTTCAGGCCAACATCCACGCACGTCCTCCAGCCCAAGGCCCGAGGCGGGTGCGAACCCGCGGGTTGGGTGCGCGAGCATGGACGATTTAGCGTGTGCTAGCGGGTGCGGCGGCGAAGCAGCGCCAACGCCGCGAGGGGGCCCAGCAGCGCCGCGGTCGCCGGGGTGGGGATCACGGCGAAGACGTTCGCCGCGACGTCCCGCGTGGCGATGTCCGATCCGAACGGCGAGACGTCGGGCAGATCGAGGCCGTCGGGGTTGAGCAGGATGCCGATGGACGCGCCGTTGCCGCCGAACAGGGCAGCCTGACTGCCGCCGGTCACGGTGGCGAGGAATTCGAGGTCGGTGTCGGCGGCGGTCGTGAAATCGAACTGGGTGAGCGTGGCGGTCAGGAGCGTGACGGGGTAGGGACCCGCGTCGATGGGGGTGACGACTCCCGCGCCGTTCTGGGTAATCGTGAGCGAGCCGCCGCTCAGCACGCCGGCGTTGTTGATCGTCGCGGTCAGGTCGAACACGCCGATCGCGTCGGCGTCCGTCCCCGAAACGCCGTCGGAATCGAGCTGCAGGAAGTTGACCCCCGCGGTGACCGCGTCGAGCGTGTCGGTGGACGTGTCGTGCGAGAGCTGCACGCCGAGGGCGGTGAGGTCGGGGAACGTGCGGATGGCATTGAGATCGAGCGCCGCCTCGGCGGCAGGCGCGGCGAAGGCGGACACGGCGATGGCAACGGCGACAAGCGTCTTCATGGTGAGGGCCTCAGGTTCGGCCGACCGGATTGCGGCCGACGGTTCGCGTGTGCGGCGTCCGGCTCACGGTGAGCCCTGGCCGTCGCGCGCAACGCACAGGGCGCTGCGACGCCGCTCCACTCACTGGCGATCCCACGCGGGCCGACCCACATCAGCCCATCCACCCCTCGCGGCGCCCAACCGGCCCATTCAAGTGCGTATGTTCCGCATGGCCCGGAGTGTGCACGCCGCCTCTCCCCGACGCGACAAAGATACCCGACGGCAAGCGGTGGACGCAAGGATAATGTGGCTGGCGACGGTTAGCGGAACGTTGTTTCTCGCGCCCATCCGGTCCGGCGGCGGGCCGGTCAGTTCTCGGCGACGGCCTTGGCGCGCTGGTTGGCCAACTGTTCGAGGTGCTTCTTCGCCTCGCCCACGAGATAGAACGACCCGGTGACGCAGATCAGGTCCTCGCGGCTGACCGCGCGGGCGGCGAGGTTCAACGCCTCGTCGAGCGAGTCGGCGGTCTGCGCCATCTTGTCCGAGACCTCGTGGAACATCTGCCGCAGCTCGGACGGCTCGCAGGCGCGCGGGTTGTTCTTCGCACGCGTGAAGATCACCTTGTCCGCGCCGAGGTTGAGCTGGCGGAGCATGCCTTGGATGTCCTTGTCCTGCGCGCAGCCGAAGATCACCACCAGCGAGTCGTAGGGGATGTGCGCGCCGATGGCCTTGACCAGGGCCTGCATGCTCGCGGCGTTGTGAGCGCCGTCGAGGAGGATGCGCGGCTCGTTCCAGACCTGTTCCATGCGCCCGGGCAGATAGGTCGATGCCAGGCCCTCGACAACCTTGTGCTCGGGGATCTCAAAACCACAGGAACGCAGCTTGTCCAGGATCGCCAGGGCCAGGCCGCAGTTGAGCGCCTGGTGCTCGCCGCGAAGGGGCACGGGCAGGTGCTCATAGTGGTGATCGCGCGTGGTCAGGCAAACCCGGGCGTGGGGGCCGAGCTCGCGGTTGGCCTCAAAGCGGTAGGAGAAGTCGATCTCCTGGCCGGTGAATTGCAGGGGCGTGCAGGCGGCTTCGGCGGCCTCGCGGAGCGTCGCGGAAACCTCCTTGGTCTGTTCGAGGCTGATGGCCGGGACGTTGCGCTTGAAGATGCCCGCCTTCTCGCGGGCGATCGAGACCAGGTCCTTGCCGAGGATGTCGGTGTGGTCGTGGCTGATCTGGGTGATGCCGCAGACCAGGGGCTTGAGCACGTTGGTCGCGTCAAGCCGCCCGCCGAGGCCGGTCTCGAAGATGGCGACATCGACAGCCTGCTCGGCGAACTGGCAGACCGCCGCAGCGGTCATGATCTCGAAGAAGCTGGGATTCTGGCCGTTGAGGCGGCGAATCTTGTTCTGGATGTTGCGGAAATGGGCGGTGAGGTCGGCGTGGCTGATGACCTGGCCGTTGATGGTGATCCGCTCGCGGAGGTCGACCAGGTGCGGGGAGCTGTAAACGCCCACGGTGTAGCCACAGGCCCGCAGCATGCTGTCGAGCATGGCACAGGTGGAGCCCTTGCCCTTGGACCCGGCGATGTGCACGACCTTCAAATCCTGCTCGGGATTGCCCAGGAGCTTGAGCAGGCGGCGCATGCGTTCGAGGTTGAAGTTGGTCGAATTGTATCGGACGATCCGCATGCGCTCGTAGTCGGTGAACTGGTAGAGCCAGCGCATGGCGGACGCATAAGTGGTGATTTTGAGCGAGTTTGCCGACCCTTTGCTCCGGTTGCCGCTCCTGGAGGACTGCCGCGCGCCGGCAGTGGAGCGCTTGGTGCGGGTTGTGGTGGCCATTATTCGAACCCTTGCGTTGGAAATATTCCGAACAGTGTAATGAAACAGTTGGCCGCTGTCAATTTCATAATTGTAACTAACGACAAGCATTGCACTTATCGCAGAAACGGCCTCGCGGACCAACCCGCTTGGTACGCTCCATGCACCCCGACGGTTCGGCGGCTATACTCTCAGCCCCGGCCGGGGCGATCGTCGCCACGTCGCCCCGCCCAAGGAGCCCCAGTCATGGACAACCAGATACGCGGCAAGGCCTTCGTCCTCGGTGACGACATCGACACCGACCAGATCATCCCCGCCCAATACCTCATGTATAACCCGGCCGACCCCGAGGAACGCAAGTATTTCGGGATGTACGCCTGTTCGGGCGTGCCGGTCGGGCAGTCGGGCCTGCCCGACGGTCGCACCCCGCTCGTCGACGAGGGCAAGTTCACCAGCGAGTACACGATTGTGATCGGCGGCCGGAACTTCGGCTGCGGGTCGAGCCGCGAACACGCGCCGCTGGCGCTGGCCGAGGCTGGGCTGAAGGCCGTCGTGGCCGAGTTCTACGCGCGCATCTTCTTCCGCAATTGCGTCAACGGCGGCTACCTCGTGCCGTGCGAAGCCACGACGCGGCTGGTTGAGGAGATCCGCACCGGCGACGACGTGGCGATCGACCTCGACGCGGGCACGCTGACCAACCACACCACCGGTAAGGACTACCCGCTCAAGCCACTGGGCGAGGTCAAGCCCATCATCGAGGCCGGCGGCGTCTTCGACTACGCCAAGCAGGCGGGGATGCTGTAGCTGTCGGTCGCTGGGCAATCGGCGAGAAGCCCGAGCCCGTGGGGCACGCCGATTGCTTGGCAACACGCCGCGGACCCCGTACGTACGCACATGGGTGAACGGATCGACAGCCGCCGTGCAGGATCACATTCATGACATCGCGTTGGTCGGCGCCGGGCCGATCGGGATCGAACTCGCCGTCGCCCTGAAGCGGGCCGGATTCGCGTACGTGCACCTGGAGAAGGGCGCGATCGGGCAGACGATGTTCTGGTGGCCGCCCGAGACGCAGTGGTTCAGCTCCAACGAGCGGATCGGCATCGCCGGGGTACCGCTGCTCACCGCCGGCCAGCAGAAGGCCACCCGCGAGCAGTACCTGACCTACCTCCGCACGGTCGTCCAGGCGTTCGACCTGGACATCCACACCCATGAGCCGGTCACCACGATCGAGCGGACCGGCGAGGGGTTCGAGGTCACGACCGATCGGATGGGCCTGACCCGGACCTACCTGGCGCGGAAGCTGATCCTCGCGGTCGGCGACACCGATCGGCCGCGACTGCTCGGCGTGCCGGGCGAGGACCTGGAGCACGTGACCCACGTGCTCGAAGACCCGCACAAGTATTTCCAGCGGCGGGTGGTGGTCATCGGCGGCAAGAACAGCGCGGCCGAGGCGGCGCTGCGCTGCTGGCACGCCGGGGCACACGTGACGATCTGCCATCGCGGGCCCGGCTTCGACCGACGCGCCATCAAGTACTGGCTGTTGCCGGAGATCGTCGGCCGCATCGACCGCGGCGAGATGACCTGCCACCACAACGTCCACGTCCGCCGCATCCTGCCCTCGCATGTCGAGGTCGAGCGCGAGGGCACCGGCGAGGCGTTCGACATCCCGGCCGACTTCATCATCGCCGCCACCGGGTTCATCGCGGACACGAGCCTGTTCAGGCAGGTCGGCGTCACGCTGCAGACCGACCGCGAAGCGCCCGAGCATGACGTGCAGACCATGCAGACCAACGTGCCGGGCGTGTACGTCGCGGGCACCGCCGTCGCCGGCACGCAGCAGTCCTACGAGGTGTTCCTGGAGAACTGCCACGTGCACGTGGACCGGATCATGGCCCACATCTCGGGCCACGCCCCCCCGCCGGACCCGATCGCCTACGCCGAACGCGAAGTCTGATCGGGCCGGCCCCACGACCTCACCCGCGACGCCGTCGCGGCGATCACGCCGCGCGGGTGCGACGGCGGCGGCCGACCGTCCGCTGGTTCGACGGCATGCGACGCTCCGGCTCGCTGTCGATCGCCTTGACCAGCTCGCACGGCGTCGACGCCCACAGGTCCGCGCCGATCTCCTCGGCCAGGCCCTGGGCGCGATTGAACACGCCCCCGCCCACCACGATCTGAAGGTCGGGGCAGACGCCCGTGTCGTGAAGGCTGTCGATCAACTGGCGGATCTCCGGCAGGTCCTGCGGCACGGAGCTGAACAGCACCAGCGCGTCGGGCTCGAGCTGGCCCAGCGCCGTGCGGACCTCGTCGTTGGCCACGCCGCCGCCGGCGAAGTAGACCTCGTACCCGGCCGCCTCCAGCATGTCCACAGACATCTGGCCGGCCAGCTCGTTCGGCTCGGATCGCCCGCAGACGACCATGAGCCGCTTGCCGTTGCGCTCGTGACGCTCGAGCCGCATCTGCATCTGGTCGGCGAGCATCCGCATCAGCCGTGTGGCGTACTGATGGCAGAGCACCGACAACTGGTCCTGGCGGTACAGACGCTGGATCTGATCGAGGGCCGGCCAGAACAGGTTCTCGATGATCGTCTCGGCGGGGACGTCGGCGGCGACGCACTCGTCGACGATCTGGCGGGCCGCGACGCGGTCGCCGCTGATCGCGGTCTCGATGAAACGCTCGATGAGGACTTCACGGCTCATGGTTTACCTCCCGCCCACTGGCGGATGTTCAAGGGCTTGGGCCCGGGCCACCATCCGTGAAGGCGCCGGCTGTCTCACACGCTCAGGCACGGCACTCCAAACCGCGCCGACTTGTCCCCCGTGGGACCCGATTCCCCGAAAGCCCGGCGGCCGATCGCCGCGCGACACCTAATCCATCGGAAACCGCCTTTTGAATTCTTTACCAAGTTTGCCAAACTTCCCATTTTAACACCCCGCCGCGCGTTGATCCACCCCACGCCCAGCGGGTCCTGGCATGGCAAGATTATCGGAAACCCAGATATGACACGGAGATACCGAAAGTCATGGGCCGCTGCTGGACGCGCGTGAACCCCGTTTCGGTCATCAGCGACACGATGACCCGCCGATCGATGAACGTGTTAACGGACTCGGGAAGGTACTTATAGGCCCCAGTCTTGTCGCCGGAGACCAGCGTCGCCGTCCGCGGCAGCACGTGACGGAAGTAAAGGTTGTACAGCCAGCGCATCAATGGATGCCGCGGCAGGCTGAACTCCAGGATGACCAGCCGCCCCCCCGGCCGCAACACCCGGTAGAACTCCTCGATCACCCGGCGCGGGTCGGCCACGTTCCGCAGCCCGAACGCGATCGAGACCACGTCGACCGACCGGTCAGCGACCGGCAGGTGCATCGCGTCGCCGACCGCGTAGCTGATGCGCGACGCCTGAGCCCGGCCGGACGACTTGCGGTCGGCGATCCGGAGCATCGGGTGGACGAAGTCGACGCCGACGATGCGCTGGGCGCGGCGCCGGGCGAACGCCACCGCCAGGTCGCCCGTGCCGCAGGCCACGTCGAGCACGGTGTCTGTGGTCTTGACGCGGGTCATGTCGACGGCCACGCGCCGCCACGCCTGGTCGCGCCACAGCGAATGCAGCCGGTTGTTCAGGTCGTAGCTGGGCGCGATCGCGGCGAACATGCGTTGCACGCGGTTCGCCTTGTCCGGCGCCGCGTGCGGGTCGGTCAGCCGCGGCGAGTCCCACACCGGCTCGATCGTTGTCTTGTCCACCGGGGACTGCGTCATCGTGCGTATCCTAGGCCACGACGGGCAGGCAGAAAGGCGCGTACGGCATCGGCCGGCTAATCGGTGATGCCCAGGACGTCGGCCATGGTGTACAGGCCGGGCTCGCGCCCGGCGAGCCACCGGGCGGCGTGCAGCGCGCCGCCGGCGTAGCTGTCGCGGTTGCCGCCGACGTGTCGCAGCTCCATGCGTTCGCCAAGCGTGCCGAAGTACACGGTGTGCTCACCGACGACATCGCCAAGCCGCAGGGCCTGCACGGTGATCTCGCCGGTTTGCCGCGGCGCATCACCCCGCCGCTCGAGGCGGATCGTCGCGTCGGGGTCGCGGTCGGTGGCGCTGCAGATCGCCCGGGCGATGGCCAGGGCCGTGCCCGACGGCGCATCCTGCTTGAAGCGATGATGGATCTCGGCGATCTCGCAGTCGTAGGCGTCGCCGAGCATGCGGGCGGCGCGGGCGGCGAGGCTGGTCATCACGTTGACCACGAGCGAGAAGTTGGCGGCCTGGCAGATGGCGATGCGCGTCGCCGCGTCGTCGATCGCCTTCTGGGTCGTCGCGTCGAGCCCGGTCGTCCCGATGACCAGCGGGGTGTGGTTCGCCAGGCAGTGCGCGACCGTCGCCGGCGTCGCCTCGGGCAGCGCGAACTCCACGACGACGTCGGCCGCGTCGGTCAACGCGGTCGTCACCGTCACGCCCCCATCGACGATCGAGCCGACGGCCGGGCTGGTCGGGTCGTCGACGGCTTCAACAAGGTTGAGCTGGGAGTCCTCGGCGGCGAGGGCGCAGAGGCGACGGCCCATGCGACCGCCGGCGCCGACGATCGCCACGTTGATCGGGGTCGAATGAGTCATGCGGCCATTGTAACCGCGCGACGCGGCGAGCAACTGCCTGCCGATCAGTCATCGAAGGGCATCGTGATCCGATCGATGACCGGCCTCGCCTGGCCGCCGCTCGTGTCAGTCGCGCGGACGCTTTCGAACCGCTGGCTCTGGCTCGATGCGGCGGCCTGTCGCCAATCGGCGGTCGTGTCGATGCTCCGGCACCAGTGCTTGTTCATGGTCGTGCACGATTCCAAGTCGACGCCGGGCAGCCCGGACGCGGGGACCCGCAGCTCGCCGAGAATGTCGCGATCGAACGGCGTCGAGGCGATGTCGTACTCGGTCAGCTCGCTGGGCCAGAGACAGTGCCCGTCATGGCGCTTGGTGGTGATGACCATGTACTTCATGCCGGCTCGCTTGGCCTGCCGTACCCAGGCGCCGGCGTCGAACCCGGTCGGGTTGAACTGCCCGACGAACTGGTCATACGCATCCATGGGGATCCGGGCCGGGGTCCGGGGGCAGGGTCCGGGGGCGTTATCGGCACGCCGGCTGCAAGTCGGCGGTTCGTTATGTCGATGAACGCCACGGACCGCCGCCACGCGATGGGTGAGGGAATCCTCGTGGATGATGCACACAGCGATCAGGAACCGGTCGTCGACACGCTGCGGGTTTCCGCGGCCGCGGCGAGCCGGATCCTCGAGCGGCTGGATGGGCCGACTTCAACGTCGGCGGCGCGCGAGAGCCGCAAGTCTCAGCGCGTCAGCTATCGCCGCAGCGAGGGCCTGGTCGTGCGGATCCACCACCCCGGCGGGTCGGTCGCCAACTTCCTCGTGCGGCCGCGCAACCTCAGTCGCACCGGCATGGCCTTCCTCCACGGCGGGTTCGTCTATCCCGGCACCCGCTGCCAGGTCACGCTGCGCTGCACCGAGGGTCCGGCGATCCGCGTCGACGGCCAGGTCGTCCGCTGTCGCCACGTGACGAGCAACGCGCACGAGATCGGCCTGCACTTCGAGACATCGATCCAGCTCGATCGGGTCATGCCCATCGGTCGCTACGCCGACGAGCTACCGGCCGCCGTGTCGAACCCGACGCTGGGCGGCAACGCCGTCTGCCTCGACGACAACGTGGACGACCGCGAGTACATGCACTTCATGCTCACCGAGGCCGGGCTGAGCAGCGCCCGGGCCGGCACGGTCGAACAGGCGATCGAACTGATCCGCGGTCAACCGGTCGACGTCGTCCTGGCCAAGCCGCACGTCGGGGGCGACCAGCGTGACGGCGACCTGGTGGCCGTGTTCAGACGCGCCGGGTACGACGGGCCGATCATCGCGGTCACCGCGGACGACTCGGGCGAGGCATCGCGGCGTGCGATGGACGCGGGTTTTGCCGGCGTGCTCATCGAGCCGTTCGACTGCGAATCCCTGGTGACCCGGCTGCGTGGCTGCATGAAACCGGCCGGCGGCGAGTCGCCCCGCGACAAGCCGCTGTTCAGCGAGCAGTGGTCCAACGCGCAGTTGAGGCCGCTGATCCTGGGCTTCCTCTCCCGCCTCGAGGCGCAGGTGGACCTGATCCGCGAGCGGGTGGACGCCGACCCGGGCCCGGAGTTGCTGCGGGCCTGCCTCGAGCTCAAGGGCACGGCGGGCAACCTGGGCTACCCGTCCCTCAGCGCCGCGGCGCAGGAGATGCACCGGCTCTGCACGCAAGCCGGCGACGTCGACGCGCAGCGCCGGCAGGCCGATGAACTGGCCCGGCTCGCGCTGGCCGCCGTCCGCGTGCGGGACGACGCGTGAGTGACCACGCGGTAAACTCGGGGGCATGACCGACACCCTGCAGATCAGCGTGATCCTGCCCGCCGCCGGGCAGAGCAAACGGTTCGGCGGCAGCACGGCAAACCGGAGCAAGCTCGAGGTGCAACTGGCCGGGCGCAGCGTGCTCGTCCGCGCGGTTGAGCTGTTCGCCAATCGTTCGCAGGTGAAGCAGATCGTGGTCGCGGTCGACCCGGACCAGCTCGATACCTTCAAGTTCAAGTGGGGCGACAAGCTGGGGTTTCTCGGCGTGTCGATCGTGGCCGGCGGCAAGGCCGAGCGCTGGGAGACGGTGCTCAATGCGTTGAACGCCGTGGGGGCCGACGCGACGCACGTGGCCGTGCATGACGCGGCGCGACCGGTCACGAGCCCGCAGACCATTGACGCGGTGTTCAAGGCGGCCCAGACGTTCGATGCGGTGATCCCCGGCGTGCCGGTGGACGCGACGCTGAAGAAGGCGGAGTCCGAGGCGGCGACCGCCGGGGACGACGCCGACCCGCTCGACGCGATCCTCGGGTCGGCCGGCAAGCCGACGGTGGAGGCCCGGCGCGTCATCGAGACCGTGCCGCGCCGCGACCTGTACCAGGTGCAAACGCCGCAGGTCTTTCGACGAGCATTGCTCCAGCGGGCTTACAAGCAGATCACCGACGGCCAGGTCGACGGGGCGACCATCACCGACGACGCGGGGCTGGTCGAGTCGCTTGGCGAGCCGGTCCACATCGTCCCGGGCGATGCGTTCAACGTGAAGATCACGCGGCCGGCGGACGTGGAGTTCGCCGCGGCGGTGCTGGCGATGCGCCCGGGCAGGACCGCGGGCGGTGATTCACTCGGGCCCAAGCGCAAGTTCCCGACCTGGGCCGAGATGGACGACGAATAGCGCCGCGTGGCTACCTGTTGTATCGCAGGTCCTGCTGGATGGTGAACAGCACGTCGTTCAGGCCCGCCATGCCCGGCACCCGGTCGTCGACGCACTTGAACGCGTGCCGCCGCGACCCGGCGCGGAGGTCCAGCTCGTACTGCACATCGTTCGGGTCGGGCAGGAACACGCCGTCGGCGTGGAGCAGTTCGTACTCATGCAGGTGCCGCCAGACGAGAAGCCGCTGCGACAGGTCGGTTTGACCGATGGGAAAGGCCAGGCGGATGTTGGCGTCGCGGCCGCCGCCGTAGTGCATCGCGCCATCGCGCTTCAGTTCGTAGTACATGCTGCGGCCGTCGGTGGTCTTCGTGTACAGCGACAGCTCGAACGGCTCGGGCAGGCGGTCGGCCGCGAGGGGCTGACGCGCACCGCAACCGGCAAGCCATGCCGCGACGAGACAGGCGATCAGCCCGGCGGCGACCCTCTTCATGTTCCGCTCCGTTTCATAGGCCTGGGGCGTTGGCCCAGCCGCGGCTTGTGGCGCCCGAGCACGATCACGACCACCCACAGCGCCAGCGCGACGGCGAGCCCGCCCTGCCCGGCGGCGACCGCCGCAGCCGGGGACGACCCGTGGGTCGCCGGGTCGGCGTGGATGAGCCCGTCCACCTGCACCCGCACGTATCGCACGGGCCACGGCATCACGAGCATGACGAGGCCCACCTTCATCCACAGCCAGCGCATCCGCCACAGCGGCCGGCCATGAAGCGCCAGCAGCGCCACGCCCAGCACGACCGCCGCCGCCACCGACGGATACACCAGCCAGTCGATCAGGTCGGCGATGAGCCGCGCCTGCTGAATGACCCGGTCTCGCGGACCGGAGTCGAAGCGCAGGAAGGCAACCCATGCCGCAGCGGTCCCCCCGAATCCGGCAGCGACCGCGATGACCTTGGGGATCAGCAGCCACGGCCGCAGCCCGCGACCGGGCTTGCGGCCGAACCGGTTGACGTACGCTCCGCCCATCGCCGTGAGTGTAGCACACGCCGCGTGCTTGTCTGTCGGCGGCGCGGGGCTTAACCTGACCGCTTTGCCCGTGTGGATGGCCAACGATGATCATCAGCTTGAACTGGCTGAACACCTACCTCGATCGGCCCGTCGACGCCGAGACCGCCGAAGGGGTGCTGACCAATGTCGGCTTCCCGCTGGATGGCCGCGACGACCGCGACGGCGGCGAGTCGATCCTCGACGTGGAGGTCACGAGCAACCGCCCGGACTGCCTGTCGCACGTCGGCGTGGCGCGGGAGATCGCCGCGGCGACCGGCCGGTCGCTGCTCCGCCCCGCGGTCGACCTGCCCGACCCCGGCGGCGACGTGCGGGACCACGCCGGCCTGACCAATGACGCGCCCGACCTGTGCCCGCAGTACACCGCGCGGGTGATCCGGGGCGTGCGGGTCGGCCCGTCACCCGGCTGGCTGGTCGAGCGGCTGGAAGCGATCGGGCTCCGCGCCGTCAACAACGTCGTCGACGTGACCAACTTCGTGCTGCACGAGCTGGGCCAGCCCCTGCACGCGTTCGACCTCGACAAGCTCGGCGGGCGGCGGATCGTCGTCCGCCACGCCCGCGGCGAGGAAGCGTTCACCGCGATCGACGGCTCGCGGCACATGCTCGCCGAGGGCATGCTCGTCATCGCCGACCAGGCGCGACCGGCCGCCGTCGCCGGGGTCATGGGCGGGCTCGACAGCGAGGTCGGCGACGCCACGACCGACATCCTGCTCGAATCGGCGCGGTTCGATCAGCTCAGCGTCCGCACCACCAGCCGCGCCCTCAAGCTCACCAGCGACTCCAGCTACCGCTTCGAGCGGGGCGTGGACCCGCGCGGCGTCGACACCGCCGCCGAGCGCGCCGCCCAGCTCATCGTCGAACTCGCCGGGGGCACGCTGTGCGCGGGCGTGCTCAGCGCCGGCCGGCCGATGCCCGAAGCCGGGCACGCGACGATGCGGCCCGCTCGATGTCGCGCCCTGCTCGGCGCCGACATCGACACGCCCCGCATGGTCGAGCTGCTCGACGCGCTCGGCCTGCAGCCCGCCGTGCAAGGCGACGCCATCGCCTGCACCATCCCCTCGCATCGGCTCGACCTCGAGCGCGAGGCGGACCTCATCGAGGAGGTTGCGCGGCTGCACGGGTTCGACCAGATCCCGCTCAAGGATCGCATGAGCATCGTCGCCCGCCCGCCGCAGGCACTCGTCGAGGCCCGCAAGACGGCCAACCGTGTGCTCGTCGGGCACGGCTACCACGAAACGATCACCTTCACGACCATGGCGCCCAAGGCCGCCGAGCTGTTTACAGAGCCCGCCCCGGCGAACGAACCGATCATGCTCGACGACGAGCGGCGGGTCGCCGAGCCGATGCTGCGGCCGTCGCTGCTGCCGTCGCTGCTGGAGGTGCGCAAGACCAATCAGGACGCGGGCAACCGCGACGTGAAGCTGTTCGAGATCGCCCGGACGTTCGGCCGCAAGGAGGGCGAATACTGGGAAGCGACGGAGCTGGGCTTGCTGGCCGACGCGCGTGACGCGACGTCGATGCGCGAGGTGCGCGGCACGCTCGAGGAGCTGTGCGCGTCGCTGGGCCGCGATGGTTACCAGTTCCGCGACGCGGGCGAGCACACCCCGCGTTGGGCCGCCGCCGCCGGGCTCATCGTCGACAGCGCAGACGAATCGGAACGGATCATCGGCGTGCTCGGCCGGGCCCACGAGGCGGTGCTCCAGCAGTTCGACGTGCAGGCGCCGGTCGACCTGGCGTGGCTGGATTACGAGAAGCTGATCGCGGCGTATCCGCCGCAGCCGCGCGTCCGCCCGCTGCCCCGCTTCCCGGGGATCGAGCGTGACCTGTCGGTCGTCGTCGCCGAGTCCACGCCCTGGCGGGCCATCGCCGACGCCATCGACCAGACCACGCCCGAGTTGCTCGAGTCGATCGAATTCGTCGACACCTACCGCGGCAAGCAGGTCGGCCCGGGCCGCAAGAGCGTGACCTTCCGCATGCGCTTCCGCGACCCGCAGCGCACGCTCCGCCACGAGGAGGTCGACCCGCAGGTCGACCGGGTCGTCGCGCAGTTGCAGGGCGACCTCGACGCGGAACTGCGGGTGTGACGGCCTGGGCTACTCGACGTCGGCTTCGTCGAGGATGCGGACCTGTCCGGCTTCGACGACGAGGCGGTCTTCGGCGAACAGTTGGATCGCCCGGGGATAGGCGATGCGTTCCTCGGCCTGCACGCGTTCGTGCAGGGTCTGCGGCGTGTCGCTGTCCCGCACCTCGCACCGCCGCTGCAGGATGATCGGGCCGTGATCGTACTGGTTGTCGGCGAAGTGCACCGTGCAGCCGGACTCCCGCTCGCCCGACGCGAGCACCGACTCGTGCACGCGCTGGCCGTACATGCCCTGCCCCCCGTGCGCCGGCAGCAGGGCCGGATGGATGTTCATCACCCGCCAGCGGAATTCGCCGGGGATCTCCAGCAGCGACAGGAACCCGGCGAGGACGACCAGGTCCACGTCCGCCGACCGCAGCAGTTGGAACACGCGGTCGCTGAACTCCTCCGCCGAGTCGTACTGCTTGCGCGGGACGACATTGACCGGCAGCCCCAGCGACCGCGCCCGTTCGATGCCCTGGGCCCGGGGATTCGACGAGATCACCAGCGCGATCTCGGCGCTGATCCGCCGATGCCGAATGCAGTCGGCGAGGTTGAGCATCGTCGTCCCGGCGCCGCTGATCAGCACGCCCAGCCTGAGCGGCCCGGCGTGCTCGGTGGTCCGTTGGCTCGCTTGGTTATCCATTTCGCCATGCCTTTCCGCCCGCAATATACTCGCCCGCCGGATGACGAACCAGAAGACCACGCGACTGGCGCCCAGCCCGACCGGTGCACTGCACCTGGGCAACGCCCGGACGTTCCTCGTCAACTGGGCCCTGGCGCGGCAGCGCCGCTGGCGGGTCGTGCTGCGGATCGAGGACCTCGACACGCCCCGCACCAAGCCCGCCGCCACGCAGCAGGCCATCGACGAGCTCGCCTGGCTGGGCCTGGACTGGGACGACGGGCCGCACGACCAATGGGCCGACCTGTCGCCGTACCGGCACGCCCTGGGCGAGCTGGGCGCGCGGGGCCTGATCTATCCCTGCACCTGCACCCGCAGCGAGATCGAGCGGGCGCAGTCGGCGCCGCATGAGGACGACCACGAGCTGCGCTACCCCGGCACGCACCGCCCGGCCGATCCGCGGCCCATCGCCTACCGGCCCGACGACGAGGTGGCGTGGCGGCTGATCGTGCCCGACGCGACGGTCGCCTTCGACGACGCCGTGCAAGGCCGCATCGCCATCAACGTCCAGCAACAGGTCGGCGATTTCGTGGTGGCGACCAAGCGCGGGCTGCCGGCGTACCAGCTCGCGGTCGTGGTCGACGACGCGCGTCAGGGGGTGACCGACATCGTCCGCGGCGACGACCTGCTGCGGTCGGCCGCCCGCCAGTTGCTGCTGTACGATATGCTGAACCGGGCGCCGACGCCGACGTACTGGCACCTGCCGCTGGTGCTGGGCCCCGACGGGCGGCGGCTGGCCAAGCGGCACGGCGACACGCGGCTGGCCCTGTACCGCGACCGCGGCGTGCCGGCCGAACGCCTCGTCGGGCTACTGGCGGCGTGGTCCGGCGTCGCGCCCCGCCGACCGATGACCGCCGCCGCGTTCGCCGAACGGTTTGACCTGGCCGCGCTGGACCGCCGACCCGTGACCTTCACCGACGACGACGACGCCTGGCTGCTGGAGCAGACCGCATGACCCGCCCGCCCGACACAAGCCGACGGACCGGCAGGATCGTCCTGTTCGTCGCGACGCTGGGCCTCGCCGGGGCGGTCGGGTTCGCCGCGTGGTGGCTCGGCGAGCCGGCGGCCGCACCCGCCGACCGGCGGAACGCCGCGCCTGCCCCGACCCAGCCGATCACCATCGCCGGGCGGACGTTCGACCTGGAGCTGGCGTTGGACCCCGAGTCCCGGCGGATCGGGCTGATGCATCGTCCGTACCTCGATCCCAACGGCGGGATGCTGTTTGTCTTCCCGGACGAGCAGGTGCGGCGGTTCTGGATGCACAACTGCGTGATCGACCTGGACGTGATCTACCTGGACGGCGCCGGCCGCATCGTCTCGTACACGACGATGACCGCCCCGCCGCCGGACCGCTCGACGTGGCGGCTGCGTCGTTATCCGAGCGGCGGGCCGGCCCGGTTCGCCATCGAGCTGCGAGCGGGCACGACCGAGCGGCTGGGCATCGAGCCCGGGGCGGTGATCGCCGGCCCGTGGGACGCCCTCAAGCGGCGTGCGGAGTGAGTCGATGTAACCCGTGGCCGCCGACCCGCAGGCGCCACGGACCTCGTCATGACCGATGATCTGGTGCTCATCATCTGTACGCCCGGCGCCGAGGCGCTGGGCCAAGACCTGCTTGAGCGTGTAGCCGGGGACTGGCCTGCGGGCGAGACCCCGACATTCCGCCTCGCGGCGCTGGACGACCTGCCGGACGACCCGGCCGCGGGCGTGTGCCCGGTCGTGTGGCTGGTCGACACCACCGATGACGACCGCCAGCCGCTCGCCGACGCCCTGGACCGGATCACGTTCGTCCAGGCGCCGGCCCTGCTCACCCGCACGGTCGAGCCCTACCCGCCGGGCACGTGCTACCAGCACGGCGTGGTCGTCGCCCCGCCGGACCAGCCGGCCGAGTCCCTGCGGGTGCTGATCAACACCCTGCTGGCCCAGGCCCACCACGTCGGCCACCTCCGCCAGGAGCTGTACCTGACGCAGCGGCACCACGGCGGGCTCCGCGGCCAGATGGACAAGCTCGACGAGGAACTCCGCCTCGCGGCCCAGGTCCAGCGCGAGTTCCTGCCCACGCAGATGCCGGCCGTCGGCGACGTCGACGTGCAGGTGCTGTTCCGCCCCGCCAGCTACGTCAGCGGCGACATCTACGACGTGCAGCGGCTGGACGAGAAGCACATCGGCATGTGGATCGCCGACGTTGTGGGCCACGGCGTCCCGGCGGCGCTGCTGACCATGTTCGTCCGCCGAGCGCTGCCGCTGAAGGAGATCGGCCCCAACAACTACCGGCTGATCCCGCCCAACGAGGCGCTGTCGCGGCTCAACCGCGAGATGAGCCTCCGCGCCGCCGACAAGGTCCGCTTCGCCACCGCGTGCTACGCCCTGATCAACTGCCAGACGCATGAGATGCGGCTGGCCCGCGCCGGCCACCCGTATCCGATGCTCCTGCGGGCCTCGGGCAAGATCGAGATGCTCAAGGCCGAAGGCGCCCTGCTCGGCGTCTTCCCCGAGGAGCAGTTCGAATGCCGCACCTACCAGCTCGAGCCCGGCGATCGGCTGCTGATGTATTCCGACGGGTTCGAGACGGCGTTCGGCGACGGCGAGCGCCACGACCTGTGCCGGTATCAGCGGGAGTTTGCGGCCCTGCGGCTGGGCACGCCCCGGCAGGCCATCACCCACCTCGAGAATGTCATCGAGACCCATCCCGGCTCGCTGCACCAGGACGACGACATGACCGTGCTCATGACGAGCATCAGCCCCAAGCCGGCCGCGTCCACCACCCCGACGGGCGCCGATGCCGACGCCCAGGCCCAGGCCGACGCCCAGGCCCAGGCCCAGGCCGACAACTCAGTCGACGAAGCCGGCGCTGCGGAGCTTGTCGACGTCGAGCGTTGACCGGCCGGGTCCGTGTATCTGAAGGTAGTGCACAACGGTTCGGGCGATCATGTCGGTCTCGATGTTGACGTGATCGCCGACCTGGCGTTCGCCGAGCGTGGTCAGGTCCAGTGTGGTGGGGATCAGGGCGACGTCGAACGCGTTGGCGTGGATGTCGACCGAGGCGATGGTCAACGAGACGCCGTCGATCGCGACCGAGCCCTTGGGTGCGAGGCAGGCCAGCGGGTCCGGATCGACGGTGACGCCGAGCCGCCATTCTTCCCCGCCGGCGTCGACGCGACTGACGCGGCCGACGGCGTCGACGTGGCCCTGGACGAAGTGTCCGGCGATGGGCGTGTCGGCGGTGAGCGAGGCTTCGAGGTTGACGTGGCTGCCGGGCGCGAGCCGGCCGAGGTTGGTTCGCGCCAGCGTCTCCCGGACCACGTCAAAAACGAGCATGCCCGAGGGATCGCCTTCGTGGGGGGCGTGGGTGAGGCAGACGCCGTTGATCGCGATCGAGTCGCCGTGCGAGGGTGGGTAGTCCCAGCCGGCGGGGTCGATCAGCAGCCGCGCCCCGAACGCGTTGGTGGTGAGGGTGGCGAGTCGTCCTTTGCCAGTGATGATGCCTGTGAACATGATCGCGAGTGTACGAGCGGAGCGTTTCGGCCGCCAAGGTTCGGTGCGTCAGCCGGCCGGATCGACGCGGCCGCGGAGCCGCACGTGGCCGTCGCCGTCCCACGCGGCTTCGAGCCGACCGTGTTCGAGCCTCGCGGCGTTGCTGGCGATGGTGCAGCACATGGTGACGCCGGCGGCGCAGGCGGCGCCCAGGCCGAACCCCGAGACCCCGGCCGCGCCCCGGACGCGGTCCCACGATCGCACCCGCACCCAGCCCGGTTCGCCGATCTGGACGGCGTGGACGGCGACGGGCCCGTCGCTGACGCCGTGGGCGGCCAGCGCCTCGCCGACGGCCTGCAACTCGGCGCCGTCGAGGTCGTCGGTGAACATGACCGCGTGGGCGCCTTCGAGGCCGAGCAGCGTCGCGATGGCGGTCTGGTCGTCGCCGAGGGGGATCTCGAAGGTGTGCGGCGGGTCGATGGACTCCAGGCCGTCGACGACGAGCCGGGCGTCGGTCGGGTTGAGCAGGGGTTTGCCGAGGTCGGCCTCGACCATGGCGGGGTCGCGTTTGAGGGCGAACAGGCCGACGGCCCGATCGCCGAAGCGCATCTCGGTCTCGGCGAGTTCGCCAGCGGTTGCGGCGCGCAGCCCGTGAAAGCCGCACAGCGCATCGACGCCGTCCGCCGGGCAGGGCTCGCCGGCCGGTGTGAAGACGTGCAGCCCGACCGCGGCGTCCATGTCGTTGCGCGGCGGGGTGACGACGACCAAGGCATCGACGTCGCCGGCGTCGGCGGTCATGCCGCTCAGCGCCTCGTTGAGGCTCTCGGCTGAAGGCAGCCCGGCTGCGACGCGGTAGGTCCGGCCGGCGGCTTTCCAGGTGGTGATGTCCATGACGGGCCTTTCACGGCGGTAAGCGTTTGCGGCACACGATACGCGGCGGCGGGGTTTGAACGGGGCGGACCTCACGACAGAACGCGAGCCGGCCGGGCCCGCGGCGTCCGATAATATTGTGTCCGCCTCCCCCCTGCCTCCCCGAGGGTCCGCGGAATATAAATGCTTTTCAGCATATGGATTGCGGCGCGGCCGGGGGCGTGTCCGCCCCTTCTTTCGCGTGACCGGGCGGTCAATCGGCCGCAGCGATGGCGGCGTGGGTCCAAGGCGTCCGAGCGCGGGCGGTCCATGCGCGACATGGTGGTCCTCCATAAAAGGCCGCCGTCCCGCTGCGATGCGCACCGCGACGGCGTTTATGGGATTGGAGCCAGTGAGCGTTGACGCAAGGCGTCGCGAGGCGGGCGTGTCCGTGCGCACCAAACGTGCGCGGGGCGTGTCAGCGGCTGTTGAGGGTGAGGGTGACCGGGCCGTCGGCCTCGCTGGTGATACGCATGTGTGCGGCGAAGCGGCCGGTCTGGGTGGAGATGCGTGCGGCGCATCGTGCGGCGAGTGCCTTGAAGAGCTGCTGCGCCAGCTCGGGCTGGGCGGCGTCGGTGAAGCTGGGCCGCGTGCCCTTGCGGGTCCGGCCGGCGAGGGTGAAGTTGGGGATCAGCAGGACGGACCCGCCGATGTCGGCGAGGGAGCGGTTCATGCGGCCGGCGTCATCGGCAAAGACGCGCAGGTCGATGAGTTTCGCGGCGAGCCAATCGGCGTCGGCCTCGGTGTCGCCGGCGACGACGCCGACGTACACGAGCAGGCCGCGATCGCATCGCCCGACGACCGCGTCATCGACGTTGCACGTAGCGTGGCGGACACGGGAGAGGATGGCGAGCATGGGTGCGGGGGCGAGCGGGTCAATCGGTGAAGGTATCGGCGACGCGTTGGGTGAAGTCCCAGAGGTTGTCGGAGCGGAAGGCGCTGGCGGTGCCGCGGAAGTTGGCGTAGCGCTGGTGGTGGTTCCAGTGGCTCTGGCAGCGGTGGACGGCGTCGAGTGCGGCGCGGGCGTGTGTGCCGTTGCGCTTGCGCTGGCCGCGGCGGTAGGCGACCATGGCGGCGACGAGGTCGTGGAGGGTTTCGGCGAGTGACTCGGCGTATTCCATCTGGTGGATGAGGGTCTGGCCGACGCGCTCGCCGAGGCTGGTGGCGGTCTGCTGGATGGCTCGGCGGTCGTGTGCGACGCGTTCGACGGCGCGCTGCTTCTCGGCGACGGCCTGGTCGAGTGCGGTGTCGCTGAGGCGCTGGATGATCCGCCAGCCGGCCTCGGCGTCGATGTTGTCGTCCTGGATGAAGTTGCCGGAGGGGTACCAGGGGTCGGCGCGGGCGGCGGCGAACGGGCCGACGTAGAACATCTCCAGCGCGGTCTGGGTGGAGTGGGTCAGGGCGGCGTGGATGGCGGCGAGGGTGGCGGGGTCTGGGCACTCGAGGTGATCGCGGATCCAGGTGCGGGCGAGGTCGTCGAGGTGGGCCTTGGGGTTGGCGGCGAGGGCGGGCACGGCGACGACGTTGGCGTCGATCCACATCTCGGCGTCGGGCCCGATGTAGGGCCCGCCGTAGCCCCCGCCGCGGACCCACGCCCACAGGCCGGCGAGGTTGACCTTGCCGGCGGCCTCGGCGAGGCCGATCGTGTGGTCGACCTCGGGCATGCCGTCGCGCCAGAGCGGCGGCTGGTAGTTGGGCATCGCACCCTTGCCCTCGAACTCGCGCTGGCATTCGAGCTCGTAGAGGATTGGCCGATCGCCGAACGCCAGCGACGACGCGTTCCAGCGCTGGTAGCGCCAGAAGTCGGTCTGGGTGAACTTGAACGAGAGGATGAGCTTGTCGTTGTCTTCGGGCAGCCGGGGCGCGAGCTGGGAGGCGAGGTCGGCCACGTCGTGGAACCCGCCGGGGCGATGGTTCCAGGCGCGGACGATGAGCCGGCGTCCGAGTCGGCGGACCACCAGGTCGTGGTAGAAGCTGATGTAGCGTGCGAGGCGGTCGACCTTGCCGAGTGCGCTGCACCGGGCGCAGTGCGGCGTGTAGATGTCGTTGCCCTCGAGGAAGGGGGTGCGGTGGGCCTCGTTCTCACCGAGGCGGAGGACGATGCCGGCGATGTCCGGGAAGCGGGCGACCAGGGCGTCGATGCACTGGCCGGTCATGTCGAGCAGCTCTTCGGACGCGGGGCAGAGGGTCTTGGACTCGCGGACGCAGGTCATGGCCGACCCGACGAGCTCGAAGGCGAGCGTGGGAGCGTCGACGAAGACGTAGACGTCGAGCCCGGCGGCGCGGGCGTTTTCGATGGTCTGCTCGACCGAATCGTAGAGCTCGCCGACCCAACGACGCAGCTCGCCGGCGGCGAGGGTGTCGGGGGTGAGCAGGCCGCTGAGCGCGGTGGTCTCGTAGAGCACGATGCCGTTGTACCCCAGGGACCGGAGCAGCTTGGGGTCTCGGAACCGGGTCTCGGCGCGGGGTTCGCCGGGGTTGTCGAGGATCGTGGCAAGGACGAGCATGGTGCTGTGATTTGTAGCAGGCGGCGGGGTACGTCGCCACTATTTGCCACCATGCAAAGGCGAGGCCAAAGCGGCGCGGGGCGGGGCGATCGGCGGCGGGCGTTTCGCCACGGCGGCGGTGCGGCTAGGGCTGGTCGGCGGTCTGGGGTTGGAGGATGCGCAGCTCGTGCAGGGCGTTGAGGGCGGCGTTCTGCTCGGCTTCCTTCTTGCTGGCGCCCCAGGCGGGGGGGAAGCGGCGGCCGCCGATCTCCGCGGCGATCTCGAAGCACTTGCTGTGGTCGGGGCCCTTCTCGTCGAGCAGGTGATAGGTCGGCAGGTCGCTCTGCGTCCGCTGGGCGTGCTGCTGGAGGAGCGACTTGTAGTTGTTCATGTGGGTCGAGTCCTCGGCCTCCTCGATCTCGGCGGCCATGTGTTCGAGGATGAACCGCCGCGCCGCGGGCATGCCGCCGTCGAGGTAGATCGCGGCGACGATGGACTCGTAGACGGCCGCGGCGACGCTCGACGGCAGGTCGGCGCGGCTGCTCATGCCCTTGCCCAGCGTCAGCAGGTCGGTCAGCCCGATCTTGTCGCTGATCTTGGCGCAGATGCGGCGGCTGACCACGGCGCTCTTGATCTTGGTCAGGTCGCCTTCGCGCAGGTCGGTGTAGCGGTGGTACAGGTCTTCGCAAACCACCAACCCGAGGATGGCGTCGCCGAAGAACTCCATCCGCTCGTTGGACTGGAGGCGATCGTCGGCGACCGACGCGTGCGTGAGGGCCTCGACGAGCAATTGCTCGTTGACGAAGCGATAGCCGATGATCTGTTCGGCGCGTTCGACGATGTGGTGCTCAGTGTCGGCCATCGCTGCCCTGATGGAGGTGTCGGGATGGTGCGGCACGCGGACGGGGTCGCTTTTGCATAATTAGAGCACGATCGTCCACTTGTCAATTGAATTGTGCCCGACTACTTTGCCGTCATGAGATATTGGGCCACAACAGTGCTGGCGGCGTTCTGGATCGGTCTGAGCGTGGCCAGCGTCGCCGCGGCCGCGCCCAGGCCGGCCGACTTCGACCCCCGCCGTCACATGGCGGTCGACGAGGTGCGGCCCGGGATGGTCGGCTACGGCCGCACCGTGTACCACGGCACCGAGGTCGAGACATTCGACGTCGAGGTGGTCAGCGTCGAGCACGGCTGGCAGCCCGGCAAGAGCGTGGTGTGGATCCGCTGCACCGACGAGCGCATGCAGCAGCTCGGCCCGGTCAGCGGGATGAGCGGCTCGCCGATCTACCTCTGGCCGATCGGCACCGAGCCCGGCGATCGCCGGGCCGGCGACGGCGGCCGGATGATCGGCGCCTTCGCCTACGGGTTCGGGATGGGCAAGGACTGCTACGCCGGCGTCCAACCGATCGAGCAGATGCTCGCGGCCAGCGAGCGGTCCCGGATGCCCGACGCCGACGGCGCGCCGGGCGGCGGGGCTGACCAGACGGGCGGCGGCGAGTCCAGGGGCGACGCCGTCGCGCTGGCCCACGCGGTGGCGGCGCTGAAGCAGTCGGGCTTGCCCGAGGCGCAGACGTGGCGGACCCGGGCGCTGGCGGAACTGGTGGACCTGGAGCCGGCGTCGCGGCCGGCGGCGCCGCGCAGCCCGGGCCGCAGCCAACGGATGATGTTGCCGCTGATGGTCGGCAGCGCCCGTCAGGCGGAGCTGCTCCGCCCGTTGCTGGAGCCGCGGGGCGTGCGACCCGTCGCCGGCGGCGGGCCGACCGGCATGCCCCCGCGATGGATCGATGCGCGGTCGATCGCGATCGAGCCCGGCGGGGTCGCCGCGGTCCCGCTGGTCACCGGGGACATGGTGCTGCCCGCGGTCGGCACGATCACCGAGGTCCTCCGCGACGACGCGGGCAACATCCGCCGCATCCTCGCGTTCGGGCACTCTTTCAACGGCACCGGTGAGGTGAACCTGCCGTTCGCGACGGGCTTCGTGCATTATGTCCAGCCGAGCCTGATATCCAGCTTCAAGCTCGGCGGGGCCGGCCAGGTCATCGGCGCGCTGATCAACGACGAGATGACCGCGGTCGTGGGCGCCCCGGGGATCGAGCATCCGTTCGCCCCGTCGATCGTGCGGGTGGACTGGCCCGGGGAGTCGCGGGACCAGACCTACCGGTACCAGCTCGCGCGCGAGCCGTTCTTCACGCCGTTGCTCGCGGGGATGACGGCGGCGAACAGCGTCACGTCCGACACGGCGATCCCGCCCTACCACACGCTGGAGGCCGAGACGACGATGCGGTTCACCAACGGCCGGTCGCTGGACGTACGGACGCTCGCCCCCGGCGGCATGGCGGGGATGCTGATGTGGGAGATGATCGGGCCGATGAGCCTGCTGACCGACAGCCCGTACGGCAAGACGCACCTGGAGCGGGTCGAGACGACGGTGCGCGTGCGGGAGCAGATGCGGCAGGCGGAGCTGACGGACCTGACGGTTCGCCAGCCGCGCGTCGCGCCCGGCGAGCGGCTCCGCGTCGACGTGGAACTGCTGCCGTTCCGCGGCGAGCCGATCCGCGTGTCATGCGCGCTGGACATTCCCGACGACGCGCCGGAGGGCGGCTACGCGCTGACGATCGGCGGGGCGTCGTCCTACTGGCACCGGTACATGGAAGCGCACCCGCACCTGCAGCGGATCACCGACTACGACGCGTTGTTCGAGATGGTCCAGCGCATGGCGGGCCTGCGATCCGACGCGATCTACCTGCTGCTGACGATGAACCAGCCGCAGGTGGCGATCGGGCGGCGCGAGATGCCGGACCTGCCGTCCAGCCGCCGCGCGATGCTGCTGCAGGCGACCTCCAGCGTTGCCACGCCATACCTCAAGACCATCGAGAAGACCGAACCGCTCGACTACGTCGTGCAGGGCGAAGTCCGCCTGCCCATCAAGATCAAGCGTCAGCCCGACGGGGACGACTGACCGCCGATACCGGAGCATGATCGTGAAGCAACTGACAGCGAGCCTGGGCCTGATCGTGATGCTGGCGGCCGCGGCGCCGGCCGGCGCGGTGCAGCCCGGCGAATGGCTGCACCAGGCCGAAGCCGATTTCCAGAACGCCGAGCTCGACCACACGGTCGTGACCAACCTCGGCCGCGTCGAGCTCAGCCGCGCCTCCGAGGTGCTCGCCGAGCTCGACGGCGAACGCACCATCGTGAATGATCTGATCCAGACCACCGACGGCCGGACGCTGCTGGCGGTCGGCCCGGACGCGGCGGTGCTCGAGCTGACCGAGGACGGCAACACCGCGGAGCTGGTCAGCTATGACGACGCCCAGGTGTTCGCGCTCGCCGCGGACGAGGCGGGCGTGTGGGTCGGCGTCAGCGGCGAGACGGCCCGGCTGGAGCGGCTGGAAGGCGGCCAGGTCACCCGCACGATCGCCCTGCCCGACGCCCGGTACGTCTGGGACATCGCCATCGCCGAGTCGCGGGTCTGGCTCGCGGTGGGCGGGGCCGGCCGCGTGCTCATGCTCGACACCGAGGCGGGCGACCCCGTGCCGGTCGTCGCGCTGGAAGCCGGCCAGCCCAACGTGCTGTGCCTGGGCCTCGACGGCGCGGGCCGCGTCTACGCCGGCACCGACGGCGAGGGGCTGGTCTACCGCATCACGCCCCAGGTCGACCACGAGGACAACCCGTTCGCCGCGTACGTGGTCTACGACGCCGGCGAGCCGGAGATCGGCGCGATGGTCGTCCGTGAGGACGGGTCGCTGTACGTGGGCACGGCGAACGCGGACCAGGCCCGCCCGGGCCGCCTCGCCGAAGCCGCCGAAGAGGAAACCGGCTCACCCGCCCCCGCGGGCGCGAAGATCGAGGGTGAAGGCGACGGCGACGGCGACGGTGATGGTGATGGTGATGGTGATGGTGATGAAGACCAGCCCGAGCCGCCCCGGCCCGAGCCCGAGCCCGACCCCCTGCCCGGCGGTGAGGGCGATGACAGCGGCGCGGGCGAGGGCGGCGGCGCGGGCGAGCCGACCGCGGATGGCGGCGGCGAGGCCAAGGCCGACGCCGGGCCGGCCCGGCCGACCGAGCAGCAGTACGACAAGGTGCGGGCGGAGATCCGCCAGCGACTGGCGAAGCTGCGCGAGGGCAAGCGTGTGCCGATGCAGGTCAAGGCCGGCGTCAGCGGCGGCGGCAGCCTCGGCGCCCGCCGGCCCAGCGGGTCGGGCAAGAGCGGGTCCAAGCGACAGAAAAAGGAAGGCAACGCCGTCTACTTCATCGACACCGACGGGTTCGTCCGCGAGCTGTTCCGCGAGTCGGTCATGATCCTTCGCCTGCTCCAGCAGGACGGCCAGCTCATCATCGCCACGGGCAACGAAGGCCAGATCTACCGCGTCGACACCACCGGCGAGAACACGACGGTCATCGCCGATCTCGACAGCCAGCAGGTCCCCGCCATGGCGCAGGTTGATGGGCGGGTCCTGATCGGCACGGCCAACCCGGGGGTGGTCGCGGCGCTGACGGCCGGCTACGCCGACGAGGGCACGTTCACCTCCGACCCGCTGGACGCCGGCCAGATCAGCCTGTGGGGCGAGATCACCGTGCTCGCGGCGATCGGCGAGGATACGGCCGTCGCCGTGCAGACCCGCAGCGGCAACGTCGGCGACCCCGAGTCGGGCTACTGGACCGCGTGGACCGACCCGGCGGGGATCGAGCCCGACCACGAGGGCGACCCGGTCCAGGTCGAGGTCGCCAGCCCGCCGGCGCGGTTCATCCAGTACCGCCTGAAGCTGACCAGCGACGGCGCCTCGACGCCGGCCGTCGCACGCGTCGCGCTGAAGTACCTCATGCCGAACATGCGGCCGAACATCACCGCCCTGACCGCGACCTACCCCGACCCGTCGGAGGACGACGGCACCCCCCAGCCACGCGCCGACGTCAAGGTCCAGTGGGAAGCGTCCGACGACAACGGCGACGCGCTGACCGCGAAGCTGGAGGTCCGACGCCTCGGCGACGACCAGCCGTTCGTGCTGCTCGCCGACGAGATCGACGGCAACAGCTACGAGTGGGACACCCGGTCGATGCCCGATGGCCGCTACGAGCTGCGGTTGACCGTCAGCGACGCCGCGGACAACGTGCCCGAGCAGGCCAAGACCACCCAACGGATCAGCCCGCAGGTCACCGTGGACAACACCGCCCCGACGTTTGACGGCGTCTCGGTCACCGCGGCGGGGGCCGGTCAGCCGGTCACCGTGACGGCGACCGTCGCCGACGCGGTCTCCCCGATCCTCGAGGTCCGGTATGCGGTCGACGGGGCCGAACCGTGGCAGGCGGTTCTGCCGGAGGACATGATCTACGACTCGACAAGCGAGTCGCTGTCGTTTAAGATTCGCGATCTTGCGCCCGGTGCCCACGTGGTGAGCCTGCGGGCGACGGACGCCCTGGGCAACAATCGCTACGTCTGGCGGGCCGTGACGGTCCCCGCTGACTAGCCGATTGATCGGAGCATCGACGGGGGCAAGATCGGGCCTGCGACGCCCGGGAGGCTATTGACGATGGCGATTCACTATCCCAAGAAGATCAGCAAGATCCGGCGCAAGCGGCGTTTCGGATTCCGCGCGCGGATGAAGACCCGGCACGGGCGGAAGATGCTCAATCGGCGACGCCGGATCGGCCGCAGTCTCAACGTCAAATAACCCGCCCCCCGCCGCCGGGCTCGCCCGGCTCGCCCCGCCATCGTGTCCATCGCCCGCCCGGCCGCGCCCCTCGCCCCGGCGCGGATTTTCATGCCCCAACCACCATCGGGCCGATAACCCTTGAAAGCCTTAATCGATTGGGATCGCCCCGTGAGTGCTTTTCCACCGACCGCGCCCGATGAGGCTTGCCCGTTCATCGATCTCGACGATGAGCGGTGCAACGAGCATTTCACGCTCGGCCACCTCTCGCAGGCCTTCCGGGCGTGCTTTGGCAACTTCCGGTCGTGCCCGAATTACTACCGGCTCGCCCGGCGCCACCCGACGCAGCTCGTGCACCTGACCCGCCATGGCCGCACCCTTCAGCCAACCGGTTCGTGAGTTCCTGGCGTACCTGAGGGTGGAGTGCGGGCTGTCCGACAACACCTGCCGGGCGTACGCGGCGGACCTGGATCGCCTGGGCGGGTTCCTCGCCGAACAGGGCGTTGCGGACATCGCCGCGGTCGACATGAAGCTGCTCGTGGCGCACCAGCGGGCGCTGCGTGAGGCGGGCCTGGGCGGCAAGAGCATCGCGCGGCACCTGTGCGCGATCCGGATGTTCTTTCGCTACCTGCACGGCAACGGTCGGCTGGCGCGGGACCCGGCGGAGCTGATCGAGCCGCCCCGCACCTGGCGGACCATGCCCCGGGTGCTTCACAGCAAGCACATCCAGGCGATGCTCGACGCGATCGACCCGGCCGAGCCGATGGCGCTGCGCGACGCGGCGTTGATCGAGCTGCTGTACGCGACGGGGGCGCGGGCGAGCGAGATCGGGCGGATCACCGTCGCCGACCTGCACGCGGACCTGGGTGTGGTGCGGCTGTTCGGCAAGGGCAACAAGGAGCGGATCGTGCCGGTGGGCAAGCCCGCGCTCGACGCCGCCGAGCGGTACCTCGCCGCGTTGCGCCCGAAGCTGGCCCGCGAGGATCGGCCGACCGGGGCGCTGCTGCTGACGCGGCTGGGTCGGCCGCTCGATCGGTTCCGCGTGTGGGAGCTGGTCCGCAAGCGCGCCGCCCGGGCCGGCGTGCCCCCGGTCCACCCGCACACCCTCCGCCACAGCTTCGCGACCCACCTGCTCGCCGGCGGCGCCGACCTACGGGTCGTGCAGGAACTGCTCGGGCACGCCAAGGTCACCACCACGCAGATCTACACCCACGTCGACCGCGAACGGCTGCACCAGATCGTCAAGACCCACCACCCCCGGCCGTGACCGGCTCGCTCAACGCAGACCCGGCGTGCTCAACAGCAACAGGATCGACAGCAACACCGGGATCCACGTCACCCCGACCGCCCATTGCATGAGGCACAGCCCCGTGCGGTACCGCCGCCGCCCCACGTACTCGCAGATGCAGATCACCAGGAACACCAGCGCGAACTTGTAAACGACCAGCCCCGGCACGTCCCACCGCGTCAGCACGTAGTTGGCGATGACGTTGATCTCCTCCCCGCCGAAGAACAGCATGACCCGCGTGAACATCAGGTCCAGCACCGACACGAAGACGTACCACAGGCACGTCGATGGGTACAGCACGTGGCGGAAGCCCAGCCGCCGAGGCTCATCCAGCGGCGCCGCGGCGGGGCCCCATGCCGCCGTGGCGATCGCGGTCGGGTTGTCCTGAGGCAACGGCTTCATGCGAGAGCCCCGCCACCGACTTGATGCCCCATATTATGCCAAGTCCGCCGGCGATTTCACGCGCCAATCCGCACGAAGACGCGCAGCGCGACCTCGAGGCGGCGGGCGATACGCCGGTCGCCCGTCTCGCGTGCCGCCGCCGCGGGTCGAAGATGAATCGACCGGGCGAGCCGTCTCAGCCTCGGCCTCCGCTCAGGCCTGCGCCAGCCACGCGGTCAGCAGTTGGTGGTAGCTCTCGAGGTCGGTCTTGTGCGCCGTCTCGCAGACGGTGTGGATGTAGCGGACGGGGCAGGCCCAGATGACCGTGCGGACGCCGGTCCGCGAGCGCTGGATCATCGCGCCGTCCTGGCCCGCGCGGTGCATCGCCGATCGCTGGTGGGGGATGTCGTGCTTCTGGGCGACGGCTTCGACGTCCTTGAGCAGGTCGAGATCGCTGAGCGTCGAGCCGTCCATGATCTTGAGGCTGATGCCCTTGCCGAACTGGGTGATCTGCTGGTCGTCGGGGATGCCGGGGGTGTCGCAGCAGGCGGTGGTATCGCAGGCGAAGCCGATGTCCGGCTCGACGCCGAACGCCGCGGGCCCGGCCCCGCGCAGCCCCACCTCTTCCTGCACGGTGAAGACCGCGTGGATCTCGCAGCGGTGGCTCTTGAGGTTCTTCAGCGCCTCGATCACCGCCCAGCAGCCCACGCGGTTGTCCAGGCACTGGCTGGTGACGGCCTGGCCGAGGTTGTCCACGAACGGCGCGGTGAGCACGGCCATGTCACCGACCTGGACCTTCTCCTTGACGGTGTCGGCGTCGAGGCCGGTGTCGAGGTAGAAGTCGGTGATCTGGGGGACCTTGTTCTTTTCTTCGTCGGTGGCCATGTGGATCGGCTTGACCGTGGGGTTCATGACCGCGGGCAGGTCGTCGCCGCTGGAGGCGCAGATCAGCGCGTTGCGGGCGAAGAGGTTGCGGGTGTCGAACCCGCCGACGGGGTTGACGCGGCACCAGCCCTTGTCGTCGACGTGGCGGATGATGAAACCGATCTGGTCCATGTGCGCCGCGAGCATGACCTTGAGCGGCTGGGCGGCCGACGCCTTGGACGCGGTCTTCTTGGCGCCCTTGCCGGAGGAGGCCGGGCGCGGCTTGCGGACACCGATGAGGTTGCCCATCGCGTCGGTGCGGACCTCGTCGACGAGCGACTGGATGTGCGATGCGATGACGTCGCGGATGCGGTGTTCGCGGCCGGGCACGCCGGGCGTCTGCGTCAGTTCCTTGAGCAATTCCATGGAGAGCCTTTCATCGTGGTGACCGGTCAACGGTAGCGATGAACCGCGGCGGTCTCAAACCCCGGCGGTGGCGCGGCCCGCGGCGTTCGGGCGGCGCACCCCGCCGACCCATACGTTACATTAAGTGGTTCGATGCCCACGCAACCGCTGGCAGCACTGGTCGGCGAGAGCGAGCGGCCGCGGCTGCGGTCGGTCGGGCGGTGGCTGGCGCTGGCGGCGCTGGTGGGGATCGTCGCGGGGCTGGGCGCGGCGGCGTTCAGCCTCATCAGCCAGGCGGTCGGGTTCATCGGGCTGGAGTATTTCGCCGGTTACGAGCAGGGCGGGCCCGCGCACGAGCACGACATCATCCAGGCGATCTTCGGCGTGGAGGGCCGCGACCTGCTGCCGTGGATGCTCGTGGTCGTGCCGACGGTCGGCGGGCTGGTCAGCGGGTGGCTGGTCTACACCTTCGCGCCCGAGGCCGAGGGCCACGGCACCGATTCGGCGATCGACGCCTACCACAACAAGCGGGGGATGATCCGGGCGCGGGTGCCGCTGGTGAAGATACTGGCGTCGGCGGTGACGCTGGGCACGGGCGGATCGGGCGGGCGTGAGGGCCCGATCGCGCAGATCGGCGCGGGGTTCGGGTCGTTTCTCGCGACGCGGATGCGGCTGAGCGATTCGGAGCGGCGGGTGCTGCTGTCGGCGGGCATCGGCGCCGGCATCGGCGCGATCTTCCACGCGCCCCTGGCCGGGGCGATCTTCGCCATCGAGGTCCTCTACCGCGACCCCGACTTCGAGGCCGAGGCGCTGATCCCCGCGTTCATCGCCACCACCGTGGCGTACTGCGTGTTCGGGCTGACGATGGGGCTGGGGTTCGGGTTCGACACGTTTCGCCCGCTGTTCGCGGTGACCCCGGGGCTGCGGTTCGACAACCCGGCGCTGCTGTTGCCGCTGGCGGCGCTGGCGCTGGCGATGGCCGGCACGTCGCTGGTGTACTGCCGCTCGTTCTACGGCGCGGAGAAGGCGTTCGGGCGGCTGGGCATCCCGCGGGTGCTCAAGCCCGCCGTGGGCGCGATGCTCACCGGCGCGCTCGCCGTGGCCATCTACTACGGCGCCGGCGGGATGGGCCTGTTCACCGGGCTCGCCGCCGACGCCCAGCGCGACACCCTCGACGTGCTCAGCTACGGCTACGGGTTCCTGCAGAAGGTGCTCCATCCGGACAACGGCCTGAGCATGCCGATGGCGCTGCTGCTGATCGTCGGGCTGGGCAAGATCATCACCACCTCGCTGACGATCGGGTCCGGGGGATCGGGCGGCGTGTTCGGTCCGAGCATGGTGATCGGCGGATCGCTGGGCGCGGTCGTCGGGCTGATCTTCCACCACTGGACACCGAACGTTGTCGGCTCGGAGGACGTGGTGGTGTTCGCGATCCTGGGGATGGCCGGCTTCTTCGCCGCCGCCGCCAACACGCCGGTCAGCACGCTGATCATGGTCAGCGAGCTGACCGGCAGCTACACGCTGCTGCTGCCGTCGATGTGGGTCTGCGCGCTGGCGTACGTGGTCAGCCGCCGCTGGACGATCTACGCCAAGCAGGTCGCCAACCGGATCGAGAGCCCCGCGCACCGCGGGGACTTCATCATCGACATCCTCGAGGGCATGACCGTCCGCGACACGCTGACCGACACGGCGCGGCAGTTCATCACGGTCCCGCTGGAGATGCCGCTGCGCGAGGTGATGCAGATGATCACCAACACGCGGCAGAGCTCGTTCCCCGTGCTCGACGACGACGGGCGTTACGTCGGGCTGTTCTCGCTGAACGACATCCGCCAGTTCCTCTACCACAGCAACCTCGGCGACCTGGCGGTGGCGCAGGACCTGGCGGACGAGGAGATCCGGCCGCTGCTGGCGACGACGGACCTGGGCGAGGCGATCGGGCGTTTCAGCCGCTCGCGGTTCGAGGAGCTGCCGGTGGCGGAGACCGACGACCCGGATCGGGCGGTGGCGATGGTTCGGCGGGTGGACATGATCGCGGCGTACAATGCGCGGTTGCTGGAGACCCGCGACGAGCAGAGCGCATGAACGCCCCGCCGGCCCAACCGGAAGACCGCCTGAGATTCGGGCGGGCGTTGCGGCTGACCCGCCCGACGCAGTTCGAGCGGGTGCGGGCGGCGCGGGTCGCCAAGCACGCCGGGCCGCTCCGCGTCGCGGGCATGCCCAACCACCTGCCGCACAGCCGCCTGGGCATGGCGGTCTCGCGGAAGGTCGGCAACGCCGTCGTGCGCAACCGCATCCGCCGCCGCATCCGCGAGTCGTTCCGACTGCTGCAGCACGACCTGCCCGCGGGGTACGACCTGGTGGTGATCGCCCGGCCGCACGAGCCGGCGAGCCTCGAGGACTATCGTCAATGGCTGACCCGCGCCGCGGTGAAGATCGACCGGCACTACCGCAAGAAGGGCGATCGGGCATGAGCCGCGAGCCGGCGACCAGCCGCGTGCGGCCCGGCCGCCGGCTCGCCGCGGCGGTGGGCGGGTGCGTGATCGGCCTGGTCTGGGTGTATCGCGCGACGCTGGGGCCGCTGCTCGGCGGTCATTGCCGCTTTCACCCGTCGTGCAGTCAGTACATGATCGAGGCGGTCCGAAAACACGGGCCCCGGCGCGGGCTGGGGATGGGCCTGCGCCGGATCGGCCGGTGTCACCCGTTCAGCGAAGGCGGCGTGGACGAACCCTGACGCCGCGGTTCACCCCGCCGGCCGCGTCGAGCCGATAGGATGGTACGTCGCCCATGGGCATCGACAAGCACATCATCGAGCCGCTGCGGCGATGGCTGATGCAGCCGCACGCCGAGTTGTCGCGCACCCAGCGGACGCTGCGGTGGTGGGTGGACCTGGGCCGCCACTGCGCCCACGAGCTGCGCCACGATCGCGCGGGGCAGATGGCCGCGGCGCTGACGTATCACACGCTGTTCAGCCTGCTGCCGACCGTGGTGCTCATGCTGGTGGTGATGGGTTCGTTCGTCGGCCCCGAGCAGCGCGACCAGTTCAAGGAGACCGTGGTCGAGTGGCTGCTCAAGCCGATCCAGCACGACCGGGCGGTCCTCACGGAGATCGACGCCCTGGCGGACCCCAACGCGTCGCCGGCCGAGGCGCGGCCGGAGACGGCCAACCCCGATGCCCTCGCCGCCGCCGAACGGCAGCGCGAGTTCGAGCGCGCCCGGCAGACGATCCGCGACGTGGTCAACGGCCTGCTCGAACAGCTCGAAGGCATCAACCTCAAGGGCATCGGCGCCGTCGGCGTGCTCATCTTCATCTGGGGCGCGACCGGGCTGCTGGCCACGATCGAGAAGAGCTTCAACATCGTCTACGGCGTGGCCAAGGCGCGGCCCTGGTACCTCCGCCTGCCGCTGTACTACACGGTGATCACGGTCGGCCCGGTCCTCGTGGTCGGCGGGCAGATCCTCCAGGCCCGGTTCATCGAGACGATCCGCGCCGGCGAGTTGACCAACTGGCTCAGCGCCCCGATGGTCGTGCTGACGCCGCTGATCACGATCTGGATCGTGCTGAGCCTGATGTACCTGCTCCTGCCGAACACGCGCGTATCGATCCGCGGGTCACTGGCCGGCGGGTTCGTCGGCGCCGCCGGATGGATGATCGCCATCGAGGGGCTGAAGATCTTCATCCGCAACACCGCCATGAGCGGTGTGTACGGGGCGCTGTTCCTGCTGCCGCTGTTCCTGCTGTGGGTCTGGATCACGTGGCTGATCGTGCTGTTCGGCCTGGAGCTGTGCTACGCGATTCATGCCATGAAGGGGCGCCGCTTCAAGCACCTGCAATACAAGCAGGCCGGCGAGCTCATGATCGACGCGACGTGGCTGCTGCCGCTGATCGCGCAGATCGGACGCCGCTTCGAGCAGGGCAAGCCCGCGACCGAGGAGGAGCTGGCGCGGATGATGGACCTGCCCGCCCGGGCGATCCAGCGCATGGCCGGCGCCCTCGAACGCGCCGGGCTCGTCCACAAGGTCGACCACGACGACAACAAGGCGGTGGGCTATTCGCTCGCCCGCCCCGCCGCCCAGATCACCGCCGCCGACGTGCTCGACGTCGGCGAGAATCTGCTTCCCGAGAGCGCCGGCGTCGGTGCCGAGAGCGCCTGGCAGCTTGTTGACCGCGTCAAGCAACAATGGCACGATGATGCCAGGAACACCACGCTCGACCAACTGCTGCACACCGCATGAGCACCGCATTGACCCCCTTCGCCCTGATCGTCGTCGCCCTCGGCGGGCTGGTGGTCGTCGGCGGGCTGTTCGCCCTGATCTGGTGGGTCCTCGGCCTCGGCAAGAAGGACGAGTAGATGCGCCGGCTCGATGATGATCCGATCAGATAGCCGGGGCGTTGCACGCCCCCGGTCCACGTCTGGCACACCGCGGGGTTCACGCAGCGACCGGCTCGGCGCGGTAGAAAGCGTTCAGCACACCGCGCCAATCTTCCAGGCACTTCACGCGAATGAACGCGTCCTTGACCGCGTCCGGCTGGGGGTGGTGGCGGCTGAACTTGATGCCGAACTTGCGCATCATGCGGCCGGCCTGCTGCTCGCCGTGCAGCCTGACGGACAGCGCGAAGTGCTCGGCCAGCACCGCGCGCTGCTCGGCGAGGGTCGGCACGCGGATCGGTTCGCCGCGTTGCAGCGCCGCCGCCTGCTCGAAGATCCACGGGTCGCCGATGCACCCGCGCGCCACGCTGACCGCGGCGACCCCGGTCGCGCGGATCATGTCGAAGATCGCGTGGGGGCTGAAGATGTCGCCCGACCCGAACAGGAGCGTTGCCCCGCCGCCGTAGCGCCCGACGATGTCGTGCAGCGCCGGCCACTTCGACGGGCCATCGTATTTCTGGCTGACCGTCCGCCCGTGTATCGTCGCGGCGGCGTAGCCCTCATCGATCACCGCTTCGAGGATGCGTTCGAAACGCCGCGCCGCTTCGGGCGTGTCATCATAAGCGCGGCGGAGTTTGACGCTGAGCGGCCGCGCCTCGCCGATCGCGTCCCGCACCGCCTTGACGATCGCGGTCGCCTCGTCGGGCACGCTGAGCAGGTGACCCCCGCGGCAGCGCTTCTTGATCTTCTTCACCGGGCAGGCGAGGTTGATGTCGATCACGTCGTACCCCAGCCCGGCCAGAACCTTCGCCCCCTCGGCGATCGTCTCGGGGTGCGAGCCCATGAGTTGGCCGGCGATCGGGTGGTCCTCGGGGTCGAGCTCGGCGGCCCGCAGGCCCTTGCCCCCGTTGACCAGGAACATGTCGAGCATCGCCTCGGTGATGCAGTAAGGCGCGCCGTGGCGGCGGGCGACCAGGCGCATCGCCGCGTCGGAATAGCCGGCCAGACCCGCCTGGAAGAACGGCCGATCCGCCACCCAACCCAACGCCTCCGGCAGCGCCGGGGCGACCGGTCTGTTGCTCGCCATCGCCATGATGTGCATGATATGGCTCATGCGCAGCATCCACCACATCGCATCGGGTCCATCGCGCCGTCCCCCTCGCCGAACGGCCCACGTGGCATGGCTGTTGATCGTCGCGGCCCTGGCCGTCGGCGGGTGCGAGGGCGTCCGGCACGTGCTGGTCAGCGCCAACCCCGCCGGCCAGAACCCCGACCAGACGCCCACCGCCCGGGCCTACCCCGAGGACCTGCCCATCGGCCCGGCGCTGGATATCGAGGTCGTCCGCGCTGACCGCAAGCACATCGTCCTGGACAACCGGACCGCCCGGCCTTACCACGGCGCCATGCTGTGGGTCAACGAGCAATGGGGCGGTCAGATCGAGCAGGTCCCCATCGGCAAGGGCAAGCCCATCGCGCTGGTCAACCTGATCAACCACCACGCCGAACCGTTCCCCGTCGGCAGCTTCCTCGAGCCCGACCAGGCCCGCAACGTGGTGCTCGCGGACCTGGTGGCCGACGGCGAGGTCCACAAGCTGCTCGTGCGTCTGCCCGAGGACTGGCAGCGCCGCTAGCCGCCCCGCCGCTATCATCCACACGTCATGTCGCGCCAGTCGCAGCCGTCGATCGAGTTGGGCTCGCCGGTGACCGAACTCGCCGGCGTCACGGAGCACCGCGCCCAACTGCTGGGTCGGCTGGGCGTGGCGACCGTCGCCGACCTCCTCAAGCACCTGCCGCACCGCTGGGAGTACCACGCCGGCCAGACGCCCATCGCCCAGCTGCCGATCGGTTCGGTGGCGACCGCCGTGGGCCAGGTCGCCGAGTGCCGCTGGGTCCCCCCGCAGCGTCGCTTCGGCAACAGCGCCAAGGGCCGCTTCCACGCCGTCGTCGAGGACGACACCGGCCGGCTCGACGTGGTGTGGTTCAACGCCCGCTACCTCCGCGACAAGGTCATCGCCGGGATGGACCTGGCGCTCACCGGCAAGGTCGTCACCTACCAGAACAACCGCCAGATGGTGAACCCCAAGTGGTGGGCGCTTCGGCCCGGCGGGGACGAACCCGGCGGCGGGGCCGGGCCCGGCGACGCGGCGCGGCTGCGGCCGATCTACCCCGCGACCGAGGGGCTAAGCTCCGAGCAGATCGAGCGGCTCATCGCGGACGTGCTGCCGATCGCCCTGCCGCTGATCGCGGATCACCTGGACCCGGCGTTCCGCGAGCCGCGCCAACTGCCGGCGCTCGCCCAGGCGTACCGCATGATGCACGCCCCGGATCACGAGGACGAGCCCAGGGCCGCTCGCCGCCGGCTGGCGTACGACGAGCTGCTGCTGTTGCAGGCCGGCCTCGCCGCCAAGCGGCACTACACGCGGACGCGGCTGCACGCTCCGCCGCTGCACCACACCGCGGCGATCGACCAGCACATTCGCCAGCGATTCCCCTTTGCGCTCACCGACGCCCAGGACCACGTCGTGCAGCAGATCGCCGCCGACCTGCAAAGCACCGCCCCGGCCAACCGCCTCATCCAGGGCGACGTCGGCAGCGGCAAGACCGTCGTCGCGCTGTACGCCATGCTGCTCGCCGTCGCCGACCGCAAGCAGGCGGCGCTGATGGCGCCGACCGAGCTGCTCGCCGAGCAACACTGCCAGTCGATCGCCGCCATGCTCGACGGGTCCAGCGTGCGCCTGGGCCTGCTCACCGGCTCGCTCGACCCCCGCCAGCGACAGACCACGCGTGCCGCCATCGAGCGCGGCGAGATCGACATCGCCATCGGCACCCATGCCCTGCTCACCGAATCGGTGAGCTTCAACGACCTCGCCGTCGTCGTGATCGACGAGCAGCACCGGTTCGGCGTAGTGCAGCGCGCGGCGATCCGCTCCAAGGCGGCCGACGCCGCCTCCGTGCCGCACGCCCTGGTCATGACCGCCACGCCGATCCCACGCACGCTCAGCCTCACGCTGTTCGGCGACATGGACGTCTCGACGATCGACGCCCTGCCGCCCGGCCGCCAGCCGATCGACACCCGCGTGGTCGGCCCGGACAAGACCGACGACGTGTATCGCTACGTCGCGAACCGCGTCGCCGGCGGCGAGCAGCTCTACGTCGTGGTCCCGGCCATCGACGAGGGCGAGGCCAACCTCAAGGCCGTGCGCACGCACGCCTCACACCTGGAGCGGACCTGGTTCGCCGGCCGGCGGGTCGCTGCGGTGCACGGCCAGCTCGACCGGGCCACCCGCGAAGCGATCATGTACCGCTTCCGCCGCGGCGTCATCGACGTGCTCGTCGCCACGACCGTCATCGAGGTCGGCGTCGACGTGCCCAACGCCTCGCTGATGATCGTCGAGCACGCCGAGCGGTTCGGCCTGGCGCAGCTCCACCAGCTCCGCGGGCGCATCGGCCGCGGCAACACCCGCTCGCTCTGCGTGTTCATCGCCGACCCGACCACCGACGACGCGGCACACCGCATGCACGCGATCGCCGACACGCGCAACGGGTTCGACATCGCCGAGGCCGACCTGGCCATACGCGGCATGGGTGAATTGCTCGGCACACGTCAGTCCGGCCTGCCGCCGCTGCAGGTCGCCCGGATCCCCGACGACATGGAACTGCTGCAACTGGCCCGGCGCGACGCACGCCAGATCATCGAAGCCGACCCGACCCTGGCCAACACCAACCATCACCTGTTCCGCGGTCGGCTGCTCAAGCAGTACGGCCAGGCGCTGGGCCTGGGCGACGTGATGTAGGCCGCCGCACGTTTCGCCACCCGCGCCCGCTTACCCATCTTCATCCGCTTCACCAGTTCCCGCACGCTGCACACGCCTCGCGCCCCGCGGATCATTTCGCGGCGGGCGCTTCCCTCGACCGCGGTTGAATCGGATGTTGTGCAGTAGACCGCCGCATCAACCGGAGCGCCAGCCATGATGGACACAACCCTTGCACCACGTCGCCGGGAACCCGAGGGGCCGAGCCTGCGCTGGATGGCGGCGATGCCGGCCTTCGCGGACTGGCGGCAGACCCACCTGCCCGTGAACACCCGCCGGCGGTGTCGCTCGGCCGACCGCCCGCCGACCCGGCTCGCCGGCGCCGGCCGCCCCACCGGCATCCCGCACGACCCCGCCACAACCCCCGACGAGCCGATTGGAACCGATGCACTGATCATATAAGCTGACCGTGCATGTCGACGAACCGCGAACTGGCTGACCTTTTCGATCGCATGGCGCAGGTCATCGAGGTCCGGGGCGGCAACCGCTTCCGGGCCAACGCCCTGCAGCGCGGCGCCCGGGCGCTCCGCGACCTGGCCGATGACATCGCCGACTACGATCGCACGGTCGCGGCGATGACCGGGATCGATGGCGTGGGCGAGGGACTGGCCGAACGCATTGTCGAGTACCTCGAGACCGGCCGCCTCGACGAGTACGAGCAGATGATGGCCGACGTGCCCGCGGGGGTGATCGACCTGCTCGACATCCCGGGCCTCGGGCCCAAGAGCGTGGCGACCCTGTGGCGGCAGGGCGGCATCGAGACGCTCGACCAGCTCAAGCGGGCGCTGGACTCGGGCGCGGTCGAGCGGTTGCCCCGCATGGGCAAGAAGACCGTTGACAACCTCCGCAAGAACCTGGACTTCGCGGAGGCGGCCGGCCGCCGCGTGCGGCTGGGCGAGGCGTTGCCCGTGGCGACCTACTTCGTCGAGGCGCTGGCCAGGGTCAAGGCGGTGCGGCAGTGCGACTACGCCGGGTCGCTGCGACGCGGAAAGCAGACCATCGGCGACGTCGACATCCTCGTCGCCTGCGACGAGGCCGACGCCGCCGGCGTCGCCGAGCACTTCCGCGGGCTCGAGGCGGTCGTTGACGTGATCGGCTCGGGCCCGACCAAGACGTCGGTCCGCCTGGCGTCGGGGCTGCAGGTCGACCTGCGGCTGGTGCGGCCCGACCGCTACGGCGCGGCGCTGGCCTACTTCACCGGGTCCAAGGAGCACAACGTCGCCCTCCGCGAACGCAGCCTCAAGCGGGACATGAGCCTGAACGAGTACGGCCTGTGGCGCGCCGGCGAGGACGACCGCAAGGACGCTCAACCCATCGCCGCCAAGACCGAGGCCGACATCTACAAGGCGCTGGGGCTGGCGTACATCCCGCCGGCGTTGCGCGAGAGGCGCGGCGAGATCGAGGCGGCCGAACGCGACGAACTGCCCGCGCTGATCACCGTCGATGACATTCAGTGCGAGCTGCACGCCCACACGACCGCCAGCGACGGGCGGCTGAGCATCGAGGAGCTCGCCGCGGTGGCCAAGGACCGCGGCTTCCACACCGTCGCCGTCACCGACCACTCGGCCAGCCAGGTCCAGGCCAACGGCCTGTCGGCCGAGCGGCTGGCGCGTCACATCCAGGCCGTCCGCGATGCCCACGACCGCATCAAGGGCGTCACGCTGCTCGCCGGCTCGGAGGTCGACATCCTCGCCGACGGGCGGCTGGACTATCCCAACAGCCTGTTGCGGGAGCTGGACATCGTGGTGGCCAGCCCGCACACGGCGCTGTCACAGGACCCCAGGAAGGCGACCGCCCGGCTGCTCAAGGCGGTCGAACATCCGCTGGTGCACATCATCGGGCACGCGACGGGCCGGCTGATCAACCGCCGCGAAGGTCTGAGCCCGGACATGAAGAAGCTGTTCGAGGCCGCCGCCGAGTCGGGAACGGCGTTCGAGATCAACGCCAACCCGTGGCGGCTGGACCTGCGGGACGCCCACGCGAAGGCGGCGATCGAGGCCGGCGTCATGCTCGCGATCAACACCGACGCCCATCGCACCGGCGACTTCGACCACTTGCGGTACGGCGTGATGACCGCCCGCCGCGCCTGGGCGACGAAGCACCACGTGATCAACTGCTTCACGCGGCAGAAGCTGCACGCCTGGCTGAAGAACAAGCGTTGAGCGGGTCGCGGTCGTGTCCGCCCGGTCGGCGCGACCGGCCGCGGTTGTGGCGCGTCATGGCCGAAACGACCGCGGCGTGCGCCGCGTCGGGTCGTTGGTCCGCCCCCCGACCGCGGGGGAAGCATCGACAACGTGGCAAGCCCTGTGCCCGTAGGTGTTTGCGCGTGCCCGCGGGGCGCGACCGGCGGCGATTGCAGCGTGTGCGGGCCGCGCGTGATATGACCGGGCGGACACGCCGGGTCGCACGGGGATCGGCGACGCGGGATGCGGGGCCGGGCTTTTCATGGCGTGCCTCTGTAATGGGGCGGCGGCGCCGTGCGGGGCGCGCCAGGCCGCCGCGTCGCGCGCGGCGTGAAGCTGTAAGTGACCGCGAACCATCGCGATGAAAAAAAATGCGGCCATCTCGGGATGCGGCGCGTGGGGCAGCGCCGCGGCGCGCACCGCAACGCCGCGGCGGTCGCGCGCCGAGGCGGTTTCGTTCAGTGGCCTGCCGATCGTGCCGACGGTATCAGCATCGGTACGATGCGAGGAGCGGCCGTGCAGCCAGCGGTACGAGCATTGGTGGTCGACGATTCGGCGTTCATGCGATGCGCGATCGGTCGGATCCTCGAGGGCGTGGACGGGGTGGGCGTGGTCGGTTATGCGCACGACGGCCGCGAGGCGGTCGACAAGGCGCGGGCGTTGAAGCCGGACCTCGTGACGCTGGACATCGAGATGCCGGAGATGGACGGGTTGCAGGCCCTGCCGCGGATTCGGCACGCGTGCTCGGCGAAGGTGCTGATGGTCTCGAGCCTGACGCATGAGGGGACGTCGGCGACGCTGACGGCGCTGCGTTTGGGCGCGGTGGACTTCATCAGCAAGGACCAGTCTCAGATCACGCGCGACCTGGCGGGGATGGAGGCCGACCTGCGGGCGAAGGTCTCGGCGCTGTTCCCGTCGCGTGGTGCCGCGGTGGCCGCGGCGGCCGCGCCGCCGACCCGCAAGGCCGCCAAGGCCCTGGGGGACCTGGGCCGGATCGATGCGATTGTTATCGGCGCCAGCACGGGGGGCCCGCCGGTGCTGGAGGAGTTGATCGCGGCGTTGCCGGCCGCGTTCGGGGCGCCGGTGGTGGTGGCGCAGCACATGCCGGAGATGTTCACGCGCACGATGGCCGAGCGCCTGAACGAGATGGCGTCGGTGCGTGTGCTGCACGCCGAACAGATGCTGCCGATGCGTCCGGGCCACGTGTACATCGCCATGGGCGGGCGGCACGCGCGGGTGACGCGGCGTCGGAGCGCGGCGCTGTGGGTCGACTCGACGGACCAGCCGGCCGATGCGTTGTACAAGCCATCGGTGGACGAGTTGTTCCGGTCGGCGTCGGCGAGTTGCGGGGCACACTGCCTGGGCATCGTGCTCACGGGCATGGGCGAGGACGGGGTGCACGGGGCGCGGGAGCTTCACGCGGCGGGCGCACCGATCATCGCGCAGGACGAGCAGAGCTGCGTGGTGTATGGCATGCCCAAGGCGGTGACGGAAGCGGGGCTGATCCGGGCGAGCATGACGCCGGGGGCGATCGCCGCGGCGATGCGCGCGGCGGCGCCGGATCGCGCGCCACACGATCCGGTGAAAAGCCTGCCCGGCCTCCGATAAAGTCGACTAAATAGTTTCTCAATTCAATTTTCAAGACGCTGTGCGCCGATAGCTACAACGGGTCGGGCATGGAGATCAGGAACCATGCTCAGCAGTACTGCTGCGCCGCAGTTGCAGCATGAATCGGCAAGTGCGGCTGACACAATTCGGGGTCTGCGTGGTCGTGAGGCCTCAACACTGATCGGCGCGTTGCTCGGGCAACGCGGGGTCGCGCTTGCATTAACCGGGCTGGATGGACGCATCACGCACGCCGGCGAGAAGTTCGCCGAGCTGCTGCGACGATCGGGCGACGATCTGGTCGGGGTTCACGTGGGCGAGCTGGGTCATCCGGACGACGCGGACGCCTACCGGCGTCAGGCGTTGGCGCTGGCGCGTGGCGAGGTGGATTCCTACACGGTGGAGCAGCGGTGGCTGCGGCCCGAGGGCGCGTGCTTCTGGGGCCGCGCGACCGTGACCGCGGCGCGCAGCGCCGAGCCGGGCGGATCGATGGCCGTCTGCATCATCGAGGACGTGGACGCGAGCCGGCGAATGCAGCGTGAACATGTGGCGCGGCGTCTGGCTCGCCAGAGCCACAAGCGGCTTCGGGCGCTGTTCGATTACGCGCCGGTCCCTGCGCTGCTGTGGCAGGCGCGGGGCGATGAGCTGGTGCTGCGCGAGCTGAACCGGGCGGCGATGCAACTAACCGAATCGAAGGGCGCGGAGCTGCTCGGTCGGACGGCGAGGGCGCTGTACCACGACGAGCCGACGCTGCTGCGGGCCTTGTACGATTGCCTGGGGGGGCAGGTGACGCCCTCGTGGGAAACCGACTACCGGATGCGCAGCACGGGGCAGGTCAAGCCACTGCGGATCACCTGCGCGGCGATCGGCCGTGGCATGGTGATCGAGTACCTGGAAGACATGAGCGACCGCCTGGCGGCGGAGCAGCGTAGCCGGCGTTACATGGACGAGCTGCTTCACGTGAAGCGGATCGCCGGGCAGGCGAAGCTGCTGGCGTCGCTGGTGCACGAGGTGGCGCAGCCGATCACCGCGGTGACGAACTACATCCACGCGGCGCGGTGCGGGGTGGAGCTGGGGCACGATCGGGCCCTGGTAGGCGAGGCGTTGGACGCGGCGGCGGACGAGAGCCGGCGGATGCAGCAGGTCTTCACGCGTGTGCGGGGTCTGCTGAAGCACCGTGAGTCGCACGCGGTCCCGACGGACCTGCGGGTGCTGGCCGAGGGGGTGATGCGGCGTCTTCGCGCGGGGGCGCCGGGCGGGGCGGAGTTGATCCTCGACGCGCCCGAGGACCTGCCGCGGGTCGTGGCCGACCCGCTCCAGATCGAGCAGGCGCTGACGAACCTGGTGCGCAATGCGGTGGAGGCGGTGGCCGACGAGCCGGCCGGCCGCCGCGGGGTCATCGTGCAGCTTCACCCGCTGGACAACGGCCGGCTGCAGGTCGCGGTGATCGATCGCGGCCCGGGCCTCGACGCCGACCAGGCCCAGCGGGTCTTCGAGCCGTTCTTCTCGACCAAGCCCCAGGGCTTGGGCATGGGCCTGAGCGTGTGCCAGACGATCGTGGAGAGCCATGGCGGGCGCTTGAGGCTGGAGACGCCGGCCGGCGGCGGGTGTGCGTTCCGCTTCGACCTGCCGACGTGCTGCGCGTTGCGTGAAGCGCACGACGAACCGATACCCGACCAGGAAGCGGCCTGATCATCAGGGGGGGCCCTGTAATGGATTGCGTTCATGTGGTTGATGATGACGTTGCGATTCGCCGCTCGCTGGCGGCGCTCTTGCTGACGATCGGCGTGGGGTGCGAGGCTCACGCGGGGGGCGAGGCGTTCTTCGAGGAGTTCGAGCCCGAGGGTTGCGCGGCGGTGCTGGTGGACGTGCGGATGCCGGGGATGAGCGGCCACCAGGTGCTGGCGCGGCTGGGCGAGCGGGCCGACGCGCCGCCGGCGGTGGTGATGTCGGGCGTGAGCGAGATCGACGACGCGGTCCGGGCGATGAAGGCCGGCGCGTTCGACTTTCTGGAGAAGCCGCTGCGCCCGTCGCGGGTGCTGGACACGGTCCAGCTTGCGATCGCCGCGGGCCGTCAGCAGCGACACCTGCGTCGCCATGGCGAGCAGGTAAGGGCGCGGCTGGGGGCGCTGAGCCCTCGGGAGCGCGAGGTGCTGCGGCTGATCGTCGCCGGCTTGGCCAACAAGCAGATCGCCGGTCAGATGGGGCTGAGCCAGCGGACGGTGGAGTTTCACCGCAATCACGTGATGCAGAAGATGGCGGCCGATAGCCTGGCCCACCTGGTTCGGATGGTCGCGGTCTGCCCGGCGGTGACGGGCGCGGGGTGCTGCGTCGGGGCGACGGATGGGGGCTTCGACGACCGCGGGTGCGGCGCCGAGGCGTGCCGAACGGCGATCGTCGCCTGAACGCGACCTGAGTTCAACAACCATTCGGGGCGACACGCAAGACCGGATTTGTTGTGCGCGCGGGCGGCGGGGTTGCGCATCGCGAAGCGGCGCTGCGGGAAGTACGTGCCGCGGCGTGCAGAAGTACGCGTTGACGGGCTTCGCTGGTCTTCCGATTCATGGGGCAACGTCTGAGACATGCCCTATTCGAACTCGGAGAACCTGTGATGCGTTACCTGATCGCGATGCTGCTGATCGTTGCCGGCGCGGCCGCCGCCGCCCCGGCCCAAACCATCGAACAGATGCAAGCGCTGGTGGCGCGTCAGCAGGCGCAGCTCGACCAGCAGGCGGAGGCGCTGGACCGGCTGCAGTCGCAGTTGAGCGACGACTGGATGGACGGCCGGCGCGCCGAGCAGGTCAAGGCGCTGGTGCGTGAGGTGCTCGCCGACGCCGAGACGCGGGCGAGCCTGCTTGACAGCCCGATCACGGCGGGGCACGACGGGTCGTTCTTCGTGGCGAGCGCCGACGGGATGAACCGGCTGAACTTCAAGGGCCTGCTGCAGGCGCGGTACGTCTTCAACCACCAGGAGAACGCGCCGGACGACGACGACCGCGGGGGGTTCGAGATCGGCCGCACGCGATTCAGCTTCTCCGGGCACGTCATCGACCCGTCGTGGCAGTTCATGATCTGGACCGGTCACCACTTCAACGGCGACGCGATGCTGCTGGACGCGTGGATCAAGAAGGTGCTCGACGACAACTGGTCGGTGACGGCGGGCCAGTTCAAGGTGCCGTTCTGGCGGGAGTGGCTGGTCTCGGAGACGCGTCAGCAATTCGTGGAGCGTTCGCTGCTGAACGCGTTCAGCGGCAGCTACACGCAGGGCGTCAAGGTCGATTACAGCAACGAGCGGCTTCACGCGACGTTCGCGTTCACCGACGGCGCGGGGAACCTGAACCGGAGCTGGGACACGGAGGACACGGACGTGGCGTTGACCGGCCGCGCCGAGTGGCTGGTGTTCGGCGACTGGAAGCAGTACGGGCAGTTTGAATCGTGGCGTGACGACGAGCAGCCGATGCTCGTGCTGGGCGCGGCGGTGCACTACCAGGAAGGCGAGTCGGGCACGGTGACCGACGAGACGGACCTGCTCCGTTGGACGGTGGACGGGTCGCTGGAGTTCGGCGGGGCGAACCTGTTCGCCGCCGTGGTCGGCGACCACGTGGACAACGGGGTCGCGAACGACCGGATCGGCACGCTGGTGCAGGGCGGCTATTTCATCACCGACAAGGTCGAGCTGATCGCCCGGTACGAATGGGCCGACCTCGACCAGGCCGTCGACGAGACGCTGAGCATCGCGACGGTGGGCGTGAACTACTTCTTCGCCAAGCACCGTGCCCGGTGGACCCTCGACGTCGGCTACGCGTTCGAGCCGGTCTCCGGCACGATCGATTCGACCTTCGCCGGCTACCGCGCCGACAGCGTGGGCGAGTCGGGCCAGACCGTCGTCCGCACGCAGATGCAACTGGTCTTCTGACCGCAGTCGTCCCGAGTCATCGCACCGGATCAGCAACCCAACATTCCGCACCACTTTGAGCAAGGAAACACACCCGATGAGCATGATCACACGAACCTTCACGAACGGCAGCATCGCCAAGCGGATCGCGCTGGTGGCGGGCGGCATGACCGCCCTGTCGATCGCCCTCCTGACCGTGGTGGCCGTCGGCCGCGCCACCGACAGCCTGGAGGACCTGGGCATGGCGAACCTGACGCAGGTCGCCACGGACGCCCAGAGCATGTGCAAGGCCCAGCACGAAGTCATCAAGGCCAAGATCGCGAGCGACCTGCACACCGCGGAGAACGCGATGCGGATCGCCGGCAAGATCGACGGCGATCTGGGCGACCACGTCCGCGTGGACGAGCAGACGGTGCGGGTCGGCGCGCACAACGTGCCGGTCCTTTACGTCGGCGCCCACGCGGTCACGAACGACACGCGGGTGGTCGACGCGGTGAAGGACCAGGCCGGCGCCCTGTGCAGCATCTTCCAGGTCGTCGACGGCCGCCTGGTCCGCACGGCGACCAACGTGACCGACGGCAGCGGCGAGCGGCAGTTGGGCAGCACGATCGAGCCCGGCTCGCCCGTGCATGAGGCCATCATGGCCGGCAAGCCGTACACCGGCACCAACCGCATCGGCAGCGAACGGATCGAGGCGCTGTACCGGCCCCTGCGGGACAACACCGGCCGGGTCGTGGCGGCGATCGGCGTGGCGCTGGCCCACAACGAGTTCGCGGCGCTCCGCGACGCGCTGGAAGGCATCCAGCTCGGCGAGAGCGGCTACCTCTGGGCGATCGACTCCGAAGGCACCTTCGTGCTGCACCCCGAGAAGCTGGGCGGCAACGCGTCGCAGCACGCGTTCATCCAGGAGATGATGCGTGAGAAGACCGGCTCGATCTCGTACGAGTGGGAGGGCCGGACCAAGCTCGGCAGCTACAGCTACTACGAGCCGTTCGACTGGATCATCGGCGCCACCGCGTATGCCGACGAGTTCAGCGCCCCGGTGGTGGAGCTGCGGAACTGGCTGGTGACGTCGGCGGTGATCTTCTTCGCGGTCACGGCGGTGCTGGCCTGGTACATCGGCCGCCGCATCGCCGCGGGTATCAACAAGGTCACGCTCGCCATCCACGACATCGCGCAGGGCGAGGGCGACCTGACCCAGCGTCTGCCGGTGGACAGCAACGACGAGGTCGGCAAGCTCGCCAAGGGCTTCAACCAGTTCGTGCAGAAGATCCACGACATCATCGCCGAGGTCGCCGGGGCGACGGGCGAGGTCTCGGCCGCCGCGACGGAGATCGCCGCCTCGAGCGAGCAGATGGCCAGCGGCATGAGGCAGCAGACCGAGCAGACCACGCAGGTCTCCAGCGCCGTCGAGGAGATGAGCAGCACCGTGGTCGAGGTCGCCCGCAAGAGCGCCGACGCCGCAGGGACCGCCGAGGGCGCCGGCCAGCAGGCCAACGAGGGCGGCCAGGTCGTCTCGCAGACCGTCGAGGGCATGCGGGCGATCGCCGACGTGGTCAACCAGTCAGCCGCGGCGATCAACGAGCTGGGCAAGCGCGGCGAGCAGATCGGCCAGATCATCGAGGTGATCAACGACATCGCCGACCAGACGAACCTGCTGGCGTTGAACGCGGCGATCGAGGCGGCGCGGGCCGGCGAGCACGGCCGCGGGTTCGCCGTCGTCGCCGACGAGGTCCGCAAGCTCGCCGAGCGGACCACCCAGGCGACCGAGGAGGTCGCCGAGTCGATCAAGGCGATCCAGGAGGAGACCAACGCCGCCGTCCAGCGGATGGGCAGCGGCACCGAGCGGGTCACCGAGGGCGTCAGCCTCGCCGAGCAGGCCGGCCACAGCCTCCAGAAGATCGTCGAGGGCTCGAAGAACGTGGCCACGATGATCCAGTCGATCGCCGCGGCCAGCGAGGAGCAGAGCTCCGCGGCCGAGCAGATCAGCCGCAACGTCGAATCCATCAACGCCGTGACGAGGGAGTCGGCCGAGGGCGCCAACCAGGCCGCGGCCGCCGCGTCCCAGCTCAGCACCAAGGCCGAGCAACTGCAACGACTCGTCGGGCAGTTCAAGATCGAGCAATAGCCGTGGGGTCGGATGGTTCGGTGCGCCCGGGGCGGGGATTCAACGCCCGCCCCGACGCACCCGCCCCGGGTCGCCCGGACCGCTCCGACGCCCCCCGACGCTCGATCGAACATCGTCTTCTTCACCCCACCACGGGGCCCACAGCCCCACGCACCGTTCTGTCGGCTGACCCTGGCGGAACGGCTTTGAGGACCCGGACCTTCACCGCAAGGAGTCGCATCATGCAGGCCACCGCCACACCCAACGCCCACGACCGTCACCTGTCCGACCGCAAGCTCAGCGAGTCCGCGGCCGTCGGCGCCGAGCAGCTCCAACTGGTCACCTTCGAGCTCGGCGATGAGGAGTTCGCCATCGACATCCTCGCCGTCCGCGAGATCAACCGCATGCTCCAGATCACCCGCGTCCCGCAGACCAGCGACGACGTCGAGGGCGTGATCAACCTCCGCGGGCACATCATCCCCGTGGTCGACCTCCGCACCCGGTTCAACATGCCCAAGGTCGAGACCGGCTCGGAGAGCCGCATCGTCGTCGTCGACGTCAACGACCGCACCGTCGGGTTCATCGTCGACAAGGTGCACGAGGTCCTGCGGATCAACGCCGCGATCGTGGAGGAAGCGCCGGGGCTGGCGTCGAACGTCGACAGCGACTACATCCAGGGCGTCGGCAAGCTGGACGACCGGCTGCTGATCCTGATCGATCTGCAGAAGCTGTTCACGCGGCAGCAGCTCCGCGCCATCGACACCGCCGTCGAAGAGGCGTCCTGAACCCGCGTACGCCGTCCGACCGCCGAACACCACCCCTCTGAGATGTTCCATGCCGATCGACACACTCACCCTGACCGACTCGGCCTTCCAGAGCCTGCGGAAGATCATCTACGACCGCAGCGGCATCTGGTTCGCTGACACCAAGAAATACGTGCTGGAGAGCCGGCTGTCCCGGCGGCTGCAGGAACTCGACATCGACGACTTCGAGCAGTACGTCATGCTGCTGACGATCGGGCCCTACCGGGAAGACGAGTTCCAGCAGATGTTCAATCGCATCACGATCAACGAGACCAGCTTCTTCCGCAACGGCCCACAGATGACCTACTTCGAGCAGCGGGTGCTGCCGCAGCTCATCGACACCCGCCGGGGCGACAAGCGGCTGCGGATCTGGTCGGCGGCGTGCGCCAGCGGCGAGGAGCCCTACAGCCTCGCCATCCAGGTGCACCGCACGCTCGGCGTGCGGCTGGCCGACTGGTGCATCGAGATCCTCGGCACCGACATCTCCGAGAAGGTGTTGATGGCGGCGCAGCGGGGCGTCTATTCCGACTACGCCCTGTCGAGCACCGACGCCCTGGTCCGCGCCCGCTACTTCCGCGAGTGCGAGGGCGGCCGCGAGATCGACCCCACCATCCGCTCCATGGTCACCTTCGAGAAGCTCAACCTCAAGGATGCGGTCGCGGCGCGGCGGCACGGCACGTGGGACGTGATCTTCTGCCGCAACGTCATGATCTACTTCGACGACGCGATGAAACAGCACACACTCAAACTCTTCGACCAGACGCTGGCCCACGACGGCTGGCTGTTCATCGGGCACAGCGAGTCGCTGCGGGGGTGCGGGATGTTCCAGCCCGCGCTCGACGCCCAGAGCTTCGCCTACACCAAGCCGGCCAGGAGAAAAGATGATGTCCGACGCTGAACTGACCAATACCGAGCTGTTGCAGGACTTCGTCAGCGAGTCCACCGAGCTGATCGAGGCGGTCGACCAGGACCTGGTCGCGCTCGAGCAGGCGCCCGACGACCGCGGGCTGCTGGACCAGATCTTCCGCGCCTTGCACACGATCAAGGGCTCGTCCAGCTTCCTGGGGCTGGACGCGTTGACGGCCTTCGCGCACGCGGCGGAGGATGCGCTGAACGCGTTGCGGAAGGGCGCGGTCCGGGCGGACGCGGCCTGCATGGACGCCCTGCTCCGCGCCGCCGACGTGGTCCGCACCCAGATCGCCGCCGTCGCCGCCGGCGACGCACCGCCCGCCGGGCCGGAGGACCTGATCGCGCTGCTGCAGTCGATCGCCAACGAGCCGGGCGAACCCGGCGAGGCGGCGCGCGACGGGCGGCCGGGCGCCGCGGGCGAGCCGGCCGGCCCCGACCAGCCGTTGCAACTGCCCGAATCGAAACTGGAGCTGCTGCCGTTCATGGTGGACGACCTCAAGTCCAACCTGCAGAAGGTCTCGCAGCAGTTGGCCGAGTACGACCCGGGCTCGGCCGCGTCGATCGCCGACGCGGTGGACGAGCTGATTCGCTCCTCGGAGTTCTTCGAGGTCTCGACGATCGTGGAGGAGCTGACGGCGTTGCACGATGCGCTGATGGCCGTCCACGAGCACGAGTCGCGGGCGGTGCGTGTCGTGCCGGAGGCCGAGCGGCTGATCGCGCTGCTTCAGCGGCGCGTCGACGCCCTGTCCGAGCGGCGCTTGCTGAACGTGGACGCGACCGAGGTCCGCGACGCGCTGGATCGTGCCGCCGCCGGCCACCCGGTCGCCGACGCGGCCGCGGTCGCGGCGACGAGCGCTGCCGCCCCGGCCGGCCGCCCCGGTCCCGACGACGCCAATAACGCCGCCCGCGGCGAGCGGACCATCCGCGTGGACGTGGATCGGCTGGAGACCCTGCTGAACCTCGTGGGCGAGCTGGTGCTGCAGAAGAACCGGGTCGCGGCGTTGGGGCGGCGGGTGGAGAGCCTGCGGATCGATTCGGAGCTGGCCGACGAACTCGACCAGGCCGGCAGCGACCTCGACCGCGTGACGGCTGACCTGCAGATGAGCGTGATGAAGACGCGGATGCAGCCGCTGAGCAAGCTGTTCAGCCGCTACCCGCGGATGGTCCGCGACCTGGCACGGGCGACGGGCAAGCAACTGCGTTTGGAGGTCGAAGGCGGCGAGACCGAGGTCGACAAGTCGGTGCTCGAAGGTCTGGGTGATCCGCTGGTGCACATCCTGCGGAACAGCGGCGACCATGGCATCGAGCCGACCGACGAGCGCGTCGCCGCGGGCAAGGACGCGTGCGGCACGGTCCGCATCGCCGCCTGGCACGAGGGCAGCCACGTGATCGTCGAGATCAGCGACGACGGCCGCGGGCTCGACCCCGGCAAGATCGCCGCCAGCGCCCAGGCCAAGGGCATGGTCACCGCCGAGCAGCTCCAGGGCATGTCCGACCGGGACATCCTGAGCCTGATCTTCAAGCCCGGGTTCAGCACGGCCCACAACGTCTCGAACATCTCCGGCCGCGGCGTCGGCATGGACGTGGTCCGCAGCAACATCGTGCGGATGAACGGGCTGGTCGACGTGCGATCGGAGCCGGGGGCGGGGACGACGGTCACGATCCGCATCCCGCTGACCGTGGCGATCATGCCGGCGATGATGGTCCGGGTCGGGGCGGCGATGTACGCCCTGCCGCTGCCCAACGTGGTGGAGATCTTCCGCCCGGAGATGGGGCAGGTCCGCCACATCGGCGGTCGGCCGTCGATGCGTGTGCGGGACCGCGTGCTGCCCGTGCTCAACCTCTCCGTCCTGTTCGGCGTGCCCGAGGCCGATCGCTCCGCTCCCGTCGCGGTCGTGCTGGCGCTCGGGGAACGCCGCGTCGTCCTGCTGGTCGACGGGCTGGTCGGCCAGCAGGAGATCGTGATCAAGCCCATCGACGAATGCGTCGGCCAGGGCGGGCTGGTCGGCGGCGCGACGGTTCGTGACGACGGCGGCGTGAGCCTGATCCTCGATGTTCCAGCGATATTCGAAACCGTCACCCACACGGCGCCCGTCGCCGCCTGACTTGTTTAAAGGAAGCATCATGCAAGCAAGAGACATCGCACCGTTCGTCCGCTCGGTGAACCACATCTTCACGACGATGCTGCAGGTCCACGTCGAGACCGGGGAGCCCGCGATCAAGGAGCCCTACAGCCCCTGCTACGACGTCTCGGGCATCATCGGCCTGAGCGAGGAGGTCACCGGGGCCGTCGTGCTCAGCTTCCCGTCCGACACCGCGACCCGTGTCGTGGAGCTGTTCACCGGCATGAAGCTGGCCGTGGACGACCCGGACTTCGCCGATGCGATCGGCGAACTGGTGAACATGGTCACCGGCGGCGCCAAGGCCGAGTTCACCGATCGCCGCGTGTCGATCAGTTGTCCGTCGATGGTCGTGGGGGCGGGCCATCGGGTGTTCCAGCAGAAGAGCCGGCCGATCGTGGAGATCCCCTGCGATTGCGAGTGCGGCCCGTTCAGCGTCCTCGTGTCCATGAAGCCGGTCGAGGCCGGCGATCAGCCGGCGCCCGCTGTGGAAGCCGCTTCCTCGAACTGAATGCCCCGGGAGTTTTACCCATGAGAATCATGCTGGTCGATGACTCGCGCACGATGCGCAACATCCAGAAGACCGTTCTCGCGCAGTTCGGCCACACCGATATCGACGAGGCGTCGGACGGGGTGGATGCGCTGAGCAAGGTGCAGGCGGCGATGCCCGACCTGATCCTGTTGGACTGGAACATGCCCAACATGGACGGCCTGACCTTCCTGAAGAAGCTGCGTGAGAAGAACCGTAGCGTGCCCGTGGTCATGGTCACCACCGAGGCGGAGAAGTCTCGGGTGATCGAGGCCATCAAGGCCGGTGTCAACAACTACGTCATCAAGCCTTTCACACCCGACCAGCTCAACGAGCGCATCAGCGAGACGCTCGCCAAGATCGCCAGTTGAGCGCGGGGACGGAGCTTGGCCATGTCCCAGACCACGACCCAGAATCCCATCGGCGTCCGGGTCAGCGGCGACGCGATGAACGCCCGGCTGACGATCGCCGCCGAGACCGACCCGGAAGTGGCAACCGCGCAGGCGTGCCTCGATGAGCTGCGCGGCCAGTCGCTGCTGATCAACGACGCCATCGAGGCGGAGGTCGAAGCGTTCGTGGCGCGGTACGCCCAGGCCACGCACGCCCCCGCCGAGCTGGTCATCGAGGGCAAGCCGCCCGTCCCCGGCGACAACGGGCGTTTCGAGTGGGCGCCCGGGTGCGACCCCGCCCAGGCCGATCGCGCCCCGGTCGCCGACGGCAACGCCGTCGACTACTACGAGCGGAGCCCGTTCGTGACCATCCAGGCCGGCCAGGTCGTCGGGCACATCATCCCGCCGACGATCGGCGAGGTGGGCGTCAACCTCCGGGGCGAGACGGTCCCCGCCAAGCCGGGCAAGCCCTGCGCGATGAACATCGACGGGCACAGCATCGCCACGGCGCACGACGGCTCTTGCCGCGCGATCGTGGACGGCGTCATCCACTTCAAGGGCAACCGGATCGCCGTCAACCCGCAGCTCGACGTCGGCGGGTTCGTCGACTTCCACACCGGCAACATCCGCTTCGCGGGCAACGTCATCATCCACAAGGGTGTCCGCGACCGGTTCCGCGTCACCGCCACCGGCAGCATCTCGATCGCCCAGCTCGTCGAGGCCGCCACCGTCGAGACCGGGGGGGACCTGCACATGACCGGCGGGATGGCCGCCAAGGGCGCCGGCCGCATCGAGGTCGGCCAGGACCTGTACACCCGCTACCTCGCGAACGTCTCGGGGCTGGTCAAGCGCGATGCGTTCGTCGAGCGCGAGGTGATCCAGTGCGACCTGGGGATCAACCGCCACCTGCGCGTCGAGCGCGGGGCGCTGATCGGGGGGTGCAGCCGTGTCGGCGGCTCGGTCCGCCTGGTGGAGCTGGGCTCCCGGGCGCACCTCAAGACCGTGCTCACACTGGGCACCCTGCCCGAGCTGGAACAGATGATGGGCCTGCTGGAGCAGCACATGACCGAGCTCCGCGGCAAGACCGACGCGGTGGACGGCGAGCTCTTGCAGTTGTGCAGCAAGGCCCGCCGCTCACCGGAAGAAGACCGCCGCATGGCCGAGCTGATGCAGGCCGGCCCGGAGCTCGAAGTCCGCATGGCCGAGGCCCAGCGCCGCGAGCAGCAGATGCGCGAGCGGTATGAGCAATGGCGCCGCGTGGACCTCGTGGTCGACCAGGCCATCCACGCCGGCACCACCGTCCGGGTCGACGATCGCGTCGTCATCTTCGACGAGTCGATCCACAAGCCCGTGCGGATCGCCTGGACCCGCCAGCGCCGCCTCGTCATCGCGGTGGGCGACGGCACGCTCCATCCCGTCGAGCAGTCGCCGTTCGTCCGGGTCGCGTGCGCCGAGCGCGACGACCCGGAGGTCGCCCAACCCGCCGAACCGCGGGCCTGAGGGCCGACCCGCCCGCGCCCGGCCGCCGAACGCCCGGCCCGGGCACACCGCCGCGCAGCGCCCGCGTCGCGCCGGCATCCGCACGCTTCGTCCGCCGAAGTCGAGGGGGCCGGCCCCGCCTTGCAATTCCCCAGCCATGAGCACAGGATGTTACGGGCCATGACGCGCCTGCTCTTGCTTATCCTGTGCGGCCTGTTCACCCCCTGCTCACCCGCTTGCGGTCAGACCATGCGATTCGACCTCCATGCCGACCAGATCGTCGGGCGGAACTCGGCGTTCTGGAAGGCCGCCGGGTCCGATCACCTGTTCTACCACGTCACGCGGCCGTCGGGGCAGGCGTTGCTGGACCGGATGCACCGGACCGGATCGCACCGTTATCTCCGGACGCACCATACGTTCACCGGGGACGTCGGCCACGGGGTGCCACGCGGGCAGCAGGTCTACCACGAGGACCCGGCGGGCAATCCCGTCTACGACTTCACCGCGGTCAACCGGGTGTATCGCGAGTACGTCAAGCGGGGGATCAAGCCCATCGTGGAGTATGACTTCATCCCCGGGCCGCTCGCGATCGATGCCGACCAGCCCGCCGTCGGCAACGACGAGGGGTTCGTCGCGCGGCACACCGGGCCCCGGGACTGGGACCGGTGGTCGGACCTGATGAAGGCGGCCACGCGCAACTTCATCGACACCTTCGGCGCGGAGGAGGTCCGAACCTGGTACTTCGAGGTGTGGAACGAACCGGACGCCTGGCCCGTCGAGGAGATGGACGTCTTCTTCAAGATGTACGACGTGTTCGTCGACGCGGTGACATCGGTGGACCCGCATCTCAAGGTCGGTGGGCCGGCGTGCTACCACGAGTATTTCCTGCGGCCGTTCCTGCACCACGTCGCACGCGGGACCAATCACGTCACCGGCCAGACCGGCACCCGCATCGACTTCGTCTCGTACCACATCTACGGGCTGTCGGGGCAGTGGCTGAACAAGCAGCCCTACATCCACCCGCGGGTGCAACGCTTCAGCCAGGCGGTGCTCTGGCTCCAGCGGATGCTCAAACAATACCCCGAGCTCAGCGGGACCGAGTTCCACCTCAACGAGTGGGGCCTATCGTCCAACTACTATCGCCAGGTCAAGGATTACCCGGCCCTGGCGTATCGCAACTCGGAGGAATCGGCGCTGTTCCTTGTGAAGCTGGTCGACGCGCTGTACCAGATCGAAGACGCGCATGGCCTGCCCACGTCGATGCTGCTGTACTGGGGCTTCTGCGGCGAGGCGGACGTGGATCGGTTCTTCATCGGCCGCCGCGAGCTCTCGACCGCGGGCGACGTGCCCAAGCCCATCCAGACCGGTTTCGAGATGCTCGCCCGCCTGAAAACGCATCGCCTCGGCGTCGACCGCCCGACCCGCAACAGCCGCCTCGGCCTCATCGCGACCAAGTCCGACGACCGGGCGCTCGCCCTGCTGGCCTACAACTACGAGGAAACCGATGACCGGCTCGATCACGTCGACGAAGTCGCCGTGACCGTGCATGGCCTAGAGCCCGGCGGCGCGTACGCCGTCGCCGTCACGGCCCTCGATCGACGGCACAACAACACGTATCGCGCCTGGCAGGCGGCGGGGCAGCCCGCGTCCGCCGCCGGCACCGACATCGCCGCCATCCGCGACGCCGCCAGGCTCGAGACGACCGCCACGTACGAGGCGACCGCCGATGACCGCGGCGTTGCGACGCTCCACCTCCAACTCGAACGCCATTCCATGCAGTTGGTCGAGTTGACGCGCTAAGACGCCCGCGGCGCGCGGGGCTCGCGTGGACCAGAGGCCCGCCCACCGAAGCGGGCGGGCCCCGTGTGCGATTACCGGGCCTGCTTGGCCCGATCGATGTAGCGATCCGTCAGGACGAACTTGAGCCAGATGGTCTCGGCGCCATCGTGCCAGACCTTGTCGGCCTGGTAGGCGTTCATGGCGCCGTGGCGTTCGGTCCGGTCGGCGACGCCGGCGGGGGTGGCCTTGACCAGCCCCGGCTCATACGCCGGATTCGTGTAGAACGACTCGGGCGGTTCCTGCGTGGTCATCATGCAATCCTGCGTGAGGAACAGCGGCCGGCCCTTTCGCAGGGCGGTGAACGCCGCGCCGCGATGCTTGCCGTCGCACTTGGCCCTGTACACCAGCACGTCGCCCTTCTGGAGGTTGATGCTGTGGTTCCACACGCGTGAGTCGGGGGTGTTGCCGAGCTTGACGCCGTTGAGGTACACATCGCCGTCGGTGTAGGACAGCGCGGCGAGGTAGTCGTTGCGGATGCCGGCGTAGCGATCATCGTCGCCACCGAGCTTGTTGACCGAGACCTCGGCGGCGATGGCGTCAAGGTCGGCCTGGCTGTAGACGAAGTCGTTGAAGGCCATCGGGCGGCGGTCGAAGCCCGGGCCCTGCCAACTGATCTCGTTGTTGGCCGACCAGTACTTGCCGCTCCACATGTTCGCCCAGAACTCGAAGGGGACGTAACCGGCCTTGAGCTTGACGTGGATCACGCGGGGGTAGGGCGCGCCCTGGTAGTCGTTCTCCGGGCTGACGACCTGGTTGCCGACGAGCAGTTCGCCGTTGCCGCCGGCGCGGTAGTAGAAGGTGTAGACGCCGTCGGCGGGGACCTTGAGGTGGCCGGCGAAGTTCTGGCGGCCGCCCTTGGGCTTGAAGATGTACTCGCGCATGGCGCCGTCACTGACACCGGCGTAGCCGCTGTACTTGGACTCGACGATCCGGCCGTTGCGGTATCCCCGGCTCCCGAGGAAGTGGATGATGCCGGGCCGGGCGTCGTCGGGCGCGGCCACGCCCAGATCGGTCGCGTCGACGATGAGTTCCGCCCGGACGTCACGCGGGTCTTCGGGCTCGATGAAGTGGTAGTAGCGGTTGCCCTGCTGGGGGTAGGGCATGAGGTTCTGCTTGACGCGGTCGAGTTCGTCGGGCTTGGCGATGATCTGCCTGGGCGTCATCCGCTTCATGGGCCGGGTCGACGCGGCGGTGTGGATGTGCCACGTCGTGTCGGCGCCTTCCAGCTTGCGGTTGGGGAAGAACAGCTCCCGGGCGAGCTTCTGATCGCCGTCGATGTCCAGGCCGTGATCGTCCTCGGTGACGATGAACGTCCGGCCGTCGCGCTCGATGACCTGCTTGATCTGGAAGGCCCAGCCGGCGCCGGCCTGCCGGGCGTTATCCCAGCGGCGTTGATCGGCTTCCCAGTCCAGCACGTATTCGCTGTCGGGGTCTTTTTTCTTGGCGGCCTGGTACTTGCCGCGGCTGCGGCTGTGGTACTTGGAGTACCAGTCCTTGATGCTGCCGTTGATGATGTCGTCGTGCAGTTCCTGCTGGACGCCGTCGCTGTCGACGACGATCCACGCGCCGACCAGTTCATCGCCGGCCGGGGGCAGGTGCGGCGTCACGCCGTTGGGCCCCGAGAGGTCGGCGACCTCGAACCCGTTGAAGTCGTCGCCGGCCCACGTGCGGAAGCTGCGGACGATGCGGCCGTTGTACTGCCCGACTTCCTGCTTGAGCGCGACGTCGCGGGCGTTGAGGTGGGTGCCGCCGACCATCCAGGCGTCGGGCTGGCCGCCGCCGGCCGGGCGCGAGATCACCGCCAGCCGGGCGTCGGTCTCCACGCCGGCCATGTCGAAGTCCAGCGGCCGGTCGTCGGTGGACATGAGCACCAGGTCCTTGCGACCGTCGCGGAACTCGATGAGCAGCGCGAGCGTGTTGCCCTCGTTGGCCAGCCGGGTGACGTCGGTGATGTTGCCCTGGCCCTTGAACGGCTCGTGGACACAGACGAACTGCGATTCGGCGTTCATGCCCTCATCGCGGTAGATGAGCTGGGGCAGTTGCTTCATGTCCATGGTGGACCCGGGCTGGTCGACGCGGCGCGGGATCTCGGCGAGGTACGCCGTGGCGTTGGGCATGCCGATGAAGTGGTTGACCATGCCGACCGCGGGCTTGTCGGGGTCCACGTACAGGTCCTGGGGCCGGCCGTCGTCGTGCTGCCGCCAGGCGTTCTCCATGGTGTAGGTGAGCTTGAAGTCGCGGCCGCGGGGCACGGCACGGACATTCGTGAACAGGCCATACTTGTCGTCGTACCGCACGTCGCCGCGGCCTTCGTCGTGCCACTCGGCGCCCTGGCGCATCAGCGGGCGATCGCCGGGCAGCTTGCGGCTCGGGCCGGACAACTCGGCCTTGGCGCCGTGGCGGTAGGAGCCGAGCAGCATGTACTCGCGCCACTTCCGCCCGCCGTTCATGCGGAACAGGTCCACGACGTACGGCCGCTCGGGGTCGACGGTCACGTTGACCAGCGTGCGCTCGAAGACGCCGTTGTCGTACCCGGGGTACATGTTCTCACCATCGACGCGGACGGCGGCGAGGCCGTTGAACCGCGGCTCGTAGAGCACGGGCTTGCCGTCGCCGACGGGCCCGCCGGCGTGGCCTCGGCCATCGATCAGCCCGGAGTTGTGCAGGAACACCTGGCCGTAGGTGGAGCGCATGCGGTGCTTGGGGTAGGTGATGTCGTCGACCATGTAATGCCCGTGGGCGTAGATCTGCATGCTCATGGTGTCTTCGTGGCCGTGCTTGCTGTCGAGGCCGAAGAGCATGTGCGCCTGGATCTGATTCTCACCGACGCCGTCGCCGAGGACGACGTGCTTGAGCCCGTGCTTCATGACTTGGGTGCTTCGGGGCTTGGTGCGGCGGGTGATGTACGAGGCGCTGGGGAACCCGCCGCCGGCGTCGTTGTAGACCACGCCGCTGCCGTGCGGCAGGGCGATCTCGCGCTGGATGTTGTACGCCTTGCGGTGGAAGTCCTCGTAGTCGTGGTTGGGGTACCACCAGTAGTCGATCCGATCTTCGCCCGCGGGGGGGGTGAAGCTCTCGGGGTCAGAGTAACCGTTGAGGTCGCGCATCTGCATCATCGGGTTGAGCTGCAGCGCGGTGTAACCCGAGCCCTCGAAGTATGCGCCGTCGGACCCGTAGATCCGGAACGGGATGCGGAGCATGTGGTCGGCGAAGCGTCGCATGTAGCGCGGGTCGTGCAGGAGCTTGCCGGTGGAGATGCCGCCGTGGCCGGGGCAGCCCTGCTGCCAGCCGTCGGAACCCACGTCTTCCAGCTTGCCTTCCTTGAACATGTCGGGGCGGATGAACTTGCAGATGTGGGTCAGGTACTTCGCCCGCAGGTCCACGCCGATCTCGTCGGAGTACTGCTTCCAGCCGTCGCTGCTGAAGAAGATGTCGTAAGCCTGACCCATGCCGATCGGGCCGGTCCACGACTCGCCGCGGCGGCTGTTGGTGCGGGTGTACGTGCTCTTCATGTGCAGGCCGGGATGGTAGTCTTTGTAGTTGTGCGCATAGTTCGCCATGTAGAGCCAGCGCGGGAACACGTCGCACATCGCATCGACGAGGATGGCGGCCTTGTAGGCGAACGCCTCGTCGCCGGTCAGCGTGTAGGCGTCCTTGAGATTGTGGAGCTGGCCCTGGACCCAGCGCATCTTGTGGTAGTCGATCTGGCTGTTCAGGTAGTACTTGGGGAAGCGCTTCTTGAATCCGTTCTTGTCCTTGGCGGTGTCCAGCCAGTAGCGGCGTTCGATCTTCTCGCCGAGGCGGTTGCGGAACACGTCCACGTGATTCATCGGGTACTTGGGGTTGTTGGGGAACTTCTCGCCGCACTTGTCGCAGTGGTACTGCTCGGGGTTGTCCTTGCTCCAGCGCCAATGGCCCCACTGGCGAGGCAACTGCGAGGAGTCGTTGAAGTCGTTCTTGGCGTTCTCCGGGCCCGCGTTGCATTCCGGGCAGCCCAGGTGGAGCAGACCGACCTGCTCGGGGATGAGCTTGAGGATCTCGGCCTTGCTCATGCTCATGATCTCCCAGTTCTTCCACTGGTGGTACGACCCGCCGAGGTCGGGGTGGGTCCCCAGCACCGGGTGCTGGAACATCGGGTGGTCGGCGGTCTCGAACAGCACCTGCCACTCGCTCTCGTCGACCTGGGGATAGGTGTCCCAGTCCTTGTCGTCCGCGGCGGCCACGTTCACCATGAGTGCGACGACGGCGAGCGCCGCGATCCAGAACGGTCTGTCAATGCGGGTCCACATGCAAAGCTCCTTGTGCGTCAGGCTTGCCTCCGGCGGGCTGTGCCCGGGCCGGTCGGGGGTTCTGGGTCGTGTATCAAGGTCCGGTGGCGGCGAGGACGCCGGCGGCACGCGCCACGCGAACCTGCTCAACGGGCCCAATGACCCGCTGACACAGTACAAAGACGTTTGGAGGTGAGGCTGTCTGACGCGCCCCAGCGGAAAATCGCCCGCGGAGCCATGCGGCGGCGGCCGGGCCGCGCCTCATCCGCCGACCCGGGTGCGGACCTGCTGGGCCTGGTCCATCTGCTCGGCGGTCGGGCTCCGGCCGGTCTTCATCATCTCGATGAAGCAGTCGAACAGGTAGCCGGCGTCGTGCGGGCCCGGCGACGCCTCGGGGTGGTACTGGACGGCGAAGATCGGCCTGTCGGGATGGCGGAAGCCTTCGAGGGTGCCATCGTTGAGGTTGATATGCGTCGGCTCCCCGCCGACAGCCCGAAGCGAGTCGATGTCGATGCCGAACCCGTGGTTCTGGCTGGTGATCTCGACCTTGCGCGTGGCGAGGTTCTGGACGGGCTGGTTGCCGCCGCGGTGGCCGAACTTGAGCTTGAACCGTGTGGCGCCCATCGCCAGGCCCAGCAATTGGTGGCCGAGGCAGATGCCGAAGGTCGGCTTCTCACCGGCCAGCTCGCGGAGCGCCTCGATGGTGGACCCCACGGCGTCCGGGTCGCCCGGGCCGTTGGAGACGAACAACCCGTCCGGGTCCAGCTTGCGGACCTCGTCGGCGTGGGTGTCGTGGGGCACGACGATGACCTCGCACCCGCGATCGACCAGGTTGCGGAGGATGTTGTGCTTCGCGCCGCAGTCGACGGCGACCACGCGGAACCGCTTCTCGCCCTTGGGCGGGATGCCTTGGATCGGCAACCACGCGCCCAGGTCGTCGGTCCAGTCGGCGCGATCGGTCGGGCTCACCACCCGGGCGAGGTTCTGGCCGGACATGCTGGGCACGGCCCGGGCGGCTGCGACCAACGCCGCGTCGTCCAGCTCCGAGCAACTCACCACGCCGTTCATCGCACCGTCGATGCGGAGCTTGCGGGTCAGGGCGCGGGTGTCGATGCCCTCGATGCCCAGGACCTGCTGGTCGGCCAGCCAGTCCTCCAGCTTCTGGGTGCTGCGGTAGTTGTGCGGCAGCCGGGCGAGCTCGCGGACGACGAATCCGGCCGGCTGCACCCGCGCCGACTCCCGGTCTTCCACGTTGACCCCGTAGTTGCCGATCAGCGGATACGTCATCGTCACGATCTGCCCGTTGTAGGACGGATCGGTGAGGATCTCCTGGTAGCCGGTCAGCGAGGTGTTGAAGACGACTTCGCCACCGACGGGCGCGTCGGCGAGGTGCCCGAAGGCGCGGCCGGTGAAGACGGTCCCGTCGGCCAGGGCGAGTTTGCAGATCGGTCGTGTCGTGGTGCTCATCGGAGGGGCAGTTTACGCCGTGGCCGCCGCGGTGACCAGCCCCAGCGGGCGCGGCAGCCATGCACTTTCTTGCCACGATCCGCTTGCGTCCCGGCCGGTTATATCCGCTAGTGCCCTTGCGTCGGCCGTCGTGGCCGCCGCCGATACCCCACGTACAGACCCGCTACTCACAGGGAGTCACGGATGATGGATGTGAAACACTTGGCCGGTGCGGCCTCGGTCTTGCTCTGCGGCGCCACGCTGGCCCATGCCGCCCTCTTCACGCTCGACTTCGAGCAGGACGCCGACGGCGCCCCCATCGTCGCCGGCCAGACGATCGATGACGAGTACACCGCCCTGGGCGTGACGATCGCCGCGTCCAACAACGCCGGCGGCCGCCCCGACCGCGCCATCGCCTTCGACACCGCCTCCCCCACCGGCGGCGACCCCGACCTGGCCACGCCGGGCGACGGCATCGGCAACGACCACCCACTCGGCATCGTGCTCATCCTCCCCGAGAACGGGGTCGATGCGGACAACGACGGCCTGATCGACAACCCCGATGATGACGCCCGCGGCGGCACGTTCTATGTCCGCTTCGACGCCGAGCAGACCGCGAACGGCACCGTCACCCTCATCGACATCGAGGAAGGCGGCCGCATCGAACGCTACCTCGGCGGCGTCCTCCAGGACATGACCACCGTCGACGGCCTGGGCGACAACAGCGTGCAGACGGTCGACCTCGGCGGCACCACCTTCGACGAGATGCGTATCGTCCTCAGCGGCAGCGGCGCATTCGGCGAGCTGCAACTGTCCGGTCAGACCGTGATCCCCGAGCCCGCGACGGTCGCGATCGCGGGCCTGGGCGTGTTGATGTTCGTCTCGCGATCGAGCGCCCGCCGCCGCAAGGCCTGACCGCGATAACCATCTCCTCGGGCGTCACGTCAACCTCGCGTGGCGTCCGTTGTCGTGCGCCCACCGTGCGGCGCCGGCGTGCGGAGCTTTGACGGGGCCCGCCGCACCGACGTAGGCTTACGCATCGGCGGGTGCGGCCGCGGCGGTCGATCGGCACCAAGGGACGCGCATGCCTGTGTCGAAGCACGAGGACATGGTGGCGGAGTTGCTCATCCCCGAGATCAGCGACCTGCTGTCGCAGCGGAAGCCCGCCGAGGCCCGCGCGGCCCTGGCGGAGCTGCGCGACCCGGAGATCGCGGACGTGATCGCGGCGCTGCGGCCCCCGCTCGACGCCCTGGCGCTGCGGGTCCTGCCACGCGACCGCGCCGCCGACGCCTTCGCCTACCTCGATCACGATCGCCAGGAAGCGCTGATCGAGGCCCTGAATGATGAGCACGTCGCGGCCATCGTCAACGAGATGGACCCCGACGACCGCGTGGAACTGCTCGAAGACGCGCCCGATGCGCTCGCGGCGAGCCTGCTGGCGATGCTCGAGCCCGCCGAACGACACCACACCCAGCGGGCGCTGGCCTACCCCGAGGAGAGCGTCGGCCGGCTCGCCACGCCCGACTACCTCACGCTCCGACCGCGGTGGACCGTCGCCGAGGCCCTGGAGCACCTCCGCCGCGATGGCGCCGGGGCCGAGACCCTGCACACGCTGTACGTCATCGACGAGGCCGGCAGGCTCATCGACCACGTCCGCCTGCGGCAACTGGTGCTGGCCGACCCGCGGGCCCGCTGCGACGACCTGGGCGAGGGCAACGTCGTGTGCCTGGGCGTGAGCGACGACCGCGAGGAGGCGGTGCGGGTGATGGAGCGGTACGACCTGCCCGTGCTCCCGGTGGTCGATGACGCGGGGGTGCTGGTCGGCGTGGTCACGTTCGACGACGTGGCCGACGTCGCCAGCGAAGAGGTCACCGAGGACATCCACAAGCTCGGCGGCATGGAGGCGCTCGACACGCCGTACGCCAGCGCCTCGCTGCTGACCATGGTCCGCAAGCGCGGGGTGTGGCTCATGGTGCTGTTCCTCGGCGGGCTGTTCACCATCGCCGCCATGGACGTGTTCCACGACGAACTGCAACGGTACGCGATCCTGGCGCTGTTCGTCCCGCTGATCATCGCCTCCGGCGGCAACAGCGGAACCCAGGCAGCCACGCTCATCGTCCGCTCCCTCGCCACCGGCGACATCAAGACCAGCGACTGGCTCACCGTGCTCCGCCGCGAACTGGCCAGCGGCCTGGTGCTCGGTTCGCTGCTGGGCGTGCTGGCGATGATCGTGGCGACCACGCTGGCCTACCTCAGCCCCCTGTCGCAGATGCCCGATTCCACCTTCCCCGAAGCCATGCACATGGGCTTCGCCATCGGCACCGCCGTCGTCGGCGTCGTCGTGACTGGCATCGTCGTCGGTGCCATGCTGCCGGTCGGGCTGGAAGCGATCGGCCTGGACCCCGCGACGTGCTCCACACCCTTCGTCGCCACCGTGGTCGATGTCGCCGGCCTGGTCATTTACTTCTCCGTCGCCGTGCTGCTGCTGGGGATCTGATGCATCGCGGCAAGCCCCCGGCGAGGCCCGGCCCGCCGCACGGTCGCCACGCCATGCGCCCGCGCCCCGCGGTCCGGGCGGACAGGTCGGGCGGACGCGGTTTCTGCGTCGCAAACGCCCAAACGACGCCGCGAAGCGCCGCGCAACGTCGCTGTCCGCATGCAGCCCCCTCCCCGCCGCCCCCGGAAGTGTAAACGTCTGCAAAGAATGCGCTTGCGCTGGGCCGGGGTGCGCAGCAGCCGGTGGCCGGGCGGACAGGGATGACGGCAGAAGGATGCAGCTCCAAGCTCGAATCTCGAAGTGCGAAGTTGGAAGGATGAAGGGAGAGCGCAGAAGGACTGAAGGTCCGGCGTTGGGGGTTGGATGGGTGTGCATGGCGTGGCCCTCTATAAGAGGGCCGGGGCGCGCAGCTCGGCGCACGGACCCGTCGCCTCACTGCCGCGGAGGC
>CAYWKS010000015.1:0-66053 GCA_964458935.1 uncultured Planctomycetaceae bacterium
ACCAGTTGCACGCCGCCGTCGTTGAGCTGGTCTCGATGAAGGACGCCCAGATCAAGTACTCGACCATCCAGAACTGGTACCCCGGCGACGAGCACGGCAAGGGCGGCATCTACAACTTCGTGACCAAGCGAGGTCACTGCCGCGGCGACAACGCTCACATCTCGTGGACGCAGGTCGAGACCGGCTCGGCGATCACCTGGAAATACCCCAGCGTGATCCTCCAGGGCGACAACAGCGTCGGCGAGTTCTACTCCGTGGCGCTGACCAACCTCCGCCAGCAGGCCGACACCGGCACCAAGATGACCCACATCGGCAGGAACACCCGCTCGACGATCGTGAGCAAGGGGATCAGCGCCGGCGAGGGTCACAACACCTACCGCGGGCTGGTCCAGATGAACAAGGGCGCGGCCAACGCGAAGAACTTCACGCAGTGCGACTCGATGCTCATCGGCGATCAGTGCGGGGCGCACACGTTCCCCTACATCGACGTCCGCAACCCCACCGCCACGGCCGAGCACGAGGCGTCCACGACCAAGATCGCCGAAGACCAGTTGTTCTACTGCACCGCCCGCGGCATCGACGAGGAAGACGCGGTCAGCCTGCTGGTCAACGGGTTCTGCAAGGAAGTGTTCAACGAGCTGCCCATGGAGTTCGCCGTCGAGGCCAACAAGCTCCTCGCGGTCAGCCTCGAAGGCTCGGTCGGATAACAGACAACCACAGGCCCCGCGACATGGCCGCGGGCGCGAACCCCACGCGAATCAACAAGGTGACGAACAACATGGCTCAACCACTGCTCGAGATCAAGAACCTGCATGTCTCCGTGGAGGACACGGAGATCCTCCGCGGCTTCGACCTGGTGATGAACGAGGGCGAGGTCCACTCCATCATGGGCCCCAACGGCTCGGGCAAGTCGACCCTCGCCCAGGTCCTCGCCGGCAAGGAGGACTACGAGATCACCGACGGGTCGATCCACTACAAGGGCAAGGACCTGCTGGAGCTGGACCCGAACGAGCGGGCCAACGAAGGCCTGTTCCTCGCCTTCCAGTACCCGGTGGAGATCCCCGGCGTCTCGTCGATGCAGTTCCTCAAGGCCGCGGTCAACGCCAAGCGCGAGTATCACGGGCTGGAGGAGCTCGACGCGCCGGCGCTGCTCAAGCAGTTCCGCGAGAAGGCCGCGATGGTCAATGTCGACATGGAGATGGTGAAGCGCAACGTCAACGAGGGATTCAGCGGCGGCGAGAAGAAACGATTCGAGATCTTCCAGATGGCGGTGCTCGACGCGGAGCTGGCGATCCTCGACGAGACCGACTCGGGGCTGGACATCGACGCCCTGCGGATCGTCAGCGAAGGCGTGAACAACATGCGCGACGGCAAGCGGGCTTTCCTGCTGATCACGCACTACCAGCGGCTGCTCAACTACGTGAAGCCCGACGTGGTGCACGTGCTCGTCGACGGGAAGATCGTGAAGACCGGCGGCATCGAGGTCGCCGAGGAACTGGAGTCCAAGGGCTACACCGATTGGGCGAAGGCCGAGGGCGCACAAGCCGCCGTCGCCGGTTGAGCGAGTCGGATCGAACAAAGGAACTTCAACGGACCATGACACAGACGACCACACACCAGCCGCCGCGTGAGGCGACCGGCGAGCCGGCCGGCCCGCCCCGGTCCACGCCGCCCCAGGGCTACGAACCGCTGTTCGACCGGGTGCGCCAGCGCGCCGCCGATGCCGGCACCGACCGCCTCAACGACCGCCGCGCCGCCGCGTTCGACGACTTCCTCGCGCTGGGCATCCCCACGCTCAAGCACGAGGATTTCAAGTACACCAACCTCAAGCGGCTGGTCGAGGCCCCACCCCTGGCCCAGCCGAACACCAACGTCAGCCGGGGCGATATCGAGGCGTTCCTCATCCCCGACCTCGATGCGCACCTGATCGTGTTCGTGGACGGCCATTACCGTGACGACCTGTCCGACGTTCAGGCCGACGCGGTCGGCACGCTCAGCCGCACGCTGCAGACCGGTATCGCCGGCGTGATCGATAAACTCGGCGAACAGGTCGACACCGCCACCGATGCGTTCTCGGCGTTGAACACCGCCATGGTTGAAGACGGGGTAATCGTCTACGTGAAGGCCGGCGAGGCGCTGCACAAGCCGCTGCACGTGTTGTCCGTCGCGACCGGCGCCGAAGTCATGACCCACCCGCGGAACCTGATCGTCGCCGAGCGCGGAGCGCGGGCGACCGTGATCGAGCAGTACGTCGCCCTGGCCGACGGCGCCTATTTCACCAACGCGCTCACCGAGGTCTACGCCGACGACGAGGCGGTCGTGCACCACTACATGCTCGAGCGTGAGAGCGAGCGGGCGACCAACATCTCCACGCTCCACACGCACCAGGGCGAGCACTCGGACGTGCATTCGCACACGGTGCTGCTCGGCGGGTCGCTGGTCCGCAACAACATCCGCCCCACGCTCGCCGGCCCCGAGTGCCACTGCCTGATCAACGGCCTGTTCGTCGGGCACAACGACCAGCACCTGGACAACGCGATGCGGGTCCACCACCGCGCCCCCAACTGTCGCTCTCGGCAGTTCTACAAGGGGATCATGGACCACCAGAGCCACGGCGTGTTCACCGGTCGCATCAAGGTCGATCGCGCCGCCCAACAGACCGACGCGATCCAGAGCAATCGCAACATGCTCCTGACCGACACGGCGCGGATGAACGCCCGACCTCAACTGGAGATCTATGCCGACGACGTCCGGTGCACGCACGGCGCGACGACCGGGCAGGTCGACCCCGAGGCGGTCTTCTACTTCCGCGCCCGCGGGCTGCCCGAGGACGTGGCGCGGGCCATGTTGATCTACGCCTTCGCCGCCGAGGGCTTCGACCGCATGCAGCTCGTGCCCGTGCGGCAACTGCTCGCCGAGCAGATGATCGCGAAGCTGCCGATGGCGAACAAGCTGTCGGCCGAGTTCAGCCGCGAGATCAAGGAACGCCTGTATCGAGTCTGACATGACCACCGTGACCGCCCATACCGCTTTCGACGTCCAGGCCGTCCGGGCCGACTTCCCCATCCTGCAACAGCGGGTGGACGGTCGGCCGCTGGTGTACCTCGACAACGCGGCGACCAGCCAGAAGCCGCGACAGGTCATCGAGGCGCTCGACGACTACTACCGCCGGTACAACGCCAACGTGCACCGGGGGGCGCATCACCTGAGCGTGCTCGCGACCGAGGCGTACGAGAAGGCGCGGCAGACCGTCGCACGGTTCCTCCACCTCAACGACGACTACACCGTGGTCTTCACCCGCGGGGCAACCGAGGCGATCAACCTGGTCGCCGCCAGCTACGGCGGGATGGCCCTGCGGGCCGGCGACAACGTGGTCATCACGGCCATGGAGCACCATTCCAACATCGTGCCGTGGCAGATCGCCTGCGAACGGGCCGGCGCCGAGATTCGCGTCATCCCCGTGAGCGATGACGGCGAGCTGGAGCTCGCGAAGCTCGACGAGTTGATCGACGACCGGACCCGGATCGTTGCCGCGGTGCAGATCAGCAACTCGCTGGGGACGATCAACCCGGTGCGGCGCCTGGTCGAAGCGGCGCACGCCGCCGGTGCCGTGGCGCTGATCGACGGGTCGCAGGCCGTGCCCCATACGCCGGTGCATGTGCCCGGCCTGGGCGCGGACTTCTATGCGTTCAGCGGGCACAAGGCGCTGGGCCCGACGGGCATCGGCGTGCTAGTCGCGCAGATGGAACTGCTGCGGTCGATGCCCCCGTACCAGGGCGGCGGCGAGATGATCGAATCCGTGAGCTTCCAGCGAACGGTCTACGCCGAACCCCCCGCGCGCTTTGAAGCCGGCACCCCGCACATCGCCGGCGCGATCGGGCTCGCCGCGGCGCTGGATTACATCGCCGGTCTCGACCGCGTTGCCATGGAAGAGCATGAGATGCGGCTGCTCGCCCGCGGCGCCGAGCGGCTCGCGGCGATCCCCGGGTTGCGGATCATCGGCAACGCCGAACACAAGACATCTGTCCTTTCGTTCGTTGTGGACGGGATCGGGGCGTACGACCTGGGCAACCTCCTGAACGCGCGGGGCATCGCGGTGCGGACCGGCCACCACTGCACGCAGCCCTTGATGGAGCGGTTCGGCGTCTCGGCGACCTGCCGCGCGTCGATGGCGTTCTACAACACGCTCGACGAGGTCAATGCCTTCGCCGACGCGCTGCACGAGGTCGTCACGTCATATGCACGGGTCGCGCCGGAGACCGAGGCGGCGTCCGATGAGGCTGACGCCGCGCTTCCCGCCGCCGCGGCCGCGTCGCCCGAGGCCGCCGCCGCCCAGATCGCCCAGGACTTCGAGTTCATCGACGATTGGGATCAGCGTTACGAATACCTGTTCGACATGGGCCGCAAGATCCCCGTCATGCCCGACGCGTGGAAGACCGAGGACAGCTTCGTCCGCGGCTGCCAGAGCCGGGTGTGGCTGGTGCTGCGGCGTGATCCGGACGACCGGCGGCGCGTGCGGTTCATCGCCGACTGCCGACCGCCCGAGTCGTCGCAACCGGACTCGGAGCTGGTCCAGGGCCTGATCGCGCTGCTGCAGCGGCTGTTCAGCGGGCACAGCGCCGACGACGTGCTCGCGTTCGACATCGATGGGTTCTTCCGCTCGCTCGGGCTCGAAGAGCACCTGACCATGGGCCGGCGAAACGGCTTGCACGCCATGGTCCAACGGATCCGCACCCTCGCCGCGGAGGGCGACTAAGTCATGCAGTTACCCCAGTCCTCCAACTCCGAGCCTCAGCCGTCGCCGGGCTTCGGCCCGTACGGGCCCTACGGCTTCGACGCCGATCAGCCCCCCCGGCCGAAGTTCGAGCCCGCGCCGGATGACGCCCCTCTCGAGGAGCAGGTCGTGCACATGCTCAAGCAGGTGTACGACCCGGAAATCCCGGTGAGCATCTACGAGCTGGGGCTGATCTACGACGTGTCGATCACGGACGGCGAGACGGGCCGCCGCGTGTTCATCGAGATGACGCTGACCACGCCCAACTGCCCCGAGGCCCAGTCGCTGCCGCAGATCGTCCAGGCCAGCGTCGAGTCGCTCGATGCGGTCGAGGGCTGCGAAGTGGCGATCGTCTGGAGCCCGCCGTGGAACAAGGACATGATGAGCGAGGAGGCGAAGCTCATCCTGGGCCTGATGTGAGGGGCAAGGACCGACAATCCATCGACCCGGCGTTCGCCCGCCGGCAATATCACGCCTAATATACTTGGATCAGCCAATTCCCAGCCCGAAGTTTCCCAGTCTTATGAGCGACCTCTACATCGTCACGATCGACTTGCACCGGTTGCGTGAGAACCTGTCCAAGGGCGTGGGCTGGAAGCCCGCGACGAAGGTATCTCACGACAAGCTCATCGCGCACCTCGAGGAGTTGGGTTTCGCCCAGAACCCCGACGGCGAGACGTTCACCGCCCGCAAGATGGACGTGGACGTGCTCCGCCCGGACGAGATGATCCACGCCGAGCCCGCGCCCAAACGCCACCCCGTCAAGCCGCCGGCGTGACACGCTGCCCGCGGTCCGCCGGCGTCGGGCCGATTCACCCCCGATGCCGCGTGATGTCGCCGCGGGCCATGTACAGCACATCCTCGGCGATGTTCACGCAGTGGTCGCCCATCCGCTCCAACTGCCGCGAGATGTTCAGCAGGTGGATGTACTGCGGCAACTGGCGCGGGTTCTCGCGGATGGCGCTCTCGATCGCCTCGTACATCTGACGGTGGATCGTGTCGACCTTGTCGTCCATCTCGGTGACCTCGGCCGCCAGCTTGGGGTCGACGTTGACCAGCGCATCCAGCGAATTCTTGAGCATCGCGCGGACGGCGCGGCCCATCCCCGTCAGGTCGAACGGGATCTCGCTGGGTTTGGCCATGTCCGCCAGGAACTTCGCCTGCTCGGCGATGTTCGTCGCCAGGTCGGCGATCCGCTCCAGGTCGCTGTTGATCTTCAGCACCGCCACGACAAAACGCAGGTCGAACGCCACCGGCTGGTGCAGCGCCAGCGTGTGCAGGCACTCCTCCTCGATGTCGATCTCCATCAGGTCGACCTTCTGGTCGTCGTTGATGACCTGGTCGGCGAGATCGACGTCGCGGTGGTGGACGGCCCGGATCGCGCGCTCCACCGCCTCCTCCGACATCGCGCCCAGTTGAAGGAGATGCTTCTTGAGTCGGTCGAACTGTCGCTGCAAGTGAGTGGACATCCTTCGCCCCATCGGGCGGATCGGCCCATCGGGTTGAATGATAACGGCCACGCCGACCGGGCACACCGCCTACTCGGCGGTGGCCTCGAGGTACATCTGCACCGTCTGCGCGTCCGGCGCCTTGATCGTCATGCCGTCCGGGCCGGCCCCGACGAACGTCGAGTGCTTGTCCGGCAGGTGCTCGGGGAACGCATCGCCTTCAAAAACCCACAGCCGGTTGTCGATCACCTTGACGGTGAAGCCCGGCCGGTCGTATGCCGATGCCGCGTCGTTGCCGTCGACGTTCTGGCCCGCGTTCTGAGCCCGGGGCGGGTCCAGGTCCATGGCCCGGTCGTTGGGAGCGCTGTCACAGCCACCCGCCAGGGCGGCGATCGCTGTCAGCGCGGCGAACGCAATGTGCAGTCTCATGTGGCTTCTCCTTGGTCAACCGAAGCGGCCGGTGATGTAGTCTTCGGTTTCCTTCAGGTGCGGGTTCGTGAACACGTCGATCGTCGGGCCGTACTCGATGATCCGCCCGAGGAACATGAAAGCGGTGTAGTCGCTGGCGCGGGAGGCCTGCTGCATGTTGTGCGTGACGATGAGGATCGAGTAGTCGCCCTTGAGTTCCTGGATGAGGTCTTCGATCTTGCCGGTGGCGATCGGATCGAGAGCGGAGCAGGGCTCGTCCATGAGCAGGACCTCGGGCTCGGCGGCGATGGAGCGGGCGATGCACAGGCGCTGCTGCTGACCGCCGGAAAGCCCCAGCGCGTTCTCGTGCAGCCGGTCGCGGACCTCGTCCCAGAGCGCCGCGCCGCGGAGCGACCTTTCGCAGACCTCCTCGAGCACGCTCTTGCTGCGCTCCCCGTCGATCCGCAGCGGGTACACGACGTTCTCGTAGATGCTCATGGGGAAGGGGTTGGACTTCTGGAAGACCATGCCCATCCGCTTGCGGAGCTCGATGACGTCGACGCCGGGGTCGTAGATGCTGTCGCTGTTGAGGCGCATGTCGCCCTCGATGCGAACGATGTCGATCAGGTCGTTCAGCCGATTGACCGATCGGAGGAGCGTGCTCTTGCCGCAGCCGGACGGCCCGATGAGCGCGGTGACCTTGCCGCGGGGCACGTTGATGGTGTTGTGGAACAGCGCCTGCTTGTCACCGTACCAGAGGTTGAAGTTGTCGATCTCGAGGACGATGTCCTCAGACTCGACGGCGTTGTGGGTCTCGGTGACGACGCGTTCACCGCGGACGATGGCTTCGAGCCGCCCGCCGTGCGGCTGGCGGGTGAACCCGGGCGCGTCTTGGGCGTTCGCGCCCGGCTCATCCACGCCGCTCTGCGGCGCCGCGGGGTCCTGGGTGGTATCGGGGTCGGCCATATCAGGTCTCCTCGTGAAGCAGCTTAGAACGCCGAGGCGACGAACTTCTGCCGCAGGCGGGTCCGCAGCCAGATCGCCGACAGGTTCAACACCGCCACGATCGCGATCAGCAGCAGCGTGGTGGTGAAGACCATGGGTTTGGCCGCCTCGGAGTTCTGGCTCTGGAAGCCCAGGTCGTAAATGTGGAAGCCCAGGTGCATGAACGAGCGGTTGATCCCGAACGCCTCGCCGGGGTCGGCGCTGATCGGCAACTCGGGCGCGAGCTTCACCGCGCCGACGAGCATGAGCGGGGCGACCTCGCCGGCCCCGCGGGCCATCGCGAGGATCATGCCGGTCATGATGCCCGGCATCGCGCGGGGCAGGACGATCCGCTTGATCGTCTGCCACTTGCTCGCGCCGCAGGCGTACGACCCCTCGCGCATCGAGTTCGGCACCGCCGCCAACGCCTCCTCCGTCGCCACGATCACCACCGGCAACGTCAGCAGCGCCAGCGTCAGCGACGCCCACACCAGGGCGCCCTTGCCGAAGGTCGGCTGGTTCTCGGCCAGCTTCCGCGCCTCGAAAAACCCGTCGAAGAAAGGCGTCACCGCCACGAGCAGGATCAATGCGATCGACGCGACCAGCCACAGCCCCCCGGCGGCGTATCGCAGGGCAAACTGCGTGCGGGACCGTGGCTTGCCCGGCCGCGAGAGCGATAGAAAGAACAGCAACGCCCCGAGCAGCGCCGCGCCCGCCAAGACGCCCAGGTACCCAAACCATCGGCCGGCGGGCAGCTCGTAGACCGGGCCCGCGTCCACGAAGTCGCCGACCACGTAGCAGAAGAAGCCCAGCCCGAACACGCCGAACACGATCGACGGCACGCCCGCGAGGTTGTTGATCGCGATCCGCACGGCCGAGACGATGATCCCGCCCCTGGCGTACTCGCGGAGATACAGCGCCGCCATCACGCCGAACGGTACCACCGCAAACGCCATGATGATCGTCATCAGCACCGTGCCGATGATGGCGGGGAAGATGCCGCCTTCGCTGTTGGCCTGGCGCGGCTCGTCGGTGAGGAACTCGCCCCAACGCGAGAGGTAGATGTCCATCTGGTCGCCGAGCGACTCGGTCACCTGGTTGGCCGGGAAGATGCGGACGATCTCGCCGAGCTTGATCGACTGGACCTGGCCCTGCACCGTCTCGACCCGCAGCTCGTAGCGGTCGTTCTCCGCTTCCAGCTCGTTCATCCGACCGGTGATCTCGGTCGTTTCGACGGTCGATTCGCGCGCCACGGCGAGGAAGTGCGCCAGCTCGGCCTGCACGCTCTGGGGCGCGGCGGCCAGCTCGGCCTTGACCGACTCGATCTGCTGCTGCGCCTCGGCGATCTGCTCGTCGGCCCGGGCGTTCACCGCTTCGGCGGCGGCCGCGGCCGCCGTCGTCAGCGCATCGTCCGCGCCAAAGGCCTGGCTCACCCAGTCGATCAGCGCGTTGTTGTCGTCCTGTTGCTGCCGGAACGCCTTGACCTGCGACTCGAGGCTGATCAGGCGATTGGCCGGCTGCACCAGCCGGGTCTGGAAGGTGACGCGCCGGGCATCGCGGACGGGCCAGGCCCCCTCCCAGAACCCTTCACCCGCCTTGCCATCTTCTTCATGCGAACTCTCGAAGGCGCCCTTGTCGTGAGCCAGCGCAGCGCCGCGCAGCTCCAGCCGCGCATCGCTCAACTGCGCGTTGATGCTGCCGACAACCTGCTTCTGCAACTGCTCGTGCCGGCGGCGGCGCTCGAGGATGTCCGGGCGCGTCGCCCGCATCTGCTCCCAGGCCGCGGGCGAACCGGCCCAGACCTTGATCGCTTCGGTGATCGCCGACTGACCGTCCCATTCATCGGCACGGACGGTCTGACCGGTCGCCAGCTTCAGGTCGATCCGCCGGTTAGGGTCGGCCTCGAACCGGTCGAGGAAAGCCCGGCTGCGGGCGCGACGGACCTCGGCGAGCTCCCGATTGATCCGCTGGTAGGCCTGCATGACCACCTGGCGTTGCGAGCCATCCACTCGGCGCATGCCCTGGGTGACCAGCGACTGCAGCGCCGCCAGTCGATCCTCCCGCTCGCCCGGCTCGCGGGGCGTGTGAGCGACGAACGCCGTGGGGACCCCGAAAAACCGGCCCCAGCTCAACCGCTCGATCACGACAGCCCAATTCGGCTCGGACTCCGAGGCGATCGCGTAGTCGGGGATCCAGTGGAAGTGCCGCCTCGTCAGATCGAAGTTGCCCGTCCGGAACAGCCGGCGGCGATGCTCGACCTGAATGTGGTCCATGACAAAGGTCGCCGCCTCGCCCACGCCCGGCTCATCCGATCGCTGCAGGTCCTTCAGGACGTGCAGCACGTCGGTGTTCGGATCGTCGTGGCCGGTGACGGCCTGCCGCACGACCGGTCCGGCTTCGCGCATGAGGACCTGCTGCCGCAGGTAGCCGACGCGTTGCTTGGCGCTGCCCAATTCGTCGCCGAAGTGTTCGAGGGCGAGGAAACGCGGGTCCCGCTGCATCTCGGCCAGCGCGTCGGGCTCGGGGATGCGGCCGCCCAGCTCGGTCTGGCGCAGGTGCATCACATCGCGGATTACCGCCTGCTCGGCGTCGTGCATTTGCGCTTCGATCTGGTCGAGCGTCTGCATGTTGTGCGCCGCATCGGGCGCCGTCGGGACGGCTCGCAACGCCGCGTCCACGTCGGCGAGCGCCGCGACCGCGCCGCCGGCGTCGTGGAAGGCGCCGGTCCGCTCGCCGGCTTGCGCCGCGGCGTTGAGCTGGTCGAACGCTTCCCGCGCCGCGTCGATGGCGTAGTTCAGGCGGGACGGGTCGTCCAGCGCGTCCAGCGCCGGGGCGACGGCGGGTTCGAGCAGTTGCATCGCCCGGCGGCGCAGCGGTTGCTGGTCCGCGCCGGTCATCGCCGCGACCGTCGAGGCCTGCAACGGGAACGACTCGGTCCGCGTGATCTCGCCGAGGTAGACGGTGTGGCCCTCGGTCGGCTCCAGCACGCCGCGCAGGTCCGCCCGCACCAGCGGCGCCGGCCAGAACGTCGCCAGCCCCTGGTAGAACACCAGCACGAGCAGCCCGATGATCATCAGCAGGCAGACCGCCAGCGACCCGCCGGTGAGCCAGACCATCGGCTCGCCGTGCGCGGTCAGCGCGTTGCCCAGTCGGCCGCGGCGGCGGCGGATCGACGTGCCGGGGACCGACCCGGTGGCGGTGGATGTCTGCGTGGCCTGCGTCACAGCGAGTACGCCCTCCTGCGGAACCGTAGCCGCACGAACTCCGCCACCGTGTTCACCACGAACGTCATGGCGAACAGGACCAGCCCGGAGAGGAACAGGATGCGGTAGTGCGTCCCGCCGACCGGGGCCTCGGGCAGTTCGACCGCGATGTTCGCCGAGAGCGGTCGCCCGCCGTTGAACAGGTTCATGTCCATGATCGGATTGCCCCCGAACGCCATGAGCACGATCATCGTTTCACCGACGGCGCGGCCGAGCCCGATCATCACCGCGCTGAACAGGCCGCTCATCGCCGTGGGGATCACGATGCGGACGGCGGTCTGCCAGGGGGTGGCCCCGGCCCCCAGGGACCCGGACCGCAGGTGCTCGGGCACCGTCGACAGCGCGTCCTCGGCGATCGTGTAGATGATCGGGATGATGGCGAAGCCCATCACCAGCCCGACCACCAGGGCGTTGCGGGGGTTGTACTGCCCGACGAGTGTGCCGATGTACGAGGTCGGCTCGCGGAGGTCGAACCCGGCGGCGCTGAGCAGCCCCGCCGCCGCCGCGGCGAGCCCGACGGTCAAACCCCCGGCGAGGCAGAACTTGCCGATCTCCAGGCCCGCGGCCTGGGGGCGGGTGAAGTGACCCGTCCGCCCACGCAGCAGCGGGTTCACGTACAGCCCCATCAGGATCGCCACCGCCAGCATCGAGACCGGCAGCAGGATCAGCCACAGCCCGCCGAATGCCCCGCCCCACGCCGGGTCACGCTCCAGGCCGTTCAGCCAGTGCTTGATGTCCCCGCCGAACAGCCATTGCTCCAGCAGCGGGCCGAGCCCGTCGAAACCGCCGACGAGCGGCAGCCGGTTCAGCCCCGGCACGCCATCGGCGCCGACCGCGATGATGAAGCCGATCGGCACGGTCAGCAGGATCAGCCAGAACCGCTGCTCGCGCAACCGCACGGTGAGCCGGTACGGCAGCAGTTGCCAGACATACGCCCCGACGAGGAAGACCAGCGGGAGCGTGAACAGCATCGCGAGGGTCGAGGGGACAAATCGGCCGATGACCGGCGCGAAGACCAGCGCCGCGAGGAAGCCCAGCACGACCGACGGCAGCGACGCCATCAGCTCGATGGTGGGCTTGATCTTCGCCTTCGCGCGGGGATGGAGGAACTCGCTGGTGAACAGCGCCGCCAGCAGCGCCAGCGGCGCGCCGAACAGCATCGAGTACAGCGTCGCCTTGAGCGTGCCGAAGATCAGCGGCACGAGCGAGAACTTCGGCTCGGCGCTGTCGGTCGCCGCCGAGCTCTGCCACATGAAGATCGGTTCGGCGTAGCCCTCGTACCAGACCGGCGCGAACATCGTCGCGTTGGTGGCCTGGGGGTAGCCCACCTGCATATCCCACCGGACCAGGCCGTTGGGCGTGAGGCCGATCACGCCGTTCTCCTCGGGCGCGACGGAGGCGGTGAGGATCGTGCCCGCATCGGGTGCGGTGGTTTGGGCGAGCCGGGCGCCGCTGGTCATCAGGAACGCGTGCAGGGCGCCGTCGGCGGCGCCGACGACGAACGCCCGGCTGCGCGGGCTGGGCGCGACGGCGGTGATCGCCGCGCCCCGGCCGGGCATGAGCTGCCGCGCGTGCGCGAGCTGAAACCCGTCGCCGCGGCGGCCGGTGACGAGGACCTGCTTCAGCGGCTGGTCGATCGGCGCGAGGAAGTAGCCGTCCACCGCGCCGTCGGACGTGCCGGCGATCAGCGTCGTCCGGCCGATGAGGAAGTCGAACGCCGTCAACGCATGGTCGCCGGCCACGAGGTCGCAGCGCTCCACCAGGCGCGGGCCGTTGGGGTCGGTCGTGTTGTGGCGGCGGACGACGCCGTCGTGCCACGCGAGGTAGACGTTGTCGCCGAGCCCGCTGATGCGGCAGTACATCGCCTCCCGCCCGTCGTGGTGGTCGTAGGCGATCGGCCGCGCCCGCCCGAGGTTCAGCACCGGTTCATCGGTCATCATGTTGACGCCGAACTCGCCGGTGGCGTAGACGGCCTGTCCGCCGGCGGCCCCCGTCTCTGTCAGGGCCGCGACGTGCAGCTGGTCTTTCTGCCGGCTGTGGTCGATCAGGCGGACCGGCCCGTCGAGCAGCGGCTGCCGCTCGCCGATCGGCTCGGTCCGAAGCGTCTGCAGGCGGAACTGGCCGATCGGGGTCTTCTCGACCACCCCGCCGCGGTGGGTCGCGGTCCCGCCGATGGGCAGATCCCGCAACGCCTCGGGCATGTCATCGGACTCGATGAACTCGGTGTCGAACGCGATGCGGAACGCCCGGACCGAGCCGTCCGCAAACCCGGCGAGCACGCTGTCGTCGGCGGCGGCCACCGACCAGGCGGTGGCGTTGGCGTCGCCGACCAGGTCGCGCGTGCCGATGCGTTCGCCGGTATCGGCGCGGAACAGGTGCATCCGCCCGTCGCCGAACAGGGCCCAGCCCATGCTGCGATATTCGTCGAGCGCGATGTGGACCGGGGGGTTCTCCGCCCACGCCGCGGACGCCGTCACCCTCGGCTGGATTTGCGACTGGTCGCTGAGCAGCGGGCGGATGACCCACAACAGGAACAGCGCCACCAGCGAGACGGCGATGATCGTGCCGATCCCCCCGACGGTGATGACGGCGCGGCTGACGACGTCAGCGGCGCGAACACCCCACTGGGTCGTGCGCTCCCGCTTGCGGCCGGTAAAAGGCAGTTGGCGTTCGTTCATCGTCAAGCGTGCCCGTCCGGCATCGGCGCGGGATCCTTTTCATCGTGATCGCTTCAGTCGCCGCCGGCCAGCTCCAGGTCGAGGTTGACCTTCCGCATGTCGGCCTGCGCCACCTTCGGGCTCACGGGGATGTAGCCGTCCTGGATCACCACGCTCTGGCCCTGCGTGCTGTACATGTAGCGGATGAACTCGGCACGCAGCGGGGGGAGTTGGCTGTTCGGCCGGTAGTTCACGTAGACGTACAGGAACCGGGCCAGCGGGTAGGTGTCCAGGTTGCCCGGCGAGGCCTCGATGTGCTGGCTCTTGCCGCGCGGTGCGATGGCAACGATCTTCACGTTCTCCGACTTGTAACCCATGCCGGAGTAGCCGATGCCCGCCTCATCGGTCCCGACCGCCTGGATCACCGCGCTGCTGCCGCCGAGCGAGGCGACCGAGTTCTTGTAATCGCCCTCGCGCAGGGCGTTCTCCTTGAAGTAGCCGTAGGTGCCCGAGGCCTCGTTGCGGCCGTACAGGCGGATGGGCCGGTTCTTCCATTCGCCGCCGAGCCCGAGGTCGCCCCAGGTGGCGACGTTCGCGTGGCCGGTCTTGCGAGTCTTGGAGAAGATGCCGTCCAGTTCCTCCATCGTCAGCCCCCGCTTGGCGATGGGGTTGTTGCGGTGCACGTAGACGGCAAGCATGTCCACGGCGACGCGAAGCGGCGTGGGCTTGTACCCGAACTTCTCCTGGAACTTGTTGATCTCGTTGGCCTTCATGGCGCGGCTCATCGGGCCGAAGGCCGACTGACCCTCGATCAGCGCCGGCGGGGCCGTGCTCGAGCCCTTGCCCTCGATCTCCACGAGCACCGCCGGGTAGAACTCGCGGAAGCCCTCGGCCCAGAGGGTCATGAGGTTGTTCATCGTGTCCGAGCCGACCACCTTGACGTGGCCGGAGACGCCCGCGGTCGGCAGGTACATCGGATACTCCGGCGCGACCTGCGCTTCCTGCGATTGGGCGGTCGTCGCGCCGAACAGGCCGACGAGGACCACGGCGACAAAGGCTGGGGTCTTGGTCATCATCCCTGGTGCATCCTTTCCGCGTGAGAATCAGGGCTGCGGGGCAGCCGATACGGGTTGCGCATTGTGGTCGGATCACGACCGACACGCAAATCGCTACGCATGCTGCATACAGGAAGTTGGCCGCCCTGATCTAAGCGACGCGTATTCATGTTCCGCGGCGTCGACGCCGCAGATTCTGCATGCTCTCTGTCAGCCTTCCGACTCGCGGAAGCGGTACCCGACTCCGCGTACGGCCTCGATGAACCGGCCCCGCGCACCGAGCTTCTGGCGCAGCCAGAAGATGTGCACGTCCACGGACCGATCCGTCACGGCGCAGTTCTCGCCGTGCACGCTCTTGATGATCTGGGCGCGGGTGAAGACCCGACCCGGTCGGCTGGCCAGCAACGCCAGCATCCGGAACTCGGTCCCGCTGAGCTTGACCGCCTTGCCGGCGATGGTCACTTCGAATCGATCAGGCCGGATGATCAGGTCTTTGCGACGAATCACCGCCTCGGCGCCATTGTCGTCACCGCCGGCGACTGTCTGCCGCGTCCGCAGCACCGCCTTCACGCGCGCCAGCAGGACGCGCGGGCTGTACGGCTTGGTCACGTAGTCGTCCGCGCCCAGTTCGAGGCCCGTCACAACGTCCGAGTCCTCGGCCTTGGCGGTCAGCATCACGATCGGCAGGTGCGCCACTTCCGCGTCTCGCCGGATCGATTTGCACACCTCCAGGCCGTCCATGCCCGGCAGCATCAGGTCCAGCACGACCAGGTCCGGGGCGTCGCCGCGGATGACCTCCAGCGCCGCTTGGCCGTCCGCCACGCAACTGACGTTATAGCCTTCCCGGCTGAGGTTAAATCGGAGCAATTCCTGCTGATCGGGTTCGTCTTCAACCACAAGCACATGTGGGCGCTCGCCCGTTTTGTCACTGCTCTTGGCGGTCGTGGCGCTGGTCCGCAAGGTGTGATCTCCGATCTTGAGAGCCGACCCTGTTGTATTGGGACCCCTGATCGTTCCGCGACAGGCACAAGCTCTTCTGCACTTGTCTGCGACTTAATTAACCGAATCCCGTTAATCCTGCATTTGCCGATGATGAGAAAAGCGTTAGCGTGCTATATTTACCATTTTCACACGCCGCCTGCTTGTGTTATATTTTGGTTAACGGTCGGTCCCGGGATCGGCCGCGGTCGCCCCGTCCCTCATCAGAAAGGACCCCACAGCATTGGACAGCCATACCCAAGCCACGGTCGGCCTGTTCGCCGCCAAGGCCATGAGCAAGCGTCTGGCGAAGGTCTGTGGGCAGGTGCAGCCGGTCCGCGATGGCCGCGACCCCGAGGCGGTGCATCGGATGCGGGTGGCCTGCCGTCGTCTGCGGGCCGCGATGACCAACCTCCACCCGGCGCTGCCCGGCGGCAAGGCCAAACGCTGGCAGCGACAGGTCAAACGCCTGGGCTCAGCGCTCGGCCAGGCCCGCGACACCGATGTCCAGATCCAGTTCATCGCCGATTACCGGTCGCGACTCAACAACCCGGGCCGCGCCACCGGCATCAAGCGCTTGCACCTGCGGCTGTCTCAGCAGCGCCAGAGGCTTCAACACGACGTCCTCGCCGCGGTGGATCGATTCGAGCAGTCCGATGCAGCCAATCGCATGCACGCCGCGCTGGAGCAGATGAGCATCAAGGCCCGCCGCGTCAACGCCGACCTGCACGACGCCACCCTGCGCGAGTACGCCGGCCAGGCCATCGAGCAGCGTTTGGATGAATTGCTGGCCTACGAGCCGTTTGTCGCCCAGCCGCACATGGTCGACGCGCTGCACCGCATGCGGCTGGTCGCCAAGCGGTTGCGATACACCATGGAGCTGTTCGCCCCGGCATTCCGCAAGCGTCTGGACAGCTCGATCCGGGCGGTTCGCAACGTGCAGACCGCGCTGGGCGACCTGCACGACACCGATGTCTGGATCGAACTGTTACCGGCGTTTCTCGAAGCCGAGCAGCAACGCACACAGGCGTTCTTCGGACACCTGCGTGGCTTCAAGCGTGTCCGCGAGGACATCCTGAAGCTCCGGGAGGATCGCATCGGCCATCGTGAGTTGGCGTACGAGCAGTTCACGAGCCTCTGGCGGCGGCTGAACGACCAGGGCCAGTGGCAGACCCTTCGACAGCAGGTGCACACCGCACCGCCTTCTGTTGCGCCGACCGATCCGGTCGAGGTCGCCCCGCCGCCGGCCGACGCGGCTGAATCGCAGCAAACGCCGGCCACGGGCACCCAGCCCGACACCGCGATCCAGACCGGCGCCGAGCCTTCGGCATCGCGCGCGACGATCGGGCGATTAACACAAAACTAACCCGTCCTGCCCCGCGGCGACCCGATAATACACGCGACGGGTCTGCCCGCGTGACGGATCACGCGGCCCACAGGTCTTGCCGCATCGACCACGGACGGTCCGACGTGCTTACCACCGCTCTTCCCGCAGCCACGCTCGATCGGTTCGCGCTGCCTCGGCACAGCCGCGTCGCGGCACTCGACGGCGTGATCCAACTCGCCGAATCGTGCGACTACGACGCCGACCACGCCCATCACGTGGCCAAGCTCGCCCTGGCGATCTTTGACGACCTGGACGCGATCCATCAGCTCGACGACGAGGCGCGGTTCGACCTGTACGCCGCGGCGCTGCTGCATGACATCGGCCTGGCCTCCGGTCGCAAGCGGCACCACAAGCGCAGTTGCGAGCTGGTGCTGAACTCGCCGCTGCTGCCGGACGACTTCTTCGACGCGCGGCGGCGGCTGCGGATCGGGTGCGTCAGCCGCTACCACCGCAAGGCCCACCCCGCCCCCCATCACCGACACTTCGTCTGCCTCGAACCCGGCGACCGCCTGACCGTGCGCATGCTCGCCGGGATCCTCCGCCTGGCCGACGGCCTGGACAAGGGGCACGGCCAACTCGTTCGCGAGCTCTGCTGCGCCGCGACCGACCGGACGGTGCTGGTCGATTGCACCGTCACCGACCGTGAGCGCGTGCTCGAGCGGATCGAACCCCTGCCCAAGCGGAACCTGCTCGCCGGTGTGCTGCGCCGCCGCATCCACCTCGCCTGGCACGACGCCTGAGGCGCAGCTCACAACCACCGCGACCCATTGACCGGCGCCGCGGCGCACCCGACCCCGGGTGCAGGTCACTGCCGACCGGCAGCCCATCACCCACCCCCTCGGGCAGCACGGGGCGGCCTCGTCGTTGGGCGCTTTCGCATGAGTTTGCCCGCTGATGCGCCGGTGCGGCTCGACCGATCGATGAGCGCGCGCCGTTGGTCGACGCTGCGGCATCCGGTGGATAGAGTGTGTGAACACGTTCGGGCGCCGGGCATGGGATCAGCGGCCGGCATCCTGAAAGCGACAGCCAGCGATGAGCATTGCACCGTCACAACACGGCGACGCGCAGGTCCCGGTGGGCGATCCGAAGCGCGGCGAGGTCAGCCCGCAGGAGTTCCTCAACCGCGAGCTGACGTGGCTGGAGTTCAATCGCCGCGTGCTGCACGAGGCGATCGACGAGCGGACGCCGCTGCTGGAGCGGGCGAAGTTCCTCGCGATCTTCACGTCCAACCTCGACGAGTTCTACCAGAAGCGGGTGGGCGGGCTGAAGCGGCAGATGGCCGCGGGCGTCGTCTCCCGCACGCCCGACGGCCGCACCCCCGCCGAGCAACTGGTCGCCATCCGCCAGACCGTCCTGCCCATGCTTGCCGAGCAGGCGGGCGTGTTCACGCGGGTGATCCGGCCTCAGCTTCACAAGCACGGCATCAAGCTGCTGGGCTGGTCTGACCTGACGCGGAAGGACCGCGCCGCGTCCGACGAGTACTTCCGCAACAACATCTTCCCCGTGCTCACCCCGCTGGCGGTCGACCCCGGCCACCCGTTTCCGTTCATCAGCAACCTCTCGACCTCGCTGGGCGTGACGGTGAGCTACCCCAACAGCGACGAGAAGCTGTTCGCCCGGATCAAGGTGCCCAGCGTGCTGCCGCAATGGGTGCGGCTGGACAACGACGACGACGACGGGGAGTTCCGGTTCGTCTCGCTGATCGACCTGATCGCGAACAACCTCGACGACCTGTTCCCGGAGATGCGGGTGCAGAACGTGATGCCGTTCCGCATCACCCGCAACGCCGACCTCGAGCGCGACGAGGAGGACGCCGAGGACCTGCTGGAGATGATCGAGCAGGAGCTGCGTCAGCGGCGTTTCGCGCGGATCGTGCGGCTGGAGCACGGCCCGGACCCCGACCCGTGGATCCGCAGCTTCCTGATGCGCGAGCTGGAGCTGACCGAGTCGGACGTGTACGAGCTGCCGGGCGAGCTGGACTTCACCGACCTGTTCCAGATCGGCCATTTGAACCTTCCGGAGCTGAAGTTCGAGGCGTGGACGCCGGTGGTCCCGCCGCCGCTGGACGACGATGAGACCGACATCTTCAGCGTGATCCGCAGCGGCGACGTGCTGGTGCACCACCCCTACGAGTCGTTCGCCGCGAGCGTGCAGCGTTTCGTCGAGACCGCCGCGGCCGACCCCAAGGTGCTGGCGATCAAGATGACGCTGTACCGCACGGGCGACGAGAGCCCGTTCATCCACACGCTGATGCGCGCCGCCGAACGCGGCAAGCAGGTCGTCTGTCTCGTCGAGCTCAAGGCCCGCTTCGACGAGGAGCGGAACGTCCAGATCGCCCAGGAGCTCGAGGGCGCCGGCGTCCATGTCGTCTACGGGCTGGTCGGGTACAAGACCCACACCAAGACGGCGCTGATCGTGCGGCAGGAGAGCGACGGCCTGCGTTGCTACGCGCACATCGGCACGGGCAACTACCACGCCGGCACCGCCAAGCTCTACACCGACCTGGGGCTGCTGACGTGCAAACCCGACCTGTGCGGCGACGTCGCGGAGGTGTTCAACTACCTGACCGGCCGGTCGCTGCGGCGCGAGTACAACAAGATGCTGATCGCGCCGGTGAACATGAAGCAGCGGTTCTACGAGATGATCGAGCGGGAGATCGCCCACGCCCGGGCGGGCCGCCCGGCCCACATCGTCGCCAAGATGAACTCGCTGGAGCATCGCGGGATCTGCCGCCTGCTCTACCGCGCCAGCAGCGAAGGCGTGAAGATCGACCTGATCGTCCGGGGGTTCTGCTCGCTCCGCCCGCAGGTCGCCGGCCTCAGCGAGAACATCCGCGTGATCTCGATCATCGGCCGATTCCTCGAACACCACCGCATCTTCTACTTCCGCAACGCCGCCGAGGACCCGGTCGACGGCGAGTTCTACATGGGCTCGGCCGACTGGATGTATCGCAACCTGCTGGCGCGGGTCGAGGCGATCGCCCCGCTGGAGGATCGGCCCTTGCGCGAGCGGGTCTGGGAGATGCTCCAGATCATGTGGCACGACCGGCGGCAGGCCTGGGAAATGGACGGCGACGGCAACTACACCCAGCGCCAGCCCCAGCCCGACTCCGACGACCCGGCCGACATCGGCACCCACGCGGCGATGATCCGGCTCACGCGCCAGCGGGTCGACGCCGCCGGTCAGCGCCGCGCCGCAGCGCAGACCAACGCACCGGACAGCGACTGACTGGCACACTCGGGAATGAAGTTGGCGGGTGCGGGTCAGGCGCCCTGGCGCTGGAGCACGCGGACTTCCGCGCCCAGCCGCTCGCCGACCTGGTACAGCGTGTGCACGATCGGCTGGTGGACCTCGCCGCCGGGGTCGTCCACGGGGCAGGCCTCGTTGAGCAACTGCTCGATCTGTTTGTCGTCGCACTGCCACGTCAGACCGGCAACGAGCTGCACGGTCATCGCTCGGCCCCCCTGATGGAACTGAAGTTCACCGATGACTCGGCCCATCGAAGGCTCCACGTTTGCCGCGCTGGTCGCCGGCCGGGGATCTGTCGCAGCCTCGCCCGCGTCGGTCCCCGACGGACCACAGCCGCTGCTGCGTTGCCGGTCAGTCACATCCATGTCAACTACCTGTACCTCCCTGTGGCTGGAAGAGCGTACCGCGCCGTGAGCGTCTAAACAATGACAAAATCGATCGCCCGCCGCCCCGCTCGGCAAGTCCGAGGCGGCGGGTCGCGCGGGGCAGCCGCAAGTGCATGAACTTGCAAGAACTTATCGTCCCGAGCGCAGCCCAAGCCCTTGCATGCCGACGTGGCGGGCGCATCTCTTGCGCCGTGGCGAAGGGCCCGGCCGGTCGGCCGCTTGGTCGCCGACGCGGCCCCGGTACAATGGCCCGCGTGGACGAGAACCTGGCCAAAGTTCGGGACGGCGATCGCAACGCATACCACCAGGTCGTGGCCGACTACCAGGCGGACGTCTGGCAGGTGCTCGTCGTGCTGCTGTGTGACCGCGAGCGAACCGAACGGATGGTCGGCGAGGTCTTCGTCGTGGCGTACGGCCGGCTGCAGGAGTACGACCCGCGCTTCGAGTTTCGCGCATTCATCCGCACGATCGCCCGCGAGCGCGTCCGCGCCGAGCTGTTCCACAACGACGGCGCGGAGGCGGGCTTGAAGGCCTACTACGACCACCTGTCGCACATCTACGCGACCGAGCGGGGCGCGGTGAACGCCACGCGCCGCCTGCACCACGCCTTCGCCCACTGCGCCACCAAGCTCACCGACAGCGGCGCCCGCATCCTCCAGCACCGCTACGCGCTGTCCAACGAGCCGGAGCAGATCAGCCGACGGGCACGCATCCCCCTGCGCATGGTCCGCCAGACCATCGACCGCATGCGCGTCAAGATGTCCGGGTGCATCGCCGGCCAACTGAGCCAGATATGACACGCGCCGAAGAACTGACACTCAAGCTCGTCGACGGATCGATCGACCCCAACGAGCAGCAGGAGCTGGAATGGCTCGTCGCTTCCGACGAACAGGAGGCGGCGCGGCACATCATGCTGCTCGACGTCGAGGCGCTGTTCCGTGGCCAGCGCCAGGACCTCGACCTCGGCGACGCGGTCATGGCCCGGTTGTTCGGCGGGCATGACGACGACGCCCCGGTCGACCTCGAGGACGAACCGGACGACTCGCCCCTGGCCGGGCTCGAAGACGCCTTGAACGCCGCCCCGACCCCGCGGGCCTCCACCAAGTCGACCCCGCCCCGCGGAGCGGCCCCGGCGGAGCCGCCCGACCCGCCGCGACGCCGGCGACGCCGCCGCAACACCGCACCGCCGATCATGTACGTCATCCTCGTCGCCTGCATCGCCGCGGTGTTCGCCATCTATCTCCACCGCCAACAGCAGACGCCCGGCGGGGGCGAGACGGCCGGCCCCGCCGCCGCGCCGCTCATGCGGGTCGTCAAGACGCGCGGCCTGGTCGTCATCACCCGCGACGGCAACGACTACCGCGCCGAGGCCCGCTCGGTCGTCCGCCCCGGCAACATCATCACCACCAACGACGGCGCCGCGGCCGAGATCACTGTCGGCAACGCCACCCGCCTGACCCTCATGCCCACCAGCCGCCTGCGTGTCGGCCGGCCCGACACCGCCACGGACCCGGCGGGCTGGCCGATGACCTTGACGACCGGGTCACTCCAGGTCGTCCAGAAGCCCGGCGTGGGCGTCACGCTGGTGTTCGATGCGCCCCACGCGCAGGTCACCGCCGATCACGCCACCTTCAGCCTCTCCGCCGACAAGGCCCGGACCTCGGTCACCGCGGCGCGCGGCCCGGTCCGACTGGTCGACAAGTCCACCGGCCGATCGATCAGCCTCCAGGACCAGCAGACCGCCGTCGCTGGGCCGAACGACCCGGTCCACATCGCCTCGCCCTCGTCGCCGTGAGTGTGGGGGACCGCCGCGGCGTCGCTGGGCGCTTACACTATCGCCATGAGCATGACCCTCGACAGCCTGGTGGGCGACGAAGCCGCCCGGCGGCAGGCATTTCCCGTCTCGGCGCGGCGGGTGTTTCTCGGCCACGCCGGCGTGGCGGCCCTGCCCGCCGCGGCACGCGACGCGATCCGCACGTTTGCCGACGACGCCGCGGCCGACATGCAGGAAACCGACCGCTTCCGAGCCGAGGTGCGCGACGCGCGCAAGCTCGGCGCGGAACTGATCAACGCCGACGCCGGTGAAATCGCACTCATCGGCCCGACGTCGCTGGGCCTTTCGCTCGTCGCCCGGGGCCTGGACTGGCAGCCCGGCGACCAGGTCATCTACTACGCCGACGACTACCCGGCCAACGTGTACCCGTGGATGGAGCTGGCGCGGCGCGGCGTAGAGCCCGTGCCGCTCCGCACGGAGAAGCTCGGCGTGATCACCTGGGATGACATCCAGCCGCTGCTGACCGAGCGCACGCGCCTGGTCGCGCTGGCGACGTGCAACTTCCTCTCGGGGTATGCGATCGACTACGCGGAGATCGGCCGGCGGCTGCACGACCGCGGCGTGCTGCTGTGCCTCGACGCCATCCAGACCGTCGGCGCGCTGCCCATGAACGTCGAGCACGTCGACTTCCTCGCCGCCGACAGCCACAAGTGGATGCTCGGCCCGATCGGCGCGGGGCTGTTCTACGTCGCCCGCGCGCACCACGAGCGGCTACGCCCGCCGCTCGTCGGCGCCTGGAACGTGCAGAGCCCCAACTTCATCGCCCAGGACGCCGTCGCCTTCGAGCCCGGCGGGCGACGCTACGAGCCGGGCGCGCTCAACGGCCCGGGCATCGTCGGCATGGCTGCGTCCATGCGCCTGCTGCTGGACGTCGGGATCGACCGCGTCGCCACGCGGCTGCTCGAACTGCGCCACGCCCTGCTCGATCGCCTGCGCCCCCTGGGATTCGAGCCCTACATCGACGAGGCGAACACCGCCATCATCACCGTCCGCCACCCGCGGAAGGACTTGCCCAAGCTCTTTGAGCATCTGAACGAGCACGGCGTGGCCGCCAGCCTGCGGCACGACCGCGACGGCCGGGCGCTGCTCCGATTCAGCCCGCACTTCTACAACACGGAAGAAGAGTTCGACCGCGTGGCGCGTCTGATGGGCTGAATTCAGAACTATTGATGCAGCTATCGGCGCCAGCCGCTACCTCACGCGGTGCGACCGTGCGATGCTGGCCGCATGAGAACACGGGCTGAACAGGTCGTGGCCGGCGTACAATGGCTCGGCCGCCTGCTGATCGCGGCCTGGCGATGCCTGCCGGGCGTGCGCCCTTTCACCGGCCGCGCGTCGGCGCAACTCGGCCCGCACGAATACGCGATGATGATCAATGGTCGGATCATCGTGGTGCGTCAACGGGAGCGCGTTCATGGAACTGCAGAACCTGCGCACGCTGGTGGCGGTCGCCGAAGCCGAGAGCCTCACCCGAGCCGCCGACCAACTCCACCTCAGCCAGCCGGCGGTCAGCGCCCAGATCAAGGCGCTGGAGACCGAGCTGGGGCTGACCCTGTTCCACCGCACGGGACGCGGGATGAGGCTGACCGAGCCCGGCGCGCAATTGCTCAAGAACGCCCGTGATATCCTCACGCGCGCCGACGGCATGATCCGCCGCGCCGCCGAACTCAACGGCGGGGTCGATGGCGTGCTCCGCCTGGGGTGGATCGACTGCGGCTACGAGCTGAAGCTGGCGCAGATCGTCGGCAAGGCGCGACAGTGCTATCCGACCTTGCGCATCGAGTTGTCCACCGACACGTCGACGGACAACGTGCGCTCGCTGCTGGATCAGGAATTGGACATCGCTTTCGCGGAAGGCGACATCCACGAGCCGCGGCTGCGGCTGTGGCGACTGGGCACCTCGCGTGTCGGGATCATCGCGCCGACCGCCTGGCGCGAGCAACTGGCCGACGGTGACTGGGCGAGGCTCGGTGAGTTCCCCTGGGTGTTTCAGAGCCCCAACTGCTCGTACAGCCGCCTCATGGATCGACTGTGCAGCGAGCACGACGTGACGCTGCGCCCCGAGTTCCGCACCCAGGACTTCGGCGCGGTGCGCGATCTGGTGGCCGAGGGGCTGGCGATGAGCGTGGCGGACCTGGACAGCGTGCGGCCGTGGATCGAATCGGGTGACGTATGGGTCTGGCAACAGCAGGCGTACGAGATGCCCGTGGGGGTGGGGGTGTTGGCGTCTCGTGAACGGGAGCCGACGATCCGCGCCCTGCTGGCGATCGTGCGGGAGGCGCACCGGTCGCCGCGTCGCCGCGCCCGCACGCCCGCGGACGCCACCTGACCGGCGCGTGCGTGAAGGGATCAGCGCCCCGCGTGCCGCTCGCGCGCGGCGACGACGGGGGCGGCCGGCCGATCCGTCGAGCCCTGCGATGCCCGGTCGGCGATGGCGCGCAGCATGCCGGCGAACACAAACTGGTGCAGCGGCCACAGCGCATACCAGTAGAGCAGCCCGACGAGCCCCAGCGGGTCGAACATCGCGGTCTGCCGGATCGTCGATCCCCCTTGCGCTTCGGGTGTGACCTCGAACTGGAGCCAGGCGCGACCGGGCAGCCGCATCTCCGCGCGGAGCCGCAGCAGCCGATCCGGCTCGTAAGCTTCGACCCGCCAGAAGTCCAGGGCGTCGCCGACGGTCGCGTGTTCGGGGTCGCGTCGGCCGCGGCGCAGCCCGACGCCGCCCAGCATCGCGTCCATCACGCCGCGCAACCGCCACAGCCAGTCGCCGTAGTACCAGCCGGACTTGCCGCCGATCCGCCGCACCGGCGCGAAAGCCTCCCGCGGCGCAGCGGGCACGCTCGCCGTCCGTGAATCGATCAGCCGCGAGCCGAACGTCCGTCCACCGAACGTGCGGACCGGCCCGGTCGCCGACAGCGCGTCGCTCCAGTGCGTGCGGGCGAACTGCTGATCCTCGAACGCCAGGGCGCGGGCGATCGCCTCGGCGTAGCCGCGCGGCCTGACGTCGAAGTCCGTCATGGCGGCCCCGTCACGCACGACCGACGGCGTGCTCGTCGAGTCGATGAGCTTGCGGCCGATGCGTGCGTACACCGGCGTGACCAGCGCCAGCCACAGGCTGCTCAGCCGCGGCGTCAGCACCGGCACACCGATCATCAGCCGCTTCAACCCGCGCTGCCGCGAATACTCCTGCAGCAGGTCCACGTACCGCACGCAATCCGGCCCGCCGATCTCGTACACGCGGCTCGCATCCGTCTGGCGATCCTTCGCCGCCACGAGGTAGTCGATCACGTCCTCGATGGCGATGGGCTGGCTGAGCGTGTAGCCCCAGCGCGGCACGACCATGACCGGCAGCTTCCGCGACAGCGCCCGGATCAACTCGAAGCTCAGCGACCCGGACCCGATGATGATCGAGGCGCGGAACTCGAGGGTCGGCACGCCGGACTCGCGGAGGATGCGCCCGACCTCGCGGCGCGAGGCGAGGTGGGGCGAGACGTCGGCGTCGTCGCTGAGCCCGCCGAGGTAGACGATGCGTTGGACCCCGGCCTGCCGCGCCGCGTCGGCGAAGTTCCGCGCGCCGCGCTGCTCCTGCTCGGCGAAGTCGCCGCTGCTGCCCAGCGCGTGCACGAGGTAGTAGGCGACCTCGATGCCCTGCATGGCGGCGACGAGCGAATCGCGGTCGAGCACATCGCCGGCGACGACCTGCGTGGCGGGATCGACCCGGGGCACGAGGTTGGCCGGGCGGCGGGCCATGCACCGCACCGCCTCGCCGCGCTCCGTCAGCACCGCCAGCAGCCGACCGCCGACGTAGCCGGTCGCGCCGGTGAGCAGGACCCGCGGCGTTGGCCGATCGGCAGCGTCCATCAGTGCATCTCCAGGGTCAGCGCGGCCAGCAACAACATGCTACGCCCGCTCCACAGCGCGGTGCGGACCCAGTTGGTCGCGACCAGCCGGGCCACCGTCCGCGCGTCGAACGCGACGCGAAGCCGCCGATGCTGGGGCACCTGCAGCGTCGCCGTGCTCACCCAGATCAGCGCCAGCATGGCCAGCCCGGCGATCACCACCCCGGGCGCGAGCAGTGCTGGCGGCGCCATCAGCAGTGCCGCCCCCGAGGCCAGTTCCACGAGCATCGCGGGCGCGACGACCCACGTGGTCAGCCGCATGTGCGCCTGCTCGTAAGCGACGAACCCGTCGGGGCCGACCCGGGCCATCAGCGGGTAGTGCACCACCTGCACGAACCAGATGAGGCCGGTCATGAACACAGTCGCGGCGACGTGGACCGCCGCGAAGACGTGCGCGTATTCGGGGAGGGTGGTGAGGGGCATGCCGCATCTCCGGTCCGAAGAATAACGCCGAGCGCCATACCGCCGACGTTGCCTTGACGGGGTCGCGGGCGGGCCGCCGCTGTGGGTACTGCGTGTCGCGTCGGTCCGTGCCGCCTGGCCGCGTCGAGGTCGAGGCGGATTCAGGCGCCCGGCGTCCGGGCTATGCGCTGATCTATACGAGCGCCGCGGGGCGCCGGTTTGTCCTGCCGTCTGTTGCTGTCATCGTCAAAGAACTGCTGCAACATCTGCATCCGATACGCGAAAATCTGATCGACGTCGGGCCGCACCAGCCACCGGTGAACGAGGGGTGACAAGGGCCCGCCGGGCACGCGGTACTTCACGCGGTCGCGGCAGAGCGTGCCGCCTTCGTGGGCGATGAACTGATGCTCGTGGACCCACTGGCGGTAAGGCCCGCGGACCTGCTCATCGACGAACCGGTGAGGCGGGTCCCACACGGCGATCCGCGTCCGCCACCGCACCGGCACGCCGCGGATCCGCAGCCGATAGTCGATCAGCGCTCCGGCGCGGATGTCGATCGGCTCGGGCGTGAGGATGCGGAAGTTGAGCCACGGCGGCGTGAGCCGCTCCAGGTTCCGCGCGTCGGCGAAGAAGGCGAAGACCTCATCGATCGGCCGCGACAGGAACAGGTGCGCGTGCTTGACATGGGCGTGGTTACGCATCGCTCGCCGCCTCCTCCGCACCGGGGTCGATCACGCCGGCCAGCCGCTGCCGCTGCTCGGGGCTCTGCCGGTCCCACGTCCAGCGCCAGAACTGCCGCGCCATCGACCACCAGAACGGCGGGCGGCCGATGCGGGCCTCGGCGTTGGTGCGGCCGGCCTGCTCCTCGGCGTCGGCGAGGATGACCTTCATGAACAGCTCGCCCCATTCCCGCAGCGCCGCGTCGCTGAGGTGATCGATGTAGGTCCGCCAGATGGCGTCCCAGGTGCCGCTGGCCTGCCACTTGCGAAGCCGCCGCTGGCACGTCCGCGGCGACGGGTAGCCGTTGGGCAGGTCCTGCCAACGCGCCTGGTGCCGCATCACCCAAAGCACCGCTTCGAGCACCTTGCGGTCATCGGTCGGCCGCCGGCCGACAGCGTGCGCCCGGCCGACCTCCGGCAGATTCTCTACCGCGGCCCACGTCGCGTCGTCGAGCAATTCGGTCACCGCTTCGACCTCATCGGACCGATCCGAACCGTTGCCGGGCCCGGATAGATGGGGCGAAGTCGCATTCCCGCCGGTCGCCGACGACTCTGCCGGCCGCTTCTGTGGCGATGCGGCGGGGATGGGCTTGCGACGCCGCGCCTGGGCGCGACCCGTGCCGCCGGCCGCCGAACCGCTCCAGGCGGCGGACAACGATTCGATGCTGTAATGCGAATCCGATGTGAAACTGTTCAGGGACGAGGCGTTCATGATTGACTCCCGAGGGCGAGTGGGCGCATCGGCCCACGTTCATGATCCGAAAAGGGCGTCGGCGTTACGACGCCGGGGCATACTGCACACCCCAGCGGCGCTGGATGCCGCGGAGCTGGACAGCCTGAAATACCGCCGCCAGGCCCACCAGGGCGTACACCAGTCGGCTTGCGACCGACATCTCACCGAAGGTGGCGGCAACCAGGTCCAATCCGGCCAGGCCGACCAGGCCCCAGTTCAGACCGCCAATGACCAGCAACACCGCAGCGAAGACATCCACGTATTTCATCACAGGCTCCTTTCCGCCCCTGCCGGGGCGAGGCCGATCGGATCGTGACCCGTCAGGCCGCTTGGGTACATTGCCGCGTCAGACACGACGCGGGCTCTGGATCAACTGCATGACTTCGACGCGGGCCGCGGCGTCATCCGCGTAGCAACCGCGCACCGCTGTCGTGACCATCAGGCCGTGGGGCTTGCCCACGCCGCGCATCTTCATGCACATGTGCTCGCTCTCGATGACCACCGCCACGCCGAGAGGCTGCAAATGCTGCTCCAACGCGTCGGCGATCTGGCGGGTCAGCCGCTCCTGGACCTGCGGTCGGCGTGCGTAAACGTCGACGGTCCGTGCCAGCTTGCTGAGCCCGACCACCTTCCCGTCGGAGGGCAGGTAGGCCACGTGGGCCCGCCCATAGAACGGCAGCAGGTGATGCTCGCACAGGCTGAAGAAATCGATATCACGAAGCAGGACAAGCCCGGCGTCCTGCTCGTCGAAGACCCGCTCGAGGTGCCGGCCGGGGTCCTGCCGCAGCCCGCCGAACAACTCGCCGTACGCACGAGCCACGCGGTCGGGCGTGTCGACCAGCCCCTCCCGGTCCGGATCATCGCCCACGGCGTGCAGGATTTCGCGGACCGCGGCGGCGATGCGGTCGGTGTCCACGCCCGCGGGCGCAGTGGAAGGCCGCTGCAAGGCGTCCATATCGTCGCGGGCATCCAGCCCGTCACAGCACGCTTCGGTACCAACAGGTCTTACTTGGGCAATCACGGCGAGCTCCTTAACGTGTTTAATCGACCGCTTCGTTCAAATCGTTCATAACGTTCAGACGAAATATACCTACCACCATGTGCCGGGTCAAGCAATAACCGGAACTTTCTGCCGTGTTTTGCGCAAAAGTCTTTCAAATAGACGTTTATGAGGTCGAAAATGTGTTGGACGCTTTGGCCGATATCAGCTATAGTCGATCAAAACGTCTTGGAGACGATGCGTAGTGGAATCTGTTCTATCCCCTAAAGAGTTGGCGCAGGCGATTGGCGTGAGCGAATCGAGCCTGAAACGGTGGACCGATGAAGGTCGCATCCCCGCCTCGCGCACCGCCGGCGGCCACCGCCGCATCCGCACCAGCGATGCGATCCGCTTCATCCGTGAGGCCCGCCTGCCCGTCGTGCGTCCGGAGCTGCTGGGCCTCGGTGAAGGCGAGCAGCTCCAGGCGCCCGAATCCGATGCCGGTGAGGCCCTGTACGGCGCGCTGCAGCATGGCGACATCGCGCGAGCCAAGGGCATCATCGCCGGCGCGTACCTCGACGGTCAGCCCCTGCCGGCCATCTTCGACGGGCCGGTCCGTCACGCCTTGGCCAAGATCGGCGAGCTCTGGCAGCACAGCAACGACGGCATCTTCATCGAACACCGCGCCATCGACATCTGCGTCCAGGCGCTCAGCGAACTGCGATCGATCATGCCTACCCCCGACGATGATGCCCCGAAGGCGATGGGCGCCGCGCCCCCGGGCGATCCCTACATGATCCCCTCGATCATGGCGGCGATGGTCGTCCGCGAGGCCGGGTTCAATACCGTCAACCTCGGCCCGGACACCCCGCTGGACGTGCTGGGCGCCGCCGCCGAGCGAGCCGCCTCGCAACTGGTCTGGCTCAGCGTGACCGCGCCCACGGATCCCCGCATGTTCCAGCATGCCATCACCCGACTTGGGGAGCGGCTTGCGGCGCTGGACGCGACCCTGCTCGTGGGGGGCCGGCAGTTCGACACCGACAGCCTGATCCTGCCGCCCAACGTCCAGCAGGTCGGGTCCATGGGTGAACTGAGCGCCTACGCCAAGGGCCTGCGCACCGCGCACCAGCGCGTCGGTCACGCCCCGCATCCCGCCGACAAGACCCTCAATGCCTAGCATGTCAGGCGGCCCGACCGATCCGGGCCATCCCACTCTCACGCAGGGCTCACCATGTCCAACGAATCGCGTACTGATCCGATGCATGCGATGCGGCGTGAGTACATCGCCGGCGAGTTGACCGAGGACCAGGCCGGCGACGATCCGGCAGCGCTGTTCGACCGCTGGTTCGCCCAGGCCAAGGCGTCTATCCCCGAAGACACGCCATGGTACGAGGCGAACGCGATGTCGCTGGCGACGGTCGACGCGTCGGGCCGGCCGTCGGTGCGGATCGTGCTGTTGAAAGACGTGCAAGCTTCGGGGTTCGTCTTCTACACGAACTACGATTCGCGGAAGGCGCGGGAACTGGCGGCGAACGCGAACGCGGCGCTGTGCTTCCACTGGGCCTGGCTGGAGCGGCAGGTGCGGATCGAGGGACCGGTCGAGTCGATCGACCGCGCGACGAGCGAGGCGTACTTCGGCGGCCGGCCCCGGCCCAGCCAGTTGGGCGCCTGGGTCTCCGACCAGTCGCAACCGATCACGCGGGCGGAGCTGGCCGAGCGGCTGGCCGAATTGGAGCGGCGTTTTGAAGGCCGTCCCGTGCCCTGCCCGCCGCACTGGGGCGGGTTCGGCGTCCGGCCGCGGGCGATCGAGTTCTGGCAGGGCCGACCCAGCCGCCTGCACGACCGGCTGCTGTACGAACGCAGCGGCGACGGCTGGTCGAGGCAGCGGCTGGCGCCGTGACGAGCCCGCTGGCCGCCGGCCGTTCTGTCAGTTAATATTGGCACACAGTGGGCAATAACCCCAAACCGCTTGGCGTAATTCGACATTTTTGGCGACGCACGCCCTATTGCGGCAATCTGGGTTGTGTACAATACGCTAGGTACGGGTCGCCTGAGCTGACTTCACCTCGGTCAGGCGAAAGGGAAGACGCACTTCCACGCGTGGACAACCAACGATAGAAGGAGAATGCACATGCCAACGCAACTGGCTCGGACCGCGTGTCTGATAATCGCCCTCGCCTCGCTGGCGCTGGTCGGTTGCCAGAAGAACAAGACCGCCGACTCGGGCGCCGCCAGCAAACAGCGGTACTCGTTCGGCTACCCCGAAGACCGCGGCGGCGAGAAGCCCAAGGCGCCGGCCGAGGCCGCGCCCGCCCCCGCCCCGGCGCCCGCGGACGGCATGGTCTCCACCCGCGTGGCCATCCCCACCGGCGAACGCCGGACCAGCGGCATGCTCATCGAGAAGATGGCGCCCGCTGAGGTCACCCTCAATCAGCCCTTCGAGTACACCATCCAGGTCACCAACCTGACCGGCCAGGGCCTCAACGACGTGACCGTCGTCGACACGGTCTCCGAGAACTACGAGCTGATGAACGCCACGCCCGAAGCGGAGCGATCCGGTCGCACCGTCACGTGGCAGATGGGCTCGCTGGGCGCGCGGGAGAGCAAGACGATCACGCTGCTCGGCAAGGCGACCGGTGAAGGCATGATCCGCAACTGCGTGAGCGGCTCGTACACGCTGGCCGCCTGCGTGGCGACCAAGGTCACCCAGCCGGCGCTGCAACTGGCCAAGACCGTGACGCCCGAGGTCGTGCTGTGCGACATGATCGACTACGAGCTGGTCGTGACGAACAACGGCACGGGCGCGGCGAGCAACGTGGTGGTGATGGACGAGCTGCCCGCGGGCGTGAAGACGGCCGACGGCATGAGCACGCTGAAGTACAACGTCGGCACGCTTCCCGCCGGCCAGGCGCGCCGCATGACCGCCAAGCTCAAGGCCTCGAAGACCGGGACCTTCAAGAGCACGGCGCAGGCCACCGCCGACGGCGGGCTCAAGGACACCGCCGCCGGGCAGACCGTCGTCCGCCAGCCGGTGCTGGAGATCACCAAGACCGCGCCCGACATGATCTTCGCCGGCCGCAACCTCGAGTACACCATCATGGTCAAGAACACCGGCGACGCGCCCGCGCGGAACCTGGAGATCAGCGACGGCGTGCCGAACACCACCAGCTTCGTCTCCGCCAGCAACAACGGCCGTCTCATCGACGGCTCGGTGAGCTGGTCGCTGGGCACGCTGGACCCGGGCAAGAGCCGCACGGTGACCATGACGGTCAAGCCCGCGCGGATCGGCAAGGTCACCAACGCCGCGGCCGCCAACGCGGACTGCGCCGAACCGGTCACCGATCGCGCCTCGACCGACGTCGCGGGCATCCCCGCGATCCTGCTCGAGGTCGTCGACCGTGACGGCGGCGTCGACTACGACCCGGTCGAGGTCGGCAACCGCGTGGTGTACGTCATCACCGCGACCAACCAGGGCTCGGCACGCGATACGGACATCCGCATCACCGCCACGCCCGAGAACGCCGAGTTCATCTCCGCCACCGGCGCCACCGAAGGCCAGTTCCGCAACGGCACGATCACCTTCGCGCCCCTGCGTGAGCTCGGTCCCAAGCAGCAGGCGACGTGGAAGGTCACCGTCCGCGCCGCCGAGGCCGGCAACACCCGCTTCCAGGTCACCATGCGGACCGACGAGCTGGGCGAGCGGCCGGTCGAGGAAACCGAAGCGACCAACTTCTACGAGTAAGCGGGTCGCGCCGCACGGGCCGCCGTCAGGCCCGCGCGGCGGTGTGAGTCACTGATCAGCGGCGCGGCGTTCCTTCGCCGCGCCGCTGTTTTCTTACAACGGAGAACCCACATGATCCATCTGATCGCCCAGGCGACCGGGCACGCCGCCGAACCCAACAACGCGACCACGCCCCCCGGCGCCCTCGACGAACAAGCCATGCACTACGTGCAGGCGTACGGCGTGCCGGCGCTGGCGGCGCTGGTGCTGCTGGTCGTCTCGTTCATCGCCGCCGCGTGGATCGGGGGCATGGTCCGACGCGGGTGCGACCGGGCCAGGCTCGACACCACGCTCAGCCGCTTCTTCGGCCGCATCGCCCGCTGGCTCGTGCTGGTCCTCGCCATCCTGTCGATCCTCAACTACTTCGGCGTGCAGACCACCGGCTTCGCCGCCGTGATCGGCGCCTCGGCGCTCGCCGTCGGGCTCGCCTTCCAGGGCACGCTCGCCAGCTTCGCCGCCGGCGTCATGCTCCTGGTCTTTCGGCCGTTCAAGGTCGGCGACGCGATCAAGGTCGCCGGCGAAACCGGCAAGGTCTTCGAGATCGACCTGGTCATGACCGTGCTCGACACCTTCGACAACCGCCGCATCTACATCCCCAACAACCAGGTGTTCGGGTCGACCATCGAGAACATCTCCTTCCACCCGACCCGCCGGGTCGACGTCAACGTGGGCACGGCCTACGACGCGGACCTCGACCACGTGCGCGGCGTGCTGCACGAGGCGATCCAGAGCGTCGACAACGTCCACGCCGACCCCGAGCCGGTCGTCTACCTCTCGGAGATGGGCGACAGCTCGATCAACTGGGCGGTGCGGGTGTGGACCGACACCGCCGAGTTCTGGGCGGTCCGCGAGGCTTTGACCCGGGCCGTGAAGATGAAGCTGGACGCGGCGCAGGTCTCGATCCCGTTCCCGCAGATGGACGTGCACCTGGACGGGTCGGTCACCGGCGTCGGCGGCTGAGCAGCCACGCGGCGCCGCACATCGCCAGCGTGGCGGCGCCGGGCTCGGGCGTGTCGGCGACGTTGACCAGACCGGGGCTGGCGACGGCCGCGTCGGCGGCGATCACGTGGTACGGGCCGATCGGCAGGTCGGCGGTGTGGCTGCGCCAGACGGTCTGGCCCGCGTCGAGGTCGATCACCGCCTCGCCGCGGAGCGAGCGCGCGCTCCAGTCGAACACGCCGTCAATCGCCAGTGTCACGAGGTCGAGCACCTGGGGCAGTTGGGGGTCGGCGTGCCAGTGGGCGGGGCTGGCAACGATCTGGTCGGCGCGCCAGCCGGTCACACCGTCGAACAGCGCCAGCCGCCTCGCCGCGCCCATCGCCTGCCCGAGGTCGATGTCGTCGACCTGCTGGAAGACCGCGGGGTCCGGGGCGGGGACGTGTCCTTCGAGCAACAGCGCCGTCCGCTTCGCCGCCGGCACGTCGATCGCGTGGACGCCGAGGACGCGGCCCTCGTCGCCCGGCACGGCGTTGAGCACGACCAGCTCGATCGTGCGTGCCTCAGGGCCGGGGACAAACTCCACGTACTGCCCGACGCCGTTGTCGGTCGCGGTCGCGATCTCCGCGAAGAACGCGGCCGCCGCGCGATCGCACGGCCAGGCCACGATCGCCCAAGCAACCAGCGCCGCGCGCCACCAGGCTTTGCCGGAAACTATCGCTCTCATCCCACCGTGAACATACCACGGGACGGCCCGGCTGTCTCACCCGACGGGATTTGTATTGCGCTTGGATGAAGCCGCGGATCAGGACGGCTGGGTCACCGACGGCCCGTCGGCGGTCGGATCGACCGCGACGGCGTTGGCGGCCTCGGGTGCCCGGGGGGGCTTGCGGGTCGGGGCCTGGGCGTCGGCCTTCTCGGCGGCCTCGCGCAACTGCTGGCGGTGGCCGACCTTGTACGCCGTCACCACGATGAACCCAAAGATCACCATGAAGATCGCCCCCACGAAACGCCCACGCAGGAAGATCATCGCCGCCCCCAGCGCCGCGAATCCCCCCGCGACCGCGTACAGCGTCAGCACCGACTGCTTCACGCTCAGGCCCGACCGGATCAACTGGTGGTGGATGTGCTGGTTGTCGGGGCTGAAGATCGGCTGGCCCCGCAGCTTCCGCCGCACGATCGCCAGCGACGTGTCCAGGATCGGCAGGGCGTAGACCATCAGCCCGGCCATGACCAGTTGCGGGTCGCCCTTCTCGGCCAGCAGCAGGATCAGCGTCACGCACAGATACCCCAGCAGCAGCGACCCGGCGTCGCCCATGAAGATGTTCGCCGGGTTGAAGTTGTACGGCAGGAACCCCAGCACCGTCCCCAGCAGCGCCACGCACAGCACCACGCGGACCGGGTCCTGAAGCATCGAGTACGCGCCCTCGGGCCCGTACATGCCCATCGCCAGCGCCACACAGATGAACGTGAAGCCCAGCGCCACGACGCTCGTCACGCCCGCGGCCAGCCCGTCCAGCCCGTCCATCAGGTTCGTCGCGTTGCACCCGCCGAGCACGAGCACCGCCACGAACACCGCCCCGAGCCAGTACGCCGGGTCCGACCACTGGCTGCCGGTGTTCAGCCACTGCACCGCCCCGTCGACGCCGGCGAGCGAGGCGATCGTCGCGATCACCCCGGCGATGAACTCCGTGCCGACCGTCTCGCTGGCGAGCAGCGCCGCGGCGAGCAACTGCCCGCCGACCTTCACCCGCGGGCTGATCCCGTACACGTCGTCGATCAGTCCGACCAGGCAGATGATCGCCGCACCCGCGAGGATGCTGAACGGGAAGTCCATCGACGTGATCAGCCCGCCGGCGTGGCCGTGCGAGGTGTGCGGCTCCACGAAGAAGCATACCGTCACCCCCGCCACCCAACCCAGGAACAACGCCACCCCGCCCAGGTACGCCACCGGCTCCAGGTGCGCCTTGCGCTTCAGGTCCGGCCAGTCCACGATCCCGTTGCTGATCGCCAGCTTCCGCATCACCGGCGTCGCGATGAACGACACCAGGAACGCCGCCGAAAACACCCACACATAAGGCGTCAGCACCTGCTCGGCGCTGAAGGTCAACACGTCCTCGGTCGACTGGGCCAGCATGCTAAGCATCTTGCGTCTGCTCCGCTTCACGGCCGGCGTGCGACGCCCGCGCCGCCTCGACCAGCTCCCGGAGGATCATGTCCAGCGACCAGCGCGGCTCGAAGCCGATCGCTTCACGCACCCGCCCCAGGTCCGGCACGCGACGCCGCAGGTCGTCAAACGCCTTGCCGTACGCCTGCTCGTACGGCACGTAGCGCTTGCCCGCCGGCGACCCGGTCAACGCCAGTACCCGCTCGGCCACCGCGTCGATCGTCCACTCCTCGTCGCTGCCGAGGTTGAACACCCGGCCGTGGCACGCACCGTCACCCAGCAGCTTCGGCAACGCCTCCACCACGTCGCTCACGTGGCAGAAACACCGCGTCTGCCGGCCATCCCCATACACCTCTATCGGCTCGCCCGACGTGGCCCTGTGGACCAGCCGCGGAATAACCATGCCATATTGTCCGCTTTGCCGCGGACCCACCGTGTTGAACAGCCGCACCACCACCACCGGCAGCCCGTGCGTCCGGTAATGCGCCAGCGCCAGGTGCTCGTCCAACGCCTTGCTCATCGCGTACGACCACCGGCTGTAAACCGTCGGGCCGTACGTCACGTCGTCGTCCTCGCCGAACGGCACCGTCGCCGACTTGCCGTACACCTCGCTGCTGGACGTCACCAGCGTCGGCACCCCCCGCGCCGAGGCGGCCCGCAACAGCCCCGCCGTCTCCAGGATGTTGTTCTCGATGCTCGACACCGGCTCGTCGACGATCAGCTTCACCCCCACCGCCGCCGCGAGGTGGTACAGCCCGTCCACACCCTCCAGCCAGCGACCGTCGGCCGGCATGTCGCCCACGCGGCGCTCGATCAGCCGGCAGCGATCGCCCAGCAGGTGCGCCACGTTCGAACGACGGCCCGTCGACAGGTCGTCGACCAGCGTCACGCGCTGCCCGCGCGACAACAGCCGTTCAGCCAGGTGCGAGCCAATGAACCCCGCCCCACCCGTGATCACCGTGTGCGTCGTCAACTATCCCGCCTTTGGCTGGCCATCTGGGTCGTGCGACTTCGAGCCCCACATCATATCACGCCGACGCACCGAACCCCAGCACGTCCGGTTAACCGGCCATTGATATTGCGCGAAGACCCCAAGCCCCCGGCCCGATGCGCGCCGCCACACGCGGTCAAAGACCCTCCAACGCTTGCCGCGTCTGCGCCGCCGCCTCGGCCACACGCGACCGCCACGCCCCCGCCCCGGCTCGCTCCCCGGCTTCATACGCGTAAATGATCGAGCGGCTCGCCGTGACCAGCGCGCCCCCGCCCGACGTGAACGCCTCCCGCACGTCCGACACGCCCGCGCCCTGCGCCCCAAACCCCGGCAACAGCAGCACCTGCCGCGGCATCAGTCGCCGCAACGACGCCAATTGCGCCCGCCGCGTCGCCCCCACCACCGCGCCCACCGCGCTGTAGCCACACGCACCGATCATGCCCGGCCCGTCGCCGATGCGGCTGACCAGCGCCGCCACCGCCTCGGCCACCGTCGCGCTGCCCGCCGCCCGCAACTCCTGCACCGACGCGCTGCCCGGGTTGCTCGTCCGCACCAGCACGAATAATCCCTTGTGCCCGTCGCGCGACGCTTCCAAGAAAGGCCCCATCGCGTCCTCGCCCATGTACGGGTTGATCGTCACCGCGTCGACCCAGTCGCATCCGATCGTCGCCGCCGCGTAGTGCTCGCTGGAGACGCCGATGTCACCCCGCTTGGCGTCGAGGATCACGATCAGCCCCGCGTCCTTCGCCACCCGCATCAACTCGTGCAGGCACGTCACCCCCGGGCCCAGGTAACGCTCGAAGCACGCCGACTGGAACTTCACCGCCGCCGCGATGGGCGACACCGCTTCGATGACCCCGCGACAGAACGCGTCGATCCCCCCAACCGGGTCGCCCCCGCGCAGCGCTTCGGGCAACCGCGCGGCGACCGGGTCCAGCCCCACGCACAAACCCGCCCCGCGCGCCGCCACCGCCGCGCCCAGCCGATCCGCAAAATGCTGGCTTGCCGTCGTCATCGTGACGCCGCCGAGTGTACCATGACCACGCCGCAACACGCCCCTGCGGCTCTGCAACCGATCCACCGGCCGCACGATGAGCCCGCCACGAATCCGCCATGCCCGACCCCACCCCACGACACCTCGACCTCGACAAGGACCGCGGGCTGACCGTCCACTGGTCCGACGGCCGCCAGAGCTTCTACCCCATCGCCCACCTCCGCCGCATGAGCCCCTCGGCCGACATGCGCGAACTCCGCGATGAGCAGCGGCGAAACCCCCTGACCGTCCTGCCCGCAACCGCCGCCCATCACCATGGGCCCGTCACCGCCCTCGACGCCGAGCTCGTCGGCAACTACGCCATCCGCATCCGCTTCTCCGACGGCCACGACACCGGCATCTTCTCCTGGAAATACCTCCGCGAAATCGACCCCGACGCATCGGGGGATTGACGCGGCGGCGCGTCGATCCGCCCATCGGCCACACCGCGACACGCCGCTGAATCGACGGATCAACGCCTCCCCGAAGACCTGCTATCATACGCGGTTCGACCCGACCCACCGACCGAGGAACCGACCCCATGCCCACGACCACCCACCGCATCTACAACTTCTCCGCCGGGCCCTGCACCCTGCCCCTCGAAGTCCTCGAGCAGGTCCGCGATCAGCTCGTCGACTACGACAACCTCGGCATGAGCCTGATCGAGATGTCCCACCGCTCCAAGACCGTCGACGGCGTCCACAACCGCGCCATCGAACTGGTCCGCGAGGTGCTCGGTGTGCCCGACAACTTCCGCGTCCTGTTCCTCGGCGGCGGGGCCACGTTCCAGTTCGGCATGGTCCCCATGAACCTGCTCCGCGACGGCGCCGTCGCCGACTACACCCACTCGGGCGCGTGGGCCAAGAAGGCCATCGCCGACGCCAGGGCCATCGGCCACGTCAACGTCATCTGGTCCGGCGAGGACCGCGACTTCATGACCCTGCCCGACCCCGCGTCGATCCGCACCTCCGACAACGCCGCCTACCTGCACCTGACTTCCAACGAGACGATCGGCGGCGTCCAGTGGAAAGACTTCCCCGACGTGGACGCGCCCATCGTCGCCGACATGTCCAGCGACATCATGAGCCGGCCCCTGCCGCTCGAGAAGTTCGGCATCATCTACGCCGGCGCCCAGAAGAACATCGGGCCCGCCGGTGTCGCCCTCCTGCTCGTCCGCGATGACGTGCTCGAACGCTGCCCCGACGACCTGCCCCTCTACCTCAACTACCGCAAGCACGCCGACGCCAACGCCATGCTCAACACCCCTCCGGTCTTCCAGGTCTGGTTCATCCAGCTCGTCATGGAATGGCTCAAGGACAAGGGCGGGCTCACCTGGGCCCGCGACATGGCCCAGCAACGCGCCAACATCCTCTACGACATGATCGACAAGCACGCGGCGTTCTACCGCTGCCCGGTCGATGCGGCCTACCGCTCGACCATGAACGTCGTCTGGCGCTGCCCCAACGAAGACCTCGAGAAGCAGTTCATCGCCGAGGCCGCCGACGCCGGCATGAACGGCCTCAAGGGCCACCGCTCCGTCGGCGGCTGCCGCGCGTCCATCTACAACGCCATGCCCATCGAAGGCGCCCAAGCCCTGGCCGACTTCATGGACCAATTCGCACAGGCCCACGCCTGAGCCCCGCCCTGCCCGCTCAACCCCCGCGGGCAGGGCGATCGCGGCCGGACCGCCGGCGACGTCGCGCACCGCCGCGTCGCACCCCGACACCGCATTGGCGCACCCGTACGCCCCGAAACGTCGCATCGGGCGCGCAAGGCCGCGACGCGCCGCCCCTATATGGATCACCGCGCTCAAGCCCCGGGGCCCGGCGGCGACACACGGCCGGGGGCGGACACACCATCCGGAGGGCAACTGTGTCGCAAACACATCCGCTTGAATGACTTACAAGAAACAACCCGCGTGTCCGGGTGTAATTGCGTACGGCCAAGGCGCAACATGTTTTGTGTCAATGCCTTAAAGCGAATTGACCGCCCGGGGGTGGGGGAAGGCGGACACGGTCCGCCCCGCCGGGTGATCGCCGGCGAAGCCGTAGGGTTCGACCCGTATCTGCCTCGGTCCGCGGGATTATATTTTGCCGCGCCCCGGTTGCGCGAGTATATTTCGGCCAGTGTCGCAAGACGTTTGCAAGTGTTGAAGAGACGAGAGCTAACCCTTCAGGCAGGCCCGACGGAACGATTGATCGGCCGGCGGCCGCTGACCCTCTTCATCACCTGCTGGGAACGGATTCGCCGGGCATGCGGGCGTGATCGCGTCGGCACCGGTGGATTGTGAAACAAGCGCGCCGCCTGCGCGTGCCGGAGAGATGAAGATGCGCCGTACCCCGATCGCCGCCCTCGCCGTTGTCGCCGTCCTGCTCGCCGCGGCCGCCGCCGAGGCCGGCCTGAGCATGACCATCGTCCAGTCGCGGATCGTCAAGGCTGACGACATCGACGACGCCCGCCTTTCGACCGCCAACGCCGACACCGCGGACGTCGACGTCTACCACCTCGAGCTGCGGGCCAACACCCCCATCAAGAGCCTGAGCATCAGCGTCACCGGCGACCTGCTCAACGCCAGCGCGACCGAGGACACGTTCAAGCAGACCACCGACCTGCCCCTGGTCTTCCCCGACACGTTCGTCGACTCGTTCTTCTCGGTGCCCGTGGGCACGGCGCTGCTCTCACCCGTCGAGACGGTCGTCGACGACAACACCGAGCTGGCCGCCGCCTACACCTCGACCGATGACACGACCTTCGTGCCCGACACCTGGACGTGGATCACCGTGGCGGTGCTGACCGTGCTCGACGGGGACGCGGCGCCGCAGTTCGCTTCGGGCGAAGCCAGCGCCACCGAGGGCCTGTCCGGCGACGACGAGCTGGTCAACACCGTCACCATCGTGAACATCCCCGAGCCGACCACGGTCGGGCTGATCGGCCTGGGCGTGCTGGCGATGATCGGCCGCCGCGGCCGCCACGGCCGCCACGGCCGCTCGTGACACGCCGGGGCGCGGGCGACCCGCGGCGGCAATACCCGCGGCAGGACTCGAACCTGCGACCTCAGCTTTAGGAAAGCCGTGCTCTATCCAACTGAGCTACGCGGGCGCCGGCTTGGACGGCCGCGTGCATTGTATCGAGCGCCGGCGACGCCGTGCGCCGCGCCTCAAATCACCGGCGACCCGCTCGGCGACTCGGGCGCCAGCGCCCGCCGCAGCGACGACCAATGCCGGCCCAGCCCACCCAGCGCCGCCAGCGCCGCCGCGAGCACCGCGAACAGCCCCGCCGACCAGCCGCCGGCGCCCGCCGCCACGAACCGCGATCGCGGCTCGGCATCAAACCGCACCGACATCTCGGCGTTCGGGGTGATCTGAAGCGGGCGGGTGAACTGGAGCATGCGGCCCCGCAGCGGCATGTCGATCACCAGTTGCGTGGTCCGGCCCGCGGCCGCCTCCTGCACCTCGATGATGCGGCGGGTGATCGCCTCGAGGTTGTCCGCATCGGCGCGGTCGAGCTGGGCCTCGATCTGCTCGACCGCCTGCTGGCTGATGTGCTCGTCCACGTGGACCGTCGCCACCGGCGGGTTGAGCTGCGCCCCGCGGAGGCGGCTGCGGTTGCCGACGAGCCCGACCTTCGCCTGCTGCCGCAGCAGGTTGTGCAGGTCCACGCGGATGTCCTCGTTGAGCGCCGGGTCGGACTGCGAGTAATTGGCCCCGAGCTCCAGCGCCTGGCGCGCCTCGTACTGCCGACCTTGACGGGCCAGCTCCTTGCCGAGCTGCTGCAGCTCGGTCGCCTTGCCGTAGTCGGCCTGGTTGAGCTTGCGGACGTTGAAGTCGTAGGCCTGCACGTCGTACTCGTGCAGCCGGGTCTGCTCGAGCCACTGCTCGTTGACCGTGAGCGTGCCCTCGAAGTCGTCGTAGGCGAAGCCCTCGGGCACGAACATCGTCCACTGCACGTCACGCAGGGGCAGGTCGAACCGCGGTCCGGCGAACGTCCTCCGACCCGCCCACGCCGGCAGCGACCCCCGTTGCACGTAGATCAGGTCCACGTCGACCGGCAGCTCGCCCACCGCGCCCTGCGCCAGGGGCACGAGCAGGACCGGGTCGCCGGCCGCATCGGCCCGCAGCGCCGGCGCCACCGAGCGGCCGTTCACCGTGCACGACCACAGGTGGGCGCCGTCGGGCAGTCGCGTGGCGAGGTTCCGCTTGGACCCCACGCGGAGCCGCAACTGGGCACGGCTCAGCGCCTCACCGCGCATGGTGACGACGGTGGCCAGCTCCGCCGACAGCACGGTCGCCTCGAGTTGCCGGGCGGCGTCGAGGCGGCGGGCGTGAAACGTCAGGGCGTACCGCGGGTCGGTGCTGCGGAAGGCGAACGCCGCGCCGGCGATGTCCGGCGCACCCGGGAAGCCCCCGATCGCCCGGGCGTCGGTCGCCTGCAGGGACGCGCCGACCGTCGCGGTGGCCAGCTCCATGCGATCGGCCTTGTCGATCACGACGTAACCGCGCTGCTGGTCGACGCCGCCGGCGACGACCGGTCGCAGCGCCAGCTCACCGGCGTCGCGGTCGAATTGGGTCTCGTACTGCAGCCGCAGCACGTATGGCCGGTCGTACCACTTGCCGGCCAGTTCCACGCGCCACTCGCCGGGGGCGACCTGCTCGCGGCGGGCGATCTGCGGGCCGAGCACCTGGAGGCCCAGCACGTCCTCGGGCAGGCGCAGCTCCAGCACCTTCACGCCGGCGTTCTTGATGCGGTACACCAGCGTGTGGTGGTGCTTGATGAGGCCTTCGGAGACATCGGCGACGTGGAGGAACTCCACGTTGATCAGGGGCTCGACGACCTCGGTGCGGATGACCAGCCGCCAGTCGGGTCGGAGCAGCTTGTACGCCAGCGCGGGTTGGGCCTGCGGTCCGGCGGCGCGGGTGACCGACTCGTCGAGGCGGAGCTCGCTGACGCCGTCGCGCTCGGCGACGCTCAGCCGCACGCCGCGGTCGGCGCTGATGACGATGCGGCCGGTGTGCTTGACCGCGTCGACCACCTCGATCCGGGGCACGGCGATGCGTCCGGGCAGCTCGGTCACCGCCCGCGAGAGGGCGAGGTTCAGGTGCACCGCGCCCAGCGTCCGCTGGCGGAAGTGCACGACGACCCGCCGCTGCTCACCGACTTCCGACTCGTCCCAATGGCTGACGGCGTCGCCGGCCAGCGCGTCGATGTCGTACGCCTCGGGCAGCCGAAGCTCCGCGCTGAACAGGCCCGCCTTGGCGATCTCCACGTCGAGCGTGCCGTTGTAGACCAGCCGATCGTCGGCCACGGTGAAGGTCGCCGCCTCGGCGGCGCGGAGCTCGGGCTGGACCCGGTGGACGGTCGCGTCGATGGCCTGGTCGAGCGTGTGGATGCGGTAGGCGTGGCGGACGCCCGATTGGGCGCCGGTCATGGCCTGGATCAGGGACTCGGCGTCGCGGGCGAAGTCGTCGACGTTCATGGTCGGCGGGTGCCGGTCGATGGCCAGGTAGACGGCCGGCGACGTGACGAACCCGATCGTGCCGCGCTGCCGCCGCGCACCGAGCACCTGCAACGGGGCGATGGTGCGCCGGGCGGGCAGGTCGTCGACGCCCATGTGGGTCACGACCTGCAGCCCGTACTCGCCGGTGACGGGCTGGCTCAGCCTCGCCTCCAGCTCGTGCGTGGACGGCTCAAACCGCCAGGCGCCCACGTGCTCGCCGTGCACCGCGGTCACGGTCATGTTGTCGGGCACGCGGACGCGGATGTCCGACAGCTCGCCCTGGGCGACCTGGAACTGCAGGGCGTGGCGCCCCTCGACGTTGCCGCTGTCGAAGCGGAGCAGGCCGGTCAGTTGCGCGTAGAAGACGGTCTGTTCGTGTTCGTGGGCCCGAGCCCGCGGCTGCCAGACGAATCGGACCGGTTCGCCGGGCGCGAAGAGGGCGGTCGCGCGGACGGCGCCCTGGCCGGCCTGCTGCCGCAGTTGCATGGCCGTGGGCGCGTCGATGTCCACGCCCTCGTGCGGCACGGTCAGCGACACGCGGTTGGTCAGCGCCCACGGCATAGCCATCGTGAACGCCCGCCGCTGATCGGCGTCCGGCTCCGCCAGCGGGCTGAGGAAGCTCGCCCGCACCTCATACGTGCCCCGGCGTTGCAGGTCGATCCAGTAGCGCCCGTCGGCCCGGACGATCCTGACGTCACGCTGGGGGTGATCGTCGGACAGGAGCACGGCGGCCTCGTCGACGAGCGGGATGCGTGCCTCATCGTCCACGCGGACCTTGAGCTCGATGTCGACGGCCATGCTGTCCCGCTCGGCGGTCAGGTCGACGTTCACGTGCCGGGCGATCGGTCCGGTCGGGGCTTGCGGGGCATGGACGGCTTCGGCGCAACCCTGCGAAGGCCAGAACAGCACGGCCCCGAGCAGGACCGCGGCGGCGACGGGTTTCGGGCCCGCCCGCCGCACCAGCGGCGCCAGCAGCCCGCCCACCGCGTAAGCCAGCACCAGCGCCGCGGGCACACCCCACGTCAGCAGATGCCCCAGCGGCAACGCCAGCGGGCGGAACTGCGCCAAGGCGTACAGCGCGGCGGTCGCCGCCGCCGCCAGTGCCGCCGGCCGCACCACTGACCGGAACGTGCCGGGGCGACGCCAGCCCGCGACCGCCCAGACCGCCAGGCCCATGGCCGCGATGATCGGTGCGACCACCACGCCCCAGATCGTCGCGTGCTCCCGCCAGCGGGGCACGACCTCAATGGCGACGGCCAGGGGCGTGCTGCTGTCGACGTTGACCGCCTGGGTGTACTGCACGGCGGTGTTGTACGGCGGGCTGGACAGGTCGCCTTCCATCAGGCGTCCCCCGGCGACGATCGCCAGCCACGCCAGCGCCGCCAGCAGCGCGACCGCCACGGCGTCCGGCACCCACGCGCGGTGGATCAGCGCCACGGCGATGACGCCGAGCATCAGCAGCGGCACGGCGAACAGGAACCCGCGCGACGGGACGACTTGGCCGACGGCCTTGGCCCAGCCGACCCCGACCCGATGCAGGACCCAGGGCAGGTCGAGCGCCGCGGCGGTCTGTTCGTGCAGGGCCATCGTGCCCCCAGCCGGCCGCACCGCCCAGTCGCCCTCGGCCGCGATGCGCCAGTCGGCGAACGTCGCGGGCACGGTGTGCCGCGGCGCGGCGAGGTCGATCCGGCCGACCAGCCCGCTCCAGGCGTGCGCCTGGGCGTACTCGAGCTCGAGCGTGGTCGGTTCATTGGGATTGACGTTGCGGGGCAGCGGGATCAGCAGCGCCCCGGTCTTCTGGTCGGTCGACGCGGCGACCCACTGCGGATCGAGCTCGTTGCCCGAGGCATCGACGGGGACCTGGCTCACCCGCCGGAATCGCGCATCGGTCGGCAGGTGCACCGACAGGTACTGCGCCGAGGTGTTCTTCACCTTGTAGCGGACGCGGGTGATGGTCTGGGCCTGGCCGTCCTCGCGAACGTCCAGTTGCGTGTTCATGTCCATGATCTCGACGACGGCGGGCAGCAGCCGGCCGCGATCGTAGAGCGCGATGTCCAGGTCGAAGCGGTGCGGGGCGCCGACGTACTTGTACGACTCGAGGATCGGGGCGTGGGCGAGCAGGCGGTAGTTGGCGGGCACCTCGTCGCGATCGATCGGCAGCAGGCCCCGCTCGTCGGGCGGCTGGGCCGGCTGCAGCCGGAGGTTGAGCTGGCTGGCGACGAGGACGAAGCCGGCCTGGCGCTCGACGTCGCGGCACTCGACGGCGCCGATCGCGACGGGGCCGCGGCCCTCGCCGTACCGCTGCGTGTGCGTGATGGCGAGGTTGTAGTCGCCGATGACCTTGCGCCCGAGCTTGACGGTCCAGCGTTCGGGGTGGTCGGGGTCCTGGCGCCAGTTGATGATGTCGCCGCCGACGAACTCGACGTTGTTCAGGCTCTCGGGGATGACGAAGTGCAACGCGTCGATGGGCGAGCCGGTGATGAAGTAGCTGGCGGCGACCGAGCCGTAGACCACGCCCTCGCCGATGCTGGCGAGGTGGAGCAGCTCGGCGCGGACGCCGGCGGCCTTGCGTTGCGCGGTGAGGGTGAGCGTCCACGTCGCGTCGCGGAAGCGGTAGGCCATCTGGGCGTCGGCGATCCGCATCGGCACCGAGGCGGTGTGCACGGGCTTGAGCACGTCGGGGTCATCGACCACGACGTCGTCGATGCGGACGCCGCCGGCGGCGGTGAGCACGAGGTAGCCCCGCTGGGTCTTGGCACCGACGACGTCGATGCCGCGGAGGGTCTGCGTCTGGTCGAGCGGGCCGCGACCGAGCTCCAGGCGGAGGCCGATCAGCGTGTGCCCGATCACCGGGTCCTTGAACTGGACCTCGACGCGCTTGGCCGGCGCGGGCGCCTCGGTGGGGCGGACGCGGTAGTCAGCGACCATCGGCCCGGTCACGGCCGCGACGTTGAACCGCGCCGGCACGTCGATCGACAACGCCCGCACGGGCGCGTCGCGCACGTCGACCTCGACGCTGCCCGAGAAGATCATGTCGTCTTCCTTGACCTCGAGGATGAGCTGGCCCGACGCGTCGTAGCTGGGCACGATGTCGTTGAGCGCCAGGTCGATGTCGAACGGCATGCCGGTGAAGGCGTAGGTGAACGCCTTGCCGGTCGGTCGGTCGCGGTGCTGGTCGCTGGTGAGGACCATGCGGGCGAAGGCGGCGTTGTCGATCTGGCTCAGGCCGACCGCCTGCTCGACCACCAGCGCGATGGCGCTGTTGGTGCCGACCTGGACCTGCCCGCGGGCCCGCAGCCCGTCGAGCGGGCGGAGCGCGGGGATGCCGACCGCCGCCGGCAGCGGGGGCAGCACCGTTTCGCCGACGACCTGCAACGCGTACCGCTCGGACTGCGCCCGGTTGAGCGTCACGGTCAGCGTGCGGGCCTCGCCGGCGCCGTCGATCGACCAGTCGCGGATGTACCGGCCACGCACCTGCGTCACGCTCAACGCCTCGGGCACCGCGAACCGCAGCTCGGTCAGGCGGCCCTGGGCGATGTCGACCGCCATGAGCTGATCGACACGCACGGCCGACGCGGTCACCATCGCGATGATGTTGGCGTCGATGCCCGCGACGAGCTTGGCGTCGAGGGCCTGGACCTGCGGCTTCCACTGCACGACGAACGGCTTGCCCGGCCCGAGGATCGCCGAGACCCGCTTCGTGGCGTCGACCACCTCCGACTCCACGCGCATCGCGTCGGGGAAGCGGACCTCCAGGTCCACCCGGTCGCATTGCACCTGGAGCTGTCGGACCTGCGAGGCGGGCAGGTGGAACGCCGCGGCGCGCCAGGCGCCTTCGCCCAGCCGCTGCGGACGCGCCGCAAAACTCGCTTCGACCGCGTAGGTCCGATCGTCCTCGAACGACATGTAGTACGTCTGGGTGCCCGGCTCGTACCGCAGCGTGTACCCGGTCGGCGGGGCGGCGAGCGACTCCAGCACCACGTCCCCCTGGATCAGCGGGATCTCGCGGTCGTCGTCGTGGACCTGGGCGTTGAAGCTGAGGGTGAAGCGGATGTTCGGCCCGTCGATCACGCCGGTGACCGCGAGGCGGTCGATCTCGACGGGCGACCGGTCATCGGCGGCGGCCACCGCCGGCGCGAGCAGCGGAGCGCATCCCATCATCCAACCCAGGGCGACGAGGGCGACGTGCGTGCGTGGCATGTTCGGGTCCTTTGCGTTCAGGGCGCCGGCGGCAGGTCGGACACCGCGGCGATCAGTTGCGACAACTCGGCGATGCGCCCGTCCAGCGGCAGGGCATCGGCGACCTTGTTCATGACGCGTTGGAGTTGCGGGAGGTTCCCGTGCCGGGCGTGGGGGCTGCCGCGCAGGTGCTCGGCGAAGTGCGCCGCCGCCGCGGCGAGGTAGAACCGCGGGTCGGACTCGGCGGTCATCGGCCGCACGATGTCGTTGCCGAGCCGGCGGCTGATCTCCTCGACCTCGCCCGTGTCGACGTCGCGGTAGCGGACGTAGACCGTGCCCAGCGGCGGCAGGTCCACGGTCGCCCGCCGCGGGCCGACCAGCTCCAGCTCGTACAGCGCCGTGGCCGACTGGCCCGAGCCGACCTCGCCGGCGTCGACGGTGTCGTCGCGGAACTTCTCGTCGGCGATGTCGCGGTTCTCGTAGCCGATCAGCCGATACCGCCGCACCCGCCCCGGGTCGAAGGCGACCTGGATCTTCGCGTCCCCGGCGATGGTCTGGAGCGTCGCGGCCAGCCGCTCGACGAACGCCCGCTCGGCGGCCTGTTCGGAGTCGATGAACAGGTAGTTGCCGTCGCCCTCATTGGCCAGTTGCTCGAGCAGCTTGTCGTTGTACCCGCCCATGCCGAACCCGGCGACGGTGAAGGTCACCCCCTGCGCGCGGTAGGCGGCGACGCGGTCGAGGATCGAACGGGCGTCGGTCTGGCCGATGTTCGCCACGCCGTCCGAGCAGAGGATCACGCGGTTGATCTGCCCGCTGCGGAAGTGCCGGCCGGCCAGCTCGTACCCGCGCCGCAGGCCTTCGAGCAGGTTGGTCGAGGTGCCCGGCTGGATGGCGGCGATGGCGGCGGTGATGCGGTCGGCGTCGTCGGGGTCGACGGCGGCGGCCTCGAGCACCGTCTGCGCGCCCGAGCCGAACGTCACCACCGACACCCGGTCGCCCGCCCCGAGCTGCGCCGTCAGCCGCGCCAACCCGTGCTGCACCAGGCCCAGCCGATCGGCGCGGGCCATCGACCCCGACGCGTCGATGACGAACACGAGGTGGGCGGGCTTGCGGCCCTCCCGGCCGAGCACCTTGCCCTTCACCCCCACCTTCAGCAGCACCGCGTCGCTGCCGGGCGGGGCGAACGGCGCGGGGGCGGCCTCGGCGTGGATCGTGAACGTCCGCTCGCTCTGACGGTCGTAGTTGTAGTCGAAGGCGTTCACGAACTCTTCCATCCGCACCGCGCCCGGCGGCGGGCGGTAGCCGGCCCGGATGTACCGCCGGCACAGCGCGTACGACGCGTCGTCGGTGTCGATCCCGAACGTCGACAGTCGATCGCTCGCGGTCAGCGTCCACGGATTGACCGGGAAGCTCCGGAAGGTCGAGGCGGTGGGCAGGTCTTCGATGCCGCCCCGCACCTGCTCCGCGGCCTCGGTCGGCCGGTCGTGCCCGTCAACCCCGGCCGATCCCTGTTCAGCGGGCCGAGCCAAATTGGATTCGAGGTCGGTAACATATGCCGGCTTCCCGTCGGGCCCGGGTGCGGTGCGCGGTTCACCCGGCGTTGAGATCGCCGGGGCATCGGACTCGCCGTCATCGCGTGCGGTGAGTTCAGGATCGCGTGCGGTGAGTTCAGGCCAGTCGGGTGGATAGGTCAGCAGATCGGCGGGTGCATCCCCATCGCGCTCAACGGTCGATGTTTCGCGGGCCCGTCGCTTGCGTTCGAGCTCGCGCAGCTCGCGGCCGGCCTCTTCCAGGGCCAGGTCGAGGTCGCCCAGGCGCTGCCCGGCCTTGTCCTGCTCGATCGCGCCGCCGATCGCGATAGGCGTCTGACGCACCTGCTCACGCATCGCCTCGATCCGCTTGGCCGCGCGATCGCGCTCGTCCTCGTACGTCAACGGCCTGGCGGTCTGTCCGGTCTCTGGCATGAACTCGCGGCGGGTCTGGATGGCCCGTTCGGCCGCCGCGGCCGCGGCGGCCTTGCGATGCAAGCCGGACGTGGGGCGGGGTTGGCTGTCCCTCGCGGGCCCGGCCTTGCGCGGGCCGACACGGCTGCGGCTGGCCGTATCCCTGGCAATAAGCCGCAGGCCCGTCGCCGCGTCGCTCGCGATCGAATCCAATATGTCCGGCTGCGTCGCATCCAATTCCATCAAGTCGGTCGGCGAGACGCCGATCGCGGTCTCAGGGTCGGGGGTCAGTTTCGGCGGTTGCAGCGCTGCGGGCCGGGGCGGCGACATGGGCGGACCGTCGTTTAGCGAACCCGGCATCTGCGCCGCCTCGGTTGGCAGCACGAGCGCATCGGGCCCGGACTGTTTGCCAATAACGCCACCGCGACCCGAAGGCGTCCGATGGGACCATTCGAGTCGGCCATCGCCCAGCGCATGATCATCCATGTCGCTGGGGCCCGAGTCGGCCACTGATCGACCCGGCGGCCGGCTGGCCTCATCGAGGCTGAAGTATGAATCGGATGAATCGCGCTGGCCGGCGGTGCCCACCAAGCCGTGGCCGGTAGCGGCGTACGGCGACGGGCCCGGGGACTTGAGCGCGAGCTCCTCGCTGGTCACCTCGTAGCCGGGCGACGCCGCGGGCGCATCCTGCTTCAGCCCATGCGGTGACGGGGGCTCGGGCAATCGGTCGACCGCCACGGTATCACCGCGCCCACCGGAGGCGACGTCGGTGCCCGGATCGTGGACCGTCGCGCGGCGCGCCGATGGGTCGAACAGGGCGACGACCAGGAACAGACCGATCACCATGCAGGCGGCGACGGCGGCGATCCGCGCGGTTCGGAACGACCACAACACCGACCCGATCTCGCGGTGACGCCAGTCGCCCGGTTCAGGAAGGTCGCGCAACCGGGCCAGCCGCCGGGCGCTGAGCACCGGTTGAGCGGCGGCGGCTTCGCGCTGCGCCCCGGCTTGGAGCAGGCCAACCGCCCGGGTCATCTCGTCCAGCTCACGCCGCAACGATGCATCGGTCTCGAGGTACGCCGACAACTCGGTTCGGGTCGGCTCATCGAGCTCGTCAAAGACCAGGGCGGCCAGCAGGTTTTGTGCCTCTTCGCGGTTCATGGGTCGCGGGTGTTGGGGCTCAGGTTCAGGGTTCGGGGTTCAGGGTTCGGGCGGAGGCGTTGTTCATGATTGCAGACGTCTCGGGGGGTCGGGTTTTCAAGTGTCACAACGCGCCGCGGCGTTTGAGTTCGGCCGACAGCTTGCCCAGCGCCCGGGTCAGGCGGTAGTGGACGTTGGCCAGCGGCATGTCCATGGCCTGCGATATCTCGCGCAGCGTCAGGCCGTGCATGATCTTCAGGCGCACGATCCGCTGCTGCTCATCGTCCAGCCCATCGAGCGCGTCGAGGGCGTGGGCGACGGCGTCGCGGTGGGCGGCGTGGTCGGCGGGGTCGACGGCGTGGGCCTGGCCGGCGTCGAGTCGGGTCTTGTGCGCGGCGAGGGCGGGGCGGTGGTCGCGGCGGCGGCGGCGCTTGCGACGCAGGTCCATCGCCCGGTTGTGGGCCACGCGGTACAGCCAGCCGGCCGCGTTGTCGACCGTGGCCCGGCCGTTGTCGTGCATCTGACGGTGGAGCTTGACGAACGCGTCCTGGACGACGCTTTCGGCGTCATCGCCGGGGCCCAGCAGGCGCTGGACGTACCGCAGCAGCGGTGTCTGGTGCTCCTGCACGAGATGCGCAAACACCGCACCGGTCTCGCGACGCCGGTCGATCTGAACATTCGGCATGGCGAGCGTTTCGCTCATGATTCGCAGCGCGCCTCGGCTTTCCGGGAACACAGACGCCCGGCGGTGCGGGGATTTCGGATCGGGCGGCACAAAAAGGCAGACGCACGCCCCGACCGCCCGGTTCCGCGGGGCGGCGCGACACGCGGGGCGATCGATTCGTTGTGCGGCCCCATGACGTGCCTTATCATCCCTGCGATGCCCTGGCAATCAAGGATCGCCGGCAACAGGCGGCGGCGATGGGTCGTGGCCGGATTGATGATCGCGCTGCTGGGCGGCACGACGCTCGCCGCGGCGTGGATGACCCGCGCCCGTCAACCGGCGTACGCCCCGGCGCAGGCCGACCAGCGGTTCGGCCGCTTCGCGCTGGCCCTGCCCGGCGGCTGGGCCCGCCGCCACCGCCCCGCCGACGCCGCCGACCGATTCCGGGCGCGGCTGACCGACGGGTCGCGGCTGCTCGACATCGTCGAGCTGGGCGGGGATCGGCTGGTCACCCCCGACGCCATCGTCCGCGAGGCCGCACGCGAGCTCTGCCCCGCCACCACCTGGTTCGCCGACGTGATCCGCATGCAGCGGGGACCGCTCACCGCGCGGCTGATCGTCGGCAACGCGATGGCCTCGGTCGACGGCCAGACCCGCCTGAGCAAAGACCTGCTCGCGGTCGCCACGGTCGACGGCGAGACGTACCTCGGCCTGCACCTCTCGGGCATGGGCCGCATTCAACGCGGCGACGTGGACGTCATGCAGCGGCTGATCATGACCGTCGAGGATCGCTACTACACGACGCTGCCGTCGCCACGGGTCGCCACCCGGGGCGTGGCGCTGCGCCGGCCGCCTCAGACGGCCATGCTGATCCGCGCCGACGGCGATGCCGATGACGCGGTGTGGTTCGTGCCCGGCCGCAGCGAGGTCTTCTACCGCGTGGAGGTGCGGGCGCTGTCGATCGAGGAGCTTCGCCGCCGGTGGAAGCGGTACGGCGTGGCCGGGGCGGAGGAAGCGGACCGGGCGTCGCTGCTGGCGGCTACACTGCAGGCGACGCATTACAGCGCGACCGGGCGTCGGCCGAGCCGGCGGGAGGTCGAGCGCGGCCGCATCGCCGGCCGGTCCGTCCTGAGGCTGGGCATGGCCAACCTGCGGCAGCACCAGGGCCACCACGAGCGATGGGCGGTCGAGCTCGGCCCGGACCACGTGCTGTTGATGGACCTGGTCAGCGACGGCCGATCGCTTCAGGCGATGGCCGCCGCCGCGCGGCACATCGTCGAGCAGGCCCAAACCCACACGGAGACGACAGACTCATGATCCGGATGCTGCATCGTCATCGTCGAACGATCCCCGGGACGCTGCTGATCGCCGCGGTTGTCGGGGCGGGCTGGGCGGCGGCCGGCGCGGCCGAGTTGCGCGACGAGCCGTGGTCCGAGCGGCGTTTCGGGGTCTCCCTCCAGCCCCCGCGAGACGCCGAACTCGCCGAGCACGCCGGCGAGGATCACCTGCTGCGGGTCCGCGATCTCCAGGAGCAGTACACCATGACCCTCGCGGCGCGGCAGACCAGCGCCACGCTCTCGCTCGACACCGTCGCCGCCACCGCCCAGCGCGAGATGCGCGAGCTGCAGCCCTCGATGCAGGTCGTCGAGCACCAGCGCGAGTTGACGGCCGGCACGCTCGCCGCGCAGCGGCTGTACTACCGCGTGCCCCACGTGTCGGGTCAGGACGTGCTGATCGGCCAGCTCATTGTCATGGTCCACGCGCGGCTGTACGTGGTGCTGGAGGTGACCGGGGCGATGCCGCACGAGCAGCGGGTCCGCCGGGTGTTCGAGGCGGTCGGCGCGACGATCCGCGTGGAGGATCAGCAGGCCCTCGCCGAGCGGCGCCGCAAGGCCGTCGAGGCCGGCATGCACTGGTTCACCGACCTGACCGCGGACCAGCTCCGCGCCGCGACGCACGGCCCGCGGTACTTCCGGATCATCGAGGACGACCGGGACATCGGCTACGTGCGGACGACCTGCGAAGCCGGGCAGTTCGCCGGGCTGCCGGGCATTCAGTACGTGGTGCAGATGCACGTCGAGCAGGGCACCGGGGCGGTCGACTCCCGGGCGGAGTACTTCCGGCCTTTCGACGCGGTGGTCGGCGAGGCGTGGACGGTGCGGACGACGATGCGCGGCCCCGGCGGGCAGGGCCAGCCGGCGGCGCGGACCGCGCTGGAGACCGCCGCGGGCACCAGCGACGGCATCCAGGTCCGGATCGAAGGCACCGCGGGCCTCCGCAACGACCACCACGAGTTCCCGCGACCGCCGCAGGGCTACCTCCCGCAGGTCGACGCGAGGCTGCTCGGCCGACTCCTGCCCCACGACGCGGCGGGCGAGTACGGGTTCTACTGGTACAACCGCTCCACGCGCGAGATGACGTTCCGGCTGGATCGGCTCACCCCGACCATCGACGGGTTCGTCATCACCACCCGGTCGGGCCCCAACGCCGCGCCACGCCGCGCGACCTACGACGCCGGGGGCAACCTGATCGAGCAGGACCTCGGCGGCGGCCGCTCCCTCAAGCGGACCAACCTCCAGAGCCTCAAGACCCTCTGGCGGATGCGGTAAGACCCGGCGAGCGGGCCGGTTGCCAACGCCCGCGTCTTGCTCCATCATCTGGTGCGACACGCAACCGGACTGAGGGCACGCATGGCCAACATCACGTACGACGGGCAATCTCTGATCGTGGACGGGCGGCGGGTCTGGCTGGTCAGCGGCACGATCCACTACCTCCGCACGCCGCACCCGCTCTGGCGGCAGCGGGTCCGCGCCGCGCGGCAGGCGGGGCTGAACTGCATCCAGACCTACGTCTTCTGGAACGCCCACGAGCCGCAGCCCGGCCGATTCCGTTTCGACGGCGATTACGACCTGCGCCGCTTCATCAAGATCGTCGCGGAGGAGGGGATGTACTGCATCCTGCGTCCCGGCCCGTACGCGTGCGCCGAATGGGACTTCGGGGGTTTCCCGGCGTGGCTGCTCAACCAGCCGGGCGTGCGGCTGCGCGAGGGCGAGCCGCAGTACCTCCAGGCCTGCGCCCGCTACCTCGAGGCCGTCATGGGACAGGTCGCCGACCTGCAGATCACCCATCCCGAGGGCGGGCCGATCGTCCTCATCCAGGTCGAGAACGAGTGGTTCTGCTCCAACGAGCCGCAGGCCGAGCAGTACCACGGCCAGCTCGCGCGCTTCCTGCGTGAGACCGGGGCGGCGGTCCCGCTGATCAACTGCAACAACCTCTGGCAGCAGGTGGCCAACACGATCGACTGCTGGAATGGCTGGGACCGGCTGCTTCAGAACATGCGGCAGTTGCAGCGCGTGCAACCGGACGCCCCCCGGGTGGTCACGGAGCTGTGGCCGGGCTGGTTCGACGTCTGGGGCGGCGAGCACCACACCGACAAGACCGCGGCGCAGATGCTCGCCCGGATCGCCGACGTCTCCGCGGCGGGCGCGCAGTTCAACTTGTACATGTTTCACGGCGGGACGAACTTCGCCTTCTGGGCGGGGCAGAACAACGACGCGCCGCACGCGTTCAACACGACCAGCTACGACTACGACGCGCCGTTGACCGAGGCGGGCGGGCGGGGGCCCAAATACCTCGCGCTCAAGCGGATCGCCCCGTTCCTCAGCTCGTTCGACCAGTTGATGGCCAACCTCGACCCGGAGCTGCACCCGGCGGCGGCGGCCCGCAACCACGGCCGCATCAGCGTCGTCCAGCAGAGCGGGTCGATGGGCGACGTGGTGTTCATCACCCGCGACGAGCCCTGCCGACCCGCCACGGTCGACCTGATCAGCCCGCTCGGCCAGACGCTGCCGGTGCACCTCGGCCACGACGCCGCGGCCTGGGTCGTCTTCGACGCCAAGCTCGACGGCCAGGCCGTCCTCGACGTGACCAACCTCCGCCCCTGGGCCTTCGTGGAGCGGCGGATGCTCGTGCTGTACGGCCCGGCGTCGACGCAGGCGCTGGTCAGCATCGACGGCGCCGTGCTGGACGACCAGGTCCCCGCCGGCGCCGCACCCAAGGTCGTGCGGCACCAGGACCTGACCGTCGTGCTCTGCTCGGACAAGCAGATCGACCAGGCCTACCTGCACGACGACGGCCGGCTGTTCGTCGGCGTGGGCGGGTTCGACGACGCGGGCGAGCCGCTCCGCGGCGCCTCCGGTTCGTACACGATCGTCAGCCCGGACGGCGAGACGACCCAGCGACGGATGGGCGCCAAGCCCCGCCGCCCCGCCGCCCCGCCGCTGGGTGAATGGCGGCACGCCGACGTGGATGCGTTCGTCGACGGCACCGCCCCGCGGTACGCCGCGATCGACGGGCCTCGGTCCCTCGAGGCGTGCGGGGCGGACTTCGGGTACGGGTGGTACCGCATCCGCCTGCACCGCGGCAAGGCCGGCCGCGTCAACCTGCTCTGCCCCGAGGCGCGTGACCGGCTGCACCTGTACCGCGACGGGAAGCTGGACCGGATCATCGGGGTCGGCCCCGGCGCCGTCGACCAGCCGGTGCCGGTGTCGCTGCCCGGGGGGACGACGGACCTGGTCTTCCTCGCCGACAACCTCGGGCGATATAAGCACGCGACCGCCGACGAGGCCGCCAAGGGCCTGTCCCACCACCTGTACCACGTCACGGCGGTGCGGCTGAACAAGCCCAAGCGACGGGTGGCGCCGATGCCCGATCCGTTCGAGCTGTATGGGTTCGTGCATGGGGCGCGGCGGGGCGACCGGTCGCTGCGGCCGCACTACGACTTCGAGTTCACCCATCGCCGCAAGACGTCGCTGCTGCTGGCCGCGTCGGGCAAGCGACCGCGTGCCCTGGTGCTGGTCAACGACCAGCCGGTCGCGCTCGACCAGGCGTGGGGGCTGGACCACCAGTTCACGCTGCACAGCGGTCAACACCTCAAGCAGGGCAAGAACACCCTCACGATCGTGCCGCTGAACAAGCCCCGCGAGGAGCACGACCTCAGCAAGGCGTACAAGCTCTTGGAGCTGGCCGAGCGGATCACCGACAAGGCCGACTGGGCCTACGCCCGCTGGCAGGTCCCCGACGCCGAGCGGTTCGGCGCGATGCCGCGTGCGACCGGGGGTCGGCCCGGGTGGTTCCGCACGACCTTCAGCCTCAACGCGATCCCCGAGGCGGTGTGGCTCCGCATCGCCGGCATGAGCAAGGGCCAGGTCTACCTCAACGGGCACAACGTCGGCCGCTACTGGGTCGCCTCGCCGACCGGCCAGAAGGTCCCGCCGCAGACCGACTATTACCTGCCCGAGCCGTGGCTGAGCGTCGACCAGCCCAACGAGCTGATCCTCTTCGACGAGCACGGCAAGCGGCCGACCCGGTGCTCGATCGTCTTCAACGCGATGGGCCCGTACCGCTGATCGGCGACGCCGGCCGCGCGCGGCTATGATACGCCGCCCCGGAGATGACCTTGGAGTGAACATGAAGAGCGGAGACCCCCACGCGATCGACGATCTGAAGCTGCTCATCGAGACCAAGCGCAACGCGCCCTCGCAGACGCTGGACATCGTCTCCGACGCGGCGCGGTGGCTGAAATCCGCGCTCAAGGGCGCAGGCGTCGCGTACAGCTACGCCTCCTGCGAGGAGCGCGATCACTACGGGTACGCCGCCTTCACGATCCTGCGGAACTACCGCGGCGAGCCGGTCTGCCTCGACCTCAAGGTCGCCGAGATCGGCAACACACCCCACGCCTTCGCCGAGGTCCGCTCCCTCGGCAAGTACGACGGGACGCTGTTCCCCTTCTTCGGGGACCTCCGCAGCGACGAAGACCGGCACATGCTCCTGCACTACGTGGCCGACTTCATGCTCAGCACCGAACCGTGAGCCACCTCGCCTCGCCTACCGGTCCACGAACGTCACGCCTTCGAGCTTGACGACCAGCGGATTCGGCCAGGCGCGGTTGTTGTAAAGCCGCTGCGCCCGAACCACCGAGACCTTCAGCCCATCTTCCGTCTGCTCGACGGTCGACGTGGGCGTGATCTGCGGCCGGTACTCGACGACCCGGTCGTTCTGACCGAGGACGCCCATGGCCACCTCACCGTCCGCCGCCAGCGACGCGAGCGTGAACGCGCGCCGCTCGCCCGCCTCCCAGAGTTCGTCGCCCTGCGGGATGAACACGTACACCGTGCGCGAATCGTTGGCGTCCCGGGTGAATCGGATGCTGCCTTCCCCGATCACCGGGCCGGGCCGCACGCCGTGAATCGCCTCACCGTTGACAAACATCCACAGGCCCAGTTCGCGGAACCGTCGTTCCTGCTCGTGCGGCATCCTGCCCGAGGGCTCGGGCCCCAGGTTGATCAGCAGATTCCCACCCTTGGCCCGGATGTCGATCAGCATGTCGATCAGCTTGCCGCCGGACTTGTAGTCTTCATTGGTCGGCTTGAACTGCCACTGGGTGCCGAGCGTGAAACACGATTCCCACGGGCCTTGCATCGGCTCGCCGGGTATGTGCTGCTCGGGCGTCTGCATCTCGCCACGCGTCACCAGGCAAGCGGGCTGTAGCTGGTGGACGTACTGGCGAGCGAGTGAACTGTCCCGGCCGTCCAGGAACACGATGTCGATCGGGCCGTACCCGGTGAACAGCTCATGGAGCTGTCGACGGTTGTGTTCCCAAAGCGGCTTGTTGTTGGAGATGTCCGCATACTCGGCCCGCCGCCGGATGACTCTGCCCTGCTGGTGAAGCACCCAGAAGTCTTCCGGGGAGAAGTAGAAGCCCACCTTCAGATCGTACTTGCGGCAGGCCTCGACAAAGGGCCTGACGATGTCCTTGCCGTACGGCGTGTTGGCGATGGAAAAGTCGGTGGTCTTCGTCGGCCAGAGGCAGAACCCGCTGTGATGCTTGACCGTCAGAACCATGTACCTGAACCCGGCGAGCTTCGCCAGCTTCGCCCATCGCTCGGGGTCGTACTCGGTGGGATTGAAGTACCGCGGCAGCGCGTTGAAGTACCGGTCGACGTAGGCGTCCGACGCGCCGACCAGGCTGTGCGAGATCACGCTGCCGAGCTCCGAATCCAGGCTCCAGTGAATGAACATGCCCATGCCCCAGTCCATGAACTGCTCCACCCGTGCGGGGTCATTAACAAGTTCGGCCGATTGGTCGGGTTGCGACCGGGCGGTGGCGGTGGCGGCGAGCAGCAGGCACAAACCGCTCAACGCGATCTTGTTCGTGGCGGGCATTTTCAGTCACTCCTCTGCGGCGATGGGGGTGGGCGACGTTTTCGGCGCCTGCCATGTCGTGCAGGCCGAACTTCCTGCGTATCGTACCGCGTGGCCGATCGGTGGGGACGCGGCGTCTTTGACCGGGGCGGAGCGCCCGCCGTACGCTGGGGCTGCACTCGAACCACGAAAGGGAACGACATGCTGAATGGTGCAACGCGTCGCGGGATGGTGGGCTGGGCGGTGGTGTTGTTTCTGGCCGCTGGATGCACGGCGCGGACGTCGGCCGAGACGCTCGACGTGACCGCGGCGCCATTCAACGCCGCGGCCGACGGCCGGACCAAGGACACCCAGGCGATCCAGGCCGCCATCGACGCCGCGCAACCCGGCGACACGGTCCTGCTCAAGGCCGGCAAGACGTTCCTGACCGGCCCGATCTACCTCAAGAGCCACCTGACGTTCCGCGTGGACGGCACGCTGCTGGGCAGCACCGACAAGGCCGACTTCAAGCCCGACCAGCCCAACCGCTGGGAGGGGCTGATCCGGGGCGTGCCCAAGTCGCTGATCAACGCCGGCACGCTCGACGCCAACTCCGGCTACAACGTCGAGGACATCACGATCTGCGGCACCGGACTGATCGACCCGCAGGGCCGCCAGCTCAAGGCCAACGGCATCAGCATCAACAACGCCATCCAGATCAACAACTGCGACGGCTTCACGCTCACCGGCGACTCCGAGGACGAGCCGCTGAGCATCCGCGAGCCCACGCGGTGGTGCGTCCATCCGATCTTCTCGACCAACTTGGTTTTCCAGTACCTCGACATCGATACGAGCGACTGCCCGCGCAACGGCGACGGGATCGACATCGACTCGTGCACGCACGTGACGATCCGCGACTCGCGGGTCTACGCCCAGGACGACTGCATCGCGCTCAAGTCCGGCAAGGGTATCCAGGGCTACAACATCAACCGCCCCACCAGCCACGTCACCATCGAGAACATGGTGTTCGAGTGCGTGAAGTGGTCGGCCGTCTCGGTCGGGACCGAGGCGTCGGGCGGGGTGCACCACGTCGAGGTCCGCAACTGCACCACCGGGCCGAAGGGCGTGCGGAAGCACTTCTTCTACATGAAGACCAACCCCAGCCGCGGCGAGCGATCCCGGTACCACGACATCTCGATCAAGGACTGCCGCAACCTCAAGACGGGGCACGCGCTGACGCACGTCGACACGGACGTCGGCATCGTCTACACCAACGCGCCCGGCACGCCCGACATCGGCGGCAACATCGTCATCCAGAACGTCAGCACCGCCACCAACAAGGGTGTGCACTACAACGGCACGGCCGACATCAAGGTCCATGACATCACCTTCATCGACTGCGACTTCGGCGAGGGCGACCTCTACGGCAACTACTGCGAGGACATCACGTTCCGCAACTGCCGCTTCGGCGGCCGGCGGTTCGAGAACTCCCGCAACATCGTTTTTGAATGACGCCCGCGCTGGGGCGCCCGGTCAGCCCGACGCGTCGGCCCCGTCGGGGCGCGGCTGCTGCATGCTCAGGCAGTGCAGCGCGCCCAACCCGACGACCAGCCGGTCCGCGGGGATCGGCTCGATGTGATGGTGCGGCATCGCCGCGGCCAGGGCGTCGCACGCCGCATCGTCGGCACGCTGCCCGAACACCGGCACCAGCACCGCCGCGTTGACGATGAGGAAGTTGGCGTAGCTCGCGGGGCACGGCTGACGCCCGCCGCCGGCGAAGTGGTCCGGCGGGTAAGCGTAGGTCACCGCCTCGGGCGCGGGCAGCTCGACCAGGTCGAACGCGTTGCCGTCGGTGTCGCGGGCCGACTCCAGCGCCGCCCAGTTGTGCCGCAGCGCCGCGTGATCGGGGTGCGTGCACGGGGCGCGGACGGCGGCGATCTTGCTCGGCCCGATGAACCGCGCCACGTCGTCCACGTGACCGTCGGTGTCGTCGCCGGCGATCCCCCCGGGCAGCCAGATCACCCGCTCGGCGCCGAGCGCCCGCCGCAGCATCGCCTCCACGCCGGCGCGATCGGCGTCGGCGTTGCGCTTCGCGTTGATCAGGCACGCCTCGGTCGTCATCACCACGCCCCGGCCGTTGCCGTCGATCGACCCGCCCTCCAGCACCGTCTCGTGCGCCCAGACCGGGATGTCCAGCAGCCGCGCCACCCGCCGGGGGATCGCGTCGTCGTCGGCATACGACCCGTCGTACTTGCCGCCCCACCCGTCGAACCGGAAGTCGTGGCACGCCAGCTCGCCGCCGGGCCCGACCATGAAGATCGGCCCGTAGTCGCGGACCCACGCGTCGTTGGTGGGCATGGCGTGCCGCTTGCCGATCAGCTCGACCCGGGCAAACCGCGCCACCTGCGCCATGAAGTGGTCGTACTGGCCGCACGCCGCCTCGAAACACCCCGGCCAGGTGCCGCGGTTGTGAGGATACGCCAGCCAGACCGCCTCGACGGGTTCGAACTCGCCCGGCCAGCGATAACCCAGCTCCCACGCCGATCGATCGTGCACACGCACCCCGGGCACATCCCTCGCCTCGCCGCTCATGGCCGATCCACCATCCGCTGCATGATCGGCTGATACGCGTCGATCCGCCGATCCCGCAGGAACGGCCAGCCCTTCCGCCACGACTCGATCATCCCGCCGTCGAGTTCGACGACGAGCGCGGCTGGCTCGGCGGCCGGCGCCTCGGCGATGATCCGGCCCGACGGGTCAGCCACGAACGATCGACCCCAGAAGACCAGCTCGTCCTCCCGCCCGAAGCGGTTGATCGCCGCGACGTAGACGCCGTTCGCGATCGCGTGCGACCGCTGGATCGTCTGCCAAGCCTCGAACTGCCGCTCGCGGTCGTCGGGCGTCTCGCCGCGACCGTCGGGCGCGTCGTGCCACCCGATCGCCGTCGGGTACAGCAGCAGCCTCGCCCCGTGCAGCGCCGTCAGCCGCGCCGCCTCCGGGAACCACTGGTCCCAGCAGACCAGCATGCCGACCGGCCAGTCGCCCACGTCCTGCGCGCCGAAGCCCAGGTCGCCCGGCGTGAAGTAGTACTTCTCGTAAAACCGCGGGTCGTCGGGGATGTGCATCTTCCGATACCGCCCGACGATCCGCCCCGCCGGATCGATCAGGATCGAGGTGTTGTGGAACACGCCCGCCGCTCGCCGCTCGAACAGCGAGCCGCTGATGAACACGCCGAGCTCCCGCGCCAGGTCCGCCAGCCGCTGCGACGTCGGACCGGGGATCGGCTCGGCCAGGTCAAACCCCGCCTCGTCCTCGACCTGCGGGAAATACGTGCCGGCGAACAGCTCCTGCGTCACCAGAAGCCCCGCCCCCCGCCCCGCGGCCTCCCGCGCCAGCCGCTCGCACTCGGCGACGTTCGACTGCTTGTCCGGCACGCAGGCGTGCTGCAGCAGTCCGATCGTGAGTCTGTGCTCGTCCATACGCGACATTGTAGAGAAAGCCCACGCAGCACAAGCCCGGGGCTCGGCCGCGCGACCGCCTTTGATGACGACGCCTCGCCCCGCGCCGGCCGCTCACAAGAGCCCGATCACGAGGACAGCCGCGGTCGCGGCGGCGGTGAAGACGCCCAGCAGCGCGACCAGCCCGTCCCGCGCGGTCAACGCCAAACCGAACAGCAGGGTGGCCGCACCCGGCACCGCCGCGGCGAACGGCACCAGCTCCAGCGGCGGGATCATCAGCGCCACCGCCACGAGGATCGCCGCCAGCACGTATGCCATGAAGTCGTCCAGCATCCACGTCATCCGCGGCCGCAGCCCCTTGTCGATCCGACGCGCCCACGGCTCGCATCGCTCCAGCGCGCGGCAGAGCTTGTCCTGGTCCACGCTCCGCTCACGCAACTGCCGCGGGATCCACGGGTGCGTCAGCCCGATCAGCCGCTGTACCGCGATCAGGAACAGCAGCATCGCCATGAGGGTCGGCACGCCCGGGACCCCGCCCAGCGGCGTCAGCACGATCATGCCGATCAACGCCAGCACCGGCCCGAACACCCGCCCGCGAAACGCCCGCAGCACCGCCTGAACGCTGACGCGATCGGTCGCGCGGATCTCGTCTCGCAGCTCCTGCAGCGTCGCCGCCAGGCCTTGACCCGCGCCGCCCTCCGCCATCGCTCGCTCCTGTCGCTTGGCTCGTCCGCCCGTCGCCGCCGCACGCTCGCACACGACGCCGCGCCGCGCAAGCCAGCATAACGCCGACCGCGCCCCCTCGCCCGCCCCGCCCGCCTCGCCCGGTACACTGCGCCACGCTCGGACGCACCCGCACCGGCCTTCATAAGGACATGCCATGAGCCATCACACCGCACTCGTCTCGCAACACCCCCGTCGGCTCGATGTGCAGGCCCTCATCCTCGTGGCGGCCGGCCTGCTCCTCGCCGCCTACTTCCTCCCCACGCTCAAGCTCACCAAGATCATCTTCTTCACCGACACCTATTCGATCTGGGCCGGGATCGCCGAGCTGTGGAAGAGCCAGCACTACCTGCTCGCGGCGCTGGTCTTCGCCTTCTCGATGCTCTTCCCCGTGGCCAAACTCGTCGGGCTGGCGTGGGTCTGGTACGTCCCGATGACGCCCGTACGACGCGAACACGCCGCCGACTGGATCGGCCAGCTCGGCAAGTGGTCGATGGTCGACGTGTTCGTCGTCGCGATCCTCATCGTGCTCATCAAGGCCCAGGACCTCGCCGACGCCGAGGCCGGCATCGGCATCTACCTCTTCGCCGCCGCCGTCATCCTCTCCATGATCGCGTCGGTCAGCGTCGAACGGCTCGCACGCCGCCCCGAGCCCGCGTAGCCGACCACCCACCGCGACCCCGCTCAACGCGCGATCAGCGTATGCCGACCCGATCCGATGCCTTCCACGAACAGGTAACCGTCGCGGGACACGGCGGCGACCTCCTCGCCGTCCACCTCCAGCGCGGCGGCCGACCCGTCGCGCCGCGGCAAGCCCACCGTCGCCGTCATGTTCGCCGGGATCGCGACGGTCAACGCGAACGCCTCGCGGTTCTCAAACGACACGCCGACGGGCCCGCGGATGGTCGGCACCTCGCCGGTCGCACGCTCCAGCGCGCCCGGACGCGGCTGCACCCACGCCCTGGCGAAACCCGGTTCGCGCGGCCTCACGCCCAGCACGTAACGCGGGATGACGTTCGCCGGCGCCGCACCCCACGCGTGCGTCCAGTCCAGGTTCCGCTTGAAGCGAAGGTCCCACGCCTCCATCGTGATCGTCGAACCCACCTCCAGCATGTGATGCCAGCTTCGCGTCGACTGCGACGTCATCAGCTCCAGCGCGTACGCGTCCTCGCCCGCCGCGTAGAGGGCTTCCAGCAGGTACTGCGCGCCGTACACGCTGCACGCCATGCCACGCGATCGGATGAAGCCCGCGACCGACTCCCGACGGTCCTCCGGCGTCAGCCCCAGCGCCATCGCAAACATGTTCGCGTGCAGCGACGCGTGCTCCACGCCCTCCCCGTCCACGTACACCCCCCGGCCGACGTCGAAAAACGCCTCATTGAACGAAGCCCTCACCCGAGCCGCCCGGTCGGCGAACGCCCCGGCGTCGTCATCCCGGCCCAACGCCCCCGCGATCGACGACATCAGCACCAGCGCCCGATGGTGAAAGGCGTTGACCACCGTGTTGTAGTCCCCGAACACGTAGCCGTCTCGCTCCCCGGCCGGCCAGTCCACGATGTCGACGATATCCGGGCCCTTGACGTGCGCGCCCTCGTAGTAATGCAGGGCTCGGCGCAACGCGTCGTCGACCAGACCGGTCCGCGTGCTGATCAGCCCGTCCTCCCGCGCCAGCGCCACCAGCGTCTTGTGCTTCAGGTCTTCGTAGTAATGCTCGAGCGACGCGGCGTTGCCCGTGTACAGGTAATCCGTCCACGCCATGATCACCGAGTGCATCATCCACTCGGTCCACTGGCTCGTGTGCGTCATCATGAACTCGTGCGTGCGGCGGGCGAGCGCGTACTCCCGGTCGACGCCGTAGTGGCTGATCTGGTTGATGTACGAATCGGCCTCGCGCGGGAAACGCTCCCGGTCCCCGTCGATGTACAGCCCGCAGTAGCTGGTCGCCTTGATGCTGTAGCGGCACAGCTCCCACACGCGATCGAGCGTCTCGTCGGATGAGCTGAACGACGCCGCCCGCTCGTCGAACGGATAATGCACGGCGATCTGGCGGATGTCCTCCGCCGTGAACTCGCCCGGTACACCGCTGACTTCGCAGTAGCGAAACGGCATCACCTCCCCGACGTGGTCGGGCATCGCCAGCGTTCGCTCGCCGTGGCCGGTGCGGTGCGCGGGGACCTCGACCCGGTACTCATGCGCCCCCCGCTGGACCGGCACCTCGATCGCCGCGTATCGGATGCTCCCGCCCGGCTCGCGGTCCACGGTGTGCGCCCCCGAGGTCCGCTCGCCCAGGTGCACGTTCACCACCGCATCGTCGGTCGACCCGGTCAACGCCAGCCGCACCGTCCCCGCCGCCGCGCGGCCGAAATCGATGAAGTAATGCCCACGCCCCTTCTTAACAAACGAACGCGGCGCAAGCTCCCTCGTCACCACCGCGTGCCCAGGCGTCCAATGCCCTCCCAGACGCTCCGCCGTGACGAACGCCTGCGCTCTCGACCACCGGCTCTCCCCCGATTCCCGCCCCCACGTCTTGACCTTCCAGTGGTACGTCCGGCCCGGCGCGAGGGACCGGCCGCCGTACGCCACGTTGATCGATGCATCCGACGCCACCTCGCCGCTGTCCCACATGTCCGCCCGACCCGCGTCCAGCCCCTCACGCTGGCTCGCCACCAGCACCCGGTACGCCGTCTGCACGTCGTTGCACGCCGGCGAACGCACGATCCAGCCCAACTTCGGCGTGGGGTCGGTGATGCCTTCGACCTTGTCCCCCGCGAGCAGGTCCACCATCAAACCATCCGGGGCGCAGTCCATCATCTCTTGAAGACCTTTCCGCAGGCGGTGGCGCCTCGTGCTGTACCGGGCATCATCAACCGCATTCGTGAGCTCACCGGGGTCGGTCTGCTGATCATAAACCATGCCACCATCTGCACCACCCCCCACGCTGCCGTGCGGACCACGCCCATGCATTGCCCGATGCTCGCATCATCTGAAATGGCGGTGCCAGGCGTCGGTTTGCGGCGCACGTGCGCGGCGATGGATCGAAGCAGATCTGAAATCCCACAAAAAAACTTATCGCACGCTCCGGAAAGGGTTTACAGCAACCCGCCGCCGCCTCGCGACACACCCGTGCGCACCACCGCGCGCCTCGGTCCGTTTATGGACTTTATGCGCAGTTGCCGTAAGTCCTTGCGCGTGGCGCAGTTCGCGCCC